>DKJL01000017.1:0-92901 GCA_002454815.1 Flavobacteriales bacterium UBA6693
GCTGCTAACGTTTTGCGGCTTGGCGAAGGCTGCCTAACGGATACTTAATTTTCGAACAAATTATAATGGCAGCTTTTGCCAAACCGCTGTTATGTGCTGGGCGGTTTAGCAGCACTAAATTTAATTTGAAAACGAAATGAGAGATTTACCATTAGAAGACCATATTATTGGAATTGCTAAAATTCTAAAAGTGACCGAGAAAGAAGTGATGCAAGTTATTTTTGACGCATTTGAAAACACATCAGATGAAAATGATGAAATACTTGACGATGCTTATTGGGAATTTCAAGACGATAATAAGGTTGATACGAAGACTGTCAGTTAGCCTTGCACACAACGTTTTCGGGCTTTGCGTTCGGGCGGGTTTCGGAGCACAAAGTTTCAAATTATTACTAAAGTTCATTAGAAGCACATAGCTCAAAGTTTGCACGTCAGCCCGCCTGACGCAAAACCCGTGTTATAGGCTGTTGTTTTTTGTCTATCGTCATTTTGTTGTTCGTCTTATACCAAAAATAAGCCCTGCAATAATTCCTGTCATAAAAGTTAAACCTAAATTTAAAATTGTCGGTGTCGGGTGAAAACCTTCTGCTGCTGTCAATTCATAAAAGAGGTCAAAAATTTTATTCGTGTCGTGTGAATAATAGTAACATTCGTCAGGAATAATTATTCTTTCCAAAATGAAGAAATTCAAAACGAATGTTATCACAAGTCCTAATATACAAAACCCTATAATTTTAAAAATTCTCTTCATCTTATTTGTCCGTTTATAAGAATTGCAATGAAAAGTCCGAAGCAAACAAGTAGCGTGTATAAAATGTTTGTCTTGTCTTTTTTTATTAGTTGTCTTGCCAAAACTGTTAATGCAATAGTGAACAAAATTCCTTCTGCCAGCATTACGGACGAATACAAATTTGGCGTGCCGTAATACCAAGGGTTTTCGTTAATCGGTCCCCAAGGATAATTGTCTATTTGTTTTTTTATTTTAACTGTCCACCATTCACTAAACGACAAAACTGTCAGTAGTCCGAAAAAGGCTGTCGCCAAAATCGTCCCTGCCCAGAATATTATGTTTTTCGTGGTAGTCATTTACAATAGCCTATAACGTTTTCGGGCTTTGCGTTCGGGCGGGTTTCGGAACACAAAACTGTCTGCCAGCACTGAACTTGAATAGAGGCACAAAGCTCCAAGTTTGCACGTCAGCCCGCCTGACGCAAAACCCGTGTTAGCAGCTGTATTTCTAAGTCCGTCCGTCATTATATTTTCGTTTTAAGCACTTTTTTTAATGTATATCCAATTTCTGTCAAATAAATGATTAAATCCCCACCTTCAACCACATACTTGTCAGACATTTTGTAGTCGTCTTGGTCTCGAACAGAAACTCTCTCTGTCTCGGTCGCACAAATGCCTGAGGTAATTAAGCTGTTCTGAAAGTCAGAAATTCCTTTATCGTATTGTGTTATTGTGGTTTCTATGTCCTTAATGTCCGTATCAATAAACTGTTCAAGGTCCTGAATGAGTAATTTTTGAATAATAGCAGAACACCGCAAAAATTGAGAGTAGTAAATTTCTTCGTTCAGAAATGCCTTGAATAGAACAGCAATATATTTTGCTGTGTAATGGTCGTCACTTTTGTCAATTATATAAAGTAGCTTTTCTCCAACCTTGATTTTTTGTATTTCTGATTTGTCTATTTCCGTAATCAACTTCTCACGTCTTGTCTGGTCAATGTCATTAAGTTCAGATATGAAATAGATTAGTTTTTTGATTAAAAGTCTGTCATTAAGGCTAATTGCAGTTTTTGTCAAACCAACGATAGTTCCAATAATTGGAATGTCTTTTAATAAACCATCATTTAACAAAGTGTCAGAAAATGTCTCTGCCAAGTCTATAGTCACGCTTTGTAAGTCAGAGTCCTTTAAGGTCTGTTCTAATGAGTTTGATAGTTTTTTTATTTCATTCATTAATTACTGTCTTTGTCGTGTCTGTTAATATAGCTGCTAACGTTTTGCAGCTTGGCGAAGTGGCGGACTTTGAAGCACTTACTTTCAATTTAGCACTAATGTTCATTTGAAAACCAAATGTTCAATTTAGCACTGAACCCGCCATTTTGCCAAAGTGCTGTTATGCGTTCGCCCTTCTTTTCTGTAGTGTTTGTTCTCATATAAGTGTCAATAAATAACCCATTAATGAACCGCCCAAAACCACAAACGCACTATTTAATTTTCTGTAACCAAATGCAATTGTAATACTTAAAACCGCAATTAGAATTGTCCGCCAGTCTGTTATTGTGTCTTTACCCATTTCAAAACAAACGGCTACGATAATGGCTACCGAAGCTACATTAACTGCGTCAAGAAAGGCTGAAAATAATTTTGAGTTTCGCATTTTCTTTACTATTGGATTGAGCAAGGCTACAAAAACAAATGAAGGTAAAAATATAGCGATTGTCGAAACGATTGCTCCTGTAAAACCATTAATTTGATAGCCGATAAAAGTTACTGAAGAAAAAACGGGTCCAGGTGTGAATTGTCCAACAGCAATGGCATCAATTAATTGTTGTCTTGTTAAAAGTCCGGTTGAAACTAATTCTGTATCGAGAAAAGCAAACAAAACATATCCGCTTCCATAAAGTATGGCACCGATTTTTAAAAATATCCAAAACAATTTTGAGTTTGTGGCAGATAGTATTGTTGTATTTGTGATTTGTAATAAAGTTAATGGCAAAATACTGTTGATGTTCTTTTGTTTATTATTTCGTATGTATGCCAAAAACAACGCAAAAAAACCTGCCCCAAACATTAAATAAATTTCGTTAATGTTGAACAATGAACAAATCAAAACTATTATTCCGAGTACGATAAGTTCTGTCGATTTTAGAGATTTTTTTGCCAATGGAAAAATTGCTCCCAATATAATGGCAATAATGGCTGGTTTTATACCGTATACAAAAGGTTGTACTTCGGGAAGTTGTCCGTACTGTTTATATAGGTAGGCAAAAATACCAGTAATGAAAACGGCTGGTAAAATAAAACAAAGACCTGCAATAATTAAACCTCTCCATCCACCTTTTTCGTGTCCGATATGGATTGCCATTTCCGTACTATTGGGTCCAGGAATTAAATTTGTCGCACCAATTAGGTCAAGAAAATGTTGTTCGGTAAGCCATTTTCTTTTTTCAACGACTTCTTCTTGCATCATCGCTATATGAGCCGCAGGACCACCAAAACCAATAATACCAAGTTTTAGAAAAAGTTTGGCAATATCTTTTATATCTGCTTTATTTTCCATCTTTCATTATCTTTTTGTCAAGCGACCACAACCCACCGCCTTTTATTAAAAGAAAAATACTACCTAAAAGCATTGCCCAATCTGTTCGGCTACCGTGAAGCAATTCCCAAAAGCCTTTTTCCAAATAGACTTCTGATTTTGTCGTTGCAAATGCAACAAGCATAATAATAATTAAAGGAATACTTGCCAATCTTGTTAGAAAACCCAATAAAATTAATACACCACAAAGTATTTCAAACGTGCCTACAAAACTTCCTAAAAATTCGGATGAAGGCAAACCAATTTTTTCAAATCGTCCTGCTCCACGAATGGCAGGAAATAAAAACTTTTGAATTCCTTCGGATAAAAAAACTGCTCCAACAATTAAACGGATTATGATTGTTGTCTGCGAATTGTCTGTATGAATGAGTTTCTTGAACATATTACTTTTTAAATGGTGATTGTCTTTCTGTGGGAATTTGAACATTGAAAAATGGCACTTTTTCCATTGAGTGGCAACTATTACAGTTGATAGTCATGGTTTGAAAGTTTTTATTGAAAATTTCAGCATCCTTTTTTTCTATCGATTTTTTCATTACAGGTAATGCGTAATTCAAAAAGTGTTCAGCCGATTTTGCTCTTTTGGGTCTTCGTTCTAATCCGTTTTCAATTGTGATCTTAATTTTTTCCAATTGATAGTCGGCATATTCCCAATTTTGGTCTTGTCCCGCCCAATACAATTCTTGATAACGATAACCTGTTTCAATCATTGCGTTGTCAAAACCACGAAATTGTTTTTCTATAGTCTTGATTTTTTCGTTTTCTGTTCCTTTAATCCAATCGCCTTGTGCGGTTTCTTTCTTTGTCTGTTGGTTACAGGCAAAAAGTCCGAGTGATAATATGAGAATAATTTGTGTTTCATTTTCTGTCGTTTCAATGTTTTCGCTGTCGTTCATAGGGTGACGCATAACGTGCCGCGTATTGGCGATGGGCGGGATTTTTAGCACTGAACTTTAATCGAAGAACAGAAGTTGAATTTTGCACTTCCGTTGATACGAAGCCGTTCAGCCCGCCTATTGCCAATACGATGTTGTACGACGTAGTTATGTTTTGGGTTTTAGTCCAGCTAAATATTTTCGTATGTCATTTTCTAATTTATCCGGGTATTTGTACTCTAATTTTTTTGACAATTCAGTTCCTATTTCTGAAACTAAATCAGTCATTGAAAATAGAGCAGTCCAATTTTCCTTTATATCGCTCCCTGAAAATGTTTGTTCTGTTTTAGCCCACATTTCCTGGTTAAGATACTTTTTGAAAAGTCGTCCATATTTATTGGTCGTTATGTTCCAATTGTGTTCACTTGCAATGTGCCATTCAATTAAAGGAATTAGATATTCTGTGCGAATAACGGTTTCCGACATAAATTTCGCATAGAATATTTCATCTCTCACAAGACACTTTGCCACGTAAGTTGTGTCCCACCAAAAATCGTTTATTAGATTTTGAAACTCTTTTTCAGACGGTTTTTTGATAATGGAAATTTGATAAGTTGGTTTCAGCATTTGCTTTGTAATACCATCTTTATCAATTAAAATTTTATAACCAATATCCCAATCTTCTGGTAATTCTTTCTCTTGCGTTTCCTTTATAAATTTTGATTTGCTGTAAAGTTTAAAATCTACTTTCACACCGTCTTCATAAAGTAGCATTTTCATTGCGTGTTTATGGTTAAAACAACTTTCGTCTTCTTCAATCATAGCAATTGGATTTCCGAATTTAAGCGTCCAGCTTTTGTCTGAAATGTAATTTGTATTATCCTCAAAAACAAATTCAATGTCTAAATCACTAAATTCGTCAACAAGTGCTAAAGGATTTACAAGTGAACTTGTCAGAAGAAGAACTCTTACATCTTCGTTTTTCTCCGACCATTCTATAATTGTTCTTAACTTTTCTTCTCTGACTTTCATTTTGTTTGGTTCGGTTTTACTATGTCGTACAACGGTTTGGGTATTGCCGCAGTGGGGGATTTTTAGCACCAAAGCTCAATAGAAGCACTATCGTTTGTTTACGCACGAAAGTTTCATAGAAGCACGTCAGCCCCCATTGCGGCAATACCTTGTTAGCGGCTGTATTTTTTGTCAAAGTGCAATTTTCCGTTCTATATTTATTTGTTCTAAAAATGTTTCATCGTGCGACACAACAATGATTGTCCCTTGATATTCATTTATTGCTGCCGTCAGTATTTCAACATTCTGAATGTCTAAATTATTTGTTGGTTCGTCAAAAATAATAATATCTGGCGACTTACTGTTAATTGTCAAGCAACAAAGTAACAAACGCATTCTTTCGCCACCACTCAAAGCACTACAAGATTTGTCCCAATCATTTTTTGTAAACAAAAAGCGGTTTAGTCGGATTTTGATTTCGTGTTCTTGTAATGCAGAAACATTGAAGTGTTGAGCTTGTTCGTAAACTTTCAGTTTGTTGTCAAGCAAAGAATAGTCTTGGTCAATGTAAACCGCTTTGTTGTCTGCTCGGTAAATTGTTCCTGCTTGTGGTTCAATGTCGCCCAAGATGAGTTTTATCAAAGTTGTTTTTCCTGAACCATTTTTTCCTTTCAATGCAATTCGTTCGCCACTTGTAATTTGAAAATTCAAATTGTCTTTCCAAAGCGGTTGTGTGTTGTAAGCATAATTGATATTTGTTGCCGTAAACAAAATTTTTCCTTTGTGTAACGCAGAATTGTCAAAACCGAATTTCATTTTGTCAATGTCGGGCAAGGAAGAACGAAGTTCTTGCAAGTCTTGCGAAATGCCACCAATTTTTTCAGCGTGAACACTTTTGAGTTTTGATGTGCTATTTTCGGCATTGTTTCGCAAAGTGTTCATCATTATTCGGGCAACTCCTGCTTTTTCTTGTTTGACTTTTCCACGACTGTCTAATTTTTGTTGTCGTTCCAATGTTTCCCGTTCTTTTTCTTTGGCTTTTCGCAACGCTTTTTCTTTGCTTTGAATGTCTTGGCTCAAAGCATTGTTTTCAATTTGCTTTTGTTCTTTGTAAAAGTCGTAATTACCACCATAAACTTTAATTCCGTGTTTGCCTAATTCAAAAACCGTATTTAGAAAGTTCAATAACTTTCTGTCGTGGCTTACAACAATCAAAGTGCTTTTTGTTGTTTGAATAAAGTCATATAAAAGTTGTCTGCCCGAAATGTCCAAATGATTGCTTGGCTCGTCCAACAAAACCAATTCGTGTTGATGAATAGAAATTCCCGCCAAAAAAACTTTTGTTTTTTGTCCACCACTTAACGTTTCCATTTTTTGCGATAATTCTAAGTCGTTTAATTGCCAATAATTAAGGGCTTCTTTGCAACGGTCTTCTATTGTCCAATCGTCATTCAGCAAATTGAAATTTTCTTCGCTTGTGTTTCCGTTCAAAATGTCTTTCAAAGCGTTCAATTTGTCTTCAATTCGCAACGCTTGTGCTATTGTCAAATGATTGAATTGTCCGAAAATTTGCGGAACATAATACGGCTCTGCTTCAATATTTATTTGTCCGCTTGAAGGTTGAAGTTCGCCTGCAATAATTTTGAACAAGGTAGATTTTCCTACTCCGTTGTTGCCAATTAACGCTGTCTTTTCGTGATTGTTTACTGTCAAATTGATGTTGCTAAACAGTAAATCTTTGCTTGGGTGTGTATATGAAATGTTTTGTAAAATCAACATAATTCCTTTCGTTAAAGATTAAACAATACAGCAACCGCTTTGCGGTTGTTGTTCTGATATGTCTGAAAGAAATTATTTTTTACATTCTGTCGTAAGTTGATTTTTGTGTCTGCAAATATATAAACTTTCTGTTTAGCACGGTCGTTCGTAATATAGCCGCTAACTTACTTATATGTATAATACATCCATATGAATGCGGCCAAATTCCGCCGTATTGGTATGGAAAGAGTCATACTTTATTTATTTGCTAAAGCTAATAATTAAATTATTACAAATCATCAAATGGATTCTTTATTTGTTGTAGATTTTTTGTACTTACATGAGTGTATATCTCTGTTGTCCTGCTGCTTTTATGCCCCAGCAACTCCCGAACGTACCGCATATCCGTCCCGCTTCCTAATAAATGAGTAGCATAACTGTGCCGAAGCCAATATATGTTCGCCGGCTTTTTCACCTTTTGCGACGCTAGTTTTAAAACACTTTGAAGGCTTTCTGCGGAGTAAACTTCCCGCTTCTTGCCCTTCAAACAGATACGTTTTTAGTTGTAAACTTGGTAATACTCTCGTAATTAATCTAAAATCTTTGGAGATAACGCCGTAATTCTGTCTTTTTTGCCTTTCGCTTGTCTGATCAGTATATTATTTCTTTTTAGAATCAAATATCAAGCATTTTTAACCGGACTAATTCGCTACAGCATAAGTCACAACTGTAAATCAAGGAAATTATCATTTTGTGTTTCATATTGGCACGTGCTTCCAAAATGTTCTTCACTCCTTCTTCACTCAAAACGTTAGGTAATATTTCTGGCTTTTTCAGACGGTCAATTTCATCTACTTCTATTTTTGTTGCCCAACTATTCTAAAGTATAATGTTGTGCTAATAAAGACGTGTGTTACTTGATTTTGCAGCTTCGTAGTAGAAAACTTTGGTGTCTTTTGAAGGACGTTGCTTCGCCCTCTCAAAAACTAATACACTATCACTTTGACCTTCGTTCTTGTAAAAGAGTATTAGTCTAAAAGCTCATTCTGCAGTGAAGAGTTCTGGCCTTGCCAGACGGCAGCCATCGCCTCTCATTTGAATTTATTTTTTCGTTGAATATATTTTGTGGACGGAATTTGCCACGGGATGTGGAAACTTGTGGAACCATAGTACGTCGCGAAGACAAATAAGAGAGGATTATTGACTCGATGTAGTCGTGAGCTGTGGTTATCTCCGTTATTTTGTTCTGCAAGTGAGCCTCACTCTCGAAATCGTCGTATGAAAGTCAAAGTTGGTAATTAACTACAATTACTATGGCGAATAGAGAAGCTATGCCCCTAAAGTTATAATGAGATCACATGAACTTTTATGTAATAATAAAAAAAATCAGGGACAATAGTCCCTGATTTAGTCCCTGATATTCGTAAGCTACTGACTAGCAGTAGTTGTCTGTAGACCCACAGGGATTCGAACCCCGACTGATGGTACCAAAAACCAGAGTGCTACCGTTACACCATGGGTCTGTTTCGTTTTGGTGGTGCAAATCTAAAATAATATTTTTAATAAAAAAAATTTTAGCTAAAAAAAATGTTGCTTCACCGCGTTTTAACACTTTATTGGCTTTTTTATCTTGTGCGAATTCCGTACTTTTACATAAACAAATTTTACAGATGAGTAGTACAGAAGATAAGAAAAAAGCACTGGCTCTAGTGTTAGATAAATTAGATAAAACCTACGGTAAAGGTACTGTAATGACGCTGGGTGACGCGTCGATTGATGACACGATTGAAGTCATTCCTTCCGGTTCTTTGGGGCTGGATCTTGCACTCGGGATTGGCGGATATCCAAAAGGTCGCGTTATTGAAATTTACGGTCCGGAGTCTTCCGGTAAAACCACTCTCACACTGCACGCAATTGCAGAGGCTCAAAAAGCCGGTGGCATTGCGGCATTTATCGATGCAGAGCACGCCTTCGACCGTCATTATGCCTCCAAGCTAGGCATTAACCTCGATGACCTGATTATTTCGCAACCCGATAACGGTGAGCAGGCACTGGAAATTGCCGATAACCTGATCCGTTCCGGCGCTGTGGATATTGTGGTAATCGACTCGGTAGCTGCCTTGACACCGAAAGCAGAGATCGAGGGGGAAATGGGGGATTCTAAAATGGGTCTGCATGCGAGACTGATGTCACAAGCGTTGAGAAAACTTACCGCCACTATTTCCAGAACGAAATGTACCGTCATTTTTATCAACCAGTTGCGTGAAAAAATTGGCGTTATGTTCGGGAATCCCGAAACTACCACCGGGGGTAATGCACTGAAGTTTTACGCTTCCGTTCGGATCGATATCCGAAAAGCAAGCGCCCCAATCAAAAGCGGCGATGAAGCTGTAGGTAGCCGCGTGAAGGTGAAAATTGTGAAAAATAAAGTGGCACCTCCGTTTAAAATGGCAGAATTCGATATCATGTACGGTGAAGGCGTTTCCAAAACCGGTGAAATTCTCGATGCCGCCGTCGATCTCGGAATCGTGAAGAAAAGCGGTTCCTGGTTTAGCTACGCAGAAACGAAGTTGGGACAGGGTCGGGATGCCGTACGCGATATGCTGAAGGATAACCCCGAACTGTCAGAGGAACTGGAAGAAAAAATCAAAGAAGAAATTAGAAATAAAAAAGCTTAAATCTTCAGATTTAATTTTTAGAGACAGCAGAAATGCTGTCTTTTTTTATTTAAAAGCAGATGGTCCGCCGCGCGCGTTTAGTTTAATTAAATAAAAATCTGTGTGCACAGCATCTTCACCTCTGCACATATCGTCAGCGATTGTTGAAAACGTCAGCGGAAAATTGACAATCTGTCACCTTCCGGGAAATGGTGTTTTTTTTGAGAAATTAATAACATTAAAATAAAAACCAATCAACATGACAAAAGGAAATATTAATGTATCGGTGGAGAATATCTTCCCGCTAATTAAGAAGTTTTTGTACAGTGATCACGAAATATTTTTGCGTGAACTGATTTCCAATGCAACGGATGCTACCTTAAAACTTAAGCATCTCACCACCATCGGGGAGGCCAAGACAGAATATGGCAATCCGGTTATTGAAGTAAAAATCGACCGGGAAAATAAAACCCTTACCATCAGCGATCAAGGAATCGGTATGACGGGCGAAGAGGTAGAAAAATACATTAATCAGGTGGCTTTTTCCGGTGCGGAAGAATTCTTGGAAAAATATAAAGATTCTGCCAAAGATTCAGGTATCATAGGGCACTTCGGTTTGGGCTTTTATTCTGCCTTTATGGTGGCTGAAAAAGTTGAAATCCTTACCAAATCATACAAAGATGCACCTGCAGTGCGCTGGGTCTGCGACGGCAGTCCACAATATACTTTGGAAGAAACCACCGACAAAGAAAATCGCGGTACCGAAATTATTCTGCACATTGCAGAAGATTCTACTGAGTTTCTGGAAGAGTCGCGCATCCGCGAGCTTTTGCTTAAATACAACAAGTTCATGCCGGTGCCAATAAAATTCGGGACAAAGACAGAGACGCTTCCGTTACCTGAAGACGCTGCTGAGGACGCCAAAGCCGAAACGGTAGAGGTGGATAATATCATCAATAATCCTACGCCCGCCTGGACCAAAGCGCCGAGTGAACTTACCGAGGATGATTACAAATCATTCTATCACGAGCTTTATCCGATGCAGTTTGAGGAGCCGCTTTTCAACATTCACCTGAATGTAGATTATCCCTTTAATTTAACGGGGATTCTTTATTTTCCGAAACTCAGCAACAGCCTGAACATTGAAAAAGATAAAATTCAGCTTTATCAAAATCAGGTTTTCGTCACTGATGAGGTTAAAGGTATTGTGCCGGATTTCCTGATGCTTTTGCGTGGCGTGATCGACTCACCGGATATTCCTCTGAACGTTTCCCGTTCCTATCTGCAGGCTGATGGTGCAGTGAAGAAAATTTCTTCCTACATCACCAAAAAAGTGGCGGATAAAATGGCGTCGTTGATCAACGAAAACCGCGATGATTATGAGCAGAAATGGAACGACATCAAAGTAGTGATTGAGTACGGTATGATTTCCGAAGATAAATTCTTCGAAAAATCTGACAAATTTGCGCTTTACCCAACTACCGACGGCAAATATTACCTTTGGAATGAACTGGAGGAAAAACTAAAGCCGACACAAACAGACAAAGATGGCAAACTTGTGCTGTTGTACGCAACCAATGCGGACGAGCAGCATGGCTACGTCCAAAGTGCTCAGGACAAAGGTTATGAAGTTTTATTGTTGGATTCGCCAATTGCGCCACATTTGATGCAGAAGCTGGAAACATCAAAAGATAATATTTCTTTCGCGCGGGTAGATGCTGATCACATTAACAATTTGATCAAAAAAGAAGATGCCGCAATTTCAAAGTTGAATGACGAAGAGAAGGAATCGCTTAAGAAAAAGATTGAAGAAGCGGTGAACGATACCAAATTTACCGTACAGGTAGAAGATCTGGACAGTTCCGAAGCGCCATTGCTCATCACTCAACCTGAGTTCATGCGGCGTATGAAAGACATGCAGGCTACCGGCGGTGGCGGTATGTTTGGTATGGGTGGTTTCCCAGAGATGTATAATTTGGTGGTAAACTCCAATAGCGAGTTTGCGGGCGACATCCTTAATAACGACAATGTTGACGAAAAAAATACTAAGATCAAATACGCTTTGGATTTGGCAAAACTTTCACAAAATCTGCTCAAGGGTAAGGACCTTACCGACTTTATTAACAGAAGTTACCAGCAGCTGAGTAAATAAAAAAAGCAAATTTTTCAAAACAGTAAGACTGAGTCAGCGGTGACTCAGTCTTTTTTACGTTTGAATTTTCTTTTGCGGCGCTACTTTTCAACCACTATTCACTAAAGCGATTATGTGCTTTTTGTTTTTAATTCTGCTTATGGGTAAATTAAATATAAATATTGTGCGGCGTTACTGTTTTTTTTAACTATTATTACACGAAATTAATGAACAATGAAAAAAGCTGTACTATTTTTGTTAGGAGTCGCTCCTGCGCTTCTTTTCGCCCAGTCCAATGCGGAGCTCACCAAAGTATTTTCTGCTCAAAGCGATGCGTATCAAAACAAGTATGATCAGACGGTAGCTAATACCGCAAAAAATGTTAATCCTGAAACCGTTAAAGAAGAAAGATCCCGCCTGGCAGGTTTTGCCGGGGAGAAACCCGTGTTTTGGGAATCCGACGACCGACGCGCCAACCAAAGCGCCAACGTACCCGCTTTGCAGGAAGGATCTCTGCCCGGAATGAATAATACAAAAATCGAGGGCGAAGGCATCAACATTCTGGTGATGGATGGCGGGCGCATCTTCGAGAAGCACAACGAGTTTGGTGCCGTTAGTGGCGTTCCTGCAGTTGAACGGATTTTCGATAGGGAAAACGGCAAGGTCGGTTACTCCGGTCATCCTACGAATGTGGCAGGAATAATTGGTGCGATTGGTCTTGGAAATTTCGCTCCGCCGTATGGACAGAAAGGCGCAAAGGGCGTCCTGTCCAAAGCCACTTTTGACAGTTATTCCTTTAGCAAAACCGAAGGAGGCACTAATTATGTAAAATTGACGAATGCTACAACGGCTAATATTTCCAATCATTCTTACGGAATCAACCTCGGATGGACTTATCAAAGTAGCATCAGCGCGACTTATCCGGAAGTAGGATGGTATTGGATAGGGAATTATGAACTCAATAGCCAAGATACTTATTCTGGTAGCTACTATGTTCAAGACCAAAACTTCGATCAAATTGTTTACGCAAATCCAAACCATATCGTGGTAAAATCTGCCGGTAATTACTACGGAGCAGGGCCGGAGGCTGGTGAAAAGGCATTTAAGATGGACGAGACTACGGGAAAATATGTGCCGTTTGCGGAATCAGATGTGCTCCCGGCAAAAAACTGCAGCCAAGGTTACAATTGTATTGGCTGGGGATCTCTCGCGAAAAATATTATCGTGGCAGGAGCTACAGATCAACTTGCTACACAGGATAACTTATACACTTCTCCAGAGGATGTGGTGAAGGCATCATACAGCAGCGCGGGCCCCCGCAGAGATGGCGCCATCAAGCCAGATCTGAGCGCAGTGGGCTCCAGCCATGTAATTGCCACGTATTCGAAGGCCACCACCTACAACAGTTACGCGGCGGGCAGCGGAACGTCATTTTCCGCACCGGTAATTTCAGGGGTAGCAGGCGCAGTAACGGAGCTTGCACGTAATCTGAATAACAACACTTCCTTTATTTATAAGGCGGACGAAATGAAAGCGCTGCTTACTCACACTGCAAATGAAGCAGGCAATGCTGGTCCGGACGTATGGTTCGGCTGGGGTTTTGTAGACGCAACCAACGCCGCTAAAGTAGTGATCGATAAAGCAGCGAATAAAGTGATTTTCGAACGCAAAACCCTTTCAACCGGAAATGTGTATTCTACGGAAGTGTTTGCAGTTGAAGGAGAGCCCTTGAAAGCCACTATTTCCTGGATAGACCCCGCAGCTACACCATTTTACAATGATCAGGATCTTCAGAATAATTTATCTTCGAAATTGGTAAACGACGTGGATCTGCGCATTATCGATACGTCTACTAATCAGGTCTATTACCCTTGGAAACTCAATGCGGCTGATCCAATGTCGCCAGCTACGAAAGGAGACAATACCGTGGATAATGTAGAACAGGTGATTTTGGAAAATCCGGTTGCAGGTAGAAAATACCGCCTGGAAGTTTCCAGTAAGGGAACTCTTAAAAATGACGAGGATAAACCTTCCAATCAGGATTACGCGTTACTCGTGACGGGTATCGCACCGGAAGGTACTTTGGCCACATCCGACATTTCAAAAGAGACAGTTACAATTTATCCAACGGTTACAGATTCCGTGGTGAACGTTTTAGTACCTGGAAAACCAGATTCTATCGAGTTGTATGACATGGCTGGAAAACGCGTACTTACTACAGGCGCGAAATCTTTCCAAACAGTAGATGTGAGTCAATTGCCGGCTGGACTTTATATCATTAAAGTGGCTGCCGATGGCAAAACAGTTACAAAGAAAATCATTAAGAAATAAGCGGATCTAGTGATAACAAAATCCCTTCAGTTTTCTGAGGGGATTTTTTCTGGTTATTCTTTATTATTTTAGACTGAATCTTAGCATGTCCGTATTGGCATTGTTTTAGTCATTAAATGCTGAAACCGTTAAGATGGAAAAACTTATTTTATTATCACTTTTGTCTACGCTAATTATGGCTTGTAATTCAAATAAAAAAACAGATCTGGGGGAAGACCTGCGAAAACAACACGAGGAAAATCTGCGTAAATTTGATAGTATGCACAGTGGCGAACTCACTAAAGAACAAAAGCGCGAACGGGATAATTTAGCCGGTTTTGCCGGTAAAGCACCGGTGTTTTACCAAACAGACAGCGCGCAAAACGTTATTACTCCATTACCAGACAGTATCTCGGAGAAAATGCAAAAATCGGCTGTACCAGATAAAAGAAAGCAATAATACACACGACCGAAATATTTATAAACGCAGACAGAAATGTCTGCGTTTATATTTCCTCCAGAGGATTCCAAAAAACTGCATCAAAATTTTTCACGCGGTAATTCTCTATCTGCAGGCCTTCTTCGCGCAGGATTTCAGCGTGTGGCATTACGGCAATGCGGCCTCCGGCACCGATAACCCTTTGCACGGGGACATCTGCCGGCGCGTAGCCCATCGCCTGACCCACATGCCGCGCGTGGTGCGGATAGCCAACCGCCGTAGCAATTGCACCATAAGTTGTTACCTGACCGCGCGGAATCATGCGCACGATTTCATAAATGTGCTTTCGGAAAAGTGGGTCCATAGCCTAAAGGTACAGATTTTATCTATTTTATCCCTGGCAAAAACCGGCCGTCTGTCATGAAATTTGGTTAAAAGCAACTGACGATGATCGCTTCATCACAAAGCCCGGAGGGCGGAAATTATAATAGCGTTGACATTATGATACGCATTATTATGAGCCGGAAGGTGGTGCTTCCGTAGGAGGGCAGTCGCGCTGTCCGCTGTATCTTTTGGGCGCGCAAGCGCCGCGCCCAAAAGGATGCCGCTACCATCGCGGCTATTTGGGAAGAGGTGTTCGACTCGGTAGCAGTAAAATGCCGCACATAAAAGGTTATCCATTTGTTCGATGGCAGTTATCCCCTTTCAAAAAACAAACTTTCCTGCCAAAATAGCCCGGATTGAACGGCCTGTCTGAGCTCTGCCGCGCCGGCTACAGGCCGGCGCGGCAAGCGAGTAGTGAAAGCCGGACTGACCTGCGGAAAAGCGTACAGGTTCTGCTCCTAAATAAATATATCCACAAAGAAGAAGAGCCGGTGATCCTCTCCTGCCACTAAAAAAAATCGCCCTCCCAAATGGGAAAGGCGATGATATCAGGCAAAAGTTGTTTTTAGGAATTCTCCAGAATATAAGAGAACATCAGCGGAGCACAAATCGTGGCATCGCTTTCCACAATATATTTCGGGGTGTTGATGTCCAATTTGCCCCACGTGATTTTTTCGTTTGGCACGGCACCGGAGTACGATCCATAAGACGTGGTAGAATCTGAAATCTGGCAGAAATATGACCAGAACGGTGTGTCCGTCATTTCCAGATCCTGGTACAGCATCGGCACCACGCAGATCGGGAAGTCGCCGGCAATACCGCCGCCTACCTGGAAGAAGCCAATTCCTTTGCCGCCCGAATTTTTCGGATACCAGTCGGCCAGGAACATCATGTATTCAATACCGGATTTCATAGTGGAAGGTTTTAGTTCACCTTTGATGCAATAGCTGGAAAAAATATTTCCCATGGTGGAATCTTCCCAACCCGGAACAACGATCGGCAGATTTTTCTCCGCTGCCGCCAGCATCCACGAGTTTTCTTTTGGGATTTCGTAATACTGCTCCAGCACGCCGGAAAGCAGCATTTTGTACATATATTCGTGTGGGAAATAGCGTTCGCCTTTGGCTTCCGCATCTTTCCAGATTTCTACGATATGCTGTTGCAGGCGACGGAACGCTTCCTCCTCGGGGATGCAGGTATCCGTCACGCGGTTCAGGCCTTTTTCCAGCAGATCCCATTCCTCCTGCGGCGTCAGGTCACGGTAATTCGGCACACGCACGTAATGCGAATGCGCTACCAGGTTCATCAGATCTTCTTCGAGATTCGCGCCCGTACAGGAAATAATATCCACTTTATCCTGACGGATCATTTCGGCCAATACTTTACCGATTTCTGCGGTCGACATTGCGCCGGCCAGCGTAATCATCATTTTGCCACCATCTTTCAGGTGTGCCACATAGCCTTTGGAAGCGTCCACCAACGCGGCGGAATTGAAGTGCAGATAATATTTTTCGATAAATTCGGTGATCGGTTTATTCATAACTTTTTTGTTTGTGCAAAGATAGGGATTTTAAAGAATTTTAAGGAGCGCGCAGGGTTGGCCACTGTCCGGAACTCCGGTCGCGCTGTACGCTGTATCCCTCCGTCGCGCTGTGGCGCTCCTGCGGGGATGCCGCTTCCATCACGGCTAGGAATAAAGGTCCCGGTGTTTCAGAAAGGTCGGGTGGGACGCCAACGGTTATTCACTTGAAGGCCGAATCTCTATTTTTCTCCGCACTTATTTTTATTGAATGTTTTCGGTATCAATTCCGCAAGCAGAGTTGTCTTATTTGAGAAAAAAGCCGCGGCGCCCTTCGGGCGCCGCGGCAAAGCAATACACTTATTTTCTTTTTTAAAAACGGAACGCGGCTCCAAGGTTAAGACCCACTCTTGCAAGACCTTCTTTTTCATTCTCACCAAGATTCGTTCGTTTATTGCCCACTTTTAAATTAGACAGTGTGCCGGCCGTGAAGTTTAATTTTGGCCCGATCATGAACGATGGATTGATCGCGTACATATAGCCAATGTCACCGGACAATCCGACGTTGGATCCAGTGATTTCCGCGCCGCCCAGACGGCTTTTGTAACTGATCAGCCCCAGCGCCAGTTCATAGAATAATTTGTGGGGTGTTTCCTCACCAAAATTGGAGTACAGCAACGATGGTCCTACGAAAAGAATTTGGTCTTTGGCGACGGTCTCGAGCGAGTAGACGTATTGATTTTCCGTTGTCATGGTGATCGATCCGTTCGCGGAAGCGGTGTACAGATTAAATTTGGCACCCAGTCCCAGTGTGCTGTTCACGGGATAGTAAGCGGCCAGATCGTACGTCATACCGGTTTTCAGCTGCTTCAAGAAATCACGGCTGTTTTGCGGGAGGTTATCCGGCAACTCGGCGACACGCCAGGCGTAACCAATACTTGGCATAATTGTGATTTTTTTCTGAGCAATAAACGAGACTGGCAGCAAAGCCAACAAAAGAAGTAAAGATTTGTTTTTCATTGAAATTTTTCTCAAATATATTTCTAAAATCTGAATCTTCGATGTTCTTTTTTTTCAGAAAGCTGCTTTTTTGCTTGTATTCTTTTTTCGATTTTCGATTTCGAAGGTTTCGTCGGCTTTCTGTGTTTGGGAATGAATAAAGCTTTTTCTACAAGGTCCAGAATTCTTTCCGTCGCGGTCTTTTTATTTTGCAGCTGGGTGCGGCTTTCCGACGCAGTAAGTTGCAGTATGCCGTCAGCGTTGATACGGTTTTTGAGCTTTTCAAAAATCATTTCTTTTGCTTCGATGGAGAAACATTCGCTTTCACGAACGTTCCACATCACAGTGACTGCAGTTTCAACTTTGTTCACGTTTTGCCCGCCGGCGCCGCTGCTGCGTGATGTTTTGTACGTGAGTTCCTTCGAGAAGTCTTTCATAGCTTTTCGTTGTTAATTAATGCCGTCAGTGCTGCGCGGTTTATTTTACCATTCGGCGTTCGGGGAAAATCATCCAGAAAAATGATCTGTTTGGGCGCATGGTTTTTGGTTGGATACGGTATTCTGTGCAATACTTCTTTCAAAGCTGCATCTTCTGTGCCTTCAACGGCAAGCACCAATTTCTTACCAAGCAATTCATCGTTGAGACCAAGAAACGCCACTTCATTTGGAATTTTCTTTTTCACCAGCGACTCCAACTGCTCGGGAAAAAGTTTGAGACCTGCTGAGTTAATGACGTTATCGATTCTGCCGATATAACGGAAAGAGCTGGGAGTCGTCAGTTCAACAAGATCGTTCGTTATGAGTAATTCCCCGTTAAGTTCGGGTGCAAAAATCTGCAGACAACCGCGACGGTCTGTCGAAATTTCGATATTTTTCAACGTGGTGAATGCTTCTGCGGCCGAAGGATAAATTTCTTTTAGAGCAATGTGTGACAGCGTCTCTGACATTCCGTACGTTTCGTAAATACGGTTCTCCGCGCCGGATAAAGTTGCGTGAATTTTTTCTTTTAAATTTTCTGAAACAGCAGCTCCACCGATAATAAGTTTTCTGATAAGATGTAGCTGACCCAACGAATTTTCCACCTGCAAAGGAGTCATGGCGCAGAAGTCAATATTGGCGGTAAGTTTTGCCAGCGGTTGCGCGGTGGGCGGCGCCAGGGATAATATGAGTTTTCTTTCGATGGCGCGCACGATCATCATCTTTCCCGAAATATATTCAATGGGTAAACATAATATGGCGCTATTTCCTTCTTTTAAGTTTAAAAAGTCGCAGGTCATGCGGGCGGAATGGCGCATCCGTTCTTTTTCGATCTCAAACTTTTTCGGTGTGCCGGTGGAGCCTGAAGTCTGCACTTCTACCGTAGCGCTGCCGCTGTGCCACTCATCCAAAAAGCGGATGACCTTTTGCTCGAACTGAGTTGCCGGGGCGGGAATCTCATTTTTGTAAAAATCAATTTTCATACGGAGGTCGACTTTTTTTGGTGCGCGAAATATGCGTGAGGGCGGAGGCGGAAATCCTTTTGGGCGGCGGGCTTTAGCCCGCCGCCCAAAAGATTGGGAGCCGCAGACCGACCCGGGCCCTGGCATAAGCAAGGCGAGGGGCACGCCCAAAAATTACATACGGTTCACGGTGCTTATACCCAATAAATGCAGTCCGCTCTGAATGGTCTTCGCTGTAAGTTCGGAAAGCTGGAGCCGGAAATTGCGCGCATCTTCGTTATCCTGATTCAGAATAGGATTATTTTGGTAAAAAGAATTGTAGGCTTTAACGACGTCGTAAATATAATTGGCGATCAGCGCCGGCGAAAGAGTTTCGGCAGCGCGGGCAATAATATCCCGATAATTCGAGAGGTGCATGATGAGCTCTTTCTCAGAATCGTTTAATTCGTACTCTGCGTTGGCCGCAGAAAAATGCTCTGCTTTGGCGAGCAGCGACTGGATCCTTGCGTAGGTGTACTGGATGAAAGGACCGGTATTGCCGGCAAAATCGATGCTTTCCGCCGGATTAAACAACATTTTTTTGCGCGGATCTACTTTGAGCATAAAATATTTGAGCGCGCCCATACCAACGATTTCGTATGATTTTTCTTTTTCTTCGTCGGATAAATTTTCGAGTTTGCCGAGTTCCTGTGCTTTGTTTTTTGCCGTTTCGTACATTTCCTGCATCAGTTCGTCTGCATCGACCACCGTTCCTTCGCGTGATTTCATCTTACCGGCAGGTAATTCCACCATGCCGTAAGAAAGATGGTACAGTTGATCTGCCCATCGGTAGCCAAGTTTCTTCAGTATTTTGAAAAGCACATCAAAGTGGTAATCCTGCTCGTTGCCGACCGTGTAGATGAGTTTGCGAATTTTGTTTTCATTAAATCGCTGAACTGCTGTGCCGAGATCCTGTGTCATATACACAGAAGTCCCATCGCCTCGCAACAAAAGTTTATGATCCAAGCCTTCATCGGACAGGTCGCACCAAACGGACCCGTCCTCTTTTTGATAGAGCACTCCATTAACGAGACCTTGCTGGATGAGGTCTTTGCCGAGCAGGTAAGTTTCGCTTTCGTATTGTACCTGATCGAATTCTACACCCAGCCTTTTATAAGTTTCGGCAAAACCCGCGTACACCCAGCTGTTCATCTCACTCCAAAGTTGGCGTACGGCGGGATCATTTTTTTCCCAGTCCAACAGCATTTTCTGGGCTTCTTGAATAATGGGAGCCTGTTTTTTGGCAGTTTCTTCATCAGAGCCGCCCGCCATGAGTTCGGCGATTTCGTTTTTATATTGTTTGTCGAAGGCGACGTAATAGTTGCCCACAAGTTTATCGCCTTTCAGTCCTGTACTTTCCGGCGTTTCGTTGAGACCGGATTGTTGCCAGGCGAGCATGGATTTGCAGATGTGGATGCCGCGGTCGTTGATGATTTGTGTTTTTATTACGTCGTAACCGTCTGCGTCGAGAATTTGGGCAACCGAATAGCCGAGCAGATTATTGCGCACATGTCCGAGGTGTAAAGGTTTATTGGTATTCGGCGATGAATACTCGATCATAACGGTTTGGTTTCGACTGTCTCGCCGGCCGAAATTCTTTGTTAAACCAGTGAAGGTTTCGAGGAAGAAGTTGTTTTTTATTTTAAGGTTCAGAAATCCTTTTACGACATGGTAACTTTCTGTAAAATCTGACATGGTCATGAAGGCATCACCAAGTTCCATCGCGATCGTGTCCGGGCTTTTCTTCAAAACTTTAACGATAGGGAATGTAACGATGGTAAAATCGCCCTCGAAACCGGTTTTGTTCTGCTGGACCTCTAAAGACTGGTCGGAAATTTGGAAAACATTGTGCAGTATGTCACTGAGTTTATCTTGAATGAGGTCTTTGATATTCATAGTTAGATTTTGATAGACAAATATACAGAAATAAAAAAACCACCCGATTGTTTATGATGATCAGATGGTTTTATCCTAACTTTCCGCAACTGAATTTTGAATTTATTAGCCAAATAAAAGGCGAACTGAATTCTGCAGGCGTTAGTATACGTAAGCTATTTTCCCTCGGCCGCTATGATTTACTGCAGACATTTCGCAAAATCCTTGACGGAAGATTCTTTGGTAAGATCTAAATTTGTTTTTTTCCAACAGGATTTAATTGCGTCCTTTTTTTCGGGGTGTGCAGCGATTAGGTTATTTGCCTTTTTATCAAGCTGTATAAATTCGGCACTCTGCTCTTTTTTTAAAAAGTAAGTGGGAGAAAGTTTTACGAATCTGTTTGGCGACGAGATCTCAAGTGTTGTTCTTGCCTCTTTACCTTTTTTAAAAATAACAGTTTCTTTTTTTAAAAGTGAGTAGTCGCTTCCCCGGTCAACAAGGAAAAGATAGCCTGTTTTTCTCTCTTTGTCGAAATTATATTCCACTAGAATAACTTTTTCATTTTTGTCTGTGAATGTTAGCTCGTTAAAAGTTGGATCTTTTTTCAATGCAAATACTTCGTTTTCTTTCTTTACTTCCATTTCATCCCGAAATGCGTCGTATCGTACAGGCCAAACGCCACTGATCTCTATAATTTTTGCAGTTCTGTATTGTGGATCAATAAAAACCGATCCGTCAACATCTGAATCTAGGACACTCGGTGATTTTGTGCGCAGGAGCTGTCCTAATTCATTAACTAGACCGTTGGCAACCCTGTCGGAAATGCCGGAATTTCCGCTTACTGAATTTATGTCGCCAAACTGAGCAAAAGCATAAGTTGAGAGAAGCAGTAAGACGCAGCTGATTGATTTTTTCATTTTCTATAATTTATGTAGTACGTTAATATCATTACTCGCCGTATCCGTGTAAGTTCAAAAAATTACGCATGCCTACCGTACGAGTTGAAGGAGGCGACCTTCAATCGGTTTTCGATTTTATTTTACGTTAATCACAATTCTTGGAGAGCTCCGTTATTTTTCTACCTTACTTTAAATAAAAACGAGTAGACATTTACACTGTAAAGCTACCCGTTTTCTTAAAAATTATTTAATTCTCCAATAGAATATTTACTATTTATACCAAAACGGTGTAAATTCATTGATGACAAACGCGTCATCTCCTGTCATTACAGGCACATTAGCGGCATTTGCAGAATATTCAGATCCCGGATATACCAATCGATATGGTTTGTTTGGTTTCGTGGCAGTAACCGCCAGTGGTGTTTCAGGATAACCTGTTTTTCTGTAATTAATGTATGTTTCCATGGCATTATAATTTGTCAGCGCTATCCACCGCTGGTATTGGATGGCTGCAATCTGCATATTTCTGTCAGCAGACCAGCCGACCATAGGTTTACCGGAAATTGCTGCTAAATACGCTGTAGCCTGTTCTGGGGTTAAGCCGTCGAAAGCGAATGAGGCTTTCACCGCATTCTCGAAATGCATTTCGCCTCCGGCGAAGCTCCCTGGGAAATACACTGCGGCTTCTGCCTGAAGCAGTTCGCTTTCGGCTAACATTAATACCGTTCCATCGGCAGAAGAACCTGTTGCTGCATCTTTGATAAAAATACCGCCAAAGCCGGAAAAACTTCCATTGGTTCTCTTCGTGCCGTTCGAACAGTCATCTGTCGCTTTAGGAGCACCCTGCACAAGACCGAAGTAACCGACCGTACCTGTACAGTATTCCTTAGAGGTAGCAAACAAGAACCCGACACGTGGATCATAAACACCCGCTGTGGGTTTGGTTGCATCACCTTTAAGTGATTGTACGATATGATCTGACGCGCGGTAAAGGAAGTAACCGCCTGTATTATTACCGCCTGACGCAGTATAGCGGCCGAAAGCTCTGTAAAGTGGGTTCTGGCTGTCACTGGAAGAAGAGTTATAACCGGGCTGGATATTTACATTGGCTGTAACAAAAGGTCCTCCAGAAATTTTTGATACGATGTCATTCCTCAAAGAAATTCCTGTTGCATCAGTAGTGTCGGACATTCTCACTGCGAATTTGAGTAAAACAGTATTGGCCATTTTAGTCCAATCTGCCATCTTTCCTTTCAACATCACATCCTCCGTAGCGGTAACCGCAAATTCGGGTTTCCCTGCCGCGGCATCGATAAGTGCTTTACTGTCATATAATTCCTGGACCAAAGCGGCATAGATGTCCGCATCATTGTCATATTTGGGCGTTACATTATCTACTCCTTTGAATGCTTCACTGTAAGGAACATCGCCGTAAAGATCCACAATATACTGCATGTAGTATGCCTTCATAATTTTTGCGATGGCAACGTGGTTTGGTGTCTTCGCAGCCTGATCAGAATCAATAATTTCCTGATACCTGGCGATTGCTCTGTACATATCTGCCCAAATCCCACTATAGAAGCCGGAAGTAATCGCTAAGTTGGTTTCAATTGTCGCCGGGTTACCATACTGATAGATGTTCCCACTCCAGGAATTCATCCAGATGTTACCAAGAGCATTCATGGTACTTGCCTGTACGGCATAACTTGATACCTGTGCGGCAGCTAGTCTTTGCTTTACCGGTACAGTAGACTCTAAAGGTTGGTTGGGCGAAATGTTATCATCTAGACGACAAGACGTCAATGCCAAAAGACCAACAAGGGAGGTTATTATATACTTTTTCATTGTTTAAGATAAATTAAAATTTCACATTTAAATTAAATCCAAATGTTTTAACACTAGGATATTGGGTAGAATTTGCGAGTCCTTTTCCGTTACCGTTGGTAAAGCTGGTTTCAGGGTCTGCATAGTTTAAGTTGTCATCAGCATATTTTACAAAAGGATTTCTCGCGTGTACCCCAAACGTCAGTTCGTCGACTCCGGTATGATGCAAAACGCTCTTAGGTAAAGTATAGCTAAGAGAGATCTCTCTAACTTTAAATGCGGAAGCATCAATAAGGAAGTTTTCGCCAATTGTGTTGTAAATACTTGAGTAGTAGGATAACACTCCACTATAGTTAGCCCTGTTACCACCAACGTATACATCGGTATTAGGAACATAAGCACCTGAACTGTTCATGTAAACTGAGTTAGGAATAATGTATCCCTGCTCTCTGTCGAATGATCCGGACTCGTAAATTGTCCCGTTGAATGATAAACTACTTGCTCCGATTGCCACAAATTTGTGTCCTGTACGATAGTCAAGCACTCCGCCTAATTTAAATCCTTTGTATTTAAAGTTAGTAGTGAATCCGAGAATATGTTTTGGTGCAGAAGTCCCTGCATTTTGTAAAGTGGAAGTGAGTAGCGGGTTACCGGTGGTGGCGTTCACGATGATACGGCCCTGATCATCTCTTTGATACATATTAACCTTGATCAAAGGGAAAAGTTCGCCTTCTTTTGCATAAATACCTGCTTGAGAACCCCAGGTGGCTAAGCTTACCTCATCGGTTTCGTCAGTTACCTTTAAAACTCTTGATTCAGCTGTATAATAGGAAAAGTTCATGTCCCACGCAAAGTCTCTTGTTCTAATTGGAGTAATACCTAAATCTAGTTCTAACCCTTTCGATCTCATCTGGCCGATGTTGATCAATTTGGTATTGATGCCGGACGCAAATGAAGCAGTTTGGCTGGTAATAAGATCTTTGGTGTCCTGTTGGAAGATAGAGCCGCCAAGCGTGATCCTATCCCGTAAAAATCCGAGAACTAAGTTTACCTCCTTGCTCGTTACGAATTCCGGCTTAATCAGCGGATCCGTTTGGTTCAGACTGTTTTGGTAGGAAATTGCACCATTGGTGAAAGGAAAGCCTACGCCGTTTTGTGCAATAGCGTTGATACCATACCAGCCCACAGAGCTAGAGTTACCTACACGCGCCCAGCTTGCTGCTACTTTCATGTAATTAAACGAATCACCACCAAAATCAAATGCTTTGGTCGGTACGAAAGAGATACCAACTGAAGGGTAGAAGTAAGTATTATTATCTTCTGGCAGAACTGAAGTCCACTCATTTCGGCCTGTCGCGTTTAAGAATAAAAAATCTTTAAAGGATAAATCTAGATTTGCAAAAAAGGCATAAGAATTTCTTCTGTATTCTGCGTTGGATAATGCTCCAGGAGAAAACGGTTTTTTCACATTCGTAATAGAGTATACTCCGGGGATATCCAGGTTTGTACCTCCCGCCTGCGAAATTTTATACTGTCTTTCCTGGTAGTTGTGACCCAATGTTAAATTCGCGTTAATGTCTTCCGAAAGATCATAATCGAAATTAATTAATAAATCACCGTAATACTTCAAGTCATTTGTTTGGGAGATGGTTAGATTGGAGATCATCGGGCTGATCGATGCTCTGTAGTCGGGATGGATCTCTGCATTTGACCAGTCATCCTGATAATCAGTGGTACTGCCGTTGTTATTCTGAATATTTCCCGAGTATCGAATGTTTATGTGATCATTCAATTTGTACCCTAAGCCGGCCGTTGCGGATAAAAAGCTTCCCAGATAATTGTTTCGGTTATGCTTGATGAGCCAGTAGGGGTTATTATAATAGATATTCCACGCATATGCCCGGTCTGCATAGTCTTTGTAAGCCGTAATTGGGATGTCTGTAGAAGACTGAAGTAAGTCAAAATAAAGTCCACCATCTGTCTGGCTGGTATTTCTTCTAATGTAGTTCACAGATCCTTCAATATTCCACTTGTCCATCTTCACGCCTCCCTTAAAGAGTAGCGAGGTTCTTTCGTTTGTGTCATCCTGGATTACAAAATCACGTCGTGAATGTGACACGTTTAATAACGCATATTTCCCTTCGCTCCCAGCATTAAACGTTAAATCATTCGTAAATATCGAACCAATGTCGAAGAATTTTTTAACTTCATCTCTCGCGGAATAGGCTCCCATAACCTGTGCAGGAATATCACCGGAAGTAAAATCGTCCATACCATAGTTCCAACTGTCCAAATTTATGAATCCGTCACCATCATAATCATATAACGGATAACCGTACGTAGTCATCGATCCGTCGAAAGCAGGTCCCCACGCACCGTTTTCGTAAGCATCCCGGTCGCCGTCCCAACCTTGGCCGTACCGTGTCTGTCGTTTCGGCAAGGCAGTCACTGTTTCGAAGTCAATGTTTGAATTATAAGTCACCGCAAGGCCTCTTCTTGCGCCCTGGCGTGTAGTCACGACAATTACACCATTCACACCATCTGATCCGTAAAGTGCTGATCCTTGCGCACCTTTGATAACGTTAACGGATTCGATAACATCAGCCGGCAATTGCTGCAGTATAGAAGCAGTTGAAATAGATCCGTCAATTACGATCAAAGCCTCATTATTACCTGTGATCGATCTGCTCCCTCTAAGTTGGATCGAGCTGGTGCTGTTAACACTGCTGTTTGTCTGCGTAATTTGTAATCCGGTTACTTTACCGGTAAGTGCCTCGATTGCGTTCGAATTTCCAGCTTGTGTTAAAACCTCACTGGTTACAACTTGCTGCGCAGATGTTTGAGCATCTACTTTTTTCTTGATTCCTAAAGCGCCGGTGATTACTACTTCACCAATGTCCTGTGTTTTAATTGTGTCCTTTTTTTGCCCACTTATTATTGTAAACGAAGCTGTAAGAACCACAATGAAGACGCTTGTTGTTAATTTCTTCATATCAAATTAAGTTTTTCATTTAAACAAAAATGCAACGTTTCGCGCTGATAACCAAATTTTTTGTTAATTAATTCTTAAATAATTGTAAAATTAGTGGCTATTTGGGATATTCCTTAAAAATGATGTTAATGTGAAACAGATGAAAAAATTGATGAAAAGCGTTTGTGGAAGCCGGATGCGGTGAAGGATGGTGTAGATGTCTTTCCACGTTTGTTGTCACCGCTGTTGTTATTTTCTCAAAGGACTTTAAGCAAAATTTCGTTAACAACTCTAAAAAATTAACAGTGCAAAACTCCTAAAATGAATCGGTGCAGTTAGAAATTCGTGGGAATTTATCGGGAAAGTTGTCTCCCAACTTGACTGATGAATAATAGGGTTCTGAATCAAGACTTTTATGAGATAATACTTGAATGAAGCCTAAATCGATACACGGCTAATGCAATTTTCTTCACTTGACTATGCGTTGAAATCGTAGACCTGAAAATGTATTGCGTCTAAAAAATACGAAAAATCCCTCTCAGGGTTTGTTTTCCATCTTCCGGCGAGGCTTGGATCAGAGTTACTGGTTAATTCTGTTATCAGGACTATATGAAGAGACGGCAAGAAAAAAAGTACTTGTATAGGGGTGCTTTTTGCTGATACTGTCTGAGTTTTAATGGTTATCTCAAAATACAGTAGTGGTAGGTACATCCTTGCTGCTAGGTAACTTCGCTGCTGCTTCTGTCCAATTGACTTTATTCAACTACTGCTCAGCAGGAGAATAAGACCTTCTTTTGGGCAACACTGACATTTTTATACAAAGGGGTGGCGAAATTATCACCAGAGAAGTTTTTAGAGGAAAATTGTTTTTATTTTAAGATTCAGAAATCCTTTTACGACATCGTAACTTTCTGTAAAATCTGACATGGTCATGAACGCATCATCAAGTTCCATCGCAATCGTGTCCGGACTTTTCTTCAAAACTTTAACGATAGGAAAAGTGACGATGGTAAAGTCGCCCTCGAAACCGGTTTTGTTCTGCTGTACGTCTAAAGACTGGTCGGAAATTTGGAAAACATTGTGCCGTATGTCACTGAGTTTATCTTGAATGAGCTCTTTGATCTTCATAGTTAGATTTTGGTAGAGAAATATCCAGAAATAAAAAAACCACTCCGAGGAGTGGTTTCAATTATAAAATCATAGGATTAATTTTTATCCCAAATCAAAGGTGTATCCATTTTGTCTCCTCCGATTGCTGCTGCTGCCGCCGCATAATTCTCAGGATTCAAAGTTTGAATTACTGTTGGGTAGAATAACCTTTTAGGAAGATCATTAAGTCCCGGTATCAGTGATTCAAAAGTATAAGTAGTGGCTCCATTTACCGGAACATTCAGAGCGTAGGATTCGCCTGGCAATAACAAAATACTTGTGTCAGGGTAACCTGTGCGTCTGTATTCTGCCCAAGCTTCATAAGGCTGCATAAACAACGCTACATATTTCTGCGTTAACACGTTAGCCTTCGTGGCTGGTGGCAGTTGTGCAACAAACGCTGCAATATCGCTGTCGCTTACACCCCATTTTGCCATTGAGGCTGCAACACCTGCTTCGTAATGTGCTTGATCCCAACCGTTTGCTTCGCTTAATAGAAATTCAACCTCAGAATATTCCATTAGGATCTCAGTGTAATCCTTTTTATAAACATATTTACTGAAGAAATTCGCCTGTCCTGACTGTGATGTTGACAGTGACTGATCTAAACCATAAGGCTGACCGACATAATCTGCGGGATCTGTAGATTCTACATAAGAACCATCCAGAATGCTTGCTTTAAGTGTGCCCATTGGAGCTGCATACTTAAACAATCTTGGATCTAATCCGAAATTTCCGTTTTTACCTTTTAATAGATCGATAAATACTTTAGAAACCGAGAAGTCAGAGCGAGTTCTAAAATCATTATATAACGGTGAAGGATTTACCAAACTGTTCTCGTAAGTCACTCCAACATTATCGTCATTGGACGTCATTACCCCAGAAGAAATAGCGTCTGTGATATGCGCTTCGGCTCCTGGAACGACACCTTTAACTCTTGTTGCTACTCTTAATCTTAAGGAGTTGGCGAATTTTTTAAGTTTCATTGCGTCTCCGTCGAACAATATATCTCCCTGTGTGAATACTTGTTTTTCGGTCTCGACCATAGCTGCACTTTCTTTGAGCTCTTTCAAAATATCCTCATACACTTTTGCTTGAGACGCAAATTTCGGTTTGAGAAATTCGTTGGCATTAAGTGCTTGAAAATCGGCATCAGGATTTCCATATGAATAGTAAGGGATATCGCCAAACGTATCTGCAAGATTTAGAAATACATACGAAAGCATTACGCGTGCTGCAGCAATCTGGTTAGCGTTTGCTCCGTACGCACTTGTAGAACCAGCTGTTGCGGGGTCCGTATTCAAGTCAATGATTTTCTTATAGTTCGATGCGGCTGTATAGAGATTAGTCCATAGAGCATCACCGCTGGTCAATCTATATTGATATCTGTCTTCCTCAGTGTAATTCACCTGCGCAGAATACTGCATCCAAGGCAAGGTGACTCTAGCTGATTCAAAACTATTTCTGGTAGCGTCAGTTACAAGTTTATTCGCTCCATTCCAAATTCCGTAGCTTAGAGCTACCTCCGGAGAGTTCGGGTTCGTATTAATTCTGTCGAAATCCTGAGTACAGCTCACGATTGCCGACGAACTAAGTAAAACTGCCGCAAAAGCATAAGCAATTTTTTTTATATTTTTCATGATTTATTTAAAATTTAAAATTAACATTGACTCCATATTGTCGCGTAGAAGGTAATGAACCTCCTTCGAGACCCTGAATGTTTCCGGAACCATAAGAAGTGTTTTCAGGATCCATACCCTCCCAGGCAAGATTCCAAGCCAGGAGGTTTCTACCGAAAGCAGAAATTCTAACTCCTTCTAAATATCCACCTATTAGAGATTTCGGAAGATCATAACCTATAGTTAAGTCTCTCAATTTAATATAGCTGGCATCAAAAACATTAAGAGCGTCTACCACATTATAGTGCATTGCTCCCCACGCTTGTGCAGAAATGTTTTTTGTATTACGTGTACCGTCTGCTAACACACCATCCAACACAACTCCGTCCGCACGATTGCCGCCCAAAGCAGATTCTTCAATCATACCCGAATACATCCCCCACATATGTGACGTAGAGAAGTATTTTCCTCCTTTCTGCATATCAAATAAGAATGATAAACTAAGGTTCTTGTACTTGAATGAGTTTCTGAGACCCATGTTATAATCTGGCAAAGTAGAACCTAAATTCTTGATGGCAGATGGAGTGTACCTTCCGTTTGCACCAATTATTTTATTTCCATTAGCATCGTACGTAAAATCGGTTCCGTAGATTGCGCCATAAGCTTCCCCTTCAACTGCCAATAATCTTGCTCTAAAGGGAGCATTGGTCAGCTGATAAGTCTTTACGCCTTCATATAGTGACACGATTTTGTTGTCGTTCTGCGCAAAATTCCAGTTCATCGTCCAAGAGAAATTGTCATTTTTAACAGGAGTTAAAAATACCATCGCTTCAACACCTTTATTGCGAATTTCACCAGCATTGATCAAGTTACTTCTAAATCCGGTTGCCGGGTCAATCGTTAGAGGTAAGATTGCGTCGGTAATGTTAACGTCATAGTAAGTAACATCAAAACCAAATCTGTTTCTCAGGAAATTGGCTTCGATACCAATTTCTTTCGTTTCCTTCATCTCAGGAAGTAGGTTCGGATTATTGTTTTGAGTGCCTAATGAATATCTTGGAACTCCGTTAAAATTAATCGCTTGATTAAAAAAGTTCATTAGTTGGTACGGGCTGGTATCACTTGCTACTTTCGCCCAACCTGCACGGATTTTACCAAAAGATAACCAACTTGGTTTAATTAAATTTGAAAAGACAAAACTACCCGTCACCGAAGGATAAAAGCCGTCTTCCGATGTCGTACTGAACCAGTCATTTCTTCCTGTAGCTTCGATGAATAACGTTTCCTTAAAGCCTAATGAGATTGATCCGAAGACGGAGTTAACTCGCTTGTCAAAATCAGTATTTTGAGCCAAAGGAGTCTCGATACTGTTTCTCAGGTTATAGAAGTTAGGAAGGATTAATCCTCCGACGGTCTGGCCAAAAAGGCTGCTCAATTTAGAGTTTCTTCTATTCGCTCCTACGAAGGTCTGAACAGAAAAATCATCGGAAATATTCGGATTCCAGTGAATTCTACCTTCGTAATTAAACTCTGTAAAAGTTCTTGTGCTCGTAGCATACCCTGATGTTGACTGCGAACCAATTGCTACTCTGGAATCGTTATCCTGTGAATAAATATCAGCATACACTTTTCCGACAACATAAAGGTTGTCGAGAATGTTATAAGTCATTCCGGCATTCCCGTAAAAACGATTTCTCTTGTCATTAGACGTGTTTTCATTAATTGTCCAGTAGGGATTGTCGGAGAATAATGGTGTTCCATCATCCCAGGCTGTTCTGTTCCAGCTTCTTTGGTTGCCGTTAGGAAGCTTGTAATCTTTTAGTTTGGAAAAGTCCAATTGTCTTTGCCCCCACTGGTAGAATTTTTGTGCAACTGAGTTGTCACCGTAGCCTTGCTCCGGTCTGTTGAACCCGTGTGTCTGCACAAAATTTAATCCAGTTTCAACCTTAAATTTATCCGTAAGTTGGCTGTTGGCGTTAATCGAAAAGTTGTGCTTTTTAATGGTACTTGTCGGCACGATACCGGAGATGTCTGTATTGGTATACGAAACTCTTAAGTTCGATTTCTCAAAAGATTTTGAAACGGAAATATTGTTAGTTAATGTAATACCAGTTTGGAAAAATGAATCTACATCATGTTCTGGAGCAACCCAAGGAACTTCCTTCATATAATCGGCTGCAAATTCTGGATCAAAAGCATACCATGGCAGGTACATTAATTTTGGATCATATTTTGGACCCCATGATTCGTCCATATCGTACTCGTTAAGGTTGTACGTGACCCCGTCGATAACCTGTGTTGGTAAAGTGTCCGCTAAACCACCGCCGTACTGTCGCTGCAACTTTGGACGGATGTAAATAGATTCAAAAGATACCCCTGAATTAAGCTCAATAGAAGTTCTGCCTCTCTTAGCCTGCTTAGTTGTGTAAATAATTACCCCATTCGACGCTCTGGATCCATAAAGCGCTGCCGCTGGACCACCTTTCAGTACCGTTACCGATTCTACATCATCAGGGTTAATGTCAAAAGTAGTATCACCATAATCTCTACCTCCAGCTCCTCTTTGAGTATTGGTGTCATTAATATTACTGTTGTCCAAAGGCACACCATCAACAATGATAAGTGGGCGGTTTTCACCAATGATAGAACTTACCCCTCGCATAAGAATTCGAGTGGATCCACCCATTGATGACGGCGAAGTAACGGTAACACCGGCAACATTCCCCGATAATGCGCTTAGAGCATTGTTTTGCCCCGCATCGGAAAGGGTCTCCCCGGAAACTTCCTGTGCAGCATACCCAATGGATTTTTTCTCTCTCTTAATACCAAGAGCTGTAACTACTACGCCCTCGATATCCTGCGTCTTAACTGTATCTCTCACCTGTGCATTTACCAAAGCAAATGACGAAGTCAAAACCACCGCTAAAACGCTTGTTGTTAGTTTCTTCATATCAAATTAAGTTTTTCATTGAAGCAAAAATGCAATGTTTCCTCGTAACAACCAAATTTTTTGTTAAATAAATCTTAACTAATTTGTAATTTTGGCACCAAAAGGGAATATTCGTTGTTAATAAAGGTGGAGATGAGACTAAAGAAAAGCTGGTCCAAAGACATGGTGGAAGCAGGTTGCGATGAGGTAGGGCGCGGATGCCTTTCCGGTCCCGTCGTGGCTGCAGCTGTGATTCTGCCAAAGAATTTTAAGCAAAATTTCGTTAACGATTCCAAGAAATTAACAGTCAAAAAACGCTTGGAACTGGATGCTTATATCAAAGACAATGCGACGGAATTTGCCATTGCAGAACTTTCACCGTCGTCAATAGATGAACATAACATTCTCAATGCAAGCATCTACGCCATGCACCGCGCCCTGGATCAACTGAAAACCAAACCCGAATTCGTGATCGTCGACGGCAACCGTTTTCATCCTTATCCTTTTACACCACATCAATGTATTGTCCAGGGAGACGCGAAATTTCTTTCTATTGCCTGCGCTTCAATCATTGCTAAGAACTACCGGGACGAACTCATGCTGCAGCTGCACGAAGAATTTCCGCAGTACGGCTGGAACCGCAATATGGGTTACGCGACCCGGGAGCACCGCCGGGCGCTGGTGGAGTTTGGTCCCACCGTTCATCACCGCCAATCTTTTCGGCTGGATTATTCCTCCGATTTTTTGGAAGCTGAACCCGAACCGCCGTCATTAGTTATATAAAAAACGGAAGCTGCCTGCTTCCGTTTTTTTACTTTAATTTTTCGCTTATTTCTTTTTCTGCTGTTGCTGCTGTACTTTTTGCTGCTCCTGCGCTTTCTCCATCATTTCGCGCATGCGCTTCTGGAATCGGCCTTCTTTCTTCGGCTCTTTTTGTTTGTTCGCCTGGATTTGGGCATGAATCTTCTTTTCATCCAAAATCCAGTATTTAATAACCAGAATGATCAGGATATTAATCGCGTTGGATACAAAATAATACCAGGATAGTCCGGAAGCGGAAGAGTTTAGGAAAAAGAGGAAGGTAATCGGGAAGATGTACATGATCACCTTCATATTCGGCATTCCTTCCTGTGTGGGCTGCTGGATGTTGCCCGCCGTCATTACGGTATAAATTAGGAGCACAATGGTACACCCGATAGCGAAGATGCTGAGGTGCTCTCCGAGCAAGGGGATATGGAATGGTAATTTAATGACATCATCATATGCGGTAAGATCTTTGGCAAACCAAAAACTTTTTCCGCGGAGATCGATCATATTTGGGAAAAAGCGGAACAGTGCGTAGAAAATAGGCACCTGCAGCAATCCCGGCAGACAGCCCGCCATCTGGTTGACGCCGGCCTTTCGATAAACTGCCATTGTCTCCTGCTGCTTTTTCATCGCGTCCGCGTCCTTAAATTTGGCATTTACCTCATCGATTTCCGGGCGGATCACGCGCATCATTGCGCTCAGTTTATGCTGTTTGAACATTACGGGAGACAAAATAATCTTTACAATAATGGTCATCAGGAAAATTACCCAACCTGCCGCAATTCCCCAGCTTGAAATGAGATTATACATCGGGATGAAAAACCATCTGTTCAAAGTTCCAATGAACGACCAACCTAACGGCAGCAACTCATCAAAATTTTTATCGTAAGACTTTAGCAAAGGCAAATCCAACGGCATAAAGTACCATTTGAAATTTTGGTTGAGTTCATTGCCTGCCATATCAACCTGACCATTAAAGTTGAATTTTTTCAGAAAATCACCCTCTTCAATCATGTCCTGATTACCGTGCGAATTCTTGAAACCGTTTTGAGGCTCGATGACCATCGAGAAAAACTGCTGTTTGATGGCAAGCCAGTTCAGGGTTTCTTTTGGTTCTTCCATCGTCGTTCTACCATCGTAGTCGAAACTGCTGTAATTATCAAAAGTATAATTAAACTCGGTGTGTGTTTGCTCCTGAGAGCGGCCTTTTTCCTGCTGGCGCGCCGTGAAATCCCAAACAAAGTCTGCCTTGGAATCAGAAACCAACTGAGATAAACCCTGTGTTTTTACCTGAAAATCTACCGTATAACGGTCGAGTAGCGTATAAATGAACTGAATAATTGCACCGTTCACGTTCGCCTGCATCGTTACCGCAGTTCCATTTTGGGTCGGACTGAAAACGAGGTCTTTTGTACTAAACGTTTTCCCGGTTTTATCTTTAAACTGAAAACCGTACGACGAATTGTTTTTGTCAAACAAAAGCAGCGCTTTGTCGTTGGCGTCAGTAGCCTGGTTATATGCCTTATATTCGTTCAGCTGAACGGTAGAAAGTTGTCCGCCCAAGGTAGAGATTGCCACAGTCAGCTCTTTGTTCTTAAGTTCAATCTGCTGAATAGAATTTGTTTTTACGCTGTCATTAAGGTTTGCCGCCAAGGTAGGCTTTACCGCGGGAGCTGCCTGCGTCTGTGCAGCCGGAGTTTGAAGGGCCTGTTCATTTGCCTGCTTGTTCTGAAAATAGAACATGGCACCAATGATGAGTAGAGAAAAGAGTGCGAAGCTGATCAGTTGGTTTTTATCTAAACCGTTATTTTGCTGCATTTTACTTGTTTTGTTGTGCGGCGACAGCGACGTATTCGGTTCCGCGTCTGCCCGTCTTAATTTTGGGTGACAAAAATACTTAAATTTTTGGCAATGAAGAATTTTTTCCGTGCGTCTCTGAGGGATTATGCATTCAAATTATTTTTGATTGATCGCCGCGGTGATCAACGCTTTAAAGAGCGGGTGCGGGGAAGCTACCGTACTTTTATATTCCGGATGATACTGCACACCAATATAGAAAGGATGATTTTTTAGTTCCAGCGTTTCCACCAAGTCCGTTTCGGGGTTAAAACCGGTCGGCATCAAACCCTGTTCCTCGAATTCACTCCGGAAATCAGAATTGAATTCATACCGGTGGCGGTGCCGTTCAGAAATGTTTTTCGTTCCATAAATTTCGCCCAGCCTCGAGCCGCTTTTCAGTACGCATTTCCAAGCGCCAAGACGCATCGTGCCGCCTTTATCGACTACATTTTTCTGTTCTTCCATTAAAGAAATCACCGGTTCCGGTGTCGATGTGTCAAATTCCATCGAGTTGGCTTTCTGGTAACCCAGCACGTTTCGGGCAAATTCGATCGTCATAATCTGCATACCGAGGCAGATCCCCAGCAGCGGAATATTATTTTCGCGGGCATATCTGGCAGCCGAAATTTTGCCGCCGATACCTCGGTCGCCAAAGCCCGGCGCGATCAACATCCCGTCAATACCGGCGAAAGTTTCAGCAACGTTGTTTTCTTCCAGGTCACCACTGTAAACCCAGCGGATTTTCACTTCCGTTTCCAGGTCTGCGCCGGCGTGGATAAAAGCTTCCGCAATCGATTTATAGGAATCCTGCAGAGAAACGTATTTGCCGACCAGCGCAATTTCTACTTTTCTTTTCGGATGCTGGTATTTTTTCAAAAAAGTTTTCCAGTCTTTTAGATCGGCTTCGCGGTCAGATTTAAGGTTTAATTCTTTTAGAACAACATCATCAAAATTCTGTTTTTGGAGGTAAAGCGGAACTTCATAAATCGTTTCCAAATCTTTACATTCAATCACATTTTCCAGCGCTACGTTGCAAAACTGTGCGAGCTTGGCGCGTTGCTCTTTGGGGATTTTATGTTCCGTACGGCAAACCAGAACGTCCGCCTGTATGCCCGATTCCATCAGCTGGCGCACGGAGTGTTGGGAAGGTTTAGTCTTCAGTTCACCACTCGAAGCCAGATAGGGTAGAAGCGTGAGGTGAATCACCATGGAGTTATATTCTCCCAGTTCCCAGCGCAGCTGGCGCACGCTTTCTATATAAGGCAACGATTCGATATCGCCTACCGTACCGCCGATTTCGGTGATGATGATATCGTAGTTTTGTTTCGCCAAAATTTTTATCCGGCGTTTTATTTCATTGGTAATGTGTGGGATAACCTGCACGGTCTTGCCCAAAAACTCGCCTTTTCTTTCTTTTTCGATAACGGTTTGGTAGATCTTGCCCGTGGTTACGTTATTGTTCTGAGAAGTTTTCGAGTTTAGGAAACGTTCGTAATGCCCAAGATCGAGGTCGGTTTCTGCACCGTCTTCCGTCACGTAGCATTCTCCGTGTTCATACGGATTCAGCGTGCCGGGATCGATGTTGATATAGGGATCAAGTTTTTGGATGGTGACATTAAATCCTCTCGATTTCAGCAGTAAGCCAAGCGACGCCGAGACGATTCCTTTGCCTAAAGAAGAAGTAACACCGCCGGTAACGAAGATGTATTTCGTATTCTTTTTACTCATTAGTTCAGGTTTGCGCAAAGTTAGGTGAATTTATAACAGAGGGCAAATTAAGCGCTGCTAAATATTTTCAGGAGCCGGGAACCTGCTTTCCGCTATTACTCCGCGCGCCACCGCTTTTGGCCGCCGCTTGCTGTGGGGTAGCCGCTGCAATCAGGGCTAAGAAGTCGGAAAAAAATAAGAAAAGCATCCGGAAGATATTAGGTTATTCATTTTCAAGTCTTTATGAGGAAATCCGCAAATAAAATGGAAAAATGTTTAACTTTCCCGCTGTTTCGCCATCGAACGCTAAACTATTTACAAATGAAACGCAAATCAATTCCTTTTCTCTTTGCCCTGGCGTTATTAGCTTCCTGCTCAACGGCAGATATTGCTATTTCCGACAACCTCAGGCAAAACTCTTCTGCCCTGCCTGTCACCGGGAACGCCGGACTTTTGATCAATCAAAAGATTGCTTTCGGCGCTTATCACACATCGCCTGTAAAAAGAGGCTGGACACAACGCACTGAGTTCAGCGTGTTGGGAATTAAACACGAAAAAGCACGACAACCGATTGAGTTCACGCAGTTTGCCCCTAATGGTTTGTCCGCCGACGTGGTAGGCTCAAGTGATTACAACAGCAACATGTTCGATCTTTTCAAAGGTTTGCAACATTATGCAGACCGCTTTACCAATGGATTCTTCGGTATTATTATTCCTCACAATAACGGTCACGTTTGGGAAGTCCTTGTTGAAAACGACAATTCCGGCACCGCCCTGAAATCTGAAACCGATAACGGTATCGCCGTAGACGACCGGGGAAATATGATCGAGATAAAAGGAACAAAAGATTTGGCTAAGAATAAATTTTTTACCGATGACACCAAAACTTTCGGCTACGAACTGTTCCGAAATAATGAGCCGATTGCTGCGGTTTCTGTCGTCGGTAACGGTAAAGTTTGGATTAAAAATTCGCTAAATGAAAGCGATCAGCTATTAATTGCGTCGCTAGCTTCCCTACTTATTACGAAACAGAACGTGAGCAGAAATTCAGTTCGGAATTAATTCTCCTAAATTTCATTTCTATAAAGGGTAAATTAATCTCCGGATTCCACCGGTTAATTTTTTCATTAAAAAAGGAGCAAGCTGTAACGGCTTGCTCTTTTGCTTTTATTAAAACTGGATTTGTTTGCCATTATTGACACTGTTTTATTCCAATCGCTGGTTGTAGTCGGCAGCGTAGCTCACCAGCATTTGTCCTAGTAATTTCGTGAGGTCGCCCGTCGAATAATCCTCTTCGTCCTGCACACAAAAAGCCAGCAGAGTGGCCGCCGGGTAATATTTCAGTGTTAAAGCCAAGTGGGTAAGCCCGCTGTAATTCGCAATTTTATAATGCGTCAGTTTTTGTGAAGTTAAGATCAGCGCCGTTTCCCAATTAATGATATTGGCAGCCAGCTGCGTCAGGTGCTGTTGCGTTTCGGCGAGCAACTCCTGAACAACCTTGTTTTTTGAACCGCTGGCTTCTTCATTAAGCAGGTCAAAAATCTTTTTCAGCCGTTTTTGGTGTCGGATATGAACCGTACAGTGGTTGGCAAAACTTTCCTTCAACTGCGCACACCCTACATCGTCTTTAATCTTCGTAAATCTTCGCCCAATTTCATTTTCCGCCCAATACATCTGCCGCAAAATATCCAAGAAGTAAGGTTTTAGTGCATCCATGGATGCGGTTCGTTCGCCGGCAGAATGTGGCGTGCTGGGTTGAGCTGGAGTTTTCATGGCAGTAATTTAAAGAGCAGAATTAGCCAGCTTTTATCTTGCTGACAGCAAGGAATGATTGTCGAAATGCATGCCAAAAGACTCCGTTTAATCACCTGATTTTAGCCATTTGATCTGGAACTGAATCGATTATAGGCGCAGTTTATTTTTATTTGATTACTATTCAACGGCTAAATGTAACCCTACAAGTTCTTTCAATGGCACGAACTGTGCTGAGAAACACCATCCGAAGGCTGCCGCGATTACCAGCAAAATACCTACGAAGATGGTTTCCACAGCGCTTCTGTAAGAATAATGATAAAATCTGCACTTATATATAAAGCTAGTATTAGATGAAAAGACATGTTCGGCTGCTGCTGATTTTTTCGCTCGTTTTTGTAATCATCTATAAATTTTCTTTATGGTATGCCTCAGGCTTGTCCGGTGTAACTTCATTTGTGTTCACTTTTGATCAATATTTACCGTTTCTCCCCTGGACCATTATTCCTTACCTCTCCAGCGGAATCTTTTTTTGCGGTATCTTTTGGTTATTTACAACCAAGCGGGCGCTGAATATATTTTTTAAACGTGTAATGCTGATGACTCTGGTTGCCGGTTTGGCATTTGTCTTTTTACCTTTACAATATTCATTTCCGAAGCCGCCGGTAGAAAATCCATTGTTCTCATTTTTATTTGGACTGTTGGACAGCGTTGATGATCCCTATAACCAGTCACCGTCGCTGCATGTGGCTTTTGCTTTTGCTTACTGGACGGTATTTCGTGGCTTCGCACTTCGGTGGAGATTGGTGGCGGGCTTATGGCTGATTTTGATAGGAATTTCTACGTTAACGACTTTTCAGCATCATCTTATTGATATTTTCACGGGAAGTATTTTGGCACATTTCAGTTTTCTCGTATTTCCGATACAGCCGCGCGGGCGGACCTTCCGAAACCTGCACGTCGCGAATTTTTATTTTTTGGGCGCTTGGCTTACGGTTTTGTTTTCGTTGCTGCTTGCAGATTATTATGCGCTCTACTGGCTGCACCTCTGCTGGCTGGCTGGCGCGATGTTCGTGGTGGGTTATCTCTATCAGCGGAATATTTTTGAAGCCGAGAAGGAGAAACTGCCGGAAGTTTTTTCGCTGCGCCGGTCTTTCAGTTTTTTGGAAAATCAGCCCTGGAAAAGATAAGGGAATTTACTTCATAGCCCCGATCGCAGCGGCATCCCCGCCACGGTGGGTGCAGGCCCGGCGTGGCGGGATACAGCGGAGAGCGGGACTATCTTTCGCAGAAGAGCTACCCTTGATGCTCCTAAAAATAAAACGTTTCCGTATTTAAAAAGTTTTCAGGAAATTAGCAGAATGGCAAAAGTAAAAACGGCATATTTCTGCCAGAACTGTGGCGCGCAATATCCGCAATGGATGGGCCAGTGCAAAAACTGTGGCGCCTGGAACACGCTGGTGGAAGAGATCGTGGAGAAATCGCCGGCGAAAAGCTACACCGACAAATCCAAGCAACACATCATCAACATTATTGAGGTGGAAACCAATGAGGAACCGCGTCTCACGACTCCTTCCGAGGAACTGAACCGCGTGCTGGGAGGCGGTATCGTGTTGGGATCTGTAACGCTGATCGGCGGCGAGCCGGGCATTGGTAAGTCTACTTTGTTGCTGCAGCTGGCGCTGAAAATGAAGCGTAAAATTCTTTACGTTTCGGGTGAAGAAAGTGCCTCACAGATAAAAATGCGCGCCGACCGCCTGACCGAACTGCAAAACCCCAACTGTTTCCTTTTCACAGAAACCGCGGTGGAAAAAATTCTGCACGAAGCCAAAAAGCTGAAACCGGAGTTTATGATTGTAGATTCGATTCAGACCTTACAAAGTCAGCTCATCGAAAGTTCACCCGGCACCGTTTCGCAGATCCGCGAATGCTCTAACGAAATTATAAAATACGCCAAGGAAACCAATACGCCGGTATTTCTGGTAGGCCACATTACCAAAGACGGTCAAATTGCGGGTCCGAAAGTTTTGGAACACATGGTTGATGTGGTGCTGAATTTTGACGGCGACCGCAATCATCTTTTCCGACTGCTGCGCGCCGGCAAAAACCGCTTTGGCTCCACGGCGGAAATCGGTATTTATGAAATGGTTTCGCAAGGTTTAAAGGAAATAAAAAATCCGTCGGAAATTCTGATTACCAAAAAATTCGAAGAACTGTCGGGTAATTCCGTCGCGGTTACTTTGGAAGGCAACCGGCCGATGCTGATTGAGATTCAGGCTTTAGTAAGTACAGCAGTTTACGGAACACCGCAACGGAGCTGTACCGGTTTCGATTCCAAGCGGCTGAATATGCTTCTTGCGGTACTGGAAAAAAGAGCAGGCTTCCAACTCGGAGCGAAAGACGTTTTTCTAAATATTACAGGCGGAATAAAAACGGGTGATCCAGCGCTGGATTTGGCGGTGGTGGCTTCGGTGCTTTCTTCGAGTGAAGATATCGCGATTTCAGAACATTTTTGTTTTGCCGGCGAGATTGGGCTTAGCGGCGAAATCCGGCCGGTGCCCCAAATCGAACAGCGGATTTCCGAAGCGGAAAAATTGGGTTACGAGAAAATATTTGTTTCAAATCTGAATAAAATTTCGAAAAAAGCATATGGGATTGTAATCGTTGAGGTGAGTAAAATTGAGGATTTCCATGAATATTTGTTTTAAGCGTTACTGCTTCCAACAACAGTTTTCACTTAACCCATGAATTTCCTTGCCCACTCTTATCTTACTTTTACGGACGAACAGATCGTCGGGCAGTTTTTGCAGGACTTTATCCGAAACCAAGACCGATTCAGCTTTCCTTTGCCGATTCAGGAAGGGATTACGCTACATCGTGAAATCGATACTTTTACTGACGCACATCCCGAAATTCAGGAAGCAAAGAAAATATTCAGTCCTCTCGTACGTCTGTATGCGGGCGCTTTTGTCGATGTCGCGCTGGATTACTTCCTGGCCAACTCGCTTTCCGAACCTGAGCTGGATGCGCACGCGAAGAAAGTCTACGCGGCGCTGAAAAAATACAAATCCTTGCAGCCTCCGGTGATGCAGCGAATGACCGATGGAATGGCACGGGACAACTGGCTCTCGCAATACCGGCACGATCAGGGGATTTATTATTCCGTACAGAATGTGCTTAATAAAGCCAATTATCTAGAGAAAGATTTGCCGGTATTCCCTTTGTTTTTAAATAATAAAGAGAAGTTGCAGCAGCATTTCGACCATTTCTTTCCGGATCTTTTAGCGCACGTAAAAATAGTAGAAGCTTCGTATTAGAAAGTTTTGTGCAGGTAGCGGTTTGGGTAATTCAGCCGTTCGCTGTGGCGCCGTCCGTTCAGCACAAGGTGGATAATGTTCATCTGATCATCGAACAAATTGTAGAGAAAACTAACCGCCGTTTCTATCTTTTTCGGATTTTGTACGGCTTGCGATTCAAGATAAATATTTACCGATTCCCGGTCCTCTTCAAAGCCCAAGTAATTAACGGCAACAAATTTATTGTCTATTTTTAGCTTAAGATATTCCTGACAGTATTGGTTCAGAAGCTCATTCATTTGCGCATGATGTTTTTCTTCACTGAAATAAACGGTGCGGCCGTATTTCTTTTTTAACGCATTTTCCAGATCATCCAGGAAAAATTTAGCCGTGATTTCGAAAGTGTGCGAATTCGCATTATAACTGAATTCGACAGACCCTACGTGATAAGGATGTACTGCCGAACCCGAAGAGCTTCGGAATGACGAAAGCGCGAAAAGCAGAAATATAACGAAAAAAGCAAGTCGGGACTTTTGCAGCATCACAAAGCGTTTATTATTGCAAAGATAAAAAAAGTGACCGCTCGCAGATCGTTACTTTATGTTAAATAAAACGAACTTTCTGAGGAGAAATGTTTCAACATTTTTGATGAGAGCGATCCACGTCCCGAAAAATCGCCACTCATTTGCATAACCTGATCTGGAATTCTACTTTTACAAAAAATAACAATGCAGAATTTTCTTTTTTATCTGAAACTGGGCTGGGAGCACATCATTTCCTGGGACGCGCTGGATCATCAGCTGTTTATTCTGGTACTCATCGCCGTTTATTTCTACAAAGACTGGCAGAAAATTCTGATACTCGTCACCGCCTTCACCATCGGCCATTCCGTCACGCTTGCGCTAAGTGTTCTCGATATTTTTCGTCTGCCCGGCGATCTCGTAGAAATCCTCATTCCCGTCACCATTCTGCTCACCGCGCTCGATAATTTATTATTCCGCCGGAAACAGCAGCAACTTATGCGCATCAACTATGTGTTAGCGCTGTTCTTCGGACTGATTCACGGGATGGGTTTTGCCAATCTTGCGCGTGTCACCATGGCCGCAGAGCAAAATATTGCGGTTCCTCTCCTGGGTTTTAATATCGGTCTCGAACTCGGCCAGATCACCGTCGTGCTACTCATTATGCTGCTTTTATTTTTACTGATGAAACGCAGCGCGTTTCGCCAAAAATACTGGATCGTCACCGTCTCCACCATCGCGATCGCCCTGTCTGCTAATATGATTTTTGAGCGGTTCTGATTTCTTTGGGCGCCTTTTTCCGTCCTCCGTTCCCACTTTTTTATAGCATTCGCCCTTGCGCAGGCCGCCGCCCATGCTATAAAAAGAGTTCCACTCAGGCCGGGGCGCAGGCAGTGTATAGCATAATCAGTTCACTTCTCATCACTTTTGGCGGTTACCCAAAGTCGATTCTTCCGCTGCGATTTGCTGTACGTGAAAAATCGCTGTTTATTTATTTAATATTTTTTTTAAGCTTTGCCTGCTGATCCCGCGAAAAATATTTAAATTTGAAATTCCAGCTAACTTACTCACTTCCAATGAAATTTATATTCGCGACGCTGTTGTTCTGCTCACTTACTTTCGCGCAGAACACTCAAAACAACCCTGCTTCCAATCACGGCAACAAATTCGAGCAACTAGGCACCATCCTGCCCACGCCTAATTATTACCGTACCGCTTCCGGTGCGCCCGGCCAGGGTTATTGGCAAAATCGTGCAGATTATACGATTACCGCCTATCTCGATGAAGACAAACGGAACCTGCGAGGCTCCGAAACCATTACCTATCATAACAATTCGCCCGACAATCTCGATTATCTTTGGTTACAACTCGATGAGAATGAGCACTCTTCCGTTAATAATGCCGGTTACGAAACTTCCTCCGCACTGCCCGCTAAAACGACGGCAGATGCGCTGCAGATTTCGGAGCTGCCCGCTAAAGACAATGGTTACGGAGTAAATCTTGAAAAGGTTACCGATGCTGACGGTAAACCGTTGCCATATTTTGTGAACAGAACCATGATGCGCATCGATCTTCCTCAAATGTTGAAAAGCGGCGAAAAAATCACCTTTAAAATTGATTGGAATTATAACATCGGCGATCGTATGACGATGGGCGGACGCGGCGGCTATGAATTTTTCCCCGAAGATGGGAATGATTTGTATACTATTACGCAATGGTACCCGCGGATGTGTGTGTACAGCGATTTTAAAGGCTGGCAAAATAATCAGTTTACCGGCCGTGCCGAATTCGCGTTGCCTTTCGGCGATTTTCGCGTCTCCATGAATGTTCCTGCGGATCACGTCGTGGCAGCAACAGGTGCCGGAAAAAATTTTCAGGATGTACTTACTCCGGCACAGTTTGCGCGTTGGGAGCGGGCTCAGACTGCAAAAGAGCCGGTGGAAATTGTAACATTGGCCGAAGCGAAAAAAGCCGAAAAAAGTCGCAGCAAAAGCCGCAAAATCTGGAAATTCGAAGCGGATAATGTGCGCGATTTCGCCTGGACCTCCTCCCGGAAATTTGTGTGGGACGCCATGAAAGTGATCATTCCCGAAAATAATAACGAGGTGATGGCCATGAGCCTCTATCCCAAAGAAGCGTATGGCCTTTACCGCAAATTTTCGACAAAAGTCGTGGCGCATACGATAAAGACGTATTCAGAATTTACCATTCCTTACCCGTATCCGGTCGCGCAATCGATAGAGGCTGCCAACGGTATGGAATATCCGATGATCTGCTTTAATTATGGGCGCACGGAAAAGGACGGCACTTATTCCGAAGGAATAAAAAATGGAATGATCGGCGTTATTATCCATGAAGTCGGACATAATTTCTTTCCAATGATTGTGAATTCCGATGAGCGCCAATGGTCTTGGATGGATGAAGGTCTGAATACTTTTGTGGAATATCTTACGGAACAGAAATGGGATAATAAATTCCCTTCCCGCCGCGGTCCGGCGTACGCGATTGTAGATTACATGAAATTGCCGAAGCAGCAGCTGGAACCCATTATGACGAACTCCGAAAATATTATTCATTTCGGGCCCAACGCGTATGCAAAACCGGCTACCGGGCTGAACATTTTACGTGAAACCATTATGGGCCGCAATTTATTCGATGATGCCTTCAAAACGTATTCTAAAAGATGGGCCTTTAAGCATCCCGAACCGGCCGACTTTTTCCGTACGATGAATGATGCCAGCGGCGAAAACCTCGACTGGTTCTGGCGTGGTTGGTTTTATGGAATTGAGCACGTCGATATTGCTATTGATAAAGTGACGCAGATGCGGCCGGATCTCGATCAGATGCCGGTGCCCGAGGAAATACGGTATACGGTAGATGAGCCAATGCTGGGTGAGTTCGATGATATTTCTAAAATCAGAAACCGTGCAGATCCGAACGTTGTTTTTTATACCGACACCGATCAAGAGGTGCAGGATTTCTATTGGCGTTACAGCCGCGGTCAGGAAAAAGTTGACACCAAAAAGGAATATAAAGTAAAAACTGATGCGCTGGAGAAAGTTGCTCCCGCAGAGAAAGCAGCTTTGCAAGATATTCACGCTTATCAAATCGATTTTTCTAACAAAGGCGGACTGGTGATGCCGATTATCCTGGAATTTACCTTTGCCGACGGCAGCAAATTACGGGACAAAAGTTCCGCACAGATTTGGCGCAAAAACGAGCAGCGCGTAAGCAAAACCTATTACTTTAATAAACCGCTGAAATCGGTGCAGCTGGATCCGCTTTTGGAAACTGCAGATATCGATACTTCGAATAATTACTGGGGCGATTTCGCCGGGCCGGTGTCGAAGTTTCAGGTATTTAAACAGAAAAAAGGTGGCAGTGCACGCGGCGCTTCTGACGGTAAAGTAAATCCGATGCAGGCGGCGAAAAAGAAAAATTGATTACAGAAAAAGCGGTTCCAGATAATTGAGACCGCTTTTTTTCGCCAGCTGCTGACATTTAATAAAAAAAATAGACAGGCAATTGACAGTAGCTTTTTAAAACGTTTTAAAGAGAAAATACATTTGCTTCTGCCATAATTGCACGCAAAATTAAGCAACGTGTCATATTTTCACAAAAAAGATGATGGCATAAATTTAGGGAATGGTAGATGAAACAAATAAAAAAATTATTCATTATGTCAGTAAATTTCAAACCTTTAGCAGACCGCGTTCTTGTAGAGCCCACTGCTGCTGAAACAACGACTGCGTCGGGCATCATTATTCCTGATACCGCAAAAGAAAAACCTCAGGAAGGGACTGTAATAGCAGTAGGACCCGGTAAGAAAGACGAGCCTACTACCGTTCAGGTTGGTGACAAAGTATTGTACGGGAAATATTCCGGTTCTGAATTAAAATTAAACGGGACCGATTATCTTATTGTAAAAGAAAGCGATCTTCTCGGCATTCTTTCTTAGTTTAAAACAAAATAAAGACAGAGTTATACTAAACCGATGCTCCCTGAATAAGGGTGCGAAATAATAAAAAATTATGGCAAAAGAAATAAAATTTGATATCGAATCAAGAGACGCGCTGAAGCGTGGGGTAGATGCATTGGCCAACGCCGTGAAAGTAACCCTGGGACCAAAAGGCCGCAACGTGGTGATCGAAAAATCGTTCGGTGCACCGCACGTGACCAAAGACGGTGTTTCCGTGGCGAAAGAAATCGAACTGGAAGACAAAGTAGAAAACATGGGCGCGCAGATGGTGAAGGAAGTTGCTTCCAAAACCAACGATATCGCTGGCGACGGTACTACAACCGCTACCGTACTTGCACAGGCAATCGTTCGCGAAGGACTGAAAAACGTAGCAGCCGGCGCTAATCCGATGGATCTGAAGAGAGGTATCGATAAAGCGGTAAAAGCAATCGTAACCAATCTGCAAAGCCAGTCGCAGGAAGTAGGCGATTCGTCAGAAAAAATCAAGCAAGTGGCTTCCATTTCTGCAAACAACGACGAAACCATTGGTACACTGATCGCAGAAGCGTTCGGGAAAGTGGGTAAAGAAGGCGTTATCACCGTGGAAGAAGCAAAAGGAACTGATACTACCGTAGATGTGGTAGAAGGAATGCAGTTCGACCGCGGATACCAGTCTCCTTATTTCGTGACCAACCCGGATAAAATGGTGACCGAACTGGAAAATCCATACATCCTGCTGGTTGAGAAAAAGATTTCTTCTATGAAAGAATTGCTTACGGTGCTGGAGCCTGTTGCTCAGGCCGGTAAGTCGCTTTTAATCATTTCAGAAGAAGTAGAAGGTGAAGCGTTGGCAACTTTGGTGGTGAACAAACTGCGTGGATCACTAAAAATTGCTGCCGTTAAAGCACCTGGTTTTGGAGACCGCAGAAAAGCAATGTTGGAAGATATCGCTATTCTTACCGGTGGCCAGGTAATTTCGGAAGACCGCGGATTCAGCATGGAAAACGCAACGCTCGAAATGCTGGGTACCGCTGAAAAAGTGGTGATCGACAAAGACAATACAACAATTGTAAACGGTGGAGGTGACGAAGCTCAGATCAAAGGTCGGGTCAACCAGATCAAAGCGCAGATGGAAACAACAACCTCTGATTATGACAAAGAAAAACTTCAGGAACGTCTGGCTAAGCTTGCCGGCGGTGTAGCTGTTCTTTACGTAGGAGCTGCTTCGGAAGTAGAAATGAAAGAGAAGAAAGACCGTGTGGACGATGCACTTCACGCAACGAGAGCTGCTGTAGAAGAAGGTATTGTAGCCGGTGGAGGTGTAGCTTTGGTGCGCAGCATCGCAGCTTTGGATTTCGAAGGTGAAAACATGGACGAAACTACCGGTATCAAAATCGTGAGAAGAGCCATTGAAGAACCTTTAAGACAGATCGTGGCTAACGCCGGTGGCGAAGGCTCTGTGATTGTAGCTAAAGTTGCAGAAGGTAAGGCAGATTTCGGCTTTAATGCCAAAACCGACGAGTATGTGAATATGTATGAGGCCGGTATTATCGACCCGACTAAAGTAGTCCGTGTAGCGTTGGAAAATGCCGCTTCGGTTTCAGGAATGTTGCTGACGACAGAATGCGTTATCACAGAAGTAAAGAAAGATGAACCCGCAATGCCAATGGGCGGCGGAATGCCGGGAATGATGTAATCATTATTCCGTTTAAATATGAATCTGCCCGACGATATCGTTGGGCAGATTTTTTTTTCTGCATCGGGAACCTCTGCGCTGATTTTCAGGAAATTAAAAAAAATACAAATGCTCGTATCGGAATTGTACAAAGTTGTACAACAGCAAAATCAAGGTAAATTACTACTTTTGCTTAGAACACAAATGAAGGGAAGATGATTCCTTGGAAGGCGGATTTAATACCACGGTATTTTAATCCGTCTTTTTTTGTTTAAATTTTGGCCCGCTTTATCGACTTTACTTTTCTCAAAGATTGTTTTCAATTCAGTTTAAATTTAAGTGAAAAAGAATGCCCGCAGACATTCTTTGTTTTAATTTTATTTAAATGTTTTTTAAATAGTCGTCAGTCTCAGCGTATTGGTTTTGCCATCTTCATAAGCCGGGGTGGCGTTGATGTTGATTACAAAATCGCCTTTCTGAACAAAGCCGTTGCTGTGTGCCAGCGTATTCACCTGAACGATTGTTGCGTCTGTAGATTTGTGCATATCGTAGTAGAACGCGCGCACGCCCCAAAGCAAATTCAGCATGGTAATAACCCGTTTATTTGAACTGAACACGATAATATTCGAATTCGGCCGGTGTGCCGAAATCTGGAAGGCGGTATAGCCGGAATAAGTGAGCGTAACAATCGCTTCCACGTTGGTTGTTTTCGCAATTCTTACTGCAGCTAGACAAATTCTGTTGGTGATAAAACGTTCGTCAATGCAGTCGAAGTTATGCTCTATCGGTGAGTTTTTGCTGCGGTAGAAATGCGTTTGCTCGATATTCTTTACGATTTTCGCCATATTTTTTACCACATCAACGGGATATTTACCCACTGAGGTTTCACCGGAAAGCATTACCGCATCAGCGCCGTCGAGAACCGAGTTGGCAACGTCATTTACTTCCGCTCTGGTCGGCGTAAGGCTGTTGATCATCGTCTCCATCATCTGCGTTGCGATAATCACCGGTTTGGCATAATTTCTCGCAATTTCGACCAGATTTTTCTGTATGGCCGGCACTTCTTCCATCGGTACTTCTACCCCAAGATCGCCACGGGCTACCATCAGTCCGTCACATTCCATAAGAATTTGCTGGATGTTGCGTACACCTTCAGGCTTTTCAATTTTCGCAATAATTGGCGTTTTCAGACGGTTGGTCGGATGCTGCTTTATGAGTTCTTTTAAGTCGATAATATCCTGTGCATGCCTCACGAAAGAAAGAGCAATCCAGTCCACCTCCAGGTCCAGCATAAAGTTGGCGTCGCGGATGTCCTTCTCTGTAAGTGCCGGTAATGAGACATTAGTATTCGGTAAGTTTACGCCTTTTTTAGAACTTAGCGGCCCACCTTGTATGGTACGCGCCCGCACTAAATCCGTCTCGTTGGTTTCAATCACTTCCAGCACGAGTTTTCCGTCATCAATAAGGATGCGTTCGCCAACTTTCACATCGCTGGCAAATTTTTCGTACGTCATGTAAACCTTCCTGGCATCTCCCTCGATTTTTTCATTGGTAAATGTAAGAATGTCTCCGGGGTTAAGGTAAGATCCTTCCTTTACTATACCCACACGAAGTTTTGGTCCCTGCAGGTCGCCCAGGATGCTGACGGAATAACCAAATTCTGCATTAATATCGCGGATGGTGGCGACGCTCTTTTTTACAATCTCATAATCGGCGTGCGAAAAATTGATACGGAAAACATCGACACCAGCCTTCACGAGCTCGATCATCGTTTCCCGGTCGGAAGATGCGGGACCGAGGGTCGCAATGATCTTGGTCTTTTTTAAATATTTATTCATAGTATTGGATTAGTTGGCAAAGCTCCTCTTCGGGGCAAATATGAAAATCCTGTATTTGGAACATAAGATTTTCAGGCAGCAAAATTACTGAAAAATCGGCAAATGGCTCCGAAGTGGAGATTATGTAGTCTACATCAATGGAATTTCGCAGCAGGTAGGCCGCATCTTCTTCTCCGGTAAATAATTCTGGTGCAGCAGCTTTTTGGGTAATCTGCGAAGCCCGGTTGGAAATAAAACGGATCTGCATCTGTCTTTCATGATGAAAAGCTTCGAAACGCGGGAAATGAAAATCGGAAAATTTTCCTTCGTAAATTAAATCACTGATTCTGTGAAAACAAAAAGGATTGAGGCTGTTGAGGTGAAAGAAAAGTTCATAACCAGGAACTTCTTTTGCCAAACGTACGAGCCCAATTTTTATTTCCTCATCATGGTCAATATCAAGAATGATCTTTTGAGCTTTCAAGTATCGACTGTTTTTTATTCAGAATGTAGAAGGCGCGCTGCGCAGCTTTTTCTTCCGCTTTTTTCTTGGAGCTTTCTGCGGCATTGGCGATTTTTTCGTCATCAAGCCAAACGTGTGTCCGGAAAGCGAGGTGCTTATTGGGTTGCATTTCTTCAACTGTTTCGTAGCGGATTACGTGTTTTTTCTTCTGGCTCCACTCTAACAGTAAACCTTTATAACTGACGATTTTATTTTCCAGTTTATTGATTTCCGAAGGAGTCAGCAAACGTTCTAAAACGATATTTTTGCACATTTCATAATCCAGGTCCAGATAAATGGCTCCGATAAGTGCCTCGAAAAGATTACCGGCGAGATTTTCGCTCAGCGTTGTATTGCTCTCATTTTGCAGAAAGTCAGTAAGTTTCAGTTCTGTGCCAAGTTTATTTAAATTCTTACGGTTGACGATCTTGGATTTCATCTGCGTAAGATAACCTTCATTAGCTTGAGGGTAAGTGGAAAAAAGATGACAGGAGATTATCGCACCAAGCACAGAATCGCCCAGGAATTCGAGGCGTTCATAGTTGGTGGCATCTTTGTTTTTCGAATGAGTTTTCAGCGAAAAAGCTTCGCGGTACAAATCGATGTTCTGTACGGAACAGCCGATGATCTTGCTGATCTCGTTGCTAAGAAAATAATCTTTTTCCGAGAGTGCCTTGCGCCTTTTCGCCAGGAATTTCGAGAAATACTTCTGTAACTCCACGGGAAGAAAGTCTTAAATTTTTGTAAAAAGTACACAGGCATTATGCCCGCCGAAGCCAAATGTATTACTCATCGCAACGTTCACTTCTTTTTTTACTGCATTATTAAACGTAAAATTGAGCCTGCTGTCAATTTTCTCGTCATCAGTAAAGTGGTTGATAGTGGGAGGTACGATATTATGAATAATGGTATGAATTGCAGCGATCGCTTCTACCACACCGGCAGCACCAAGCAAATGGCCTGTCATGGATTTTGTAGAATTGATTTGAATATCGAACGCGTGTTCTCCCAGTAAACGAGATATAGCATTACTTTCAGCAATATCGCCAAGAGGTGTAGACGTACCGTGCATATTGATATGATCGACCTCGTCCGCTGTAATTCCGGCATCTTCCAGACAGTTTTTCATCACAAGATACGCTCCTAATCCCTCCGGATGCGGTGCCGTCATGTGATACGCATCAGCACTCATTCCACCGCCTTTCAGCTCTGCGTAAATTGTGGCGCCGCGTTTTACTGCGTGTTCGTACTCTTCCAGAATGATGGTTCCTGCACCTTCACCGAGAACAAAACCATCGCGGTCTTGGTCGAAGGGCCGTGAGGCCGTTTTGGGATCATCGTTACGGGTAGATAAAGCCATCATTGCATTAAATCCTCCAACACCGCTGGCAGTTACTGCTGCTTCGGAACCTCCGCAAACAATAACATCTGCTTTTCCGAGTTGAATGAGCATTTTTCCGTCAATCAGTGCATTGGCTGAAGAAGCGCATGCGGATACCGTCGTATAATTAGGGCCATGAAATCCATATTCAATAGAAATTTGACCTCCGGTAATATCAGCAATCATCTTTGGAATGAAGAAAGGGTTGAAGCGGGGAATCTCTGTGTTTGCCCAGCCCAAAACTTCCTTTTCAAAAGTTTCTAAGCCACCTATTCCGGAACCCCAGATCACACCCACTCTGTTTTTATCGACGCCATCTTCCATGATGCGCGAGTGCGCCACGGCTTCTCTGGCAGCGACCATGCCGAGTTGGGTATTGCGGTCCATTTTTTTAGCTTCCTTTTTTTCAAAGTGCTCCAATGGATCGAAGTCTTTTACTTCGCACGCGAAGTTTGTTTTGAATCTTGTGGCATCAAAAAGAGTAATAGGAGCGGCACCGCTCTCACCTTTTACAAGGCTTTCCCAGAAATCTTTGGCATTTTTTCCAACAGGTGTTATAGCGCCGAAACCGGTAACAACTACTCTTTTTAATTCCATAAATGTTTTCTTTCTAAAGAATATTATTTGTTCACCACTTCTTCGATGTACGCAATAGCGTGACCTACAGTAGTGATTTTTTCTGCCTGATCATCAGGAATCTGGATGTTGAATTCCTTTTCGAATTCCATGATCAATTCTACAGTGTCCAGAGAATCAGCTCCTAAGTCGTTAGTGAAGCTAGCTTCTGGAGTTACTTCTGTTTCTTCAACGTCGAGTTTATCAGCGATAATCGCTTTTACTCTTGATGCAATGTCTGACATAGTGGTATATTTTTTAATTAATTGTTAGTTGGTGCAAATATATAAAATTCTTTATCATTTGAACTTTTTTTGGCAACATTTGCGAGTGCCCGAATTTGTAAGCGCCGTAGCACTGCGCATTTCTCACTCTTCGTTAAGACCAGCGAATATAGCGATTAATAATCAGTACCGACCGAGTTGCACAACGTTCGCTGTGCAATTGTAATGCCGCACCGGTGGCGGGCTGCTAAATTTTATACCGATATAAAAAAGCCAGTTCAATATTATTGAACTGGCGCCGAACATCGCTGCACGGAATCTTATTTCTTAATAATTTTAAATGATTCATTTTTACCACCTTCCAGAATGGTGCTGATGATATAGGTGCCCGGAACTAATTTGCTCAGGTTAATGCGCCCGTCACCCGGTTTAGCAGAGATCGGCATTTTCTGTCCCGCTATATTATAAATATGTACACTTTCCAGCTTTGTTTTTGAACTCAGCGTCAAAACATCCCTGACAGGATTTGGGAAAAAAGTTACATTTCGCGATGTGGCCTCGCTCACTGCTGCGGTTGCACACTCCGCATCCAATGTCCAGTTGCTGTCGTAAAGCAATCCGGGGATTTCCGATGTTACCTGCGCGTACGTCAGGCCGTTATCGATCGAGTTGTAGGTTGACGCGGATGTGGAACCTGGTTGATATGGATAGGAAATCCAGTAAATACTTTCCGGTGACATGGAAGTAGCCTGTAAGGAAATCCAATACCGTGTCGATTCGGCCGGATTTACAGGCAATTCGTATTGTTCAAGGTCGAATGTTGCGCTTATGGTGGTGAAAACTACATTAGGATACGATAATGTTTGCGTTTTGGTTGGTACAACGCCGGTCCATCTTTTAATTTCGGCGCCTGGTGCTTTGTTGCCATTATCAGCCATAATTACGACATCGAATGACACCAAATCTGCACCGGCAGCGGCAGCCAGCGGCACAAGTTCCACCGTCATGGTCTTAAGCGCGAACTGGTTAGCTTCTTTAGGTACAAAAAAATCATTTGCTACCGACATGTTCAGATGCTTTGCGATATTGCTGCCGTATTCCGGCATGCCGACATAATTCTGATTGCAGCCATAGGTAGTTTCGGTGACGGCGTCACATCCAACCGACCGCGTGTGTATGGTGGCCGCGTCGCCACTGCCACAACCGGAGTTTGTGTGCGAGTAAAAACGTACAGTACGTGTTGTAGTCGGTGTGAAGGTTGCAGAACCTGTGCCGCCAGCAAGTACTGAAACACCGTCTTCGTCGGCTATCGTAATCTGATAATCGGATTTGGAAACCGTGAAAGTATAGGGTGTATTTCCTGTCAGTCTCACTTTCGAGTATTGCCCCGCGTACGCTTCCGCTGTAATTTTCTGCATATTTCCCAGGCAAACGGGCATAAATGTCGTGGCGGGAAATTGGCCATTTGCTGCGATAAGGCAGCCGGCCGGAGCGCGCAAAAGTTGTTCTGTTCCTTCTGTAGAAGTTAATTGAAGTCCTTGGGCGTTGGCATTTATAGGTTTGATGGAGTTTTGAACCTGGGCAAAAGTTGCCAATGACCAGAGGGCCATCAGCACAAGAGGTAATTTTGTTTTCATGATAAATGGGGTTATTAGTTTTATAAAAGTTTGATTGTTCAAAATTAACCAAACGCTAGCCGAAAACACTATCCGTTCATCGTATTAGGGTGATTATACGCTGAATCTGTTGTATTTAAGAAAGAAAGGGTTAATTAACGATGAGGTGTATAGCTACAAAGTGGGATGCTTTTGGAGCAATAATTATTAAAGTCGAAAAACAAAAAAATCGCCGAAGCGATTTTATTTTAAGGCTATTTTCTGTAATTAATTATGAGGGTGAAGTCATGAAAAATTCGTTCATAAGCGATGCGGCTAATCGGGAGGTGCAGTCTGAGTTGTCATAAACAGGATTTACCTCCGCAACATCCATCGCAGCCAATTTTGGAGAATTCAAAATATGTTTAAATAAATGCATAAAAGCAGCATCGGGAAAAATCCCGTTATAGGCCTGCGCCGAAACGCCTGGTGCCACAGCGAAATTAAAAACATCCATACAAATCGTCAGGTAGAGCACATGGCATTGATCGATAAACTCGTCGACGTTGGGGTAAAGATTTGGTAGATTTTCAAAAAAGAGTTCTTCAGCCAGGATGTATTTCATTCCATAATGATGAGCAGTATCAAAAAGTTTTAAAGTGTTGGAATTGCGCTGAATGCCGATATGCATGGAATGAATCGGCGCTAGCTGAGCAATTTGCCAAAACCCCGTTCCGGAACTGGCGCCAACTGCTGGATCGATTTCCCTATTGTCAAAATGTGCATCAATATTAATAATACCGATTTTTTTATCAGGAAAAGCTTTTTTTATTCCGCAGTAATGACCAAACATTACTTCATGTCCGCCGCCGAAAACGATTGATTTTCCGCCCTTCTGTAAAACGAGTTGAACTTTTTCTGCCAAATCGTTTTGACTTTTTTCCAAGTTTCCATCTTCGCAAAAAATATTGCCAAAATCCTTTAAAGCAAATGTGGGATTTACAACAGGAAAATTCGCCATATTTTTCCGGAAGAGATCAGGAGCATCTTTCGCGCCGACTCTTCCTTTATTGCGTTTGACGCCTTCATCTACGGCAAAACCATGCAGAACGAAATCATTCGTTGATATCATATCATAATTGTCTTCCAGCGAAACCCGTTGGAAAATTCTGTGATATAAAGGCTCATCACCATCGAAGCGTCCTTCCCAAATCATCAGTTCTGTTCTAAGGTTTTGCCGTTTCCGGCTGTGCTTTTCTGGCGAAAGCCATTGCCGCTTCTTTTACCCAGGCGTGCTCGCGTTGTGCTTTTCTTTTCGTTTCGAGGCGTTTTTTATTACATGGCCCGTTTCCTTTCAAAACTTCCATAAATTCATCCCACGGCAAGGCTCCAAATTCGTAATGTTGCGTTTCAGCATTCCATTTTAAATTTTCGTCGGGAACTTTTAAGCCCAGAAATTCCGCTTGCGGCACCGTTACGTCGATAAAACGCTGACGCAGCGAATCGTTGCTTTCACGCTTAACGCGGTAGTTCATCGATTTTTGAGAATTGGGCGAATCGGCGTCGCTCGGACCAAACATCATCAGCGCCGGCCACCAGAAACGGTTCAGCGCTTCCTGTGCCAGGTCTTTTTGTTCTTTAGTCCCTCGGCACAGCGTCATCAGAATTTCATAACCCTGTCTCTGGTGGAAAGATTCTTCTTTGCAGATTCTCACCATCGCACGGGAATACGGACCGTAGGAATTTCCCATCAGCATTACCTGGTTCATAATTGCAGCCCCGTCTACGAGCCACCCGATCGCGCCAATATCTGCCCAGGAAAGCGCAGGATAATTAAAAATACTGGAATATTTTGCCTTTCCGGAAAGCATATCGTTATAAGTAGAGTCGCGATCGGCGGCAATTTCTCCGTTATTAAGTGTTTCGGTAGCGGCATATAAATAAAGTCCATGCCCTGCCTCATCCTGGATTTTTGCCAGAAGTGCCATTTTACGGCGCAGCGATGGCGCGCGCGTGATCCAGTTGGCTTCGGGAAGCATACCGACTATTTCGGAGTGCGCATGCTGGGAAATCTGACGCACAAGCAGTTTGCGGTAATCGTCAGGCATTACGTCCTTTGGTTCTACTTTGTTCTCAGCGTGTACGTAGGCTATAAATTTATCGTGGTCCATTTTTGTTGATTTTTTGCTAGCTTCATCAAAAGCTAAGATTTCTTAAGGCAAATACTGAATTACTGAGCGTGACACTTTCTTTAAAACGTTTTTGTTTTTAAATTATTTTAAACTAAGTAACGTTCATCAATGTTTTTCGCCGCCAACGGGTTCTTTTTAAGACCGATTCATCGCGTCTTCCTCCATCGTGTACAATCCGATCCGTCCTTCGGAAAATTCGCCCGCTACAAAAGTTACGGTTTTTTCGGGAGTGCGGATTTCGTACTGGTTGAAAAGGTAGGGATTTCCACTTAGCGGGCCGATCACTTCGATCTTTCGGTCGGAGCAATGCCAGTAATGATTCCAAATGTTGATTCCGTCGACTTTAAATTCTTTGTCCTCCTCAATAATTGAGGCAAATTTCCAGGTAGTCATAATGAAGTTTTTTATCTGTTTATACGTCGTAGTTCAGCATCACCACATTCGTTGTGGGGTGACACTGGCAGGTGAGCACAAAACCGCGCGCCACCTCGTCCTCCGTCAGCGCAAAGTTTTTCTCCATAAATACTTCTCCTTCCATTACCTGGGCTTTGCAGGTGCAGCAGACACCGCCTTTGCAGGCAAATGGTACAGGAAGTTTCTCGTCCAGCGCCTGATCCAGGATGTTCTTCTTTTTAGAGTTCAGGTGGAAGGAATATTCGTCGTCATCAATAATGAGCGTTACCATGCTTTCCAAATTCGGAATGGCCTTAAATTCATCGCTCATTTCCGCATTCGATTCATCGTCCGGTGCGGCATAATACTCATACATAATCTGTAGTGAAGGCACCTTTCGGTCATTTTTAAGATAGGCCGAAATATCTTTAATCATCTCCGCAGGACCACAAATAAAATACGTCGTCTCTTCCACAGGGATATCCGCAAAGCGTTCAAATAATAAATCAAGTTTTTGAGCCGAGATCCGACCTTCGAAAAGTTCTCCCTCCAAGTGCTTGTCTCGCGAAAGCAGATAAACGACCTGCAGCCGGCCGGCAAACTGCCCAACGAGAGCATCAATTTTCTCCCTCAGGATAATATCATTATAACTTTTATTGCTGAAAAACAGGTAAGCCGAGCTTTCCGGTTCCTGATACAGCGCTTCTTTTATATTGGATAAAACCGGCGAAATGCCGCTTCCCGCCGCAAGACCAACGTACGTTTTTTTGTTCGAGGCGTGATAATGCGTGTAAAAATGCCCGTCTGGACTTAAAACATCGATCACGTCGCCCTCCTTTAAATGTTGGTTTAAATAAGTAGAAACTTTCCCGTTTTCCAGACGTTTTACCAGTATTTCCAGGTTAGGATTTTCCTCACTTGGCGCGTTGATAATGGAGTAGCTGCGACGCACTTCTTCATCGTCAAAAAGGAAACGTACATTCAGGTATTGTCCCTGTTTATAATTAAATTCTCGCCGCAGATTTTGCGGAACCTCGAAAGTGATGTGTACACAGTCGTTGGTTTCGGGCTGTACTTTTATTGCTTTTAATTGGTGGAAATGATGCATAATTTCTGTTAAGTCTCGTAGAGTGAGTTCAACAAATATACTGATTTTTCGGAACGTAAAAAGTGCGCGCCGGTTGTCCTCAAAGACAAATGATGAAGATTCTGTCGGTCATTTTAACCATAAATATGAATTGATTTCTTGTTAATTTCGGAAAAAATGGCTTGAATTAAATGTTTTAACATATCATTATAGGAAAAAATGTCCTATTATTCGCAATATTAAAGGGAAGAATAGTTTTTGCTGCATATTTTCAAATTAAAAAAAATAACCGAGTAATGCTTTTCGCGACTACCGTGCAAAAGCATCCTCTTTAAAAATATTTATAATGAATTTAAATCAATATACTGTAAAGTCGCAGGAAGCCATACAGAAAGCGCAGCAGGTCGCGATGGAATTTGGCAACCAGAGTATCGAGCCGCAACACTTGTTGGAAGGCATCTTTCAGGTGGATGAAAATATTTCCGATTTTTTACTTAAAAAATCTGAAGCGGAACTCACCCTGATTCGCGAACGAAACCGCGCCAACATCGAAAAATTGCCCAAAGTAGAAGGCGGAAATATTTATCTTTCACAATCTGCCAACAAAATTCTGCTCGATGCACCCAATATCGCCAAAAAGATGGGTGACGAATTCGTCACGATCGAACATCTTTGGCTCTCCTTATTCGACGTGGGCTCGGAAGTTTCTACCATGCTCAAGGACATGGGCGTTACCAAAAACCGGCTGCAAATGGCCATTAAGGAATTGCGTAAAGGCTCCAAAGCGACTTCTGCCAGTTCGGAAGAAACGTACCAAAGTCTGAACAAATACGCCAAAAACTTTAATGAATTAGCAGCGGAAGGAAAACTCGATCCTGTGATCGGGCGTGATGAGGAAATACGCCGCGTGCTCCAGATTCTCTCCCGCCGAACGAAAAATAATCCTATTTTAATCGGTGAACCCGGCGTCGGTAAAACTGCCATCGCAGAAGGAATCGCGCACCGGATTATTTCAGGCGATATTCCGGAAAATTTACAAGACAAAACCTTGTATTCCCTCGACATGGGTGCTCTGATCGCCGGTGCTAAATATAAAGGAGAATTCGAGGAACGCCTCAAGTCGGTGGTGAATGAAGTAATCCAGTCCGACGGGCAGATTATTCTGTTCATCGACGAGATTCACACTTTGGTGGGTGCCGGTGGTGGTGAAGGCGCCATGGACGCGGCAAATATTCTGAAACCCGCCTTGGCACGAGGAGAACTCCGTGCGGTAGGTGCCACAACTTTAAGTGAATACCAAAAATATTTCGAGAAGGACAAAGCGCTGGAACGTCGTTTCCAAAAGGTAATGGTCGAAGAGCCGGATACCGAATCCGCTATTTCCATTCTTCGCGGAATTAAAGATAAATATGAAGCGCACCACAAAGTCCGTATCAAAGATGAAGCGATTATTGCTGCTGTAGAACAATCTCAAAGGTATATTTCAGACCGCTTTCTACCCGACAAAGCGATCGACCTTATCGACGAGGCTTCTGCGAAACTCCGCATGGAGATTAATTCCAAACCGGAAGAACTGGATGTGCTCGACCGGAAACTGATGCAGATGGAAATAGAACTTGCTGCAATTTCCCGGGAAGGAAACGATATTAAAGTCGGTCATTTAAAAGAAGATATCGCCAAAGTGTCCGAACAACGAAACGAAATCAACGCTAAATGGCTGAAAGAAAAGCAAAAGTCAGAAGATCTTACCACCATTAAAAAAGATATCGAAGCATTGAAGTTGGAGGCGGAAAGAGCTTCCCGAGCGGGTGATTATGCCAAAGTAGCTGAGATTCAATATGGTAAGATCAAAGAAAAAGAAGATGATTTGCAAAAACTTGAACTCGAAATGCAAAACCATCAGAATGAATTGATTAAAGAAGAGGTGACCGCAGAAAATATCTCGGAAGTTATTTCTAAATGGACCGGCATCCCCGTCACCAGGCTGCTGCAGTCTGAACGCGAAAAACTTTTGCACCTTGAAGATGAGTTGCATAAACGTGTTGTAGGGCAGGAGGAAGCGATAGAATCCGTGGCGGATGCAATCCGTAGAAACCGCGCCGGGCTCAACGATGAGAAAAAACCCATCGGCAGTTTCCTTTTCCTGGGAACGACCGGCGTCGGGAAAACTGAGCTTGCAAAAGCGTTGGCCGAATTTCTGTTCGACGATGAAAATAACATGACAAGGATCGACATGAGCGAATATCAGGAGCGCCATTCCGTGTCGCGGCTAGTCGGTGCGCCTCCCGGATACGTCGGTTACGAGGAAGGCGGGCAGTTGACCGAAGCAGTCCGCAGAAGACCGTATTCTGTTGTGCTTCTGGATGAGATCGAAAAAGCGCATCCGGATGTTTTCAATACCTTGCTTCAGGTGCTGGACGACGGACGCCTGACGGACAATAAGGGCCGCGTAGTAAATTTTAAGAATTCCATTATCATCATGACTTCCAATTTGGGATCGCATCTCATCCAGGAAAATTTCGAAAATATCACGGATGATAATGTGGAAGAAATTGTGGCAAAAACGAAAGAGGAGGTTTTCACACTATTGAAGCAGACTTTGCGGCCCGAGTTCCTCAACCGTATCGACGAAACCGTCCTTTTCCAGCCGCTGAACCGTAAGGAAATAGGAAAGATTGTGCAGTATCAGTTGCGCGGTTTCAATGAAATGTTGGAGAAACGCGGCATTATCATGACGGCGACCGAGGATGCCGTGGCGTACATCACCGCAAAAGGTTATGATCCGAGTTTTGGGGCACGACCGCTGAAAAGAGTTTTGCAGCAGGAGGTGCTGAATCGGTTATCAAAAGAAATTTTGGCAGGTAAGGTAAACGACGGCGACCGTATCGCCCTGGATTATTTCCCTGAGACAGGATTGGTTTTCCGGCCGGCGGAATAATATTTAATTAAAATCAAAGACCCGAGCAAAAAGGCTGTTCGGGTCTTTTTTTTGGTGTTAAATGAATTTAGGACTTCGTTTTCAAAGGCACTGTGTACGATTTTTGATCGTATTTCAGAAAAGAACCTGTGCCCAGGTCAACTACGAAACCGGTAACACCACCCAAAAGAATGTTAACCAATGTAACGGCATTAAAATTTTTCTCTAATTTAAGTTCTGTGGTATCGTAACCTGCTTTTTGAATATGTGCAGTTTGCTTGCCAAGAACCCGCGGCACTTCTACCGTACAGGGAGTTGTACACTTCTCCACTCCTTTATGCATCACAATGGCACCTTCAGCCGCTGAGTTAAATGTAATGGAATCTTTTGTTCCGGTTAAAATCGTGGCGCAGGAAGTCATCGACAGCGTCATTAATGTAATGGTAGCACTCAATAAAATTTGTTCATATTTTCTTTTGCCAGTGTAATTATTTCCGCAAACACCGTTAATAAAATAACTACAATCAATAAGGATAAAGTTAAACAAGTTCTTTACAGCGATTTACTGAGATATAGGTAAATGCATAAGGTTTCATAAAAATTAAATAATTGTTTGAAAAAAATAGAAACTCAGTGGGATAGTATCTATAAATAAACTAAAAAGACAAAAAAGCAGAAAAATATTTTTTTATGTCGAAAATAAAGCCAATATTTGCAGTATTCTAATGCTTGCGAAAGCGAGGAATAAATTTTTTTTCATCATTTGTGTTTTAGAATCCATCAGCAGTGATGGATTCTTTTTTTTTGCGGCTTTTCACCACTTCCCTTGAAGCTTACTTCTGCTTATCGTGTGGTATCTCAATTAGTTTCGTTACTTTTGCACCTCGAAAAATTCATTCAATAACGCGCACTTATCCTATGCTTTCTGTTCAAAATTTAGGTCTTCATCATTCCGGTAATTATCTTTTTCAAAACGTAAATTTCACCATCAAACGCGATGATAAAATCGGCTTGGTCGGTAAAAATGGGGCCGGTAAATCTACCTTGCTCAAAATGATGACCGGAGAAATCAACTTTTATGAAGGCAGCATTGTGCCGGAGGGCAATATTACCATCGGTTTTCTGAAGCAGGATCTGGATTTCGTTAAGGGACGCACCGTCTGGAATGAAACGCTGCAGGCTTTCGAGCAAATTAATGCCATGAAAAATGATTTGGATGACGTTAATGAGCAGCTGGCCACCCGAACGGATTACGAAAGCGATTATTATGAGAATTTAATCCACCGCATGACGGAACTTAATGACCTGCTCATGCACCACGACGCTTACAATCTGGAAGGGGACGTCGAAAAAGTTTTGCTGGGTCTGGGTTTTAAGGCGGATGATTTTCATAAAATCACTGATGAGTTTTCCGGCGGCTGGCGCATGCGCATTGAATTGGCCAAACTCCTTTTGCAGAAAAACGATTTAATGTTACTCGATGAGCCGACCAACCACCTGGATATGGAATCCATTATTTGGCTGGAAGCTTTCCTGAAAGATTATCCCGGCGCGATCGTTCTCGTCAGTCACGACAAACAGTTTATGACTTCCGTTTGTAACAGGACTTTCGACATCAACAATAAAAAAGTTGACGATTACAAAGCTAACTACACCAAATATCTGGAACTGAGTAAAGAGCGCAAAGAAAAACTTACCCAAGCCAAGAAGAATCAGGACGCAGAAATCAAGCAGATGGAAGACAACATCAACCGCTTCCGCGCCTCGGCAACCAAAGCTTCGTTTGCGCAGTCCTTGATTAAAAAACTGGATAAAATTGATCGTATCGAGATTGATAACGATGATGTCTCTAAATTTAATATCCGTTTCGTGCAGTCGGTGGTGCCTGGTAAAGTGGTTTTTGAAGCCAAGAATCTTGGTAAAGCGTACGGCAAAAAACAGGTTTTTGATGAAGTGGATTTCTTTATCGAACGCGGCGACCGTATCGCGCTTTTAGGACAAAACGGACAGGGAAAAACAACCTTGGCAAAAATACTTTCCGGTGAAATTAAAGATTACACCGGCGAATGGAATTTGGGCCATAACGTGAATATCGGGTACTTCGCTCAAAATCAGGAAGAAGTGCTGACGCCGAACAAAACCGTGCTGGAAGAGGCGGAAGACGCGGCCACCGAAGAAACGCGTCCGCGGGTCCGGGATCTTTTGGGAAGTTTCCTTTTCCAAGGTGAAGATGTACAGAAGAAAACTAAAGTGCTTTCTGGTGGGGAACGAAACCGCCTGGCTTTGTGCAAGCTTTTGTTGCGCCCGTTCAACACGCTGATTATGGATGAGCCTACCAATCACCTGGATATTCAGTCCAAAGAAATTATTAAACTTGCGCTGCAGAAATTCGAAGGTACACTGATCGTCATTTCGCACGACCGTGAATTTCTGCAGGGTCTGAGCGACAAAATTTTCGAATTTCGCGATGGGCGGATGAAAGAATTTCTGGGCGACATTAATGAATATCTGGAATTCCGGCAGAAAGAGAGCATCAGAGAAGTTTCCGCGGAAAAATCCAAGTTGGCCGAGCTGCGCAGTGAGCCGGTTGCAGAAAAAGTGGTGGAGAAATTAGTGGAAAAGAAGCCTGAAATTATTAGCAAGGATCAGAAAAATCTGCAGAATAAAATTAAAAAAGTAGAGGAAAAAATATCCGGGCTGGAAACGGAAATCGAAACGATGGAAGCGTCATTTACTTCCGAAAATCCATCAGAACAAACTTTGGAAGTCTACAATTCCAAAAAAGAAAGTTTAGATCTCGCTTTACAGGAATGGGAATATCTGGGCACTCAGCTTGATGCCTGATCCTATTATACTTAAAAATAAAAAATGCCGCGAATCTGCGGCATTTTTTTGTCTTGATACTGGCTGTTATTGTGCGTCGCGCCCAAGTTCATGGTATGCCAGCATTTTGTAGTACAGCTTGGCGGCCAGAAAAGCAGTAGGTTTCGGCATCGGCGAATCCATTAATTCAACAATGTCAAAAGCGACGACATTGCATTTTTCAAAAACTTTTCTCAGCAATTCCAGTGTCGGATACCACTGCAAACCACCTGGTTCGGGCGTTCCGGTAGAAGGCGCAATGGACGGATCGAACGCATCGAGATCGATAGTGATATAAACATTGCCGGAAACTTTTTCGAGCACATCGTCGATCCAGTGGGGATTTACCGCAATTTGGTGTGCCCAGAAGCACTGCTCTTTATTCACATATTCCATTTCCTCGATATCGCAGGAGCGAATGCCTACCTGAACAAGATTATGTTTTTGGCTGGCTTCAAAAACGGCGCACGCGTGATTGGAAGTGCTTCCATGAAAATCCGGACGCAAATCGGTATGCGCGTCGAGTTGAAGCACCGTCAGGTCTTGATATTTTTCACCGACAGCGCGGATGGAACCTATGGACACGGAATGTTCGCCACCAAACAAGGTGAAAAGTTTTTTGTCGTGCGCCAGCAATTCCTTGGTTTTTTTATAAACCGCTTCGGTCATCGCTTCCGGGGAAGAATTTTCGGTGACGGATCCAGCAAGATAAACGCCCTGCAGATAAGGTTCTGTACCGGTTTCGATGTCATACAATTCCATATTTTCCGAGGCGTCAAGAAACAGTTCCGGGCCTTTGTCGGCTCCTTTTCCCCAGGTTGAAGTTCCGTCGTAAGGTACGGTGACGAGCATTACTTTGGAGGTTTCCAGCTGTGCATTTTCTTCGGGAATCCCGGCGTAGGTCTGCATTATTTTGAGATTTTAAGTTGTTAAAATAGTGAGCTTCAAAGATAAAAATTTCATTCACAATTAAAGATTTCAGTAATCAGCATTTGAAAATTGATTTTAATGAAATAAAGAAAATATTTTAGTTGTAAATATTAATATTAATTTTAACTTTATTAAATGTATATTTAACTTAATTAAATTTTAATCTTTGTTTGTCTCATGAAGTTACCGATAATTTGCCCCAGTTGCGAAAGCTCCCTAAATGTAAGCGAAATGAAATGCAACCATTGCGATACACGGGTGAACGGAAATTATGATTTGCCGCTTTATCTGAAACTCAACCGTGCTGAGCAGGATTTTATTCTGGAATTTTTCCTTTCCAGCGGAAGCATCAAAGAAATGGCAAAGCAGGCAGGACTTTCTTATCCCACAATGCGAAATAAAATGGATGATCTCATCGAAAAAATTAACCACTTAAAAACACTGTGATATGAAATGGAACTACTTTTTTAATCCGTTTTTAAAATTTTCCGAGAAATCTTTATTAATAGTTGGGTTACTGTCGATGATCGCGGGAAGCTTCTGCGGAACGTATTGTTCTGTTACTTACGACGGCCTTTTTTCGGTGCATTCCGCGCGGCGGACCTTCTTCGAATCTTTGCTGGAAAACACGGTTAATGTTTTGGTGGTCTTTGTTCTGCTGCTGATCTTAGGAAAAATAATTAATTCAAAAACAAGAATAGTCGATATTCTCAACGTTTCCATCATTTATAGAATTCCGCTTTATATTTCAGGTTTTTTTGTGAATGTGCCGATTCTGACGCGCGTTGCAGAAAAGATCGAAGCCAGCAAAGGCAACTTGGAAAATTTGAAATTCGAGCCGCTGGAATTAATCATGATTTCAGCACTTTCTTCAGTTTTGATCTTAATTCTGGTGTATGCAGTCGTGCTTCTAACCAATGGTTTCAGAACAGCGACGAACTTTAAAAAATGGCAGTATTATGTCGCATTTGCAGTCGTCCTGATTATCGGAGAAATTCTTTCTCAAACCATTATTCATAACATTTAACAAAAACCGTCGCGAACGCTAAACTGATTATCGATCGTTTTAAAAATGATGTTCAGGGAAAGCTGCTGGCCCGAACGTGGTTTGGATTCAAGAAAATATAGCCAACGTCCAGGCGGAAAAATTAACTGGATATTATCTCGAAAAACTAAGTTTCTGGCAAGGAAGTTAACGACTTGCTAATAGCCCAACAGTGAAAGTACTTCTTCCGGTTTTTGCTCTTCCCGGAAAACTTTGTACGTGAAGTTGCCTTCCTCATCTTTGTCAATGAGGATGTGCTTAGGCTGCGGCATCAGGCAGTGGTGCACACCGCCATAGCCGCCAATGGTTTCCTGGTAGGCGCCGGTGTGGAAAAAACCGATATAAAGAGGTTTTGTCTCGCTGAAAACCGGCAGATAAATCGCGTTGGTATGCTGCTCGGAATTGTAGTAATCATCGGAATCGCAGGTTAATCCACCCAGAAAAACACGTTCATACGTATCTTCCCAACGGTTGAGCGGAAGCATGATAAATTTCCGCGAAATGGCCCACGTGTCCGGCAGGGTGGTCATAAATGAACTGTCAATCATGTTCCACTTTTCGCGGTCGTTCTGGCGTTTTTGGGAAATGATCTTATAGAGATGTCCGCCGCTTTCGCCCACGGTAAAACTGCCAAATTCGGTATAGATATTCGGTTCTTCGACGCCTTCTTCTTCACAGAATTTTTTGATTTGTGAAACAATTTCGTTCACCATATATTGATAATCGTAATCGAAATTCAAAGAGGTTTTAATCGGAAACCCGCCGCCGATATTAAGCGAATCCACTTCCGGAGCAATTTTTTTCAGGCGCGCATACACACGGAGGCATTTGTAGAGTTCATTCCAGTAATACGCCGTATCCTTAATGCCTGTGTTGATGAAGAAGTGCAGCATCTTCAGGCGTGCATTGGGATGTTCAGCAATTTTTTGGCTGTAATATGGAATGATATCTTTATAGCCAATGCCGAGTCTTGAGGTGTAAAATTCGAATTTTGGTTCTTCCTCGGACGCGATGCGGATGCCGATATTGAAGTTGGTATCGATGCTCTCGGTAAGTTTATCCAGCTCTCGATAGTTATCCAGCACCGGGATAATATTTTCGAAACCACTGTTGATCATTTGGGAGATTTTGGCCAGATAATCATCGGTTTTAAATCCGTTGCAGACTACTTCCACTTCTTTGCCGTAATTTCCTTTTTCGTACAAAGCGCGCACGATATCCATATCATAGGCCGATGAGGTTTCCAGCGAAATGTCGTTTTTCAGTGCCTCTTCCACGACAAACGCAAACTGGCTGGATTTCGTGCAGTAGCAATAGCGGTAGCCCTTTTTGTACTCGTTTTTTTCGATGGCTTCTTTGAACCAGGCTTTGGCGCGCTGGATGTTCATCGAAATTTTTGGCAGATAATTAAACTTCAGCGGTGTCCCAAACTTTTCTACTACTTCCATCAGCGGGATGTCGTGAAATTGAAGTGTATTGTCCGCTACGTTGAATTCTTCGGTCGGAAAATACAGGGTTTGGTCGATAAGTTCTGAATATTTAATTTTCATTTTAAGGCTGACGTTGTACTGTTAATAAAGTGCAAAGTTGAGAAAAAAAGTTGGGTTTGTATTTTAAAAAGCTGTTAAACTTCTGTGGCCCACAAAGACAATCAGGTTTCCGTCGGAAAAAGAAATACTTACCTCGTCGTCCGAGGCGATGTTCCGCGTTCCGATACGGCCCGTCAGATCCAGTGTTTCCTGTTTTAATGGCCATTTCAGTCCCGTAGTTGAAACATTGGTTGCAGTGGGGAAAGGAAACAACGAAACGAGACGGTCCTTCATTTTTTTTAAAACTAAATGTTTCGGTGCGAAAAAATAACGTGACGTTTCATCATAAAAATTCAGCGTTATCAGCGGAGTGAATTGTAATGCGACCGTCAGATTTCCCAGAAAATGATCCATCTCACCGCCGGAACCGCCGTACACGTCCACCGCAGTCACGCCGCGTTCCGTCAGAATTTCCAAAGCCTTCTCAAAATCAGTCTTATCCTGATCGGGCGTATAGATGAATTTTTCTTCGTACAGATCCGCTTCCAGGCGCGTACGCGAATCGAAGTCACCGGAAATGAAATCGAGTTCCGCTAAAGGAAAGTGCATTTTTTTTAAATAATTAAAAGCTCCGTCCGTGCAGGCGACAAGTGCATAATCAGAAGAATCGGGCAATACGCGCGGTGGCACACCGTTGATGAAGAGCAGCGCTTTACCGGTCATTGGGATTCCAGAATTCTTCAGCTTCACCGTGCAGTTTGGAAATATGACGGGCAAGTACGAAAAGATAATCCGACAGTCGGTTCAGGTATTTCAAAAGTTCCGGGCGCACTTCTTCGGTTTCATTTAAAAATACCAGGCTGCGTTCTGCACGTCGGCAAACGGTGCGGCAAACATGCAGCGCCGTGGCAGACCTCCCGCCGCCAGGCAGAATAAAGTATTGTAACGGGGCGAGGCCTTCTTCCATTTGGTCCATCCAGTTTTCGAGTTCTTCGATTTCCTGCTCTGTGATCATCAGCGCCAGACGCGATTTTCCGTTTGCCAGCGTAAGCTTGTCGGTCGGTGTAGCAGACTCCGAACCGAGTGTGAAAAGATCAAACTGAATTTTTTTCAGTTGTGACAAAATGGTTTCGTCCTTTATTTCACTTTTAGCCACGCCCATAAATGCATTCAGCTCGTCGATGGTTCCGTATGCTTCAACGCGTGCGGAGGCTTTGGAGACGCGCGTTCCGCCGTAGAGCGCGGTTTGGCCTTTGTCGCCTGTTTTGGTGTAAATTTTCATTGCCTTTCTTTGAGGTAAATTTAATGATTTTAAAACGGTTCGTGCATTTGCTTGAGTTTTAAGCTTTTGAAACTTTAAATCAATTTATTGACTTTTGTAGTAACTCTTTGCGCTATATTATCCGATCGGTAGAAAAGCGGCAGTTGATAGTTATTTAACTATAAAAATATTATTTGCTTTAATGAAAAATCGGTTAGTTTACCGAAATTCCGCAACGACAATAAAGTCGGTACATGGATTTACCGGATCTCTACAAAACTGCTGAAAGCTACGGAATTATGGAAAATAGTTTTGGTTTTCGTCATTACCTACGCTTGGATGTTTTTCGCCTATTTTTATCTTAGTGAACGTGAAATTAAAAAAACAGGATGCGAAAATAGACGCTATTATTTCGGAAGTGAAAAAACTTGAAATTCAATTTCAGTGAACAATAATCGGGAAAGGGGAAGTTTCCTGTTTTCTATAATTGGTCAAGAATGACATGCCACAGATTCCGGTTGTAGCTCCTGAAAAAATTGATATGACCGATTACTCCCTTATCAGATTCGGAAACTTTGAGTTCGCGGTAGTTTTTCTTTAAGTTTGGATAAACTTTATTCATCAGGCTTTCTATTCCCTTCATCGTAACCCACGGATCGTCTTCTGCATAAAATATCTTGGTTTTTTGGTTTAATGTTTTCGAGTAATCATTCCTGATTTTTTCGAAAAGTCTGCCGGTTGATTTTTTGTGAAGAATGAGTGTACGCCAGTCGAACGCAACACCTTTGGGCAATGATTCGCCGATACCAAACCACTGTGCCGGAAAATAACCAAAAACTGAGGTAGTGAGTGGAACCGCAAGACCGAAACCCAATATTCCCATGGCAGCAGTTGCAAGACGCAGATTGCCAACGTAAGCATCTTGTGTAGCGATAAAAATGAAAGATTCGAAAAGGGTACCATCCGGATTCATGCCCAAAATCAGGGCGCCTACAGAGTGACCGATACAAAACTTATTGTAATTCGGATAGTTAACGTGAATATAGTTCGTCACCGCTTTAAAATCTTCGGTTCCCCATACTCGCATCGACGCCTGGAAACCGCGCATCTGTTTGGGTTTGGATTCACCGATACCACGATAATCGTAGGTAAGGACAGTATAACCATAGTCGCGAAGGTAATTTGCAAAAGAAAAATACAGCTGCTGCTTGACGCCGGTCGCCGAGTTGATGACGACCAGTTTTCCATTCGGTCTCTCAGGTTCGAAAATTTTTGCAGAAAGAAGGATGCCGTCCGCGGTTTTTAGTTGAAGTGCTTTCATTTAAATAAAAAATCCACCAGTGAAAAGTGGAATTGTCTTTAAGGTAAAATATTTGTTGTCGTTTATGATTTTAATTTAGAAAAAAGCAATCGTTTAAGGATTCAAAATGTCTTTTAAATAAGGAAGACCACTTTGCGAACCACGGTTTTTGGTCACTTTTAAAGAAACGTCGTTACCGAATTTCACACAATCGTCGACCGTGTTTCCGTGGCAAAAAGCAATGGCAAAGCCAGCTGCAAATGCATCGCCCATCCCCATTTTGTGGAGTACAGAATCGTGATCATTGCGGTAATATTTCATTTCCTGGCCGTTAAAATAAGTCGTGGAGTTGGTGTCATCGCGCACGAACAATTTGTTCGGATAACGGCGCAGAATTTCTTCGCGCGGCTCATCGCCGAAAATAATGGAAAGTTCATTGCTTTTGGCGACAATAAACGCCGCGTTCTCAATTACCTGCGGTGCCAGTTTCCGGGCCGGTGAGGCATAAATACCGGTAGGTTTGCCGTGGGAAGCAGCCAGTGCAGAGGTGTATTCCACCACATCCATCGGGATTTCAAGTTGCAAAAGAACGAGATTTGCCGTTGCAAAAAGACGCTCGGCTTCAGCAACATGAGCCGGTTTCAAATAAGAATTGGACGCCGGAACCACTACGATTGAATTCACTCCTTTCGCAGCGATGACATAAGCAGTCCCACTGGGAACATCTTCTACCTCAGCGACATGTTCGACGTTTACGTTTTCTTCTTTCAGATTATGCAGAATTTGCTGCCCAAAGGAATCCACGCCCACGGCACCGATAAAATAAACATTAGCTCCGAGACGCGCAGTTGCTACGGCCTGATTGGCGCCTTTGCCACCAAAAAAACTTTCGGACTTTTCGGCCATTACCGTTTCGTTGGGTTGCGGAGAATTCTGCGTATTGAGCACAAGATCTATCGACGAACTGCCGACGACGATAATAAGAGGTTGCTCCGGAGTGATTTTCATTTTTGTTTAAACTTTACTTAAATGATCTTTAAATACTTTGGTTTAAATGATTTCAATAAATTCTACAATAGCTTTCACCGGTTGCTTTTCTGCATCAAGTGCCAGATAGGTAGCATAAAAACCTTCGCCGTAGCCGGTTTCGAAAGCGAAAAGATTGCCTGGTTTTTCTTCGTCCGGCCGCAAAAACGCAAACTGGTCAATGGCTCCGTCCTCATCGAAAAAATGCTCATGAAAAAACTCTTCATAAATGCCCATAAAATCAGCGCCTTTACGATGAAATAACTGTTGTTCCAGCTCATTAAGGTTTTTCTGTGTTTGTACATCCATGATGCAGCCCATGCCGCTTTCTACCGGAAAGCCATAAATTTCGCCATCCTGCAAATCGCCGATTTGCTGACCTTCTGTAGTCGCCATTATCCATTCTGCCGCCTGCTTTATGCTAAAAACAAGTTCCACGTACGCAACGCAGTTGGTATCGCGCTCTTTATGCACAATAACGCGGAAATCTCCGACAGGAAATGTGGTGCTGAACGCCGGCATCTCTGATGTCACCAAGGGATCGCAGACCACCAGTTGTCCGGTGGGCAGGTGGATGGTGCCCGCTTCGAAGGACTCGATCAAAGCATGTTCGACAAAGTCTTTCGAGAAGAGCTTCTTAATATTTTCAACGTGCGTCATAGCATTTTTAGTTTCTGTTCCAACAGCAGGATTTTATCCAGTGCATCTTTTTGTTTTTTCAGTTCATTATCGACCACCTGCTGCGGTGCTCCAGCCATGAACTTGGCATTAGAAAGTTTTTTCTCCACTGAAATCAGAAAACCCTTCAGATAGGCGATTTCTTCTTCCGTCTTGGTTTTCTCCTCCGCGAGATCGAGGTTTTCGCTGAGCGGAATAGAAAATTCGGTGCTTCCGATCAGGAATGAGAACGTCGGTTGATCCGTTTTTGTTCCGAAATATACCGTGCTGATATTTGCAAGTTTCCGCACCAACGCGTCATTTTCTATCGCCTCCGCATTGGTGTAAACCTCCACCTGCTCTCTCGGCGAAATTCCTTTGCCCTGACGGTAATTCCGCACACCGGAAATAATCTCTTTTGATGTGTCAAATTCTTTCACCAGTTGAGCATCAAAATCATAAGCTTGCGGCTGCTGTGCGATTACAAGCGCCTGATCGGGCGTACGCACTGCAATATTCTGCCACAACTCTTCAGATAAAAACGGCATAAACGGATGCAACAGTTTCATCAGTTGCTCAAAGTAAGCAATTGTCTGTCCGTAAACTGCTGCGGAAATCGGTGTGCCGTAGGCGGGCTTAATGGCTTCCAGGTACCAGGAACAAAAATCGTCCCAGATTAATTTATAAAGCAAATGCAGCGCATCGGAAATCCTGAATTTTGCAAACTGGTCAGCAATTTCAAGAATGGTTTTATCCATCTGATGGTGAAACCAGGCGATCGCTTGCTGATCTGCTTCGTTGGCGGGGACATCATCCGCCCGTTCCCAACCTTGGATCAGTTTGTAAGCATTCCATATTTTGGTGGCGAAATTTCGGCCCTGCAGCATTAAATCTTCATCAAACAGCAAATCGTTGCCCGCTGCAGAACTCAGTAGAATTCCGACGCGTACACCATCTGCTCCGTATTTTTCAATCAGCTCAATAGGATCAGGCGAGTTGCCCAGCGATTTCGACATTTTTCGGCGCTGCTTATCGCGCACAATTCCGGTGAAATAAACATTTTTGAAGGGAACCTGACCTCGGTATTCAAGACCGGCCATAATCATACGTGCGACCCAGAAGAAAATAATATCAGGTCCCGTCACCAGATCAGAAGTCGGGTAGTAGTAACTGATGTCCTTGTTCTCCGGTTCGGAAATGCCATCAAAAACTGACATCGGCCAGAGCCATGACGAAAACCAAGTGTCGAGCGCATCCTCATCCTGTTTTAAATCTCCCGATGTGAGCTGTTCATTAGAAGTTTTCACTTTCGCCAATTCTACGGCTTCCCCGATGGATTCTGCCACAACGAAATCGTTTTCGCCATCGCCATAATAGTACGCCGGGATCTGCTGCCCCCACCAAAGCTGACGCGAAATATTCCAGTCGCGGATGTTTTCCATCCAATGTTTGTAGGTGTTTTTAAACTTTTCCGGGTGAAATTTAATTTCATCGTTCATCACCACGTCCAGTGCAGGCTTGGCAATTTCGGACATTTTCAGGAACCACTGCACAGAAACTTTCGGTTCTATTACGGCACCGGTGCGTTCAGAAGTTCCGACTTTATTTACATAATCTTCCGCCTTCAGCAAAAGTCCTTTCTCCTCCAGTTCTTTGGCGATCAGTTTTCTTACTTCGAAGCGGTTTTTGCCGGCGTAATGCTGGCCGTGTTCATTGAGATTTCCGCTGTCGTCCAGCGAGTCGATGATTTGGAGGTGGTGTCTTTGCCCGATTTCGTAATCATTGGTATCGTGTGCCGGCGTGATTTTTAAAGCGCCGGTCCCAAATTCTATATCCACATAATCATCCTCAATAATAGGGACGACGCGACCGACGACAGGAACGATGACTTTCTTGCCGCGCAAATGTGCATAACGCTCATCCGCCGGATTAATGCAGACAGCGGTGTCACCGAAAATGGTTTCGGGGCGTGTTGTGGCCACGGAAAGATATTCTTCTGTGCCTTGAATTTTATATTTTAAATAATAGAGTTTTCCGTTCTGTTCCTTAAAGATTACTTCCTCATCCGAAATATTGGTCTTGGCCTCCGGGTCCCAGTTGACGATGCGGTAACCACGGTAGATCAGTCCTTTGTTGTATAAATCGACAAAAGATTTGATCACCTGAGCCGAAAGTTTTGGTTCCATGGTAAACCGGGTGCGTTCCCAGTCGCAGGAACACCCTAATTTTTTCAATTGTTCCAGAATGGTGCCTCCGTACTGATTCGTCCAGTCCCAGGCGTACTCCAAAAACTGCTCGCGAGTAATATCTGCTTTGCTGATGCCTTCTTCCTTTAACTTTGCTACTACTTTTGCTTCGGTAGCAATAGAAGCGTGATCGGTGCCCGGAACCCAGCAGGCATTGAAGCCCTGCATCCTCGCCCGTCTTATCAATATATCCTGAATTGTATTATTGAGCATGTGCCCCATGTGCAATATCCCCGTAACATTAGGCGGCGGAATAACAATAGTGTAAGGTGGCTTTTCATTGGGCTCGGAGTGGAAAAAGCGATTTTCCAGCCAGTAATCATACCATTTATTTTCTGTTTCGTACGGCGAATATTTATCTGAAATCTGCATATAGTCGGTCTTAAGGCTTATTTTTGACAAAAATAGGCAAATAATAAAAGTTTTCTTTACTATTAAAATAATTTTTAACTTTGCCCGTTAGAATTTGGAAAATCATAATTTTTTAAAGAACATTATATGAAAAATATTTTTGCAGCTTTGTTTCTTACGGCTTCCTTCGCGGCGGTTTCCGCGCAAACCATTACATTTGATAAATCTACCGCAGATTATGGAACCATCCTGCCAGGCGCAGATGGCCACCAGATCTTCACCGTGAAAAATACCGGCGATAAACCGTTGATTATTTCTAAAGTTCAGGCGTCTTGTGGATGCACAGTGCCGGAGTGGAGTCAGGATCCCATCATGCCGGGCAAAAACGGACAGATCAAAGTATTATACGATACAAAAATTGTAGGACCGTTTACCAAAATCATCGAAGTATATTCGAACGATTCTGAGAACAGCCGTTCCGTAATCAACATTAGAGGAAACGTAAGCGCAACAGCGCAGGCCAATAGCGTATCGGCAACGAAACTGACGCCGGCGACTGAAGTGAAAAAAACAAAAACTTCAGCTAAATAACATTACCAGTTTTCTTAAAATCTTAAAATCATTTCTTTACCGAAATGATTTTTTTATTTTAGACAAAATATTACAAATTATGGAGATGGATTTTGGTAAAGAGTTCCGAATTACGGGCAACTTTAAAATAAATCAGCACGCAACCGCATACTCCGGTACGCTGAACAAATCCGAAGGTAAAAAAATGCTGAAGGAGGAAAAGAAAGTTTTGGCCGATCTACAGGAAAAGCTCTATAGCGTCGGCAGCAAATCATTGCTGATCGTTCTCCAGGCAATGGATGCGGCGGGCAAGGATTCGCTCATTGAACATGTTTTCAGCGGTGTGAATCCGCAGGGTTGCTCGGTAACGAGTTTTAAAACGCCGAACGATAAAGAGTATAATCAGGATTTTCTGTGGCGACATTATCTGGCACTGCCGGAAAAAGGAAAAATCGGGATTTTCAACCGGAGCCATTACGAAAGTGTCCTGGTCTGCAAGGTGCATCCTGCCTATAATTTAAATGAAAAAGTCTGGAATTCGGTCGAAGATTTCGATGCCGATTTTTGGAAAAACCGCTATGAAAGTATTCGCAATTTTGAAAAACATCTGGCACAGAACGGTACCACGATTATAAAGATATTCCTGAACGTCTCGCAGCAGGAACAGAAGAAAAGGTTTTTGGACCGCATCAATGAACCTGATAAAAACTGGAAATTTGCCGCCGGCGATCTTACCGAGCGTGCGCGATGGCCCGAATATATGCAGGCCTACGAAGAGGCGATAAATGAAACGTCAAAAGAGTACGCGCCGTGGTATGTGATTCCCGCAGATGATAAATGGTTTGCACGTGTAGCGGCGGTACACATTATCCGCGAAACGCTGGAGCGCATGGACCTGCACTTTCCCAAACTTAGCGACACCGAAATGAGCGGCCTTCAGGCAGCACGCGAGCAACTGGAAAATGAGTAAATAGAGCGGAAATTATTTTCTGCTCTCTTATTTTACAAAAAACCCACAAGAAAAACTGTAAGCCGGATTCTGTAATTTGACCGAAATCAAAATGCCTGTTATTTATCTGCGTTTTACATTGCTGCAAAACTTTAGCTGTTTACCCCTCGGTTTTTGGAGCGAGCCACTCCTATCCCAACGAATCGGGAAATCCGATATACTTAACATTGCACCGCAAAGAGTTTACCTGGTTTCACTATAAATTAATATACATACTTTCTGTTGCACTGGTCCTGATCTCGCGACCGACGGGCGTTACCCGCTTTGCTGCCCTGTGGTGTCCGGACTTTCCTACCTCCGCATAAGCGGAAATCAACAGGCCGTCTTTCTTGTGGACTGCAAAGATACACAAAGCATGAAAATCCCGGCGTTATTATTTTGGAGAGCATTTTGTTTCATCCACAGCTAATATTTTTTATTTAATGAATTATTTCGATATCGTTTTTTCTGTTTTGCAGAAGTGGTACAAAGCTTTGGCACACGCCACACCCAAAATAGTAGTAGGTATTCTGGTTTTTGTCCTTATTCTTATGATGAGTTCTTATCTCAGCAGATTGTCTGTGCGGCTTTTTCACCGGCTTTTTCCCAAAAGCAAAAACAATTCGATCGTTATACTCATCAATGTTTTTAAGTTTCTTATTATTCTTGCTGCGGCCTTTATTTCATTTGAGATTATGGGGCTGGGTGATTTTGTTTTAAAGTTTTTAGGAAGTCTCGGGGTGGCGGGGGTCATTGCCGGTGTTGCCTTGAAAGACTTAGTTTCCTCGATGTTTTCCGGTGCGCTGATCGGTATCGACAAGGCATTTGCGGAAGGAGATTATGTTTCCATTAAAGACATTACGGGTGTTGTAGAAAGTATTGGGTTTCTAACCACCAAGATCATCAGCGACGACGGCAAGAAAGTTTACGTACCAAACCAGCTTATTTTCAGTGCACCTTTTATTAATTATTCTGCGTCCGGCCAGCGCAAAGTTTTTCTTAAACTTCAGTTGTCCAATGATCAGGATTTAGATAAAAGCCGACATGTTATCATGCAGGAAATAAAGACTTCTGAATTTACGGAAGAACCTGATGGTGCGGAAGTGATCGTAAGTAAACAGGTTTTTGGCATCTTTTTTCTGGAAGCCCGTTTTTTCATGCGGCATGGCGCGGATATCGACATCGTGCGCAGCGAGGCGCTGATACGCATCAAAAGGAGACTTCAGGCAAACGGCATCGAACTTGCCACACAGGCACAACTTGACGCTTGTCAGACTGGTTTGTAATACTTGAGCGAAACAAAAAAAGCCGTTCAATCCGAACGGCTTAATTTTATGAGAATTTTGAATCTTAGTGACCCAAAACTTCTTTCACTTTATTGGCAGCTTCTTCCAGTGTAATCGCAGAATGTACCGGCAAACCAGAGTTGTCAATCAGTTGTTTTGCCTCTACCGCATTCGTTCCCTGTAATCTCACGATCAGCGGAACCGGCAGGCTTCCCATCGCATTATAAGCATCTACAACACCTTGAGCAACACGGTCGCAACGAACGATACCACCGAAGATATTAATGAGAATTGCTTTTACATTAGGATCTTTCAAAATAATTCCGAAAGCTTTCTGCACTCTCTCTGCATCAGCAGTACCGCCAACGTCCAGGAAGTTTGCAGGATTTCCGCCGGATAATTTAATGATATCCATGGTCGCCATTGCAAGACCGGCACCGTTTACCATACAGGCAACATCGCCGTCCAGTTTTACGAAGTTCAGGCCGGCATCGCCCGCTTCTACATCCGTAGGATCTTCTTCTCTCGTATCTCTTAATTCAGCCAAATCCTTGTGGCGGAACAATGCATTGTCGTCCAAAGAAACTTTGGCGTCCACAGCGATAATTTTATTGTCAGAAGTTTTCAAAACCGGGTTGATCTCAAAAAGAGAAGCATCGATTCCAACATAAGCGTTGTACAGAGAAGCGATGAATTTCACGAAATCTTTGTGAGCAGCACCTTCCAAACCTAAGTTAAAAGCAATCTTGCGCGCCTGGAAACCTTGCAGGCCAACCGCCGGATCCACTACTTCGTTATGAATCAAGTGAGGCGTTACTTCCGCAACGTGCTCGATGTCCATACCACCTTCGGTAGAGTAAACGATCATATTTTTGCCCTGTGCTCTGTCCAGAAGGATAGAAACATAAAATTCTTTGGTTTCCGTTTCACCAGGGTAATACACATCCTCTGCTACCAACACGAAATTCACTTTTTTCCCTTCCGCAGAAGTTTGTGGCGTCACGAGTTGCATGCCGATAATGTTGCCCGCATTTTCTTTCAGTTTTTCCATGTTCGGAGAAAACTTTACGCCGCCGCCTTTTCCACGACCACCCGCGTGCACCTGAGCTTTAACGACCCAGCCCTCGTTACCGTTCATTTCGGTTAATTTGTTGGCTGCATCCACTGCCTCGTCAACATTATTTGCGATAAAACCTCTCTGGATGTTTACGCCGTATTTTGCCAAAATTTCTTTCGATTGGTACTCGTGAAGATTCATAATATTCTAAGTTAGATTTAATTATTTAAAGAATTACAAATTTAGGAAAATTTGCATACATAAAGACTGCGAATTTCGTTTTTTATGGCGCTGCCCGCACTTATCTGCAACTATTTGCGGTACTTTTCACGGTTATTTGGTCGGCTGCGCTGAGCGATACATTTTTCAGAATCGGAAAAATAAAATCAGTTTCACAACGCTTTCTTTGTTTTTAATTTTTTTCAGGCGCCTTTTTCCGGCTTTCACTACTCGCTTCCGCCGCGACGGCGGAGAGCTCAAACATGCCGTTCAATCCGGGGCGTGGTTCCGTTCCAGGCAGAAAGAGGAGGATTAAACCAAAAAAGTAAAGAAAAATATAAAGACTTGGTCATTATTAATTTCATCCATTCTACTCCGCGCCACGGTGATTATAAAATCAGAAAAAAACAGAATTCTGCCAATTGTTCGTCCCCGTAAAATGTCATAAATTGTCACCTTTCAAAAAAAATACATTAGTAGAAATACTTTTTTTAAGTTAAAATAAAATTCTTTCCGGCCAATTTAATGTCATGAAAATCGTAAAACTTAATAAAAAATGGATCTTAACCTCGATAATAGCAATATTCCTTTTGCTCCTTGTCTTTTATCCCGTCCCGCCGCAACATCCCATCCGATATGTGGAAAGAGAAAGCGGGGCGATAAAAACAGAGAAGGTCTACGGTGAGCTTTGGCTCGATTGGCTTTATCATAATCCTTTCGGTCAGGCGACTTTGTGGGCGGTGGCCAAGCGCAAATTCGTGACTTCCGTCTATGGTGACATGATGGATAAAAAATCGTCGGTCGAGAAAGTTCAGCCTTTCATCAGGGAATACCATGTCGACATCGGCATCGCCCAGAAAGAGCATTTTGCCAGTTTTAATGAATTCTTTGTACGCAAGCTCAAGCCCGAAGCACGACCCATTAACACAGATTCGCTGGTTGTGACCTCACCGGCTGACGGTAAAATCTTGGCCTACGCCGACGTCAGTAAGTCCGATTTTTACATAAAAGGATTTCGCTTTAATGTTCATTCATTTCTGGAAAACGAAACGCTGGCAAAAAAATACGATGACGGTGCAATGATTGTTTTCCGCCTTGCCCCGCCTGATTATCATCGTTATCATTTCCCCGTCAGCGGCACTGTGCCGCCGCAAAACACTAAGATAAACGGCGATTATTACTCGGTAAATCCGTTGGCCTTAAGAAAAAAAGCAGAAATTTTTTGGCTGAATAAAAGAGAGTATGGCGTTATAAAAAGCCCGGTTTTCGGTGATGTGCTGATGTCCGAAGTCGGCGCAACGATGGTGGGCAGCATCATTCAGACCTATAGAGGTACAGACGTGCAGAAAGGTCAGGAGAAAGGTTATTTTAAATTTGGAGGTTCTACGGTGGTGCTTTTATTTGAAAAAAACGCCATTAAAATTGATGATGATCTTTTGAAGAATACCGCGAGAGGCCTGGAGACGACCATAAAAATGGGCGAGAGGATTGCCGAAAAGAAATAAAATACCGTCTCCTTTCGAAGACGGTAATTCATTAATATCTGAAAATCAAACCGGCGCCGAAGCCGTATTCACTCTCATAGTTGGTGGAGATGGATAGCCATTTCTGCACGATATAATTCAGTCCGAATCCAAATTCCTGGTCAGAATTAACCGAGAAACTTCCGCGTATTCTCGGCGAAATAGGGATTCCTTCCCGGCCCAGTTCCAAACGAACTTTACCGGTGTGATCTACATTGGCGTCGGCCACAATCAAAAACGGCAGAATATACTGAATCCCTGCGATTGCAACATTTTCACTGTCTGGTCTTACCTTCTGACCAAACCAGGTTTCAGAAGCATCGTCCGTTTTTTGCGACCGGAAGCCCACGTACGGCATTGCCCACTGGTATTTCCCCAGGAAACGTCCCACTTTTACAGTACCTTCATAATGATCGAAGCTGTAATTGCTTTCCAGCTCGTTGACGTTCGTCCATCTAGCGCCCAGCATATTTCTGTTTTCAAATTGAAATCTGTTGGAAGAAACATCGAGCATTGCGGCAGTATTGAACATTCTGTTCGTGCTGAGAAACTTTTTGTAAGCGGCTTCTTTATCCGGCAACTGCGGATTGAGCGCGGAATTTTCGTAACTGAAAACGCGGCCCATCCCCGTCATCATGTGGTACAGAATATGGCAATGGAAAAACCAGTCGCCATCCTGGTTCGCCGCAAATTCAAAGGTGACAGTTTCCATCGGTGCTACATCCACCACATTTTTGAGCGGCGCGTAATCGCCCTGCGAATTTATCAACCGGAAATCGTGCCCGTGAAGGTGCATCGGGTGGCGCATCATGGAGTTGTTGTACATCGTAATGCGCAAAACTTCTCCTTTTTTAATTAAAATTTTATCGCTTTCCGTAACGGTTTTATTGTCCAGCGTCCACAGGTAATTGCGCATGTTTCCTTCCAGTGTGAAATTTAGTTCTTTCACATTTTCGGTAGGCAAGATGGTTTTGTGCTGAGATTTCAGCATATTATAATTCAAGCGCTTGATGGTTTTTTCATCGCCCGACGCCATATCATGCATGCTGTGATCAATTTCGGAATGGTCTGCAGCCGGAGCTTTTATATCCATCTTACTGTGATCCGTTTTGGCATCAGGTTTTATGTCCGTTTCATGATTCATCTTGTCATCGGAAGAGCCGGAACCCATCATTTCGTTCATATGGTTCATAGTCGCCATGCGCTGGCTTTTCGGCAATTCGGGATACATTACTTCATTCATATCCATCACCTGATTTCCCATTTTCATGGTCATCGGTTTCATATCGCCGCTCATCTTCATCATACCGTTCATCATTTTCATTCCTTCGAAAAGCATGAGTTTGGGCAGCGTAGGCGCTTTTATGCGCTCGCCATCTCCTAACCAAAGTGAAGCATGGCCCTGACGGTCCTCCGAGGTGGCACGGAATTCAAAACTTTTATTTGCCGGAATAGTGACTTCAATGTCATAGGTTTCGGAAACACCGATAATCAGGCGGTCTACTTCAACGGGCTCAACTCTGTTACCATCGCTGCCGATCACCGTAAATTTGCCGCCGCCAAAGTTTAACCAAAAATAAGACGACGAGCCGCCGTTGGCTACCCGCAAGCGTACACGGTCGCCTGCCTTCAGGTTCTTGTAATCGGAAGAAATTTCGCCGTTGATCAGGAAGTTATTGTAATACACGTCGCTTACGTCCATAGCCTCCATGCGCTTCCATTCGTTCAGAAGTTTGGTGCCTAGATGTCCGGCTTTCGCGGCTTCGGTATAGCTTTGCGTGGTTCCTTTTTTGATACCCCACCATTCCGTTTGATCCATGTGAAGCCTGCGCATCACCTGATTCGGATCTTCATCGGTCCATTCACCCAAAAGCACAGGGATATCAGCGTCGAAATGATCATCGGGCTGATTTTCTCTTTTGTTAAAAACCAATATGCCGTTCATCCCAATCTGCTCTTGTGTTCCTTCGTGGGAATGGTACCAATAGGTACCGTTCTGCGAAATCCGGAATTTGTAAAGATGCGTTTCGCCTGGCCTTACTTCTTTGGTAGTGAGGTAAGGTACCCCATCCATCTCATTAGGCAAAATCACACCATGCCAATGCAAACCGGCATTTACTTTCAGCTGATTGTGCAGATAAATTTCCGCCGTATCACCTTCCGTAAAATAAAGTGTAGGTGCCTGCAGTTTTCCGTTGGTTGCAATGGCGTGGGCAGGTTTGCCCGTAAAATTAACGAGTGTATCTCTTACATACAGATCATAGCGAACGGTTTTTCCGCCAAAAGATATTTTATCATCAGAGGTTTCTTTTGCCGCCGGCTTGTGATTGCCATGCATTGTGTGATTCTGAGAAAAGGCCTGTACTGAAAACAACATTAACAATAAATACGCTGACGTCCGGAAATTAATTTTTTTATTTTTCATTTTCCAGTTTTTTGATCAGTGCTTTCATTTCAAGGATTTCTTTGCGCTGCGCCTCGATAATGCGTTCTGCCAGATCTTTCACTTCAGGATCTTTAATGTCGGCACGTTCGCTGGTTAAAATGGCAATCGAGTGATGCGGAATCATGGCACGCATCCATAAAAGATCATCGACAGGTTTTTGCGCGCGGACTAAATAAAGCGAGCCGAAAGACAGCACCAAACTTCCGATGACAATGGCCAGATTATTTTTCCTGTTTTTATACATTTTCAGCATAAAACCTAACATAATGAGCGCCATACTTGCAATCATCAGACAAGTCATATAAAATCGGGTAAGGCTGAAATAAACGTGATCCAGCTCATAAGTATTGAAGTACATCACCACATGCATCACAATAAAAGAGGCAGCAAGCATGAGGAAAAACTTCGGATACGGATTCACGTTTTTCTTATTTGGATCTGAGTTGGTATTCATAATAAAAAAGTAAAAAAGGTTGAAATTACTAAAATCGATACGCTCCACTTCCTTTCAGGATTGAAGTGCAAAGACGAGATAAATAAATGCAGGGAAAATCTGGCCTTATTTCAGGACTTTTTTAACGCTTCCGCATTTCAGCATAGCGCTGCCGTAGTAAGGATTTCGGATTTCTTTCTCAGCGCTCAGCCATGAGGCATCAGCCATAGGGCAATATTGCAGATAAATCTCGTCATTGGCGAGTTTGAACTGTTCAGCCAAAATCATCATATTCTTGGAAAGTCCTTTGAAAGAGGACCGCTGCGCTTCAATGCTGCGGCTTTCTGCGATTTTGGTGGCAGCGCTGCGCAAAACATTTTGATTCCCTTCCGACACTACTTTATAGTCGATCATCGAAACAGATTTAATGAAAGCGTCAGCAGCTTTTGAAGCCTGATCAGAATTGTCGGCAGCCAAAGCGGTTTTTATTCCTAAATAATTCTGATAAATCTTGGCAACAGAAACGTCACTCGTCTGTGCAGATATAGTAAGGATAGAAAATACAGAAAGTAGTGTGGTGAAAATTAATTTTTTCATTGTAATAATTTTAGTTTGTTTAAAATAGAAAAAGCATTCAACAGTTACTGAACGCGGGAATTGATCATTCGTCGGACGAAAAATGATCAAGCTATTCTAAATTCTAAAATTACAGTGGGTGATAAAAAGCGGAAGTTGCGGTTTTTCCGGCGGCGCGTTGATGTGAACTGAAAAATCATTTCGCAAAACAAGCGGCGCGGCAAAGGCAACGAATCCCGGTTGCGGAAGCAGGGCTGCCAGCGGAGCATGGTTAATTAAAGTAATATCCGCCTTTTGCGCCACATCAGTCTTTAAAATTTTGACTTCGCTGCTACAGCAATCTTTATTTCCGTCGGTACCGCAAATATCACAGCTAGTGTGGGCGGAATCGGTAGAAATTAAAATCTCATCCAAACAGTAATGCACATTGTAAACCATTCCGGAGGAGAATCCGAAATAGAAAACGGTGAACATAATGGCCAGAAACTTTTTCAATTTGCTATAGATCTTTCACAAAGATACAAAATATTAAAATAAAAGATAAGCTGAACATTAGGTCGTTGCCAGCTGAAATGCTGAAATTCGTCAACCAATCAAAATAAAAAAAGGACCGGTAAAAACTTACCAATCCTTTTGTGATTATTTAAAAAAATACTTTTTTAAAATTTACTTTACGTTGAATTTCCCTTTCATCATAGAGTAATGTCCTGGGAATGAGCAAAGGAAATCATAAGTTCCTTTTTCCGGCGCTTGGAAAGTTATTGTGTCGCTTTCGCCGCCGCCTAGAAGCTTCGTATTTGCGATAATATCGCTGTCACCTTGTGGAATATAATCAGTTTCCCGTGCTTTCGATGCTTCTTCTTCAAATTTATCAAGATCGGTACCTTTATTTAAAAGTACAAAGTTGTGCCCCATTGATGCTTTTGGCATCGTTCCCACATGGTTTAAAGTCAGAACTACGGTTTGGCCTTCGTAAACGTCGATCTGCGAAAGGTCATACTGCATCTTATCATTGCCATTCAGTGTGATGTTGATGGTGTCTTGTTTCGCTGCATCATCCGTTACTGCTTCTACGGGCGCATCTGCTACAACATCGTTGGTCTCCGTCTTATTACAGGAAACTAAAAGTGTTGCACTCATTGATAACAAAAGTAAAGTGGACTTGATTTTAAAATATTTCATTTTGTTTATTTTGAACAAATATAAGCAATCAATAGCACAAAGTCAAATAACAATGTGTCTGATAGACAGAACTTATCATTTTCCGTTCGTAATAGAAACCGTGAAATGGATCTTGTTTGTCAGGAAATATCGGCCGCTTTTTTCTCGTAAAATGTAGTCGCAATACCAGCCAAAATAACGACGCTGCCGATCATCTGCGTTCCGGTAATATTTTCATTAACAAAAACAGCCGCCAGGATAGTCGCGAAAATAGCCTGACTTAATAAACTTAAGGAAACCCGCGTTGCACGCATCTTTTGGGTTGAATAACTGATCAGCAGCCAGGCAATCAGTTGGCAGACGATTCCCTGAACGAAAAGTGAAATCCAGGCCGGCCCGGAAAATCCAAAAAAAGGCTCGCCGAAGCCCAAGTTAATCACCAATAAGAAAATCGTGCTGCAGAGCATGCTGTAAGAAATAAAGGTGATGACTTCCATTTTTTCCAGAACTTTTTTGCTGGTCAATATATAAAGCGCGTACAGAACTCCGGAAAGCAGAGCCAGAAAAAACGCACCGTCCAGCTGCAGATTCAAGATCGTGTCGATGCCCACAAAGATGCTCATGCCCACCAGCGCGATCAGCGTTCCCAACCAGAAACTCTTTCGCGGGCGGAAATTTAAAAACAATAAAGAAATAATGCCAACCCAGATCGGCGAAAGATTAGTAAGCAAAGTCGCCTGCGTGGCAGAAGAACCCTGTATAGAAATATTCCAGACGGCAATATCTGAAGCGAATAGAATCCCACAGATCGCGATGGGCAAAAGTGTTGTGAAGCTTTCAAGTTGTAATTTTCCTTTGTAAAGTGCGTACGGAAAAAGAAGGGCAGTGGCGATCGCCATGCGGTAAAACGCCGAGGTCAGGCCCGAGGTCAAACCCATCCGAACGATGACCGGGAAAATCGAGATGCAGAGAATCCCTATGAATAAAGCAATCCTTGGTTTTGTCACTGCGCGAATTTTAAATTAATGTGAAGCAGTTTTAGAAAAAAAGTTGAGAATTACGACACCGGAAACAATCAGTGTTATGCCGAGGATGGCCGCAAAATCAAGTTTTTCTTTGAAAATAATGACTGAGATCAGCGTCGTTAATACGATGCCCAAGCCGCCCCAGATCGCGTAGGCAAAACCAAGATTAATGGTTTTCAGCGACAACGAAAAAAAGTAAAAACAAACCGCATAGGAAACGACAACTACCGCGCTCGGAATGATTTTGGAAAAACCATCGGAAATCTTCAGAAAGCTGGATCCGATCACCTCAAAAATGATGGCTAAAGCAAGAAAGAGATATTTCATGTTTTATTTAAAAATAGTAATCACTGGCAAAAACGTCAATAGTTTCTTCCTACGTCACGGCAGATCTCGAGATATTCCGGCGGCATTTTGGAAAACATTCCTTCTTCATAATATTCGTCCGAATGAGGAATATAAAGGCTGTATTTTTTGCCCAGAGGAATTAACGGAATGAAAAACAGTTCAAAATAATTTCTGTAGATCGTGATAATGGCGTTCACTTCCAGCCCGTTCTTCCTAATCTTCCGGTTTTCCTTGCCGATCATCTTTTTGTTTAAACCAAAAACGAAGAAAAACATTTGCTATTTATTTTTAACGAAATAAAAGATGAGCATCGCCCAGGAAATAATCATCAGTAAACCACCCAAAGGGGTGACGGGCCCGATAAATTTTGACGGAATCGCGGCAACTTCACTGAATGCAAGTAGATAAATACTGACCGAAAAGATGAAAGTTCCGGCGATCATTAAGATGGAAATCCAGCGCTCAGCCGGGGTTTCAAATTTTAAAATATACCCTACGATCAGTAAAAATAGGGCGGAATACATTTGGTATTTAACGCCGGTTTCAAAGCTCGCAAGCTTGTCGACGGAAATAATTTTTTTCAGTGCATGCGCGCCAAAAGCGCCTAAGATAACGGAAATAAAGCCGTACACGGCGCCGATAATTAAGGTGGTATTTTTCATTGTTATAATTGTCCGGTTTGATACAGAATGACAAGTTTGCCCAAGATTGACAGCAGGCCGATGGCGATAAACATCCACGAAAATCTTTTGGATTTAGCGAAGCCGGGATCTTTGGTAACTTTCAAAAAAATACCAAAAAGCAAGATCAAAAATCCTAAAAATAATTGAAACATTTATTTCGCTCTCATTTTGTTAAACTCCGAAATCACTTCATGATGCGTCACTGTTTTGTCTTTAAAGTAGGTCACGAAATGATTTTTCTCTTCCTCCGTCGCGCCCAGCTGATTTAATATGTTAAACAAATGCATTTTCATGTGGCCTTTTTGGATGCCGGTGGTCACCAAAGAGCGCAGGGCGCCGAAATTTTGCGCCAAACCGGAGACCGCCAAAATACTCATCAATTCCTGCGCGGAAGGCTTACCCAAAAGCGCCAGCGAAAATTTCACCAGGGGATGAAGGTTGGTTAAGCCACCCACAACACCTACGGAAATTGGCAGGTCGATCCAAAAACGGAAAATACCGTTATCGATAGTGCAGTGCGTCAGGCTGGAATATTTGCCGTCCCTCGCCGCATATGCGTGTGCGCAGGCTTCGGTCGCACGAAAATCGTTTCCGGTGGCGATAACAACGGCGTCCACACCGTTCATAATTCCCTTGTTGTGGGTAGTAGCGCGGTACGGCTCAATTTCGGCGATAGTCACAGCGCGTTTGAATTTTGTAGCAAATTCCTCGTTGGAGATGCCACTGTCGTCTTTTAACTCTTCAATTTTACAGGAAACCTCAGCGCGCACGATACAGTCCGGCGTGAAATTCGACAAGATATTCATCACGATCTGCAGCGAGGCTTTTTCTTCGCGTGTAAAATCTTCTTCTTTTTCAACTTCTTCCTTCAAGGTTTTGCCAAACCGTTCCAGACAGGAATTGATGAAGTTCGCACCCATCGAATCTACGGTATCGAAACTGGCTTTTAGTTGAAAATAATTTTCGAGGTCCGCGGTTTTATCGATGAGCCGGATATTGAGGATGCCGCCGCCACGGTTGCGCATATTTTTGGTGATGTCTTCCGTGGCTTCAAGAAGTTTTTTCTTAAGTTTAAAATTAAAGAAATGCAGCATTTTGTGCGGCTCAACATCAAAAATAAAATGCGTGTGTCCCAGTTTTTTGGTATTGATAATGGTTGTTTTGAAACCGCCTTTATCGATCCAGAACTTCGCAGCTTTGGAGGCCGCAGCAACTACGGAGCTTTCCTCCACAGCCATAGGAAGCGCCAGCAGTTTGCCATCAATCAGAAAATTGGGCGCAATGCCGTAAGGCATATAAAAATTGGAAATCGTATTCTCGGAAAACTCGTCGTGAAGTTTCTGTATGGTGCCGTCTTCATTCCAATATTGTTGCAGAATCTGCTCGTAATGGCGATCTTCAGGAAGATATTCATTGATAAGCCAGTCAATTTTTCTTTGTTTGGAAAGTTTAGAAAATCCTTCAACCGGAGTGTGATTCATAGAAAGAAAATTAGAAAGGTAAAGATAGCGTTTTCGGTTGGAAGCCCGGGTCTTTGTCAAGTTACTATTGCACGTAAAAATAATCTTCAAAACCGCAATGTTTTTTTCTGCAAAAAACTTTGATGCAAATTCTTTTTACTTAATCAAAAGACAGACAGGAGATATGCAAGTTTCCGGAAAACAAAAAACGGCCGTCCGCAGAAGCCGTTTTATTTTTGAAATGAGAAAAACTTAAAATGCTATGGCGGTTAGCGTGGCAGCAAAATATCGTCCACGTCTTTCATTCTGTTCATTACCGAGCGGGCGTAGGAGCAGTGCGGATAAACTTTCCAGCCATTTTCCCGCGCAAAGCGCACGCCTTCTTCCACCAGATATTTCCCCATTCCGCGCCCTTCGAATTGCCGGTGTACCAACACAAACGAGATAATTAAACGGTTTTCTTCGGGGATAATAGTGTACGTTAGCCGGCCGACTTCCTCATCGTCTTTGTGTAAAGTGATCACGCCGCCGTTGCCGGATTGGTTGTTGGTGTAGTTCATAATATAATGTTAATGGTGATTGTGTTTTAAATAACGTTGCAGTATTGCGCTGCAACAACTGTGCAATCCCACGCTTATTCGGTATATTTGAATTTAAAATACCTTTAAATATGAAAATCAGCCTGAACCGCATTAATGACGAATATCTTTTCGAATGTACCAATTCCCTGGGAAATACCATTTTGCTCGACAATACATCGCACAGCGAAAACTCGCGCGGTGTTTCGCCGATGGAAACGGTGTTGATGGCCGTGGCAGGCTGCAGCGGAATCGATATGGTTTCTATCCTGAAAAAACAGCGACAGGAAATTACGGGTTTTAGAGCGGAAGTCACCGGCGACCGCATTCAGGTCGATGAGGCGAAACCTTTCAAAACTATTTTAGTACAGTTTTTTGTCGAAGGAACTATTGATCCCAAAAAAGCAGAGCGCGCTGCCGGACTTTCTTTTGAAAAATACTGCTCGGTTTCTAAAACTTTTGAACCGAATGTTACCGTGAATTACGAAGTGTACGTCAACGGCGAAAAAGTGACGGGTTAACCGAGACAGATCTGTAGTTCCCGCTATTTTGGTCGGGAACCCATTCTCGGCTGTATCAGTTTGGCAATCGTGGCCGTCCAACCGGTTTGGTGAGAGGCGCCGAGTCCTTTGCCTGTATCGCCGTTAAAATATTCGTAAAAAAAGATATAATCCTTGAAATACGGATCTTGATTAAACAATTGATTTCCGCCGTTGAAAGGCCGGTTTCCGTTTTCGTCCCGGCTGAAAATGGAATAGAGCCGCTTGCTCAGGTCCAGAGCCACAAAATCCAGATTGCGCATTTGTTTGCTTCCAGTTGGATATTCTATTTGCAGACTTTCATCATAATAATAATGAAAACGCTGCAGGCTTTCAACGATTAGAAAATTAATTGGAAACCAGATCGGCCCGCGCCAGTTGCTGTTGCCACCGAACATGCTGCTGTCACTTTCTGCCGGTATATATTTTACACGATAATCATTACTGTCAATGGAGAAAACATAAGGTTCTTTCTCATAAATTTTGGATAAAGAACGGATACCGTAATCCGAAAGAAACTCCTGTTCGTCCACCATACGCTCCAGCACGCGTTTCAGCCGTGTTTTTCGGAGAATGCTGACCAGGTGTTTTCCGCCTTTTCCTTCCACTTCCCAATGGGAAACGAGTTCCGCCAGTTGGGGCTTGTTTTTTAAGATCCATTCCATTCTTTTGCGGAAGTTGGGCAATTTCTGAAGCATTTCGTGGTCGATGATTTCCACGGCGAACAACGGGATCAGTCCTACAATGCTGCGCAGTTTCAGTGATTTCGAATCGCCATCGCTCAGCTGAAGTACATCATAGAAAAAGCCGTCTTTCTCGTTCCATAACCCGTTTTTCCGTTCGCCCAAATTTTCCATTGCCTCCGCGATATACAGGTAATGTTCGAAGAATTTGATCGCCATATCCTCGTAAATCGGATTGTACAGCGCGAGTTCCATGGAAATCCGCAACATATTCAGGGCAAACATCGCCATCCAGCTCGTACCATCGGCCTGCTCCAGATATTCACCATTTTTAAACTGCATATTGCGGTCGAAAGCGCCGATATTATCCAGACCGAGAAAACCGCCCCCAAAAACGTTTTTCCCGTTTTTATCTTTACGGTTCACCCACCAGGTAAAATTTAACAACAATTTTTGAAAGACACTTTCCAAGAAAGGAACGTCGCCTTTTCCGTGAAGTTTCTCATCAATTTTATAAACACGGAAAGTAGACCAGGCGTGCACAGGCGGATTCACGTCGCTGAAATCCCATTCGTACGCGGGCAACTGTCCGTTGGGATGCATGTACCATTCTTTGGTCAGAAGTTTTAACTGATTTTTAGCGAACTCAGCATCCAGAATTGCATACGGTACACAATGAAACGCCAGATCCCAGGTAGCAAACCACGGATATTCCCATTTATCAGGCATGGAGATAATATCCTTATTCTGGACGTGTTCCCACTCCGTGTTGCGTATAAATTTACTCGGATCGCGCGGTTCCTGCTGAACGGGATCACCATGTATCCACTTGGAAACATTGTAATGGTAAAACTGCTTGTTCCAAAGCAGACCGGCGAAGGCCTGACGCTGAATATTTTTCTCTTCAGCATCGCTGATGCCACTTTGGATGGAATGGTAAAATTCGTCCGCTTCGTGTTGGCGGCGCTGAAATATTTCATCAAAATCATAAAAAGCGTTTTCCATTTCGTGCGGACTGAGGCGGAAGTCGAAAAATTCGGTTTGTCCAGCTTCAATTTCTGCTTCGATAAGAAAACTTGCTTTTGTCCCGGTTTGTTCAGGGTTCACGGCGGTTTCGTCGCCATGTACAAGCAGGCGGTTCAATCCGTCTTTGTAAAATTTCGCATTCGCCGCGCTGTCTTTTACAATGGCAGGATTCGTTTCATTGTTGCAGAAGTAGGCGCGTGCACCGGGATCGCGGGAGTATAGCTTCCGCATGGGAATGAAATCGTGGTCAATACCAATCGCACCGGATTCCGCTGCGTATAGCCTGGGTTCATAAGTGCCGTAACCCCATTTCCAGTTGTTTCGGAACCAAAGCGTGGGGAGGATGGCCAGAGCAGCTTTTTTCTGGCTGCGGTTGGCTACCGAAATTCGGATGAGGATATCATCATGGTGAATTTTTGCGTATTCGATGAAGAGGTCGAAATAGTTACCGTTGTCAAAAATCCCGGTATCCGCTATTTCATACTCGGGTTCCTGTTTTGTTCTTCTGCGGTTGGTTTTCTTGAGATCATGATAAGGAAAAGCGTTGATCGGATATTTGTACACCATTTTCATGAACGAATGTGTAGGCGTATTGTCAAGATAACAGTAAATTTCTTTCAGGTCTTCACCGTGGTTTCCTTCGTAATTACTCAGTCCGAAAAAGCGTTCTTTCAGCATTTCATCCTTGTAATTCCAGAAGGAAAAGGCAAAACACAACTGCTGTTTCACATCACAAATGCCGGCAATGCCATCTTCGCTCCAGCGGTAGGCGCGGCTTAGTGCTTGTTCATACGATGTTGATTCCCAGGCGTTACCATCAGCGCTGTAATCTTCGCGCACCGTGCCCCACTGCCGGTTGCTGACGTAGGGTCCCCAGCATTTCCACGATTCCTCCTGCATTCTTTTCCTTTCTTCCATGAGAGTTTTTCTTGTTAGGCAAAATTAAGTAAATTTAAAAGTAGTATGTTTTTAGGCCGGTCCGTTATTTATTAAATATCTTATTCTTTTCATTTCCAGACTTTTTGTTTTAAAATAAACAGGAGGCAACGGGCATTAGAATTTGGTGATCACACCCCATGTTGTCTATTACATTTTAAAAAAATCAAAATCCATTTTTTTTAATGAAACTGAATAGGAGATTATGGCATCACATCTGCACGCATAATTATGGCAAACTTGATTTTTCAGGATTTGCTGATCGTATCAAAAAGGTTTCCGCACCGAATGACGCGTAATAGTTTCAAACTGATTTATCGATATGAAGAAGCCATCTTATCATAAAAATAAAGAAGAAAATATCTTATTCAACGAACTTAGAACAAGAGTTAATCAGCGTATAAAAAATATTCCTGAAGACCGTGACCGGCTGATTAAAATAAAAGTTTTTCTGTTGCCTCTGCTGTATTTTGCCTGTTATTTCGTCGCTCTTTCGAACGGTGGAAATCCAGCCATATATGCGGGTGCCTTTGGGCTGATGGGGATTACTCTGGTATTAATTTATCTGAATCTGATCCACGAAGCTGCGCATAACAATATTTTCAAAAATAAAAATTACAATAAAGCAGTACTTCGCATTTTCGATCTTGTGGGAGCCAACAGTTTTATCTGGGAACGAAGACATATTGTGAGCCATCACAGTTACCCCAATGTCGATGGTTGGGATACGGACGTGGAACAGAGTGGCGTTCTGAAGATTTTTCCACACGGAAGTCCAGAAGGTATCCAGAAGTATCAGCACCGTTTTTTCTTTCTAGTTTATCCGCTGTATCTTTTCAACTGGATGTTTATCCGAGATTTCCGGGATTTTTTTGACGGAAGGCGTGTTATTAGTAAGCTGCAGACCCGTATTCCAAAAACGGAGAAAATAAAAATGCTGCTCTATAAAGTAGGATATTTTTTTTATCAAATCGCCGTACCGATTTTATTTTTCCAGGTTTCCTGGAAGCTCGCTCTTGGAGCCTGGGCGGTGCAGATTCTGGTAGCAAGTGTTTTTGCGCTGTTTGTGTTATTGCCACTGCACGCGGTGCCCGAAAACGATTTCCCTTTGACCGATGCAAATGACAATTTGCCACATACCTGGCTGCGGCATCAGTTTGAAGTAACCAACGATCTTTCCGAAAATAATCAGTTTTTCCGTTTGGTTTTGGGTAATTTTAATTACCACGTCGCGCACCATTTATTTCCCAATTACAGCTACGAGTATTACCACGAAATTACCGATGAAATCCGAGCGTTCGCTCGAGAATATCATTTTCCGTACAAGCAATATCCGCTCTTCACGGCGCTGCGCAAGCACTATCAGCTGTTGAGATCCAATGCAACTACGGTCGGTCAGGTGATGGAGGAATCGATGTGATTTCATAAAAGAACCGCAGTAAGTATAAAGAACTTCCGGCCCGAATTTAAATTAAATTAATCCATCTTATTGTACTTGCGCATCAGGTTTTCATAGAAATTCTGCGGTAGAAACCATTTTAAAGGGACGCCGATGCGCTGACCAAATTTCCCGAAATAATAATGCGCTTTCCAGGATTTTTTATGGATGAGCCGCTCGATATATTGTGCCACTTCCAAGGGTTCAGTACCTCCATCCACATGCGAATTCATAAGTCCGTACACTTTCTCGAAAACAGCTCGATACGGTGCAGAAACCGATGTTCTT
>DKJL01000017.1:93008-165499 GCA_002454815.1 Flavobacteriales bacterium UBA6693
GCAGAAACCGATGTTCTTACTCTGTTGTCGGCGATATTGGTTTTGATGTCCCCAAGATGCAGCACGCATACCTCAATATTCCACACGGAGACTTCATAACGCATTGCTTCCGTCACGCGGTCCAGCGCAGCTTTTGAAGCAGAATAAAATCCACGGAAGGGCAATCCCATTTCGCTTCCGATGCTGGATATATTGATGATTTTCCCCTGTTTTTGGTGTCGCATAGCAGGCAGAAATGCCGACATCATTTGTACAGAACCTACTAAATTTAGATTAAAAAGACGCAAAATTTCGTCCTGAGTACTGTCTTCCACAGCGCCGACCATGCCCATTCCCGCATTGTTGATCAACAAGTCGACGCGGTCGGATGACAAGAGAATTTGCGCGGCTGCCTCCTGCACTTGTGCGGCGTCAGTAATATCAGTGGAAATAGACGTGAAAAATTCAGAGTCGGTCGCGGTACGGCTCAGTCCAAAGACGGTGTGGCCAGCGCGTCCAAAATGTTCAGCCAATGCCAGGCCGATGCCGGCAGAAGTTCCCGTTATTACAATAGTCATGGATGTTTTTTAATTTTAATGCAGTACTTTTTTTAAATCAGTCCAGAATTTCGGATAAGATTTTTCGACCACGTCCGGATTTTCAATTTGCAATTCCCGCAAAAGGCAAACAGGCGCAAAGCTCATTGCCATGCGGTGATCGTGATAAGTCCGGATCTGAATATACTCGTGGGGCTCAAAAAACTTCAGCGAACGAATAGAATTTTCGGTAATTTCTGCGATACAACCAATTTTGAAAAGTTCGTTTTTCAGAGCGGCCAATCGGTCGGTTTCCTTTACTTTTAAAGTAGCCAGGCCGGTGATGAAAAAAGGAATCTGCAACGCCGTAGCCGTTACGCATAGTGTCTGCGCAATATCCGGGCAGTCATTCATATTGCTGGCTATTTGTTCCGGAAATACAAAACTACTCTCAGGCAGGAGTGATATTTTACTTTCTGATCCTTGCGAAATCGTATTAACACCAAAAAACTTCCAGTACAGTTCTTTTATTACCGCGTCGCCCTGCAGCGAGTGTGGACGGAAATATTGCAGATTAATCGGTTTTCTGCCGATGGCCGCTAACGAATAAAAGTAGGAGGCAGAACTCCAGTCACTTTCCGTTACCACTTTTAAAAGTTGCGAAGATTTGTCTGATTGAATTCCCGGTGATATCCGGATTTTTTGGCCGGTCCACTGCGTGGAAATTCCGGTCGTCCGCAGAATTTTAAGGGTCATTTCTAAATAGGGACGCGAAGTAATTTCGCCGAGCAGCTCGATTTCAAGTCCGTTTTCCAGTTTGGAACCGATGAGCATTAACGATGAAATAAACTGGCTCGAAATTGTAGCGACTACGGAGACACTGGATTTCTGCAGTCGGCAGCCCGTAATTTGTAATGGCGGAAAACCTTCTTTTTCGAGGTACTTGATCTGCGCCCCCAGGGAACACAATGCTTCAACCAAAGGTCCAATAGGCCGCTGCCGCATCCGCGCGGAACCGGTAAGCGTGACTTTGCGGTTTTCCTGAATGGCAAAATAAGCAGTAAGAAAGCGCATCGCGGTGCCGGCATGATGTACGTCGATCACGTCCGAAGTACTTTGCAGCGCAGCGCGCATCAGTTCGGTATCTTCCGAATCGGAAAGGTTTTCGATGAGCAGATTTTCGTACAAAGCATTTAAAACCAGGAGACGGTTCGAGATACTTTTCGAACCGCCGATCTCGACCGTCTCGTTATCTTTCAACTCAGATTTTTTCAGCAGCATACAATCCTGTTTGGCGCGTGGCCGTTACTTTAGTTTTTCGTTGTTCCGATGGCGGTCGCTGTCGCGGGCAGTTTTTGTCTTCATTTTTTCGTCGAACGCTTTCTGCAGATCGGTGCCGGTTTGGTTGGCCAAACATAAGGTAACAAAAAGAACGTCCGCCAATTCCTCGCCGAGATCTTTGGTTTTGTCGCTTTCTTTTTCGCTTTGTTCGCCATAGCGTCTGGCGATGATGCGTGCCACCTCGCCAACCTCTTCCGTCAGCATTGCAAGATTCGTCAGTTCGTCGAAATACCGGACGCCTACATTCTTAATCCAGAGATCTACTTCTTGCTGTAATTTTGTAATCTCCATGTTATTGGTAAGCTCCAAGTGTAGGCTGTGCAGTTCTGTTCACCGCAGCGATATCGAGCGGAACTTTTGACGCAACGATAAGATTTCCTTTGTTCCGTGCCGGCGAGTCGGGTTGTACGCGCAGGTTCATTTTTGCAGTAAAGTAATTGATGAATTTTGGATCTTCGTTCTTGATTGTTGCGATAATGTTCGGGTTGGCTTCAAAAACAAAACCGGCGTCACTGGAATATTTTAACAGAGAATTCTCAATCTTATAATTAAACACCTGACCGGCAACAAGTTTAAAAACAATTGAATTTTCCTTTTTTCCATAAATAATCGAGTTGCTGATTTCCAGCGTCAGCGGGGCGGTTTCAGTACTGGTTCCGTTATTATACTCATTGGTCGCGAAAAGTGCGAGGGCAGGCATAGCGGAATTTAAACTCCAGTAATTGGCCAGCGTGCTGTGCAAAATCGTGTAAGAACCTCCTTTATAAATGCCGAAATCCGCCTCGCCGCAGTTATTTAATACCAGGTTTTCCGCCTGAACTTTTGCATTGATGGCATAAATCCCGAATTCCTGATGGGTGTGGAAAATACTGTTTTTGATGGTGGCTTCAGCATGATTCAACTCCAGGCCGCGAGTGCCGCCGAAAACGCGTGCGTAATTCATTTGCAACACTGCATTTTTTTCTAAACTGATGCCGTTCCAGTTTTTTGGTATCGTATCGTAACGAGGGTCATTACGGTCGCCGCGAAAAATTACTTCATTACCGAGTTCGCCGTACACGTTCATTTTCGCTGACTCTGCGATTTTCAGCCCGCTGTTTTTAAAAAAGTACACTTTTGTTCCTTTTTCTATATTCAGGGTTTTTCCCTTCTGCAGGGTAAGATCTCCGAAAATAATTTTTGCTTTTTCGTTCGTCCAGGAAGTGTTGTCGGCTAAGATATTGGGATTCGTTTCCGTTTGAATAAAAAATTCGGCATCCTGAACGACAGAGAAAAGCGTGATGTGCTGAGTTCCCGCTGCTGTCTGGACGTTTATACGGTCTTCTGCAATCGCTTCCGGCGCATTGGCAACCGGCGCAATTTCCACAAATACGTAAAGACTGTCTTTTTTTCTTAACGGAATATTGGTAAAGTCGGTGCCGGCTTTGCCATCAACATTAATTCTGTAAAGCGAAGCAGCGCCGTTGCCAAGCGTGATCTTAGGGATCATGATGTCCCGATCTTCGTCATTATAGATCTTTACCGCGTACGTTTCAGAACGCACCTGATTATATACGGTGTCACAAAAAACCGTGTCCCTTGAGAAGCGCAACTCTTGTGCAGGCGCATCAAATGTGAGGTCGTCGCGTGTGCAGCCGGTAAGCGCGAGTAGGACGATGAACAGTACGCCCAGCGCAGTTTTATACATATTCATGGAGTGATAATAGGAAGTTTTCAAATTTAATTAAAATAGTTGAAGGGAAAAATTATAAATATTCCTGCTGACACTTTGTTGTATTAAAAAAATAATCGTAGTTTTGCGGTCTAAAATTTAGCAGAGAAATACCATTACTATTTCGAAAGCAAAGCTTTAATTATTAATAATAAAATAAGTTATGAAAAACGGAATCCACCCAGAAAATTATAGACTTGTTGTTTTCAAAGATATGAGTAACGACGAGGTGTTTCTTTGCAAATCTACCGCAGATACCAAAGATACTATTGAATACGAAGGAGAAACTTATCCATTGGTAAAAATGGAGATCTCTTCAACATCTCACCCTTTCTATACCGGAAAAGTGAAATTAGTTGATACAGCAGGTCGAGTTGACAAATTCATGAACAAATACAAAAAATTCGCAAAATAATTGCCGGATTTGAAGATACCAAAGTCTTTCAGTTTTCTGAGAGACTTTTTTTTATTTGTATTTTTAATGACTTAAAATTTACATCATGCAGCTCGTTTTTTCAGATGCCCAGTTTTGGGAAGATTTTTTACCTCTTACTTTCACGCGTCCCGTAGCCGAAATGCGCTGCGGTATTTTAACGTTTTCCGAACGCTGGCAAAAATTGCTGAATGTATCCGAAGTTTCTTACCTGACCGAAGATTTTCTGCAGGAGAAATTTAAAAAACATGAGCCTAAGGAAAGTTTGTTTTTGGTGCCCAACTTTTTGCCGAATGAGGATATCATCAACCAAATCCAAGACTTAAAGCTGGGTGAAGCGTTGGTGTACAAAGACGAGCTGCTGGCCGTGAGAATCAATATGCAGGATTTTTCTTTGAACCAAATCGAAAAAATGACGGATATCGAGGAGGAACTTTTGTTTTTCCGGCAACCGACGGATTTATTTACCTTCAATGAGCAGGCGATTGATTTTGATTTCGATTTACTGACCAAAGATAAAACGTCGGCAGAGCTTTCGGAAACCAATGGTTTTCTCGGAAATAAGGAGGACTTGTTTATTGAAGAAGGAGCTTCAGTTGAATATTCCACTTTAAATACTAAATCCGGGAAAATTTATATTGGCAAAAACGCCGAGGTAATGGAAGGTTGCAACCTCCGTGGTCCCATTGCGCTTTGCGAAGAATCTAAATTCAATCTGGGCGCAAAAATTTACGGTGCCACAACAATTGGTCCGCATTGTAAAGTTGGTGGTGAAGTGAATAACATCGTCATCTTCGGTTATTCCAACAAAGGTCACGACGGTTTTATCGGAAATTCGGTGATCGGCGAGTGGTGTAATATTGGGGCTGATACCAATTCTTCAAACCTGAAAAATAATTATGCTTCGGTGAAATTGTGGAATTACCGTACCAAGAGATTCGCAGATACAGGTTTGCAGTTTGCAGGTTTAATTATGGGCGATCATTCTAAAACGGCGATCAATACGCAATTAAATACAGGAACCGTTGTTGGTGTGGCAGCGAATATTTTCAAAAGTGGCTTCCCGCCGAATCTGATTGAAAGTTTTTCCTGGGGCGGAATGAAAGGTGACGAGAAATTTAAATTAGAGAAAGCTTACGAGGTTGCAGAATTGGCAATGGCGAGAAGAAAAGTTGCTTTTTCGGAAGAGGATCGAAATATTTTGAAGCATATTTACAACAATTACTGATTGTAGCAGCTGCAAAATTGCAGCCCGACCTGAGTGGAGCTCTTTTTGCAAATTTTTGCATGGGAAAAGCGGTGGAAAATTTGCAAAAAAGCGGGAACGGAGGGCGGAAATGTCTGCCCAAAAAAATTGCAGTCTGACATTCTACACATGCAAAAAGCTGCCCAGATAAGACTATAAACTTTCGGGTTGCTGCGGGAATGGTTATCTTTGCAAAAATTTTCTCACTTAAACCGTTTATAGCATGCAACTGTATAACACCTTAAGCGCAGAAGAAAGAGCCCAGCTTATTGATGAAGCCGGTAAGCAACGCCTTACTTTGTCTTTCTATGCGTACGCCAAAATCACTGATCCCAAAAAATTTCGCGACGAATTATTTATAGCCTGGAACGCATTGGATGCGCTCGGCAGAATTTACGTGGCACACGAAGGAATCAACGCTCAAATGAGTATTCCCGCTGAAAATCTGGAGAAATTCCGGGAAACGCTGGAAGGTTATGATTTTATGAAAGGCATTCGCCTGAATGAAGCTGTGGAGCACGATGACCATTCATTTCTAAAGTTGACCATTAAAGTCAGAAATAAAATCGTTGCTGATGGTTTGAATGATGAAACTTTCGATGTCACCAATAAAGGAATTCACCTCAAAGCAAAGGAATTCAATAATTTACTTGAGGATCCGAACACGATTGTTGTCGATTTCAGGAATCATTACGAAAGTGAAGTTGGGCATTTTGAAGGTGCGATTACGCCAGATGTGGAAACTTTTAGAGAAAGTTTGCCGATCATTAATGAACAGTTACAGGATTTCAAGGAAGATAAAAACCTGCTCATGTACTGTACAGGTGGAATCCGCTGTGAAAAAGCGAGTGCTTATTTTAAAAATCAGGGTTTTAAAAATGTGTATCAGTTGGAAGGCGGAATTATCGAATATACGCGCCAGATCAAAGAGGAAAATATAGAAAGCAAGTTTATAGGGAAAAACTTTGTCTTCGATCACCGGTTAGGCGAAAGAATTACCGATGATATTGTATCGCAGTGCCATCAGTGTGGCAAACCGTGTGACAATCATACAAATTGTGCGAATGATGGCTGCCATTTATTGTTTATCCAGTGCGACGACTGTAAAGCGGCGATGGAGAATTGCTGTTCGACCAAATGCCTTGATATTATTCACTTGCCTTTATCTGAGCAGTTAAAGTTAAGAAGAGGAAAAGACGTTGGTAATAAGGTTTTCCGGAAAGGAAAATCCGATTCTCTTCTATTTAAAAATTCCGGCGACTTACCAAAGAAACCTTTAGCAAAAGCTGAGAGGGAAGCTGTTCACCGAAAAATAAAAGTGAAAAAAACCTTGCTCGGCAAAGCGGAGCATTACTATACAAAATCGAAAATCGCTCAGTTTTTAATGGAAAACAATGAGCTTTCCATCGGTGATAAAGTGTTGATTTCCGGACCAACAACGGGCGAACAGGAATTGATTATTACGGAGCTTTTTGCAAACGGAAATCCTTGCGAAACTGCTGGAGTAGGGGATCAAATAACTTTTGAACTTCCCTTTAGAATCCGTTTATCGGATAAATTATATAAAGTACTTCCGGTAGACTAATTGTTTTTAAAGGAAATAATTGGAGTTTTTCTTTCATTAAATTCTGTTTTCTCAAATGATAATTTAATGACCGGCGCTGATTTCAGTAAATAAATGTTGAAAGAGCGCCCTATTTGAATACTGCGTAAATTCATTTAAATATGAAAAAAAGTGAAGTCAGGAAATATTACGGTCAGGAGAGAAATTTACTTTCAAAAGCTGAAACGGAGGAACTTAGCAAGAAGATTTTTCAAAATTTTGTAGGGACATTTTCTCCGGAATCGAACACCAGTGTGCATTGTTATCTTCCTTTGAAAGAACGGAACGAAGTTGATACAACTCTTTTTTTGGATTATTTTCACCAACGGCAAATCCGCGTTTTCGTGCCGGTAGTCGCGGGTGAGGAAATGCATTCTGTTCCGCTGACGCCGCAGACGCAGTTATTCCTGAATAAGTGGGGAATTGCGGAACCTGAATTGGTAGAAACTCCGGAAATTGTCTATTTTGATTATGTCATTGTTCCGCTGCTGTACTGCGATGACAGAGGAAACCGCGTTGGTTACGGCAAAGGTTTTTATGATCGTTTTTTTGCGCACATCAATGCCGACGCTGTAAAAATAGGTTTGAGCTTTTTTGGTCCTGCGGAATCGGTCGATGATGTTTCTCCTTTTGATGTTCCGCTGGATTACTTGGTGACCCCCGCAGAGGTGCTGTCTTTCGGCAATGCGACATCAAAGCCGAGAAAATAAAAACGGAATTCTTTTTTAAATTTCACAGGGAAAGGTTTAAGAATATACTGCGCATTTTTTTCGAATGTTCCCACATGGCGGTTGCGGCGATCGAAATATTCGACGTAAAACTGCGCGAGATCGAGCGTGTCCTGACCAATTATTTCTTTCCTGACATTGATTTCGCCAACTTTCGCAGTCTGCACTTTCAGGCTGTCCAGCTGTTGCAACAGCGGGCCTAGGTTGGCAGAATCATTTTCGGCAAAATAACTTTTCATCTGCGCGTAGATCACTGAGTCGATTTCTGTATCACGGTTGCCCGATGTGTAAAGCGTAGAAAGATCAAAAAGTTCCTGAATTTTCTGTCGTGTGATGCTGGCGATGGCCTGCGCACTGTCCATCTTGGTGACAGGATAGGACTTGCGGTTGTTATTATTACGTACAATCTGCAAATCGGAAACCGTGTTTTTTTCTTCTGTGCAAGAGATTACTACTAACAGGACGGCCAGCAGTAAAATAAGGTAGTTATTGTATTTTTTCATCAGAGGCAATTTTAAACTTAATCATGATGATTCGGTTGTTGATGTCATTTTTCGTGTCGATCACTTCCAGTTTTTCCAACGAGGTCGAAGGCAGCGTAACCAGGTTAATGTAACGTTGTTTGTCCATAGTTTCCACACCGTAGGTTTCGTTTTCATAAACCTGATAGATGAGCGCCTCGTCGCTGATGAGCTGGTTCAGCGTTTCGCGTTTCTTCTTCAGGTCGCGGATGGACTTTGAGTAGTAGAAAAGCATAATTGCATAATCGTTCGGTTTCAGCTCGATGGTTTCGGCCTCCGGCGCAGATTCCAGATTTCGCTGTATCGTATCGGTGCGGTAATAAGGCGAAGATACCACCATCGTAAGCTCTTTCGATTTTGTGGTGTAGACAAAAGGCTCGTTGGGCTTCGCGTTATATAAAATTGGAGATTCGTTTTCTTTTAGAATCTGAACCTGCAATTCGGCATTGATCTTTGAATTGCGGTCAGCATCGATAAAGCTGTAATAAAACTTTTTACTGAACAGTTCATCTTTAAAGATTAACAAACCGACCAGTACGGCCAGGACTGCAGAAATTCCGAGCCAAATGTATTTTCTGAGCATCGAAAGTTTTGAGGAGGAATCCGGATTTACACGTTTACTTAATTCGGCCGTATTTTGGCTATCAGGCTGATAATCAGAAGTGCTGTTTTGTAAATCAGTGTTTGTCAGCGCCGGGTCGGGGGCGAAAATTACCTTTTCCGGTACTTCCTCACTAAATTCCTGGTCAATCTCAATATCCGGTGGCAATTCGACCACTTCCGAATTTTCCAGGTCACGAAGAACTTCATTGGCAAAAAGATGATTCTTTTTAAATTCGTACCAAGACTTGTATCCAACGTAGACCGAGAGCAGATTGAGCGTGTCGATTCGCGGCAACTTCAGCACCGGACTTGTTTTAAAGTAGGTGTAAAATGTTTTTTCGCTGATATTTCCCTTCGCAATTTTGCGCAGATCTTCCTGGAAATAAATAATGTCAATCCCTTTCCATTTGGAAATTTCATCAAAAGAAGGGGTGTGCTGCTCGAGATAGCGGGTCTGCACCTCATTTTTTAGCTGCTCAAAGTGTAATAGGTCTAAATCGCTCAACTGCAGATATTATGTAAATTACTGATAATCAACGGTATTGGTTTGTAAAACAGATTTACAAAGATATTACAATTAATTTTCCAACACAAATTTTTTTGCTGCTCTACCTTTGTCCTGTTCAAAACGATGAACCGCAAAATTTAAAAACAAACAATTAATTTATTTCATTATGAAAAAGTCATTCTTCGTAGCTGCTATCGCTGCTGTAGCTCTTGTAGCTTGTAACAAATCTGAAACTGTAGAAACTGCTAACGCTTCTGACTCTACTACTGCTGCTTTAGCTGATTCTGCTTCTATGGTTGCTGATTCTGCTGCTACTGTTGTAGATTCTTCTGCTACAGTAACTATGGATGCTGCACAAGATGCTGCTTCTGCTACTACTGACGCTGCTGCTGCTGCTGCTAAAGATGCTGCAAAAGGAGCTGGTGAAGCTGCTACAGGTGCTGCTGACGCTGCTGCCGGTGCTGCACAGGATGTAAAAGATGCTACTAAATAATTAGTATCCACACCTTATAAGAACCGCTTCTTCCTGAGAGGCGGTTTTTTTATGCCAATTTTTGCCTGAGGATTTCATAACAGCAGATGGCTACTGCATTGCTCAGGTTCAATGAGTCGATGGAGCCCGCCATTGGGATGATGGTGTTGGCTCCTTCATTTTGCCAGAAATCAGAAAGGCCACTGTGCTCTGTACCAAAAATGATGGCGCTTTTTCCTGTTAAATTGCGTTTTTGAAGCGGCGCGGCGTCATCATGCATCCTTGTCGTAATAATATCGAACTGATGCTTTTTTAAAAATTCCAGTGTCTGCTCATTTTCAGACTGAAAAACCTGCATCCCGAAAAGACAGCCAACGCTGGAACGGATAACGTTAGGATTATAAAGATCAAGTTTCGGATCGGTGATGATTAGCGCGTCGATGCCAAATGCTTCACAACTTCGCAATATTGCGCCCAGATTACCGGGTTTTTCCACGCCTTCTACGACGATTACGGCAGATCTTCCTTTCGGCTGATAATGGGAAAGCCGTGTTTCGGGAGTTTGGTAAATTCCTATAATTCCTTCGGAAGAACCGCGGTAAGCGATTTTTTCATATACTTTTTCGGAGACCCAATGAACGGTTCCTTCGGGCGATTCATCCTGAAAAAGAGCGGCGCAAACGTAAAAGTCGAGGGGTTGATAGCCAAAGGTCAGTGCGCGCGCGTTCTCCTGTTTTCCTTCCACGGCAAAAACCTGCTGTTTCTTCCGGAAACGATTGTCCGAAAGCAAACGCGACACGTACTTTATTTTATCATTTTGCACACTCTCGATCATGGCTGAAGATTTATTAAATTTAAACTAAACGAAATGCTTTAGTTATTCACTGAAGTCCACCAGGTTTTCGGCTGACTCGGTAAGGCTTTGCGGTAAAGTTTTTTTGTTCTTGATACCGAGATTCTTGAGTTTGGTCGTCTGAACCACGAGGTTGTCATTGCCCGTTGAAAGTTGTTTAAACGCTTCATTGTAGGCGTTTTTAGCTTGGTCGATATTGCGACCCAGTTTTTCCAGGTTGTCGACAAAACCTACAAACTTATCATAGAGTTTTGCACCGCGTTCCGCGATTTCCGTTGCATTTCTGTTTTGGTATTCTCGCTTCCAAAGATCAGAAACCAGCTTTAAAGACGTAATTAAATTGCTCGGATTAAGCAAAAGGATTCTTTTGTCATAAGCAAAGTTCCAAAGATCGGGTTCGGCCTGCATGGCGGCGATATAAGCAGATTCGCTTGGAATGAACATCATCACGAAATCCAGCGATTTGTCGTAATCATCGTAAGCTTTGTCGCTCAGCTGCCGGATATGGGTTTTGATAGAATGCACGTGCTGCCCGAGTTTTATGTCGTAGATTTCCGCATCGGTTTCGTCTACAAGTTCAGTGAAAGCAGTCAGCGAAACTTTCGAGTCGATGATAACGTTGCGTTCGTCCGGATATTTTACCACGGCGTCGGGGCGCATCTTTTTACCGGAAAATTCCGAATAAAGTGCTTTATTATCTTCGTCACGCAGCTCGTGTTCCAAAAAATATTCTCGGCCTTTCACCAACCCGGATTTTTCCAGAATGCTTTCCAAAATCATTTCACCCCAGTTTCCCTGCGTTTTGCTTTCGCCTTTCAGCGCGCGCGTGAGTTTTTTTGCATCTTCGGAAATCTGCTGGTTCAGTAAGGCAAGTTCTTTCACTTTTTCACCTAAAGAAAATCGCTCTTTGGATTCTTTATCGTAGGTTTCGCCGACTTTATGACGCAGTTCTGCAATTTTTTCCTGAAAGGGTTCGAGGATGCTTTTTAAATTATTTTGATTTAAAGCAGTAAATTTTTCTGATTTTTCTTCCAGAATTTTATTGGCAAGATTTTGAAACTCATTTTTGGCCAGTTCCTGCATTTTAGCGATTTCTTCCTTATTCTTTTCCAAAGAAGTGGTGAGGCTTTCGTTTACCGCGGAAAGTTCGGAATTGCGGGCAAAAAGCTGTTCTTTTTCGGATTGAACTGAACTTAACCGGTCGGTGAGCTTTTCGAGGCGTTCATTTTCCTGCCGGAATTGGGTTTGAAGGGAATTATGCTCCGCATTAACAGTCGCCAAAGTATTTCGCAAGCCGTCCAGCAGGTGTTGCCGTTCCAGATTTTCTGTTTGCTCCTGAGAAAGATGTTGTTTTAGTTCTGCCGTTTTCGTCAGAGCATTTCTCAAATCTGCTTCGATGTTGATGTGGGTTTGGTTGAGTTGTTGGTAAGCGCCTCGGGCAACGTGCGATGATTTCATATAAAAATAAACCAGCACCGCGCCGACCGCAAAACCTAAAAAAAGACCGATAAAAAGCGCACTGAAATCCATTTTTCAAAAGTAGCAGAAATATTAAAATTAAATGTAAAAGTTTTAGTCCGTGATGCGCAAAAATTCTTTAGCCAATTCGATCATTTTTGGATCGCCCGTATATTTTCCGTGTTCATCAGACAGTTTCACCGTCGGAATCCAGTCGCCGTTGATGGATTGCGCGGCGATTAATTTCATCACTATATTCATGGGTTTTAAACCTACATCATTGGTAAGGTTGGTACCGATCCCGAAGGAAATTCCGATTCGTCCTTCGCAGGCTTTCGTAATTTCTTCTACCTTTTCGAGGTTCAGCCCGTCCGAGAAAATAATATATTTAAACAGTGGATTGATGCCGTGTTTCTCGTAATGGGCAATGGTTTTATTGGCAAACTCGATCGGATCTCCGCTGTCATGACGGACGCCGTCGAATAATTTTGCAAACTTTTTATCAAACTGCTGAAAGAATACGTCCGTGGTGTACGTATCGGAAAGCGCAACGCCCAAATCCCCGCGGTAAACATCCACCCAATGCTCCAGAGAAAGTGCGTTGGCCATTTTGAATCCATATTCTGCGGCGTGAAACATAAACCACTCGTGGGCATGGGTGCCGACCGGCTTGACACCATATTTCATGGCAAAATGTACGTTGGAGCTGCCGATAAAATTTCCACGGTCGTTATTCCGCACCAGTGCATCGACGACAAGATCCTGTACGGCGTAAGAATGGCGGCGCCGTGTGCCAAATTCTGCAAAAGTGACGTGTAAAGCATCGAGTTGCGCAGCTTTTTCCAGCGTTGTTTCTACCACTGTTTTGTTGGGGTCGCGCTGCAAATGATGCATTTCGTAATGCAATTCTGAAATCAGCGAAAGGATCGGAACTTCCCAAAGGATGGTGCGGTACCATTCGCCTTCTACCGTTACTTCCAGCTGTGATCCGTTTTGCACGATGTGCACTTCGCCGGGATTGTAATGGTAGCCACCTAAAAAATCGAGGTAGGGAAGATCCAAATAGGGGCAGGTGATGCGCAGGAATTCTTTTTCGTCGCGCGACAGTTTTAGCTCAGCCATGGCGTTCACGGCTTCGCGCAGGGCGGTACCGAATCCGGGCGGGAAGGGATGCTCACCACGATTGATAAACTGGTACTTGACTTTTTCGTTGGGAAAAAGCTTGATGACCGCGTTCTGCATGGTGATTTTATAAAAATCGTTGTCGAGAATGGACTTCAGCCGGACTTCGTTCATTGTGGAATCTTAAGGTAAGCGCAAATTAAGCAAAATAGGAAAGAAAAAAGCAGGTGCCGCTGATTTAAACGGTGGATGATATATAATAAGGTGTCGTAAAATTTAAAGATAAAAAAAAGAGAAGATTTTTTTTAGAGTTAAACTGAAGTAGTCGCAAGTTCTTTCGGAAAAATTTAATTTAAATATAAAAAAATGCGCAGTGAAATTAACGATGATGATAAAAAAATAGCAGGACGCTTGCCGATTAAAATATTATCACTAATTTTGCCCCCTAAAATAAAAAGCAATTAAATGCCTACTATTCAACAATTAGTAAGAAAAGGAAGAGCCACGCTTGCCAAGAAGAGCAAATCGGCTGCCCTTGAATCTTGTCCACAAAGACGAGGGGTATGTACAAGAGTATATACTACCACACCGAAGAAACCAAACTCTGCACTTAGAAAAGTGGCACGGGTGAGACTTTCTAACGGTAAAGAAGTCAATGCCTATATCCCGGGCGAAGGACATAATCTTCAGGAGCACTCGATAGTATTGGTCAGAGGCGGAAGGGTGAAAGACCTACCGGGAGTACGTTATCACATTGTTCGTGGAGCTTTGGATACCGCAGGAGTCGCTGGAAGAACCCAGAGAAGATCGAAGTACGGAGCGAAAAGACCAAAACCAGGTCAGGCTGCAGCACCTGCAAAAGGTAAAAAGAAGTAATCATTAATCAGTAAGAAACGAAACAATGAGAAAGACAAAAGCGAAAAAAAGACCGTTGTTACCGGATCCTAAATTTAATGATCAACTGGTAACGAGATTTGTGAACAACCTTATGCTGGACGGTAAAAAGTCTATCGCGTTCAAAATCTTTTACGATGCACTCGAGATCGTAGAAAATAAAAAAGGAGAAACGGAAAAAACCTCCCTGGAAATCTGGAAAGATGCACTGACGAATGTTATGCCGCACGTAGAAGTACGTTCCAGAAGAATTGGTGGTGCGAACTTCCAGATTCCTATGCCTATCCGTGCCGACAGAAAGATTTCTATGGCAATGAAATGGTTAATCAAATATTCTAAAGCAAGAAACGACAAATCAATGGCATCTAAATTAGCTGCTGAGGTAATCGCTGCTGCTAAAGAAGAAGGTGCTGCGTACAAAAAGAAAACAGACACTCACAGAATGGCTGAAGCGAACAAAGCATTTTCACACTTTAAATTCTAATCTGAAATGGCAAGAGATCTTAAATTAACAAGAAACATCGGTATCGCTGCGCACATTGATGCAGGGAAAACCACCACGACAGAAAGAATTTTATTCTATTCCGGAAAAAACCACAAGATCGGCGAAACTCACGAAGGTGGTGCTACTACCGACTGGATGGAGCAGGAAGCTGAAAGAGGAATTACGATTACCTCTGCTGCTGTAACGGTAGACTGGAAATTCCCGACTGAGCAGGGAAAAGCCCTTCCGGAAGCTAAAGATTATCACTTCAACATCATCGATACACCGGGACACGTTGACTTTACTGTAGAGGTAAACCGTTCCCTTCGCGTACTGGACGGACTGGTATTTCTTTTCTCTGCAGTAGATGGAGTAGAGCCACAGTCTGAAACGAACTGGAGACTTGCCGACAACTATAAAGTTGCGCGTATGGGCTTCGTGAATAAAATGGACCGTCAGGGAGCTGACTTCCTGAATGTTTGTAAGCAGGTGAAAGAAATGCTTGGTTCCAATGCAGTGCCAATCGTATTGCCGATTGGTGATGAAGCTGACTTCAAAGGAGTTGTTGACCTGGTAAAAAACCGTGCGATTGTATGGCACGACGAAAACCACGGTTCGACCTTTGATATCGTTGAGATCCCGGCTGAAATGGCTGACGAAGTGAAGCAGTACAGAGCACAGCTGATCGAAGAAATCGCTGCGTACGACGAAAATCTTCTGGAGAAATTTATGGAAGACGAAAATTCCATTACCGAAGAAGAAGTACACACGGCACTTAGAGCTGCAACGCTGGATATGAGCATCATTCCGATGACATGTGGTTCTTCATTCAAGAACAAAGGAGTACAGTTCATGCTTGATGCTGTTTGTAGATATCTTCCTTCTCCAATGGATAAAGAAGCAATCGACGGTACAGATCCAAGAACAGATGAGCCTATCTCAAGAAAACCTTCAGTATCTGAGCCTTTCGCTGCATTGGCATTTAAGATTGCAACCGATCCTTTCGTAGGAAGACTGGCCTTCTTCAGAGCCTATTCTGGTAGACTGGATGCTGGTTCTTATGTCCTTAATACAAGATCAAACAGTAAAGAAAGAATCTCCCGTATCTTCCAGATGCACGCTAACAAGCAGGAGCCTATTGAATATATCGAAGCTGGTGATATCGGCGCGGCTGTTGGATTCAAATCCATCAAAACCGGTGATACACTTTGCGACGAGAAAAATCCTATCGTTCTTGAATCTATGGTATTCCCTGATCCTGTAATTGGTATCGCGGTAGAACCTAAGACTAAAGCTGACCAGGACAAAATGGGTAACGCTTTGGCAAAATTAGCTGAAGAAGATCCTACTTTCCAGGTTAAAACTGACGAAGCTTCAGGGCAGACGATCATCTCCGGTATGGGTGAGCTTCACCTCGACATTATTGTTGACCGTATGAGAAGAGAATTTAAAGTTGAAGTTAACCAGGGAGAGCCACAGGTAGAATACAAAGAAAACCTTACGCAGGTTGCTCCGCACAGAGAAGTTTACAAAAAACAATCCGGTGGACGTGGTAAATTTGCCGATATCGTGTTTGAATTGGCTCCGGCTGATGACAACAAACCAGGTCTTGAATTCATCAACGAAATCAAAGGGGGTAACATTCCGAAAGAATTTATTCCTTCTGTAGAAAAAGGTTTCAAAGAAGCGATGAAGAATGGTCCTTTAGCAGGTTTCGAAATCGAAGGCATCAAAGTAACTTTGAAAGACGGCTCTTTCCACCCGGTGGATTCCGACGCACTGTCTTTCGAGTTGGCAGCTAAAATGGGCTTTAAAGAAGCAGGTAAAAAAGCCAAACCGGTGATCATGGAACCAATCATGAAAATTGAAGTGGTAACTCCGGAGGAGTACATGGGTGATATCGTAGGTGACCTTAACAAAAGAAGAGGTACCGTAAACGGAATGGATGACCGTAATAATGCGAAAGTAATCAGAGGATTCGTTCCGCTTTCAGAAATGTTCGGTTATGTAACTACGTTGAGAACTTTGTCCTCAGGTAGAGCAACATCTTCTATGGAATTCGAAAAATATGAAGCAGCACCAACAAACGTCGCTGAAAAAGTAATCGAAAAAGCCAAAGGTTAAAATTTAAATTAGATCAAAATGTCACAACGAATCAGAATAAAATTAAAATCTTACGATTACAATTTGGTAGACAAATCTGCTGAGAAGATCGTAAAAACGGTAAAAGCTACCGGCGCTGTTGTTAACGGTCCGATCCCTTTGCCAACGAATAAGAGAATCTTCACCGTGTTGAGATCTCCCCACGTAAACAAGAAAGCCAGAGAACAGTTCCAACTATCTGCCCACAAGCGATTGATGGACATCTATTCTTCTTCTTCCAAAACGGTAGATGCACTAATGAAATTAGAGCTTCCTTCCGGAGTAGACGTAGAAATTAAAGTGTGATAATTTGCACTTTGCTATGATAATAAAATCCCTTTTCGAAAGAAGAGGGATTTTTTTTGGTTTAACCCTTCAAGGGTTTCTACGTACTTTTGGCGTATGAACGAATTCTCCATCGCGTTTCTGGCCACGGTCAATATTGGTAGTTTCTACTATTTCGCGCTCGATAAACGGAAAGCTTTAAAACACCAACACCGCATACCGGAAAAATCACTGCTGATCATGACTTTAGCAGGCGGTACTGTTGGTTCGCTTTTAGCGATGGTTCTGTTCAAACATAAAACGCGGAAGAAGAGTTTTCTGCTCAAAATATTTGTGATTATGGTGGTTCAGGTTTTAATTCTATATTTGATTTACAATTATTACAAATGAAGTATATCCTCCTTCTTCTTTTCCCATTCTTCATTTCCGCCCAAACTCATCGTTTCATTTACGAATATCAATTCAAAAGTGATTCGCTGGCGCAAGATTTTGAGAAAGACAATATGATTTTAGATATCAATCCGGACGATGTAAAATTTTATCCCTACATCTACGCCGAAAAAGATTCTATAAATAAAGTTCAAAAAACCCGAAGTTATATTTGGGAAGAAAATCTGCCGGCACTTACAAGAAAACGAAACTCCAATATAAATATGTCTTACCTCTTACTCAACGATTTTTTTAAACTCGAATCGAAAGATGAAGTAATTTGGCAACTTTCGCCAGACACCAAAAAAGTTACCAACTATACGCTCCAGAAAGCCACTACTAAATTTGGCGGCAGAAACTGGATTGCCTGGTTTAATAACGACGTTAATTTAAACGAAGGACCTTATAAATTTCGCGGTCTACCCGGTTTGATTTTCGAGATCGCCGATGACAAGAACAATTTCAAATTTAGTTTAATCAAAAGTTATCAATTAAAAGAAACGTATAACACGCAAGATGTACTGGAAACTTTTGCCGGCGAAAAACCGATTGCGGTGTCCGAAAAGACACTGCGCAGAAAACAACTGGAATTGTTTAATGATCCTTTACAGGATTTCAAAGAAGATTTTAAATCCGGTGGAGGCGATACCAAATGGTTTGTGAGGGGAACACAGGTAACGTCAATCGAGCAATTCAAAGACCTTTCGAAGCAGACACAAGAGCAAATGCGAAAAGAAAATAACCCGATAGAAATTGACAAGGCAGTTCGTTATCCAATAAAATGAAATTTACTTTTATACAGCATCGTTGATTATATCATTTGAAAAAGAAGCTATCGAAACAAGATTCCCGTCGCTCGGGGATCTTTTTCATTTATGTAAGATCAGGCAAAATGCGAAATGAAAAACGAAGCGCAATATTCCAAGTAATAAATTGGTAAAATATTGTAATCTGTTAAAAATCAAAATATTTTACACGCTCATATTGTCAATTAAAATTTTCTTCATACATTTGCACACTCAATTTAAGGAAGAAGTGCGCCTATTTCAAACGTAGAAAACACCGCAACCTCAGTTGAATCCCTCGAACTTAATAGATATATATAAATAATGTCAGGTATTATTGGTAAAAAAATCGGGATGACCTCATTGTTTGACGAGAATGGCAAAAACATGCCGTGCACCGTTATTCAAGCTGGTCCTTGCTCGGTTTTACAGGTCAGAACCGTAGAAAAAGATGGGTACAAAGCTGCCCAGCTTGGTTTCGATGACAAGAGTGAAAAGAACGTTGGTAAAGCGTTAGCCGGCCACTTCAAAAAGGCAGGCTCTGCTCCAAAAGCTAAGTTGGTAGAATTCTATCATGAATTCGTAGACAAACTGAGCGTAGGAGATGAAGTGAAAGTAAATCTGTTCGCTGAAGGCGAATTTGTGGATGTTACCGGAACTTCTAAAGGTAAAGGTTTCCAGGGTGTTGTAAAGCGTCACAACTTCGGTGGGGTAATGCAGGCAACACACGGACAGCACAACCGTCTGAGAGCTCCGGGCTCCATCGGTGCAGGATCCGACCCTTCCAGAGTATTCAAAGGAATGCGCATGGCAGGAAGAATGGGTGGAAAGCAGGTGACTGTACAAAACCTACAGGTGTTAAGAGTAGATGACGAGCAGAATCTTTTAGTAGTAAAAGGTGCCGTTCCGGGAGCGAAAAATTCTTATGTAATTATCAGAAAATGGAACTAGTAGTATTTAATACATCAGGAAAAGAAACCGGAAGAACTGTTCAGTTAGACGAAGCGATCTTCGGAATCGAGCCGAACCAGCACGCGGTTTACTTAGAAGTAAAACAATATCTTGCCGCTCAGCGCCAGGGTACCCATAAATCAAAAGAAAGAAACGAAATTGTAGGTTCAACCAAAAAGTTGAAAAAACAAAAAGGTTCGGGATCTGCCAGATATGGTGATATCAAATCTCCAATCTTCAAAGGTGGAGGTAGAGTATTCGGTCCAAGACCAAGAGACTACAGATTCAAACTGAACAAAGCGCTGAAAAGATTGGCGAAAAAATCAGTTCTTTCTCAGAAAATGAGAGATAATTCAATCAAAGTTCTGGATGCCATCACTTTTGATGCACCAAGAACCAGAGAATTTATCAACCTGAACAATGCATTAGGATTCGAAGGAAAGAAGTCTTTGTACATCTTGCCGGAGGCGAATACTAACGCTTACCTTTCCTCCAGAAACCTGCCCAAAACGAAAGTACTTACGTACAACGAAATCAGTTCTTATGATCTGGTACATGCGGGCGAGATTGTATTTCTAGAAGGTGCTATCGAAAAATTCCAGGAAAATTTAAGAAAATAAATCATGTCAGTTATCATTAAACCAGTTATTTCAGAGAAAGCCAACTACCTTACTGATCTGCGCGGAGCTTATTCTTTCTTAGTAAACACTAAGGCGAATAAAATCCAGATCAAAAAAGCGATAGAAGAAGCTTACGGTGTAAAAGTAGCCGACGTTAGAACCATGATCTATGCTCCTAAAGTTTCTGCAAAGCACACCAAGAAAGGATTACAGGTTGGAAAAACCAACAAATTGAAAAAAGCGGTTGTATCTCTTGCTGAAGGCGAGGTGATCGACATCTTTGCAACGAATTAATTATAATTATAAATAATAGTAATGTCTGTTAGAAAATTAAAACCTATCACCCCGGGACAGAGATTCAGAGTTGTAAACAACTTTGAGGAAATTACTACCAACAAACCAGAGAAATCTCTTACCGTTGGTATTAGTAAGTCAGGTGGTCGTAACAACACTGGTAAAATGACCATGCGTTACACCGGAGGTGGACACAAACAAAAATACAGAATTATCGACTTCAAAAGAAACAAGTTTGATGTTGAAGCTACGGTAAAATCTGTTGAGTACGATCCAAACAGAACTGCTTTCATCGCGCTATTGGAATATACAGACGGAGAGAAGAGATATATCATCGCTCCTGCAGGTATTAAAGTAGACCAGAAAGTGATTTCTTCCGAAACTGCGGAGCCTAACGTAGGCAACGCCATGAAACTGAAAAACATTCCTTTGGGAACAGTGATTTCCTGCATCGAGTTGAAGCCTGGCCAAGGTGCCATTATGGCGAGAAGTGCAGGATCATCTGCGCAGCTTACCTCAAGAGACAAGAAATACGTTATCGTAAAATTGCCTTCCGGAGAATCCAGAATGATATTGGCGGAATGTATGGCGATGATCGGTTCGGTATCCAACCACGACCACATGCTTACCGTATCCGGAAAAGCGGGTAGAAGCAGATGGCTGGGCAGAAGACCTAGAACGAGACCAGTAGTGATGAACCCTGTGGATCACCCAATGGGTGGTGGTGAGGGCCGCGCTTCCGGTGGACATCCAAGATCGAGAAATGGTATGCCGTCTAAAGGGTACAAAACCAGAAAGAAAAACAAAGCGTCTAACCGTCACATCGTATCTAAAAGAAAATAATTATGTCAAGATCACTTAAGAAAGGACCTTTCATTGCTCTTACTTTAGATAAGAAGGTTCAGGCAAATATAGAATCAGGTAAGAAAACGGTAATTAAAACTTGGTCCAGAGCATCAATGATCTCCCCGGACTTCGTAGGACAAACCATCGCAGTACACAACGGGAAATCATTTATCCCTGTTTACGTAACTGAAAACATGGTTGGTCATAAGTTAGGCGAATTTTCTCCGACAAGATCTTTCCGAGGTCATGGCGGTAACAAAAACAAAGGCGGTAGATAATCATGGGATCAAGAAAAAGAGAAAGTGCATTAGCACGTAAAATAGCAAATCAGGATGTAGCCAAAGCGCTGCACAACGATTGCCCTTCTTCTCCAAGAAAGATGAGACTCGTAGCAGACATCATCCGTGGAGAACAGGTAGATAAGGCTTTATACATCCTTAAATATTCAAAGAAAGAAGCTTCCAACAAGCTCGAAAAAGTACTACTTTCAGCAATGGCCAACTGGCAGCTGAAAAACGAAGGCGCTGATATTGAAGAAGCGAACCTTATCGTGAAGGAAATTTTTGTAGACAGTGCAAGACAATTGAAGAGACTGAGACCTGCTCCACAGGGACGTGGCCACAGAATCCGCAAAAGATCCAACCACATTACACTAATCTTAGGTACTAAAGAAACTAAATAATCAAGGTATGGGACAGAAGACAAATCCAATTGGTAACAGATTAGGGATCATCAGAGGATGGGATTCGAACTGGTATGGTGGGAAAGATTATGGAGACAGAATCGCAGAAGACTACAAAATCAGAAGATACCTTGAGGCGAGATTATCTAAAGGTGGCATCTCCAGAATTTATATCGAGAGAACACTGAAGCTGATCACGATTACAATCACAACAGCAAGACCGGGCCTGATCATCGGTAAAGGTGGCCAGGAAGTGGACAAGCTGAAAGAAGAGTTGAAAAAACTTACAGATAAAGATATCCAGATCAATATTTTCGAGATTAAAAGACCGGAGCTTGATGCAGTATTAGTTGCAGACAGCATCGCGAAACAAATCGAAAACCGTATCTCCTACCGAAGAGCTGTGAAAATGGCCATTCAGAGCACCATGAGAATGGGCGCAGAAGGGATCAAAGTAATGATCTCCGGAAGACTGAACGGTGCAGAGATGGCAAGAAGCGAATCTTTCAAAGACGGAAGAATTCCATTATCTACTTTCCGTGCAGATATCGACTACCATTGTGGCGAAGCACTTACGCAATACGGGAAACTGGGCGTTAAGGTGTGGATCATGAAAGGCGAAGTTTACGGTAGACGTGACCTGAGCCCACTGGTTGGACAGCAGAAGAAAACCGCTGGTGGCAGAGGTGATCGTAGAGACGACCGTGGCGACCGCGAGCAAAGAGGTGGCGACAGAAGACCAAGAAGAAACAATAACAACTAAAATTTTAGAAATAAATTTTGAATTTTAAATCACCGTTACTTTTTTAAAATCTGAAATCTAAAATCTGAAATCTAAAATCTAAAATTTAAGACAATGTTACAACCAAGAAGAACCAAATTCCGTAAAGTTCATAAGATGAAGATGAAGGGGATTGCCCACAGAGGGAGTCAACTCGCTTACGGAACATTTGGGATTAAAGCCACAGAAGGCGCCTGGATCACAGCCAGACAAATAGAAGCTGCGCGTATTGCCGCAACAAGATATATGAAAAGAGAAGGTCAGCTATGGATCAAGATCTTCCCGGATAAGCCAATTACCAAAAAACCTGCGGAAGTACGTATGGGTAAAGGTAAAGGTGCCGTGGAATATTGGGTATCTGTAGTAAAACCCGGAAAAATAATGTTCGAAGTGGGTGGCGTACCTTATGATGTTGCGAAAGAAGCATTGAGACTGGCTGCACAAAAACTGCCTGTCGTTACGAAGTTCGTAGTCGCTAACGATTTTGTTCAACCTCAATAATCTCAGAAACAATGAAAAAAGCTGACATCAAAAATCTAAGCGCAGAAGATCTTCAAAATAAACTGGCCGAAATGAAAGCAGACTTCACTAAAGTGAAACTCTCGCACAGCATCAGCCCGATTGAAAATCCAATTCAGATCCGAGACATGAGAAAAACAATCGCACGTCTGCAGACTGAATTAACTCAAAAACAACAATAAGAATTTTCATTTTATCATGGATAGAAATTTAAGAAAAGAAAGAATCGGCATTGTTTCTAGCAATAAAATGGAAAAGACCATTGTTGTAAGCGAAACAACGAGAATTAAGCACCCGATGTACGGTAAATTCGTTTTGAAAACGAAAAAATATACCGCTCATGACGAGAACAATGAGTGCACCGAAGGCGACACTGTGTTGATCACAGAAACCCGTCCTTTGAGCAAAAGTAAGAGATGGAGATTAGTACGAATCATTGAAAAAGCGAAGTAATGTTACAAACCGAATCAAGATTAAAAGTTGCTGATAACACAGGTGCCAAAGAAGTCCTGGTGATCAGAGTTCTGGGAGGAACCAGAAGAAGATATGCTTCAGTTGGTGATAAGATCGTCGTTACTATCAAAGACTCTACACCACAGGGGAACGCCAAAAAAGGTACGGTATCTAAAGCCGTTGTAGTAAGAACGAAGAAAGCAGTTCGCAGAAAAGATGGTTCGTACATCAAATTCGATGATAATGCTTGTGTTCTTCTTAACGCTGCCGGCGAGATGAGAGGTACGCGCGTTTTCGGACCTGTTGCTCGTGAACTCCGCGACAAAGAATATATGAAAGTAATTTCACTTGCTCCTGAAGTACTTTAATTTTAAAATTTACAAAAAATGACAAAGTTAAAAATCAAAAGAGGAGATAACGTAATCATCACTACCGGAAGAAAAGAAATCAAAGGTAAAACAGGTGAGGTTATCGAAGTGATCAAGAAAGAAGGCAAAGATCCGCGCGTTGTGGTAGCAGGCCTCAATATCGTGAAAAGACATACGAAGCCATCTGCAGGTAATCCACAGGGGGGCATCGTAGAGAAAGAAGCATCCATCCATATCTCCAACGTGGCCCTGATCGATAAGAACGGGAAAGCGACAAAAACCGGAGCTAAAGTGGACGGTGATAAAAAAGTACGTGTTGCAAAATCAACCGGCGAAACTTTATAATTGTACAATAAGATGGAATATATAGCAAGACCAAAGAAAGCGTACACCGAAAAAATTGTTCCGGCAATGATGGAAGAGTTCGGGTACAAATCTGTAATGGAAGTACCAAGACTGGAGAAAATCGTTATTTCTCAGGGTTTAGGTGCAGCTACAGCTGATAAGAAAATTGTAGATTACGCCGTGGAAGAACTTACCATGATTACGGGTCAGAAAGCCGTAGGTACGGTCTCCAAAAAAGATGAGGCAGCCTTCAAACTGAGAAAAGGAATGCCGGTAGGAGCCAGAGTTACCTTGAGAGCGAACCAAATGTATGAGTTCCTGGACAGACTTACTTCTTCCGCATTGCCACGAATCAGAGATTTCTCTGGTATCAAAGCAGACGGTTTTGATGGTAGAGGAAACTATAACCTGGGTATTACCGAGCAGATTATATTTCCGGAGATCGCGATCGACAAAGTGAAAAAAATCCAGGGGATGGACATCACTTTCGTTACGACTGCGAAAACGGATAAAGAAGCCAAATCATTATTAACGCATTTCGGAATGCCTTTCAAAAAGAATTAAAAGATGGCAAAAGAATCAATGAAAGCGCGTGAGCGCAAAAGAGAAGCGACAGTAGCAAAATATGCAGAAAAACGTAAAGCTCTGAAAGAAGCCGGAGATTACGAAGGACTGCAGAAGCTGCCAAAAGACGCTTCACCCGTAAGACTACACAACAGATGTAAACTTACAGGGAGACCAAGAGGGTACATGAGAACTTTCGGTCTTTCCCGCGTTACGTTCCGCGACATGGCCAACAAAGGTCTGATCCCGGGCGTTAAGAAAGCAAGTTGGTAATAATTTAGAACAATCGAGACAGTAAAGTTGACTGGCGAGCTCTAAGAAAGAAGATGTCAGATTTCAGATATACGTTGTCTGAAATCTTTTATCTGAAATCCGAAGTCTGCCGCTCAAAACTGACTGTCACAAACCAATAACAACAACAAACGAAAAATGGTAACAGATCCAATTTCAGATTTCCTAACCAGAGTAAGGAACGCACAAAGCGCAGGCCACAAAGTGGTGGATATTCCTGCATCGAAAATCAAGAAGGAGATTACAAAAATTTTGTTTGATCAGGGTTATATTTTGAACTATAAGTTCGAAGAAGGCGCTGTTCAGGGAAATATCAAAATCGCTTTAAAATATGACAAAGAAACCAGCAAACCTGCGATTAAAAGCATCCAAAGAGCTTCTCGTCCAGGTCTTCGTCAGTACAAAGGCAGCGGCGAGCTTCCACGGGTACTGAACGGGTTGGGTGTTGCCATTATCTCCACTTCACGTGGTGTGATGACCGACAAAAAAGCACGTCAGGAAAAAGTGGGTGGCGAAGTAATCTGCTACGTATATTAATTTTTTAATTAAAGGAAAATGTCAAGAATTGGTAAAGCAATTATAGAAATTCCCGCTAATGTTACCGTGTCTCAAAAAGACGACGTTGTAACGGTGAAAGGCCCGAAAGGTGAACTTACACAGAAAATCAGCGACGGAATTACGCTGAAGCAGGAAGACGGTGTCCTGACACTGGATCGTCCGTCTGAATCAAAACAGCACAAAGCCCTCCACGGTTTATACAGATCCCTGATCAACAACATGATCCTGGGAACTTCCGAAGGATGGACAAAGAAACTGGAACTTGTGGGTGTTGGTTACAGAGCCTCAAACCAGGGGAACAGACTGGAGTTGGCACTGGGTTTCTCTCACGGAATCGTGCTGAATCTGCCGACGGAAATTACGGTAGAAACTCTTTCAGAAAAAGGTAAAAACCCGATCATTACATTAACGTCATTTGATAAGCAATTGCTTGGAATGGTGGCCGCAAAAATCCGCTCATTCAGAAAACCTGAACCGTACAAAGGAAAAGGGGTAAGATTCGTTGGAGAAAATGTAAGACGTAAAGCTGGTAAATCTGCTTAATTTTAAAACTTAAGAACATGGCACTTAGCAAAGTACAAAAAAGAAATAGAATCAAAGCGAGAGTTCGCGGAAAAATCTCCGGCTCTTCAGAATTGCCACGTCTTTCTGTTTACAAAAGTAACAAAGAGATTTACGCACAATTGATCGACGATAAAGCAGGTAAAACTTTAGCTTCAGCATCTTCAAGATCACTGAATGCTACCGGTACCAAAGTAGAGATTTCTGCAGAAGTTGGCAAAGCAATCGCTGAAAAAGCCAAAGCAGCAGGAATTGAAAATATTGTATTCGACAGAAACGGTTTCGTATACCACGGTAGAGTGAAAGCTCTGGCCGACGGCGCGAGAGAAGCGGGACTAAAATTCTAATCAATAAATTTCGGAAATTATGTTAGGACTAGATAATATAGAAAAAGTAAAACCGGGAGGATTAGAACTTAAAGATCGTCTCGTATCAGTAAACCGTGTGACGAAAGTTACGAAAGGTGGACGTGCTTTCGGATTTTCTGCAATCGTGGTTGTTGGCGACGAGGCAGGTACCGTAGGTTTCGGACTTGGAAAATCTAAAGAAGTTGCTTCCGCTATCGCGAAGGCAGTGGAAGATGCAAAGAAAAACCTGGTAAAGGTTCCTGTAGTGAATCATACCATACCTCACCAGACTTCTGCACGCTACGGCGGCGCGGATATCTTCCTGAGACCGGCAACGCACGGTACAGGAGTTATCGCTGGTGGTACTGTTCGTATGGTGGTGGAAGCTGCAGGTATTAAAGATATTCTTTCAAAATCCAAAGGTTCTTCTAACCCGCACAACGTGGTGAAAGCTACTTTCAAAGCGTTGTTGGACATCAGGAGACCAGAGCAGATTGCTAAGTTGAGAGGTATTTCATTGGATAAAGTGTTTAACGGTTAATAAGTAAACAATGGCAAAAATTCAGATCAAACAGGTACGTAGCGCTATTGGCAGAACAAAAACCCAAAAGAGAACGCTGGAAGCATTAGGTTTAAAAAAACTGCACCAAGTTGTAGAACACGACGATACTCCGGCAATCCTGGGGATGGTAGCAGCAGTAAGTCACCTAGTGGAAGTACAAAAATAATCTTAAATAGAAGTTAGAAATTAAAAATCAGATTTTAGAATTATAAAAACTGAGTCTGATTTTTAGTCTAACGGCTAAAATCTTACATCTTAATAAAATGAATTTAAATAGTATAAGACCTGCTTCAGGAGCGACACACAATTCCAAGAGATTGGGTCGTGGCCAGGGCAGCGGCAAAGGAGGTACATCAACGAAAGGTCATAAAGGTCAGAAATCAAGATCAGGTTATTCTCAGAAAATCGGTTTTGAGGGTGGGCAGATGCCTTTGCAAAGAAGACTTCCGAAATTCGGTTTCACTAACATCAACAGAAAAGAGTACAGAGGAATTAACCTAGATACACTTCAGTTGCTAGCAGATGCGCAGAACCTTACAGAGATCAACATCGATACTTTGGTTCAAAACGGTCTGGCTAAGAAAAGTGAAATCGTGAAAATCATGGGTAGAGGAGAACTGAACTCCGGCGTTACGGTTTCTGCACACAAGTTCACAAAATCTGCAGAAGAAGCAATCGCTAAGGCAGGAGGTAAAGCAATTACTCTTTAATAACCACCATGAAAGAATTTATACAAACACTAAAAAACATTTGGAGTCTTAAGGAGCTGAGAGATAAGATACTTTTTACTCTGGGGATCGTCCTTGTGTATAGATTCGCATCATATATTTCTCTACCTGCTATCAACATGGCAGAAGTGGGAAATCTATTGGAGAATTATAAAGATCAGGGAGGCAACAAACAGGGAGCAGGTCTCCTTGGGTTGCTTTCTTCATTTACGGGTGGAGCATTCAGCCGGGCATCTATCATGGCGCTCGGTATTATGCCTTATATCTCGGCGTCCATCATTGTGCAGCTCATGGGTATGGCAATTCCGTACCTTCAGAAATTGCAGAAAGATGGTGAAAGTGGCCGTAATACGTTGAATCAGATAACGCGTTGGTTAACCATCGCGGTTTGTTTGGTTCAGGCTCCGTCTTACCTTACATCGATTACGCAGATGTTTCTGCCGCATGCGCAGTTCGCGTCAGCTTATTACATTCATCCACAATCCGTGATGTTCTGGTTACCAAGCATCATTATACTTGTTGCAGGCTCTGTGTTTGCGATGTGGCTGGGGGAAAAGATCACTGATAAAGGTATCGGAAACGGTATTTCCATCCTCATTATGGTGGGTATTCTGGCAGATTTTCCGGGTGCTTTTATTCAGGAAATCGCTACGCAGAATGGGAAAGGAGGTTTCGGAACAATTATGATTTTAATTGAAGTATTGTTCTGGATGCTGGTGGTGCTTTTGGCTATTATATTGTCCGTAGCCGTGCGCAAAATTCCAATTCAGTACGTAAGCCGGGCGCAGGCGCGCGGAGGTGCGAACAGAAATTTAATGGAAGGAGCACGTCAGTGGATTCCGCTGAAAGTAAATGCTTCCGGTGTAATGCCGATCATCTTCGCTCAGGCGCTGATGTTTGTGCCGGGACTTTTAACCAAAGTGGATGAGTCGAATACTTTCCTGGCCGGATTCAAAAACGTGTTCAGCTGGCAGTATAATGTTTTGTTTGCGTTGCTCATCATCATCTTCTCATTTTTCTACACGGCAATCACAATTCCGGTAAATCAGATGGCAGATGATCTGAAGCGCAACGGCGGTCTGATTCCTAAGGTACGTCCGGGCAAAGAAACATCTGATTATCTGGATGATATTTTGTCAAAAATTACGTTGCCAGGTTCGCTGTTTTTAGCTATCTTTGCAATCCTTCCGGCACTTGTGTACGGAACGTTTGTTCAGACCGATCGGTTTGCCCTGTTTTTTGGGGGTACATCGCTTTTAATTATGGTCGGGGTGATCTTAGACACTGTACAGCAGATCAATACGTATTTGCTGAATCATCATTATGATGGCTTGATGCAGTCGAAATTATCCAGAACAACCAACAACCAGTAAATTAATTAATGGCAAAACAAAAACATATCGAGCAAGATGGCGTGATCACGGAAGCACTTTCGAACGCGCAATTCCGCGTTGAGCTGGAAAATGGGCACATTCTTATTGCCCATATTTCTGGTAAAATGCGCATGCACTATATTAAACTCCTTCCCGGGGATAAGGTAAAACTGGAGCTTTCTCCATACGATCTTTCCAAAGGAAGAATTACCTTCAGATACTAAATTCAGGCGCGCCTGGGTTTCTTATAAAAGAGAACTTCCGGGGTTGAAGAACTCCGGTAAAGTTTTAAATTTAAACAAAATGGGAATGATTCCGTAAGATCTCATTTAACCGTTGTAAAATTAGAAAAGAAAACTTAACAAATGAAAGTTAGAGCATCTATCAAAAAAAGAAGTGCTGATTGCAAAATCGTTCGCAGAAAAGGCGTTCTGTTTGTGATCAACAAGAAGAACCCAAAATTTAAACAAAGACAAGGCTAACATTAAATTATGGCGAGAATTTCCGGTATTGATTTACCAAAAAACAAAAGAGGCGTTATCGGCCTTACTTATATCTATGGAGTTGGCAGAAGTACCGCTACGCAGATCCTGAAAGCAGCCGGTATCAGCGAAGACAAGAAAGTCAACGAATGGAATGACGATGAATTGGCATTGATCAGAAACTACATCACCGAAAACGTAAAAGTAGAAGGGGAACTGCGTTCTGAAACACAACTGAACATCAAGCGATTGATGGACATTGGTTGCCAACGAGGAATACGTCACAGACTCGGATTACCTTTAAGAGGCCAAAGAACTAAGAATAATTCTAGAACCCGAAAAGGCAGAAGAAAAACGGTTGCTAACAAGAAAAAAGCAAGTAAATAATCGGTAAAGAATTATGGCAAAGCAAACTAAAACAGTAAAAAAGAGAAAGGTAAAAGTTGACGCCATTGGCGAGGCGCACATCCAGGCGACGTTCAACAATATTATCATTTCTCTCACCAATAAAAGCGGGGAAGTAATCTCATGGGCATCAGCCGGTAAAATGGGTTTCCGCGGTTCGAAGAAAAATACTCCTTTTGCTGCACAGATGGCTGCTGAAAACTGTGCTCAGGTAGCGCACGAAGCAGGCCTGCGCAGAGTGAAGGTTTACGTGAAAGGTCCGGGTGCGGGTAGAGAATCTGCCATCAGAACCATCCACAACTCCGGGATCGAAGTAAGTGAAATCGTAGATGTGACTCCAATGCCACACAACGGATGTAGACCTCCTAAAAGAAGAAGAGTATAATAATTCAACATTCATTATTTAATATTCAAAATTATAAATCTTGAATCTTGAATCTTGAATCTTTAAATCTAAAGAACAATGGCAAGATATATTGGACCAAAAACCAAGATTGCGAGAAAGTTTGGCGCTGCAATCTACGGAGACGATAAAAACTTCGAGAAAAGAAAAAACCAACCGCCGGGACAACACGGTGTGAACAAAAGAAGAAACGCAAAGCGTTCCGAATATGCTGTCCAGCTGATGGAGAAGCAAAAAGCTAAATATACCTACGGTATCTTAGAAAAGCAATTCGCAAACTTATACGAGAAGGCCAACCGAGCAAAAGGCGTTACCGGAGAAGTGCTGTTGCAGTTGTGTGAATCCCGTCTGGACAATGTTGTCTACAGACTTGGTTTCGCTAAGACAAGAGCAGGTGCAAGACAATTGGTTTCTCACCGTCACATTACGGTAAACGGGGGACTGGTAAACATCCCTTCATACTCGCTGAAAGCTGGTGATATCATCGCAGTAAGAGAGAAATCAAAATCTCTTGATGTGGTGGCAGATTCACTCGCCTACAAGTCGAATTATGAATGGCTACAGTTCAACGACGAGAAAAAAGAGGGCACATTTGTATCCGCACCGGAAAGAATCCAGATCCCGGAAGATATCAAAGAGCAGCTCATCGTCGAACTTTACTCTAAATAATAACTTTCAAATTTTTGCTCAACCTAATTATATGGCAATTTTAACATTTATTAAACCCGATAAGGTAATCCTGCTAAACTCTGATGACTTCAAAGGCCAATTTGAATTCAGACCCTTAGAGCCAGGCTTTGGACTTACCATCGGTAATGCTTTGAGAAGAGTTTTACTCTCTTCTCTGGAAGGATATGCTATTTCATCTATCAAAATAGAAGGCGTAGAGCACGAATTTTCAACAATCCCGGGCGTTATCGAAGATGTCACCGAGATCATCCTGAATCTGAAACAATTGAGACTGAAAGCGAAAACGGACACGGCTAGCACCGAGGAAGTTTCTGCGAAAGTATCCGGCCAGAACACCATTACTGCCGGAGACCTCAGCAAAACGATGCAGGAATTCGAAGTACTGAATCCGGACCTGGTGATCTGCACGACGAATAAGGATGTGAAATTCGAAATCACCTTCACGATCGAAAAAGGACGTGGGTATGTACCTTCAGACCAAAACAAATCGGAAAACGATGCCATTGGAACGATTGCTATAGACTCTATCTTTACTCCGATCAAGAAAGTACAGTACAGTGTTGAAAACTACCGTGTCGAGCAAAAAACAGACTACGAAAAACTGATCCTGGACATTGAAACAGATGGTTCCATCAGTCCTCAGAATGCACTCACAGAAGCTTCCAAGATTCTCATCTATCACTTCATGCTGTTCTCCGATGAGCGTATCACGCTGGAGACAGAAGCCGTGAAAGCTTCCATTCAGTACGACGAAGAAACCCTGCACACCAGACAACTGTTGAAGTCGAAGTTGGCAGATATGGATCTTTCCGTACGAGCACTGAACTGCCTGAAAGCAGCAGAGGTGGAAACGTTGGGCGAATTGGTTTCCTACACGAAATCTGATTTGATGAAATTCCGCAACTTCGGAAAAAAATCCCTCACAGAATTGGAGGAACTGGTGCACGCAAAAGGTCTGAACTTCGGTTTCGACGTTGCTAAATATAAATTAGACGCTGATAAATAACAAACAATGAGACACGGTAAAAAATTCAATCATTTAGGAAGAACAGCCTCACACAGAAGTGCTATGCTTTCGAATATGGCTTGTTCTCTGATTGAGCATAAAAGAATCAACACAACGGTTGCGAAAGCGAAAGCATTGCGCGTTTATGTTGAACCAATCTTAACCAAAGCTAAAGAAGATACGACCCATAACAGAAGAACTGCATTTGCCTACCTGCAAAGCAAGGAAGCTGTAACAGAACTGTTCCGCGAAATCGCTCCGAAAATCGCTAGCCGTCCCGGAGGATATACCCGCATCATCAAAACCGGATTCCGTCAGGGAGACGCTGCCGATATGGCGATGATCGAGTTGGTAGATTATAATGAAATCTACAATCCGAACGCAGAAGAGAAGAAAACAACTCGCAGAAGCCGTAGAGCAACCACTAAAAAAGTGGAAGCTGCTGCTCCTGCAGTTGAAGAAATGGTGAGCGAAGAAGCTCCGGTTTCTGAGGAAACTCAGGCGCCGGAAAATACTTCTGAAAATACACCGGAAGCGAATACTGCCGACGATAAGACTGCAGAGTAATCTTCAGTTTACAACTATTAAAACCGTTCAGCGTGCTGAGCGGTTTTTTTTATTTAAAAAAGCTATTGCTATTTCATGAAAATTTTCTAGCTTTATCGTAAACATCCGATTCAAAGATGATCACGACCGGTACGTAAAAACATATTTATAAAAAGTTGAAATATGAATAAATGCTGTTCCATCTTCGCGTTACTTTTTATTTCCCAGTTTTCCGCGCAAAATGCCGCGCTGTCGCAGGCGCCGCCTTACCAGTCTCCTTCTGGAGAACCGATGAACATTGTGAAAACAAATCTCGCAGCCTATCTCTTTAGAAATGTGAATTTCTCATATGAACGCATTTTCACGCAGCGTTTTTCCCTGGTCGCGACTTATTCCTTCATGCCGGCCGGTCCCGTTCCGTACGTCAAAACTATCGCAAGTGGCTCAACATTGAAATCAGCGCAGCAGGCAAACGTTTCGTATCAGTCGTACACTTTGGAACCAAGGTTTTATGCAAACAAGAACGGCTACGGCACCGGTTTTTATGTCGCTCCCTATTACCGTCATTCCAGTGTGGATGTGTCAGGTTATACTTTAAATTATTCCGTCGGTGACATTGAGGAATCAGCAATAATGTCAGGCAAAGTAACAGGAAACAGTCTCGGTGTGCTCATCGGTACACAGTGGGCAATCGGTGCAGCACAAAGATGGATGCTCGACCTCTCAATGCTCGGCGCGCACTACGGAGTTTCCAAAGGCGATCTTCAGGCAGATAGCAACCGCACACTTTCGCCCACAGAACAGCAAATGCTGCAAAATGAGCTCAACGACCTGGACGTACCTTTTATTAAAATTGATGCACAGGCCAACGACCACGGAGCTACAGCAAAAGTCAGCGGGCCTTGGGCCGGCATTCGCTTTGGTTTCTCCGTCGGATATCGATTTTAACATTGTAGTCCCCAGTTGATTTTAATTAAAAAATTGGAAACCTATTCAGCTAAAAAATTTCTGATCAAAAGGTAAACTTATTGCCCGCGCGCCTTTTTCAGGGTGATTACGTTGTCACCCTGAGTGATGATGACACTGTCGTTGGCTGATTTTATTTCCATATCGTGACTTCCATAAATTTCCGCACCGTCGGAAGATCTTAGCAGCGGGGCAGCGATCGTTTTATTATTACTTCTGACACTGATGATTTTTCCGTCGTCGTTCTGCCCGAAGGTAACGTGCGCGGAACTTCCGTCGTCCGCAACGTACCGGAACGCCTGTTCACCTGCAACATTCTCCGCATTTGCTACCGCGCTATCGGTGGCAGAGGTCTCGCTTTTTATGATTGCCGAGTTTCCCGCATTCTTATCGCTGCAGCTCAATAAAACAAGGCCGGCGAACGCGGCGCAAAAGAGTTGGATTTTCATGATTGATGAAATTTATTTTTGAATTAAAGGTAAAATTAACTATTTAAAATTTTAACAATGCGGAAATGAGTTAGAAATTCACCACCGCACAACGAAAAGAATGGCTATCTTCCCGTACTATCGGTCATTTTTGACTAAATTTGTAAAACCTTTAATACTAAAAAAATTTAGCATGAGTTACATTTCTTACATCGAAGCAAGACAGATCCTCGATTCCCGCGGAAATCCTACCATCGAAGTAGACGTTTTTACCGAAAGTGGCGCTATGGGCCGCGCCGCAGTTCCCTCTGGAGCTTCGACCGGCGAGCATGAAGCAGTTGAACTACGCGATGGCGGAACGGATTATCTTGGAAAAGGTGTTCTGAAAGCCGTAGAAAATGTAAGAGAAGTAATCGCCCCTGAGTTAATCGGAATGCCGGTGTACGATCAAAATTTTATCGATCAACTGATGATCGACCTGGACGGAACAAAAAATAAAGGAAGTCTTGGCGCAAACGCAATCTTAGGAGTTTCGCTGGCTGCCGCAAAAGCCGCCGCTACGGAATTGCGGATGCCACTATACAAGTACGTTGGCGGTGTGAACGCAAACACCCTTCCTGTTCCGATGATGAATGTGATTAATGGTGGTTCGCACTCAGATGCACCGATCGCCTTCCAGGAATTCATGATTATGCCGGTGAAAGCCGAATCTTTCTCTGATTCACTAAGAAAAGGAACCGAGATTTTTCACAGTTTAAAATCAATTTTGCATGACCGCGGACTTTCTACTGCTGTAGGCGACGAAGGTGGTTTTGCTCCAAAATTTAAAGGAACAGAAGATGCTTTGGACACGCTTTCACAAGCGGTAGAGAAAGCAGGTTATAAGCCGGGCGACGATATCATGTTCGCTTTAGATTGTGCAGCTTCCGAATTCTACAAAGACGGAATGTACGATTACCGAAAATTTGAAATTTCTGAATCAGCGCATTTCAACCGTGATGAGCAGGTGAGTTTCCTCGCTGATCTGGCGGCGAAATATCCTATTATTTCCATTGAAGACGGTATGCACGAAGACGACTGGGAAGGCTGGAAAATGCTGACAGAAAAAATCGGTGACCGCGTGCAGCTGGTAGGTGACGATCTTTTTGTAACCAATGTGGAGCGCCTGTCCCGAGGGATCGAGGAAGGAATTGCCAATTCTATTTTAGTAAAAGTAAACCAGATCGGTACTTTATCGGAAACGATGGCAGCTGTACAAATGGCACAGCACAACCGCTACACATCCGTAATGTCGCACCGTTCCGGTGAAACCGAAGATTCAACCATCGCTGATTTAGCAGTTGCTATGAATTGCGGACAGATCAAAACCGGTTCCGCCTCACGTTCCGACCGTATGGCGAAATACAACCAGCTGCTGCGCATTGAAGAAGCGTTGGGTGAAACGGCTGTTTTTCCCGGACTTAAAGCTTTTAAGGTAAAACGATAATAGAAAATATTTATGGAGGCAGCAACCTATTTGCTTGCACTTTACTTCCAATATTCATAAATTAGTAAAAAAATAAATTATAATGTCAGATAACAAAGTTGTATTAAACTACGACGGTAATTCTTACGAGTATCCAATTGTAGATAGCACCATCGGTGACAGAGGAATCGATATTTCAAAACTTAGAGACCAAACGGGCCTGATCACGCTGGATTTGGGTTACAAAAATACCGGCGCTACCATCAGCGACATCACTTATCTTGATGGCGATAACGGCGAGCTTTATTACCGGGGCTACCCAATCGACCAGATTGCAGAAAAATCGAATTTCACGGAAGTAATGTATTTATTGCTGAACGGAAGTTTACCAACAGCCGACCAGTTCTCCGGTTTCGAAAAAGGAATCAAAAAATACAATTTCGTTGCCGACGAAATGAAGCGCCTGATCGATGTATTTCCACGTTCTGCACATCCAATGGGCGTTCTGTCCTCACTTACTTCTGCGCTGACGGCTTTTAATCCGAAAGCGGTTGATGTTAATTCAAAAGAAGAAATGGACCACGCAGCCGAGATGCTGATCGCTAAATTCTCTCACTTGTGCGCCTGGACGTACCGCAAGAAAATGGGTCTTCCTATCAACCACGGTGACGACAGCCTGAATTATGTTGAGAATTTCTACAAAATGTGCTTCCGACGTCCCAACCAAGAGTTTGAATTAAATTCTACCGTGGTCAACGCACTCGACAAATTATTGATCCTTCACGCAGATCACGAGCAAAATTGTTCTACCTCAACGGTAAGAATGGTGGGATCCGCACACACCGGCCTTTTCGCTTCCGTATCTGCCGGGATTTCCGCACTTTGGGGCCCGCTGCACGGTGGTGCCAATCAGGCCGTGATCGAAATGCTTGAAATGATTGAGCAGGATGGCGGCGACGTTGCAAAATATGTTGAAAAGGCCAAAAATAAAGACGATAACTTCCGTTTGATGGGCTTCGGTCACCGCGTTTACAAAAACTTCGATCCACGGGCACGTATCATTAAGAAAGCAGCTGATGATATTTTCGAAGCTTTAGGTATTGAAGACAAAGCACTGGATATCGCCATGCAACTGGAAAAAGTAGCGTTGGAAGACGACTATTTCATCGAAAGAAAACTTTATCCAAACGTCGATTTCTATTCCGGCATCATTTATCGTGCGCTGGGAATTCCAACCGAAATGTTCACCGTAATGTTTGCTTTGGGACGTCTGCCGGGCTGGATTTCTCAATGGAAAGAAATGCGTTTGCATAACGACCCGATCGGCCGACCAAGACAGGTTTACCAGGGTTCGCCAAAACGTGATTACGTTGACATGAGCGCAAGATAATCTTAACCATATTTATAAAATCCCTTTCAATTCATTTTGAGAGGGATTTTTTTTGGCGCACATTTCCGTCTTCCGTTCCCGCTTCCCGCGCCTTGGCAGCGCGGGAGAGCTCCACTCAAGCCGGGGCGCAGGTTAGTTTGCTTCCCGTGGGGTTTCGTCATTTTTAAAATTTCAGTATCTTAACGGTCATAAAAATTTGCGCGAAACAAGGCGTCGTCTAAAAAAAAATATGGTAAAAAAACTAAATAAAAAAATAACGCTTTTTGCTGTTGCGATCGTACTGTTCGTGCTCAATGTATTTGCGTTTTATGTTCTTCAGGATGGAATCGGAATTGCAAAAGCGATCAGAAACACTCAAAATCAAGAAGCGATAAAAGCTTTAGAGAAAAAGCAGATATTCAGCGATGTTTTTCCGTCACTTGTTTTTACTGTTGACCTTGCACTGATATTCTTTGTATGCTATCTCCTTATTAAAGCGCTGTTCAAAAGTTTAAGAAAACCCACATCTTCGAAATCATGAAATTAAAAAATTATATCGCTGGCCAATGGATTGAAGGATCCGGTCAGGAAAAACCTTTGTATAATGCTGTTACCGGCGATCTCGTTGCCATTTCAGATACGGGCGGAATCAACTTTGAAGCAGCGCTGGATTATGGCCGAACAGTGGGGTATAGGAATTTGTCATCCATGACGTTCTACGATCGTGGCGAAATGTTGAAAAAGATCGCGTTATACCTTTTAGAAAGAAAGAAGAAATATTACGATTTATCTTATAAAACGGGCGCGACTCACGCAGATTCCTGGGTGGATATCGAAGGCGGCTTCGGAACATTTTTCACCTACTCCGGTCTGGCAAAAAGAATGTTGCCGAACACGCCATTTTGGGTCGATGGTGATACGCAGAAATTGTCGGCCAACGGAACTTTTATAGGAACACACATTCTCACTCCGAGCGAAGGAGTTTCTGTGCAGATCAACGCTTACAATTTTCCGGTTTGGGGAATGATGGAAAAATTATCAACATCCCTTTTAGCCGGAGTTCCAAGTGTGGTAAAACCTGCAGTACCCGGATCTTATCTCACCAACGCCGTCTTCACTGATATGATCGAAAGCGGGATTCTTCCGGAAGGCGCGATCCAGTTAGTTTCCGGCGATCCGGGAAATATTTTGGATTACGTACAAGATGGAGATTCTGTCCTTTTTACAGGTTCCGCTTCTACGGGGAAAAAACTGAAATCACTGCCTTCTATTTCTAAAAACGCGGTGCGTTTCAATATGGAGGCAGATTCTTTAAATGCATCAATTTTAGGTTTAGACGCAAAACCCGGCACACCGGAATTTGATCTTTTCATCAAAGAAGTCCGAACGGAAATGACCACCAAAGCCGGACAGAAATGTACCGCCATACGCAGAATTATTGTGCCTGAAAGTCTTGTGGCTGAGGTGCAAAATGCTTTGAGCAAAGCCTTGGATCAAACCAAAATCGGAAATCCACTGAGCCGCGAGACCCGCATGGGTTCTATTGTTGGACGAAATGAGATGGCCGTGCTTCAGGAAAAAATCAATCAGCTAAAAGCCGAAACGGAACTCATTTACGACGGCCAGCACGAACTTATCGATGCCGACTATGAAAAAGGGGCTTTCATGTCGCCCAAAGTGTTTTATAACGACCAGCCTTTCGAAAAAAACATTTCCCACGAAGTAGAAGCATTCGGCCCGGTTTCAACCATGATGCCTTATAAAGATGCTGAAGAAGCTGCTGCTCTTGCGAAAAGAGGAATGGGCAGTTTGGTAGGCTCAATAGTCTCCAACGACGAAAATTTCGTGGCGGAAACCTCTTGGAAAATGGCTTCCTCACACGGAAGGATTTTTGTTCTGAACCGCGACAACGCAAAAGAATCCACTGGTCATGGTTCTCCTTTACCGACATTGATGCACGGTGGTCCGGGAAGAGCCGGCGGTGGCGAGGAAATGGGTGGCTTAAATGGTCTACACTTCTTTCTCCAGAAAACAGCGATTCAAGGGTCACCGGATATGCTGACGGCAATTACAAAAGTTTATCAGACCGGTGCAAAATATAAATTTTCTGATAAGCATCCATTCAACCGCTATTTCGAAGAAGTTGAGGTAGGCGATTCATTGGAAACTGCCGGTCGAACGGTGACCGAAGCGGATATCGTCAATTTTGCCAATGTTTCCTGGGATCATTTTTACGCACATACCGATGCGACCTCACTTACCGGAACCATCTTCGATAAAGTGGTAGCACATGGATATTTCATCCTTTCTGCTGCAGCAGGACTTTTTGTTTCAGGAAAAAAGGGGCCGGTTATCGCTAATTACGGACTTGAAAACGCAAGTTTCTTTAAACCCGTTTATGCCGGCGATACGATTACGGTTTACCTCACCGCCAAAGAAAAAGTCAATAAAGGTGTAAAAGGACGCAACATCCCGAGCGGCGTGGTGAAATGGCTTGTAGAAGTCGTGAACCAACGTGATGAGGTGGTTTGCGTAGCTACAATCCTGACGCTCGTAGCGAAAAAATCACCATTTATTGAACTGAATTTGCGCGTTGTAAAAGAGGCGCTTTCAAAACTTACAGAAACCTCCGACCGGAAATTTGGTGAAATGTCACCACAAATGATGGTAGAGCATTTGGAAGAAGTTCTTCGAAACGGTATCGGAGATTTGAAAGCCGGGGATTTCCCGGAGATTCCTGCTGAACATTTGGAAAAACTTCAGGACTGGTTGTACACGAACGAAAAAATCCGACCTGGCGCAAAATATCCGCTGTTAAAAGATGACGAGCAGCCGACGTTACGCTTTAAAAATTTAGACGAAGCAAAGGCGAAGTTTTTAGAAACCTTGCAGGAATATTTAATCTATTTCCGTGAAAATCCTCAGGCAGAGAAGTTTCATCCGCGTTTCGGCACCATCGACAAAGAAATGTCGGAACTTTTTCAGCGAAAACATATCACGCATCATTTTGAACAGTTTGGCTTGCTGGATTAAATGTCCGTAATTGTTTTTTGATTATGATCGATGCGCTTGGTTTGACAATGTGCCAAGTTTAATAGTAAGAGATTTCAGAAAAGCCTGCTATAGACTGTCCCCTAGCATGACCGGATGTAATAAAATCGAGAAATGCTGAAAACTTACCACCAGATTATATTCAACTGGTTTTTGCTGCGAAAGGCAGAGAAAATAAGATTCGTGCCGAATTCCGGGACGAAATTGAGAAGTACATCACAGGAATTTCTAAGAACACGGAACAGAAGCTCATCAGAGTACGATCTTTATAAAAAAACAAAATCTGCGGTCCGTAGGAACACTAATAAAAAAATAGCTTGTCGGTTTCTACGCGAGTAAAATAAATTGAAAAGGTAAAATACAATATTTTGAAAAAGAATCTGGGCGAAAAAGTTGTCGCTTTTAATAAAAAATTGACCTATTCCGGCGATCTGCCTGAAGGTTTCGACGTACTCAATCCCTTTTTCGACAACCCCGAAACATTGACGGTAATGTCCAGTTTTTATAAAAAATTTTACAACGACCACAATCAACGGAAATTCGTCATCGGCATTAATCCCAGCCGTCATGGGGCAGGCGTTACCGGTGTTCCATTTACTGACACGAAACGTTTGAAAAGTGTCTGTGAAATAGAAATGACTTCCGCGTACACGCACGAAATTTCCTCCGTTTTTCTGTATGACGTTATTCAGCAGTTTGGCGGGCCGGAAGCTTTCTATCGCGAATTTTACATCAATTCCCCATTTCCGCTCGCAATTGTACGCCGCACACCGAAAGGTCATCTCAACGCCAATTACTACGATGACAAAAAGCTGTTTGAAGCGGTAAAACCTTTTATGATTCAAAGTTTAAAAGATCATATTTCGCTCGGACTCGATACTTCCGAAGTTTTTATTTTAGGAAAAAAGAACGCCGTATTCATCGACAAGATCAACAGTCAGGAAAAGTTTTTTGATAAAATGACGGTTTTGGAACATCCCAGATATATCCAACAATACAAAAGCAAGGAAAAACAATTATACATCGATAAATATTTAATAGCCCTAAATAAAGTAAAGTGAACAACGGATTTGTAAATCAGGAACTTAAAAATACTATATCTGAAATCACCTTCGGAACGCCGAAGAGTAATTCCTTACCCGGAGAAATTTTAGAAAAACTTGCTCAAACTATTTTAGAAAGCGGAAAAAATCAAGACGTAAAAGCGATCCTTTTAAAATCAGAAGGTGAAAAAGCATTCTGTGCCGGCGCCAGTTTTGATGAACTTCTAGAAATTGAAGAACTGGAAAAATCAAAAATATTTTTTGGTGGTTTTGCAAAAGTTTTAAATGCCATGCGTTCCTGCGGAAAATTAGTCGTAGTGAGAGTTCAGGGAAAAACAACCGGAGGCGGCGTCGGAATCGCCTGTGCTGCCGATTATTGTTTTGCTACCAAAGAATCTGCGATGGCTTTAACAGAATTAAATTTAGGAATCGGACCATTCGTAATTGGACCTTATGTTGAAAGAAAAGTGGGAAAATCCGCCTATTCAGCGATGTCAATCGATGCTGATTTCCGCAGCGCGGATTGGTGTGAAAAGCACGATGTTTATCATTCCGTTTCAGAAAACATTGAAGAAATGGACGAACAAATAAAAGCATTCATGGAAAAATTATCCACCAGAAGTTCTGAGGCATTATCATTAATTAAAAAAGTTTCCTGGGAAGGAACGGACCATTTTGAACAGTTGATGCCGGAAAGAATTTTAATGAGTGCCAGTTTAATTTTAGAAGATTCTGCCAAAGAAAACATTGGTAAAATCAAGGAAAGACTTCGTGGGAAATAGTTTCTTTAAATTATTTTTCTAACGTTAGTTGGTTTGTTGATGCACAACAAATTTCCGCAGAAATGTTATTAATAATTCAATAAAAAAAGAGGAAGCAAAAACTTCCTCTTTTATTGTTTATTTGAAATTAAATTATTCTTTCACCTCGACTTTCAGGGCCAATTCGTCCAACTGCTCCTCCGCAATCGCACTCGGCGCATCGATCATCACATCTCGTCCTGAATTATTTTTCGGGAAAGCGATGTAATCTCTGATCACTTCATTGCCGTCCAGAATCGCAACCAAACGGTCAAATCCTAATGCTAAACCTGCATGAGGCGGAGCTCCGTATTGGAATGCGTTCATCAGAAAACCGAACTGTGCTTCTGCATCTTCTTTCGTAAATCCTAATAAATTAAACATTTTTGCCTGCAGATCTTTATCGAAAATCCGGACAGATCCGCCACCGATTTCATTCCCATTCAAAATTAAATCGTAGGCATTTGCTCTGGCTTTTCCGGGTTCGGTTTCCAGTAAATGTACATCTTCGGGTTTTGGCGAAGTGAACGGATGATGCATCGCGTGATATCGGTTGGTGTCTTCGTCCCATTCCAAAAGCGGAAAATCGATCACCCAAAGTGGTGCGAATTCTTTCGGATTTCTTAAACCTAATCTGTTCCCCAATTCCATTCGTAAAGCAGAAAGTTGGGTTCTTACTTTATTTTCATTTCCGGACATCAGGAAGATCAAATCTCCTGATTTTGCGCCGAATTTTTCTGTGATTTTTTTTAAATCTTCTTCATTATAAAATTTATTTACGGAAGAAGTAACGGTTCCGTCATTCTGGAATTTGATCCAAATCATACCGTTGGCACCGATCTGTGGACGTTTTACCCAATCGATGAGTTCGTCGATTTGTTTTCGGGTATAATCTGCGCAACCTTCAATATTGATTCCGACCACCAATTCTGCGTCGTCGAAAATTTTGAAATCTTTTCCTTTCACTAAATCGTTGACTTCCACGAATTCCATTCCGAAACGGATATCGGGTTTATCGTTTCCATATTTTTTCATCGCGTCGGCGAAAGTCATTCTTGGGAATTTTCCGAATTCTTTTCCTGCGATATCTTTCAATAAAGTTGCGGTCATTCCTTCGAAGATTTCCAAAACATCTTCCTGTTCTACAAAGGCCATCTCGCAATCGATCTGAGTGAATTCAGGCTGTCTGTCGGCTCTTAGATCTTCATCACGAAAACATTTTACAATTTGAAAATAACGGTCCATTCCACCGATCATCAATAATTGCTTGAAAGTTTGAGGCGATTGTGGTAAAGCATAAAACTGTCCCGGATTCATTCTGCTTGGAACTACGAAATCCCTTGCTCCTTCCGGTGTTGATTTAATCAGAACCGGAGTTTCCACCTCAATAAAATTTTGATCAGAGAGATAATTTCTGACTTTCTGCGCCATTTTGTGACGGAAGATCAGTTTTTCTTTCACCGGATTTCTGCGGATATCCAGATATCGGTATTTCATCCGAAGCTCTTCGCCGCCATCAGTTTGGTCTTCGATGGTAAAAGGTGGAATTTCTGATTGATTTAAAACAGTGAGTTTTTCAACCAAAATTTCTATTTCACCCGTTGGGATTTTTGGATTTTTACTTTGGCGTTCAATGACTTTTCCATCAACCTGAATCACAAACTCGCGGCCTAATTTGCCGGCCCTTTCGAACAGTTCCTTTGAAGAACGGTCGGCATCAAAAACCAATTGTGTAATGCCGTAACGGTCGCGCAGATCGATCCACAGCACAAACCCTTTGTCACGGATGGTTTGGACCCAGCCGGAAAGGGTTACGTTCTCATTGAGATTATTTAAGGTTAATTCTCCGTTGGTGTGCGTACGAAACATAAGTTTTAATGGTATTTAAAGAGCGGCGCGGCGCCGTTGATTTGGTTTAAATTTTCGAGCCGTAAAGATAATATTTTTGAGCGAGAAGCGCTGTGAGAGCTTGAAACTCTGATGGCGCTCGCGATGGCTCTGCGAATTGCGTGAGGGATTGTAGTGGAAAGCCCGCAAGGCGGTGCACGCGATAGCGGGCACCGACTGAGGACTTGTAACGTAAAGCCCGACCCGGGACATGGAAAATATGCGGCAATTTAGTAAGCGTGGGCGAGGGGCACGCCCAAAAAATATTATGATTTTTTAAGAAATGTATTGCGAAAATATTCTATAACTTTGTTTGTACCAACCACTAAAAAATATATTATGGGAAAAGGAGATCAGAAATCCAAACGCGGAAAAATTGTTGCCGGAAGCTATGGAAAGAAGCGTCCGAGACGCGCGAAATCAGTAGAAAAAATTCCGGTAAAAGTAATGGATGAAGACCAAAAGAAGAAATCCGTTGACGCCGTTCGCGATGAGGTAGGATACCCGAGTGGGAAATCTGAAAATGCTGAAGTGGCGAAGAAACCGAAAGCAGCCGCGGCAAAGAATAAAAAAACCGAAGAATAATCTTCGGTTTTTTTTATAATCTATTTTCCGCCAAACAGGTTGCCGAGCAAGCCGCCAAGCCCACCTTGTTCCTGATGACCGCCACCTGTAACGCTGCCCAATAAATCGTTGAGTGGATTTCCTGCCGAACCGGAGCCGCCGAGCACGCTGCCCAAAATATCATTCAGCGGGTTCCCGGGTTGCGCCTGTGCCTCATTTTGAGCACCTCCCAGAATGCCGCCGAGCAAATCGCCAAGCCCGCCGCTGGAAACATTGCTCGCCTGTTTCTGTTTGCCAAGATAACCCATGATGAGCGGTGCGAGCATCGCCAAAATAGGCCCGATTTTGTCCATCGATATTCCCGTTTTCTGCGAGAGTTGATTTTCTACATTGGCTTTTTGTCCTCCAAAAATATGATCCAGAATAGAGCCGCCTTCCTGTTGGCGCGCTTCTACCTGTGTGGGATTTTGCAGAATGCTGCCATCGTGGTCTTTATCTAGTGCTTTGTTCAGCGCCTCGGCTTCGTGATTACTTTCCTGTGATTTTTTGCGCAAATAGGAAATTACCAGCGGCGCGGATACGGCCAGAAGTGCAATAACCTGATTTTTGCTGACGCCAAATTTATTGCCTGCGCTTTCGGCTACTTGTGTTCCGGCATTTCCGGTGATGAGATCGAGTAAGCTCATAGGTTTTTATTTTTAGGTTCAAGTGTTAAAGGCAGTATTCAGCAATATCCAGTCCAACAGTAGTTAATTCTTAAAAATCGGTACGTTGGAGCAGGCTTCGCCGAACATCAACGATTTCACTATGGGTTTTAATTGTTCAACCAATTCAATATAAGCGTTCTCGGGAATTGACGACTCTGAACATCCTTTCACCAGAACACGCTGATTATTCAGTTCAGTAAAATCGTGGGTTTGGATGGCGGTGTGCATCAGCAACACCTCCAAATCTTCGCGGTTGCCGAAAACGATTTTTTTTGCACTGCCGGTAAGTTTGGCAGTGAGCAGAAAATAAGCCCACAAAGGGACGATGGCATCGGCTGAGTTATAAACATAGACGTAAGCATCCTGATAAGGTTCGACAGAAAGTTGCGCTACTTTTTCACGGAAATCTTTTTCCTTTAAAATCATTTCCTGGAAAAGAAAATCCTTTAAATCAATACCAACGCGTGTGCCTTTCGGCACCAGCTGGGACAAATCGAAGTTGATCAATCCGCTGCCGGCTACTTTATTTTTAATCTCAAAATCAGACATTTTTTTTGTTTTATCTTTGACCAAAATTACAACTTTAATCACAAGTGAAGTACTACATTATTGCCGGTGAAGCCTCGGGAGACCTGCATGCATCGAACCTTATAAAATCCATTAAAAAAAAAGACCACCTCGCGGAGTTTCGCTTTTGGGGCGGCGATCTTATGGCCGCCGCGGCGGGAAGTGCGCCGGTGAAGCACTATAAAGAATTGGCTTTTATGGGTTTTCTGGAAGTGGTGCAAAATCTGGGAACGATTCTGAAGAATATAAAATTCTGCAAGCAGGACCTCGCAAGCTATCAGCCCGATGTGGTCATTCTGGTGGATTATCCTGGATTTAACCTGCGCATCGCCGAGTTTGCCAAAGGTCAGGGCGCGCGCGTTGTGTATTACATTTCGCCGCAACTGTGGGCGTGGAAAGAAGGGCGCGTGGAGAAAATTCGGAAACACGTGGATCAGCTGCTCGTCATTTTGCCTTTTGAAAAAGAATTTTATCAGAAGCATGAGGTTGTTGCAGAATTTGTGGGTCATCCGTTGCTAGATGCGGTTTCGGATCTGCCGCCGGTTCATCCCGCGGATTTCAAGAGAGAACACCAGTTGAGTGATCAACCGATCATCGCGCTTTTGCCGGGATCGCGCCAGCAGGAAGTCAAAAAAATGCTGCAATTGATGTTGTCCGTACGGCAGTATTTCCCCAAATATCAGTTTGTAATAGCGGGTGCGCCTGGACTTACGCCTGATTTTTATGAACAGTTTACCGACGACCAAGTACATTTTGTTTCCAATAAAACCTACTATCTTTTGCGCTGTTCGGAAGCCGCCCTGGTGACTTCCGGAACCGCCACGCTGGAGACTGCTTTGCTCAATGTGCCGGAAGTAGTGTGTTACCGCAGCAGCACGATTTCCTATGAAATCGGCAAACGTGTAGTGAAAAATATCCGCTTTATTTCGCTTGTAAACCTAATCATGGATCAGGAAATTGTAACGGAGCTCATCCAATCGGAGCTGACTACCGAAAATCTGGTGAAAGAACTTACTTCAATTTTAAACGGCGAAGGCCGCGAGAAAATGTTGCAGAATTACCGGCTGCTGCGCGAAAAACTCGGTGGGCGCGGCGCCAGTGATGCGGCGGCAGAAGCCATTGTTAATGGGTGATTTCACGGTCGGCACGGTGCTGCGAATGTGTTACTTTTATCTGAAAAAACTTGCAAAAGCAGCCGTTACTCATTCTCTGCCTGTGTTTTATCGCAGGCATTGTGGTGCAGGATCTGTGGATCCTGAGTCGTGGTGCCCTTTTGTTAGTATTGCTGATCGCGCTGGTGATGCAGGCGGTCTTTTTCCTCCCCGGTTTCCTGGCTTATCAGCTGCGGAAGGTTTCGCTGGGTTTTCTTTTTCTCATTTTTGGACTCGCAGCGCACGAGCTGCATTCGACTTCGGCCGGGATTCCGATTGTTGAAAATAAAAGCGAGTGCATCTTTAAACTGCGCAAAAAACTCAACAGTAACGAAAAAAACCGACGTTATGAAATTGTCGCCTGGCAGAACAATCATCAGTTCCGCTCGGTGCTTTCTGTCCCGCGAGCAGAACCGGAACTGGATTATATGCATTACTATAAAGCGTCGCTCTACATTAACGCATTGGAGAAACCCTACAGCGATTTTCAGTTTAATTATCAAAAATACTTAGCGCGGAAAGGTATTTATTACCAAAGTTATCTGCCCGGTAATCTTCAGCGGGAGAAACGTTCGGATCTTTCCTTCAGTGAAAAGATACGACAGGCCAGGCTGCAACTTTTACGCAAAATAGACGCAGCGCCGCTTCAAAAACGTACGCGCGAATTTGCCAAAGGGATCATTCTGGCAGATCGTACCGAGATGGATCAGGAAACGCTGCGAGATTTCCGCAACTCCGGAACCATGCATATTCTGGCAATTTCAGGTACGCACATGGCGATCATTTTTGGGGTAATTTTAGCTGTTTTCAACGTTTTGCTCAGCGAGAAGTACCGTAATCTTAAAATTATTTTGGCACTGGTGCTGATCTGGACCTTTGCGGTCTTTATCGATTACGGTAACTCAGTCATCCGCAGCTGTATAATGATATCGTGCTATTATATATTCCGGTTACTGCAACGGAAAACCGACTTATTGCACGCGCTGTCACTGGCAGCTTTTGTGATACTTTTCATCGATTCCAATCAGGTATTTGATGTCGGTTTTCAGTTGAGTTTTTCCGCGGTGCTCGGGATTTTTTGGTTTAATCAGCCTTTGCTGAAACGTTTGCCGCTGCCAAAAAATAAAGTGCAGAATCTCCTGTTGAACATCGTCAGCATCAGTATCGCAGCACAGCTTGCGACTTTACCGCTGGTCATTTATTATTTCCACCAATATTCAAGTATATCACTTTTGGCCAATTTGATCATCATTCCTTTCGCCGAAATAATCATCGTTTTCTCTTTATTAATGGTGGGCCTTATCGGTTTTTCACTGAATTTTATGTGGCTGAACCAAATGTTCGATACCGTTATTGCACACTCTTTAAAGGCGGTGCATTATTTCGGTGATTTGGATTTCGCGCTGCACGAAATGATTCCGCTCACTTTGTTGGAGGTGGCTTTGCTTGCGATAATTCTTTATTTTCTGCGCCCGCTGATTATAAAAATCAATATCCGGAACCTAACGCGAGTCGCGTTTTTTATTGTGCTTTTCGTCTCTCTGCGTTTTCTTTTAAACTATCGCGCGCGCAGCCTCGATGAGATTCTGGTGCATCATTTCTTCAATCATGAAATTTACTCAGTTAAAAAAGGCGGTGAGGTTATCTTTTATCTGAGCGATGAGGTGGACAGGGAAAAGGTGAAACAATATGTCATTATGCCCTACTTGACTTCGCGACGGACGAAAAATTATGTCATTAAAAAAGGAGAAAAGCATCCATCAGAATTTTCTTTACGGTGAGGCCGGAGCGGTTTGCGGACGCCTTTACAGCGCATCTTATTTAGAAAGATTACAAACTAAAACATTCTGACATTTCTCACATGGGATTGGCTGTGCAATTTTCTAACTTTGTAAGAATTCAAATTTAAACCTTAATTATGGCAGGATTAACAAGTTCTACTATCGGTAGAAAGTACGCAATGGCATTGTCTGCAATGTTTTTGCTCATTTTCCTAATTATGCACCTCACGGTGAATTTACTCTCAGTGATCAGTCCGGCATTATTCAACTCAGCGTCAGATTTTATGGGTTATAGCCCTGTAATCCAGATTTTGATGCAGCCTATTCTGGGTTTTGCGGTTATCTTCCACTTCGTGATGGGTTTTATCCTCGAGATTCGGAACCGGAATGCGCGCCCTATCAAGTACGGTATGAATAATCCTTCTGCCAATTCCACCTGGATGTCGCGTAATATGATTATTTCAGGCCTTGTGGTGCTCTTCTTTCTAGGCCTTCACATGTACGATTTCTGGTGGCATGAGATTGATTACAAGTACATCGCGGGCACCGCTCCAGATTCAGAACGTTTTTGGCCGGAGCTTCATGCACGGTTTGGGAATCCGGCGCGTGTAGGTATTTACGTGATTTCGTTCGTGTTGTTGGGACTGCATTTGGCGCATGGTTTTCAGTCGTCTTTCCAGTCGATTGGCGCACGGCATCCGAAGTATACGCCGGTGATCAAAGCAATAGGAAGTTGGTACTCTATCCTGATTCCGCTTGGTTTTATCTTCATCGCCGTTTACCACTTCTTAACTCAATAAATTTTAAAATTTAAGGCAACTAAAAATTTAAGATTTAAAATTTAAAATTTCAACAATGAGCAAATTAGATTCAAAAATTCCGGCAGGTCCGCTTGCGGATAAATGGAAAAATCATAAAGACCACATGAACCTTGTCTCGCCAAACAATCGGGACAAGATTGATATTATCGTTGTAGGTACCGGCCTCGCTGGCGGATCTGCAGCAGCTACACTTGCAGAACAGGGCTATAATGTAAAGGCATTTTGCTACCAGGACTCTCCAAGAAGAGCACACTCTATTGCAGCGCAGGGAGGGATCAACGCAGCCAAAAATTATCAGGGCGATGGGGATTCCATCTACCGGCTGTTTTATGACACTATTAAAGGAGGCGATTACCGTGCCCGTGAAGCCAACGTCTACCGGCTTGCCGAAGTATCGGGTAATATTATCGATCAGTGCGTCGCACAGGGAGTACCTTTTGGGCGTGAATATGGCGGGCAGTTGGACAACCGCTCTTTTGGTGGTGTGCAGGTAAAACGAACATTCTACGCGAAAGGACAAACGGGTCAGCAACTTCTTTTAGGTGCTTACTCTGCCATGAGCCGACAAATCGGTAAAGGAAGAATAAAAATGTACAACCGTCATGAAATGATGGATCTTGTGATCGTCGATGGAAAGGCACGCGGAATTATTGCCCGTAACCTGGTCACCGGCGAAATCGAAAAACATTCTGCCCATGCAGTCGTCATCGCATCCGGCGGTTACGGAAATGTTTATTTCCTTTCTACCAATGCGATGGGCTCGAACGTATCGGCCGCCTGGAAGATCCATAAAAAGGGCGCTTATTTTGCCAATCCTTGTTTTGTACAGATTCACCCAACCTGTATTCCGGTTCACGGAAAACAGCAGTCGAAACTTACGTTGATGTCGGAATCACTTCGGAACTCCGGCCGTATTTGGGTGCCGAAGAAAATCGAAGATGCAGAAGCCATACGTGCCGGTAAACTGAAAGCGCAGGATATCCCTGCAGAAGACCGCGATTATTATCTTGAGCGTCGTTATCCTGCTTTCGGGAATCTTGTACCGCGTGACGTTGCTTCGCGCGCTGCTAAAGAACGTTGCGATGCCGGCTACGGGATCGAAAACAATGACACGCATGAAGGCGTTTTCCTGGATTTCTCGACAGAAATAATGAAAAAAGGAAGCGAAGCCGCCATCGAAAAAAATATTCATAATCCAACGCCTCAGCAGATTTATGACCTAGGGAAAGCTTGGGTTGAAGAAAAATATGGTAACCTGTTTGTGATGTACGAAAAGATCACGGCAGATAATCCCTATGTGACGCCAATGAAAATTTATCCTGCAGTACACTATACAATGGGTGGCGTTTGGGTAGATTATAATTTACAGTCTACCATCCCCGGATGTTTCGTGATCGGTGAGGCCAACTTCTCTGACCATGGAGCTAACCGTCTTGGTGCTTCGGCGCTGATGCAGGGTCTGGCAGACGGTTATTTTGTCCTGCCGTATACGATTGCAGACTATTTGGCTGCTGATATCCGTACCGGAACGATTCCTACTGAGACCGCTGAATTCGATACTGCGGCAAAAGAGATTCAGGACAAAGTAAACTTTTTCATTAACAATAACGGAAAATACAGTGTAGATCATTTCCACAAAAAGCTGGGACACATCATGTGGAACAAAGTTGGAATGGGCCGCACACCGGAAGGTTTGCAGGAAGCCATCCGCGAAATTGAGGAAGTGAGGAAGGAATTCTGGGCAGATGTAAGAGTACCGGGAGACGCGAATGGAATGAATATGGAATTGGAAAAAGCATTCCGTGTAGCCGACTTCCTGGAGTTGGGTCAGCTCATGGCAATCGATGCCCTAGAAAGACAAGAGTCTTGCGGTGGTCATTTTCGTTGGGACCATGCAACACCGGAAGGTGAAGCAGAGCGTGATGACGAGAATTTCAAGTTCGTTTCCGTCTGGGAGTATCAGGGAGATAACATCAACCAAGAAGTATTGCACAAGGAGGACCTTATCTATGAGAACATCGAGGTGAAAACAAGAAGTTATAAATAATCTCCAATAAATAATCAATACAATGAGTACTAAAAAAGGATTAAACCTGACTCTGAAAATTTGGAGACAGAAAAATAATAAATCAAAAGGACAGTTCGAGACTTACAAGTTGGCTGATGTTTCTACCGATTCGTCATTTCTCGAAATGCTGGATATGCTTAATGAGCAACTGATCGTTGAGGGTCAGGAGCCCGTAGCTTTCGATCATGACTGCCGCGAAGGAATTTGCGGAATGTGTTCGCTTTATATCAATGGGCGGCCACATGGTCCGGACACAGGTATTACCACTTGCCAACTGCACATGCGCATGTTCAAAGACGGTGAGACTATCCATATCGAGCCTTGGAGAAGTGCAGCATTTCCTATCATTAAAGATTTGGTGACAGACCGCAGTGCTTTTGACCGAGTAATGGCTGCAGGCGGATTTGTTTCGGTCAATACTTCGGGAAATACGCTCGACGCTAATGCGATTCTGGTTCCTAAAGAAGATGCCGACAGCGCCATGGATGCTGCCGCGTGTATCTCCTGCGGTGCTTGTGTAGCGACCTGCGTCAACGGTTCAGCAATGCTTTTTGTAGGTGCAAAAGTAACCCAACTGGCACTTTTGCCACAAGGTAGAGTAGAAGCTGAGCGCCGCGTGCTGAATATGGTGAAAGCCATGGATGAAGAAGGTTTTGGAAATTGCTCCAACACCGGTGCCTGCGAGGTAGAATGTCCGAAAGGAATTTCCTTGGGCGTCATCGCGAAAATGAACCGTGAGTACATGACAGCGCATCTGGACAAAGGATAAATGTTCTTTATTTAATAATTATAAATCTGCTTCCAACTTTGGGAGCAGATTTTTGTTTGTTAAATTTTCACAATTCTTAAACTAAAATTTCGCATAACACGCCGAATGGCTTACTTTTGCCCGAATTATCCTGCGAGTGGATGATCAGTAAAGAATTATAAAATCAACTATAAAAAATGACAAAGTATTTCCTGATGTTATTTGTGGCCTTCGTGGCATTGTCGTGCTCAAAAAAAGTAGAAGTCAGCGGCAATTTCGCCGGCGGATCTCCACTGGAGCGCATCGAATTTATTGAGGCTTCCGGTGTGGCGACACTGCCACTCATCAACATCGGTGTCGATCCGAAAGGCAATTTCAAAGGCAGCTTCGATGCTCCCAAAGACGGCATGTATATTATGACGTATGCCGGAAAGCAAGCTATGGTTTATCTGAAAGGAGGTCAGAGCATTAATATATCAGGCAACGCACAGAATTTTCCAGACCAGTTCACGGTAACCGGTGATGCCAAGGAAAACAACGAATTCCTGAAACAGGTACAAAAGAACATCGAGTCGTACGCGTCGAAAATTAACGTCGGCGAACTTGTTTCCAAAGAGCAGCCTGCTTTCCTGAAAGAGGTGGAAAAGATAAAAACGGATTTGGAAAAACACATCGAAACGGCTTCAAAAGCAACGTCACCGGACAGCGACGTGGTGCAGTGGAAAAAAGATGAGCTCAATGCCAGCGTTCTCGGACTGATGAGCCAGTACGAAATGCACCGTCCGCAGGTAAGCCAGAACCCGAACTTTAAAGTTTCGAAAGAATTCGCTGAACTGGAAAATAAACTGAAGAAAAACGAAGAACGCCTCATCAAAACACAGCCGATCTACCGCAACTATTTACTCGGGAAACTCAGCAAAGAATTCCAGACCTTCGCGGAGAAGAATAATAACAACGGAGCAGAGATTTCTACCGTGCTTTTCTCAAAATTTTTGGATACAAAGAAAGAAATGTCCAGTCTGTCCAAAGATTATCTGTTGGCTTTTGTAATGGCCAACAGCGATATTAACCCGAGTACAAGTCCGGAGAATGCAGCGAAATTAAGTAAAATTATCGATGAAAAAATCAGCGATAAACAGATCCGCGAAGATTTGAAAAGAATCCAGTTTGTTATCATCGGCCCTAAGATTGGCGAGCCGGTTTCCGACGCCAAACTCATTAAAGCTGATGGCAGCGAATACAAATTATCTGCAGCGAAAGCAAAACCTACTTTGGCCATGTTTTACGCCTCTTGGAATCCGTATATTTCAGAATCCAACATTCCTGTACTTAAAGAAGTAGTAAAATTCTATGGTTCCAAACTCGATTTTGTCTTCGTTAATATGGACGATACCAAAGATCAGTTCGCCAAAACCAGCGCTGCAATGATGCAGGGAATCGCTGGGACCAACGTGTACGCTGAGAACGGGATGAATTCACAGATCGCAAAAGACTTGGGTATTTATGGATTTAAACTGCCTTCTTACGTCGCCATCGACAAAGACGGTAAAATCGCCAGCAAGTTCTTTTTCAATCTGGGAGATCCTGAGCTGGTTACGGTTTTGGACAAACTTACCGGTCTGAAAGCGCCTGTCGCACCGGAAGCCACTCTTCAGAACGAATTGGTCTCGCCACCGATGCCGGAAGCAACAGAAGTTCCTGCACCTTAATAATAGATTAAATAAAATAGAGTCCCGCCGGTTTCCGTCGGGATTTTTTTTGTCTTAAATGAAAAATAGCAAAAACATAAAATTAAACCAAAAATATCGTTAATGAAAGTGCGGATTTTCGGTAAAACAAACTAAAAGATCGCATGGTGTAAGGCGCTTATTTTTTTATTTTAAAACAGTACTTTTGCTGTCATTAAACAGACTCATGCGAAAGAAGCATAAAAATATCATTTTAGAAAATATAGCGCTCGTTTCTGCGGGATCAAAAGGCGTGGCAGTGGGCAGAACAGCCGAGGGCAAAACCGTTTTGGTTTCGGGCGCAGTGCCGGGCGATACGGTGCACGCGCGCGTAAAAAAATCAAAATCCAAATACTTCGAAGCTGAGGTTACCGAGATTATAGAACCTTCGCCGTTTCGGGTGGAGCCGCGCTGTATTCACTTCGGCGTGTGCGGCGGCTGCAAATGGCAGCATCTGGCGTACGAAAAGCAACTGGAGTTCAAACAAGACGAGGTTTATAACCACATGAAGCGCATCGCGGGTATCGAGGATTTTGAGACGATGCCAATTTTGGGCAGTCCCGAGCCTTACTTTTACCGCAACAAAATGGAATTCTCATTTTCCAATGCGCGCTGGCTCACGCAATATGAAATCAGTTCCGAAGAGAATTTCGGCAACCGGGACGCTTTAGGTTTTCATATTCCCGGCATGTGGAGCAAAATTTTGGATCTAAAAGAGTGCTGGCTTCAGGAAGATCCATCCAACGCGATCCGGCTGGCCATCAAAAGTTTCGCTGTGGCCAACGGCCTCGAATTTTTTGATGTAAAAGAACAGAAAGGTTTCCTCCGAACGGTGATGCTGCGGCAGAATTCCCGCCAGGAATGGATGGTTCTTTTTCAGCTGTACCGTGAAGAAAAAGAAAACCAGCAATTACTTTTTGATTTTCTCTTAAATGAATTTCCTGCTATCAAGACCCTGATGTTCGCCATCAATTCCAAACCCAATGATTCGCTTTATGATCAGGAGGTGCAGATCTATTACGGGGACGGATATTTAATGGAAGAAATGGAAGGTTTACAATTTAAAATTGGACCGAAGTCATTTTTTCAGACAAATTATAAGCAGGCGCTGAATCTGTATCAAAAGACACTGGAGTTCGCGGATCTTCAGGGACACGAAGTTGTGTATGATTTGTATACCGGCACGGGCACCATCGCGCAGTATGTAGCACGAAAAGCCAAGCAGGTGATTGGCATCGAATCGGTGCAGGAAGCCATTACCGCGGCAAAAGAGCACGCAGAGCTAAATGGATTAACCAACTGCACTTTTTACTGTGGTGATATGAAGGAGGTCTTCAATGACGAATTTATTGCCAGTCATCCGCATCCGGATGTGCTGATCACCGATCCGCCGCGAGACGGAATGCACCAGAAAGTGGTAGAACAGATCCTGAAAATAGCGCCGGAAAAAATAGTCTATGTCAGCTGTAATTCTGCTACACAGGCGCGCGATTTGGCTTTGATGAAACACGCTTACCGGTTGGTGAAGATCTTGCCGGTCGATATGTTTCCTCAGACGCATCATGTTGAAAATATCGCCTTGTTGGTGAAAATTTAAACATAAAAATCTCTTTATGAAAATCCGGAATTTGTTTTTTTTACTTTTTTTCATCGGTTTAGCAGCAGTTTCCTGCATGAGTGATGACGACATCTGCATCAGTGGAGAAGCGACGCCGCGGATGAAAATGAAGTTCAAAACAAAATCGACCGGCAAGCAGAAAACGCTCGACTCTGTATTTGTAAAGGTGGACTACGGAAACGGCGCAGTGCCGGTAATCGCGAATACAAGCAAGACCGACTCACTCCTGCTGCCGTTGCGGGTAGACGATGCCGATTTTACTAAAATTTTTATTGGTACCACCCGAACACAGATAACTTCTGAAATCACGGTTCGTTACACCACGAAAGCTGAATATGTTTCGCCGGCGTGCGGCATAAAGAAAGTTTATGAAAACGTTAACGCAGAACTCAACGTCGCGGATGCTGTTTTGGGACTCGAAATGAACCAAAAAAATATTACGGATGAAAGCAAAACGCATCTTTTCCTGCTTTTTTAGTTTGCTGATCCTGTCGCTCATGGGACAGCAAAAGCAGGATTCGGTGGAAACCCGCTGGAAGTATACACCCAACTTTCTGGTGGGTATTGACATCTTAGGTGCGGGAACAAGTTTTTTTTCTGATCGGAAAGTTTTTCAGGGCTCGGTGACGTCGCGTGTTGTTGAGAATTGGTATGCGGTGCTGGATGCGGGATTTGAAAAAAACCGCTACGACCGAAATGGTTATGATGCCGATGCCAGCGGACCTTTCGGGAAAATCGGTGTGCTCTATATGCTCGCTCATGACGCCGAAAATCCGTTGAATGGCTTCTACGGTGGCGGAAAACTCGCCGCTTCATTTTATCAGCAGGAATACCGACAGGTACCGATTCGTGGTTATGGCGAGACAGAGTTTTTTCAGTCTTTTCCGGAATCCCGACAAAGTTCATACTGGCTGGAGGCTGCGGTAGGCGGCCGCGTACAGCTTTTCGAATCTCCTTTTTATATTGATGTATCTGTGCAGCCGCGCTATCTGCTTTTCTCGACTACACAGGAAGAAATTAAGCCGATGATCGTACCTGGCTTTGGCAAAAGCGCGTCCAAATTTGCCGTTGGTTTTACATGGTCTTTAGCGTATTCTTTTAAATGATACAAGACATCAATTTCTGCAATTGGCAAAGCTCACTTCTCCCGCTGTATTTTCTTTTTTGATAATAATTTTGCTTATACTGTAAGGCTTTACCAAAATTTGGTATTGTAAAATGTAAATAATTAATATTTTATGTTAGGTTATGTCATTTTCATTTTGTGTAGCTGTAAAATTATTCTACATTTGGTTACACTTAATTATCAGAATTATGAAGAAAATATTTACTTCCTTACTTTGCGGTTTGATGGCAACAGGCGCGATTGCGCAGTGGTCGCCAACAAGCATGCAGGGAGAGAAAATGAAAACGAATTCCAAGGTCAAAAATTATTATGCGTTGGATCTCGCCCAGATAAGATCTACATTAGCCAATGCCGATGAGACCGGTAAAAATGCTAAGCCGGTAGAAATTCTTTTGCCGACTTTGGATGGGAAAATCCAGCGGTTTGCAGTTTACAGTGCACCGGTAGTGGTGAAGTCTTTGGCCGACCGCTACGACTTAGGCTCGTACGTGGGTGTCGGCATTGACGATCCGTCCGCTTATGTACGGTTCAGTGTTGCTCCCAACGATTTTCAGTCGATGATGTTGCGAAAGGGAAAATATGAGTTTATCGAACCGCAAAACACGGCAAAAACCGTGTACGGTGTGCATCCAAAAACAAATAAATCTGAGGCCGATAAAGCTTTTGTCTGCTCTACATCCGAAGACCAGTCTACCAAAGACCAGATTGATAAAATGTATTCTTCAGGGCAAAATTTTGCAAACAATCCGTTTGATTTTAGCAGGTCTTCAGATCGTAAGTTCCGTACCATGCGCTTGGCACTCTCTGTAAATGGCGAATATACCCAGTATTTCGGAGGGGTTGCGGAAGCCATTACAGCTGTAAATGCAACAATCACGCGTTGTAATGGTATTTTTGAGAAAGATTTTGCGCTGCGTTTGATCTTGCAGGATTTCCCGCAGCTTATCTATGATGATCCCGCAACGGATCCTTACAGCACAAAACTATCAGAGTGGAATGTACAGCTGCAGCAAACGCTTACACAAAATATCGGTAACGATGCCTACGATATTGGCCACATGTTTGGCGCTTCCGGAGGTGGAGGAAATGCCGGTTGTATCGGTTGCGTATGCATAAACCCAACCGGTTTAAGTAGTAAAGCGAAAGGCTCCGGAATTACGTCGCCAGCCGATGGGATTCCGATGGGCGATAATTTCGATATCGATTATGTAGCGCACGAAATCGGGCACCAACTCGGTGCAAACCACACGTTTTCGCATCAGCTGGAAGGTACAGGACAGAATGTGGAGCCAGGTTCCGGATCAACCATTATGGGCTACGCGGGCATTACCGGTGCTACCAATGTACAGCAGCATTCCGATCCGTATTTTCATATCAATTCAATTATACAGGTACAGAATAATCTGAACAGCAAGACCTGCGATATAGAAACAGCAATGACGAATACGCCACCGGTTATTACGGCTATGGCAGATGTTACCATTCCGAAAGGTACTGCCTTCGTGCTGACTGCGCAGGCAACTGATGCAGAAAACGATCCGATTACCTACACTTGGGAAGAGGTGGATAATGCTGCGACCGCTATTACTAAATCTAATTTGGGAATGACCGAGACCGGAGCCAGTTTTAGGTCTGTAACAGGTACATCAAATCCGACCCGGTATTTTCCGGCGCTGGAAACAGTGTTAAATGGGAAGGTAAGGAATCCTGATGGCTGGGAGTCGGTTTCTATGGTTGCAAGAGAGTCAAATTTTGCTGTGACGGTTCGGGATAATAACCCCAATGTTACTCAAAATCAGACACAGTCTGCCGTTCAGAAAGTGAACGTAAGTGACAACGGCCCTTTTACAATTTCCAGTGAACAAGTTTACCAGAATGCCCCGGGACCAATAACATGGAACGTGGCGGGTACGGATGGATCGCCATTTAACGTGGCAAATGTAAGTATTGACTATACGGCTGATAACGGGCAGACTTGGCAGGTTTTGGCCGCCTCCACACCGAACGACGGCAGCGAAAATTTTCTGTTGGACACACTTCCTTTAGGTTCTAAAGTAAAAGTACGCGTTTCGGCAATCGGAAATGTTTTTTACGCCATTCGCGAAGCAACGGTATCCACAATCGCGGTTTGTGACGGCAGCGCACCAGCAGCTCTTACCGTTTCGGACATTACACTGGACGCTGCCACAATAACGTGGACGGCGATATCCAATGCATCGTATATATTGAGATATAAATTATCGAACTCTTCCACTTGGACAGAAGTTCCGCTGACGACGAACAGCTATCTTCTTACCGACCTGGAGGACAGCTCAAGTTATGATATCCAGGTTGCGGCAGTGTGTTCCGGCACGGTCGGCGCCTATACAGAAATCACTACTTTCCAAACGGTGAAATACAAGTATTGCGCGATGACTTCGGATAATGCCACCGATGAGTATATATCTAAAGTAGAAGTGGTGGGTGAGGGTACCGATACGATGACCAGCACATCACGAGCTTCGAAATACAGTGACTTCTCAGATGATCCTGCGCGATTGGTACGATTAAAAAGAGGTACCAGCGGAAATACCATCAGCGTAACTAAAGCGTGGAAAGAAAGTGCGACCGGAAAAGAAGGTGTTGGCGTCTGGATTGATTTTAACAGAAATGGAGCCTACGAAGCCGATGAACAGGTAATGGCTACTCAGCCGGATAAAACGACTCCCGTCACTGCAACTTTCAGTGTGCCAGCAGATGCGTACACCGGCAGCAAACCAGTCGGGATGCGAGTAGTCTTGCGCTATAATAAAACGCCCAATTATTCTTGTGGCACCATTCCATATGGAGAAGTGGAAGACTACAGTGTAGAAATCACAGAGGTCTTGGCGGTAAACGATAACGCGAAATCTCAAGGGGTGCAGGTTTACCCAAATCCCGCCACCGACTTCCTGAATATAACGAAGGTGTCCGACAAAGCAACCTATACCATCTATAATATGGCGGGACAAGCAGTAAGCAAAGGGAAAGTGACTGACAACAAAGTAGCAGTTTCAAAATTGCAGCAGGGCGTTTACATTATCGCTGTAGATTATGATGGCGAAGTAAGCAAACTGAAGTTCATTAAGAAATAATTTATTTAACCATAAACATTATAGCCTCCGGATCTTTCCGGAGGTTTTTTTATCTGATAGCATTGGCTAAACTTTAACCAAACTTTAACCACCGCTTTCGGTTTATACACACTACTTTACAGAAAAAAGGTTTTATTTTGCGGGTTATATGAAAAAGTTTCTGGCGTTAGCATTTTTGATGCTGCTCACCCAACTGCAGGCGCAGTTTTTTACCGGCGAAATTGTTATCAGGGATAACTCCGTTTACTATCTTAATCAGGTTTATGTAACTAATATCACATCGCACAAAACTGTCTATACCGATTATTTCGGTACATTCAAGATACCCGCAAAACCTGGCGACATTATTCGCTTTACTTCCATCGTAACCGACCGGAAAGAGGTGCAGGTAACGGCCGAACAACTGGAGCGCAAAAATAATTTCGTAGAACTTAAAATTGCTTACTATGACATTCAGGAAGTCGTCATCAGCAAATTTAAACCAACCGGAAATCTGCGTCGTGATGTAAGCTCACTAAAAACCGGGGAAAAGGCACTGGCTTTAAAAAAGATGATCGGTCTGCCCGAGCCAAAAGGCGACGGTACTTCGCCACAACTTCCTGTAGCGGCGCTGAGCGGAGGCGGGCTCACCTTCAGCATCGAAAGTATTTATGATATTTTATCCGGCGAACGTAAGAAAAAAGAACGTTCGCAGCAGTATGAAAAAATGACCGCTTCTATTGCCAATATCAAAAGTTACTATGGTGTTTCTTATTTTACCGCAATGAAAATTCCGGAAAATTTGATTGATAATTTCCTGCAGTTCGTGTATACTTCCGACAGTATTTATCCCTATATAGAAGCCAATAATTATGAGATTATCGGAACGTATATCGAGAAATATCTGCCGATTTATCAGCGTCGTCTGCGCAATTCAAGTTTGATGGAGCAGGCACGATAGGGCAGAACTCCGGTAGTTTTCCTAAATATTTTTTATCTTTGCAGCTTGATAATTTCACTTTTAAAAGTCGTATCTGGGAAGTTCATTTATTAATTATATAAGCCAATCGGAAGCTTTTCTTTTTTAAATTATATTTAAACTTAACCAAAATTTGCAGTTCGTTAGCGCTTTACAAAATCCATCCGGACTGCACAATTGTCTCGCCAAACGATACGGGCAAATAATACTTTTCACAGCACAGGCTGTTTTATAATTCTATGGGTAAAAATAAAATGGCAAGATTTGCCGAAAACAAAACGCTGCCAAACGTCTTTCAGCCAACACGCGAGGAGGCGCTGGCTGACTTTCATTTAAAAGGAAAATGGCGCAGTAATGTCTTTAAAAATGACCATCCCATTGTGCTTGAGTTGGGTTGTGGAAAAGGAGAATATTCGGTAGGACTGGCTAAAGCGTTTCCCGAAAAAAACTTTATCGGAATCGATATTAAAGGCGCGCGCTTCTGGTACGGTGCCAAGGAAGCGATAGAAAAAAATCTGACGAATGTCGCTTTTCTGCGCACGCAGATCGAACTGATCACCCATTTTTTTGCCGCCGGTGAGGTCGATGAAATCTGGATCACTTTCCCCGATCCGCAAATAAAATACCGCCGCACAAAACACCGTCTGACGCATCCGGATTTTCTGGCGCGCTATAAAGAAATTCTCAAACCGGAGGGCGTCATTCATTTAAAAACGGATTCCGAATTTCTTCACGGTTACACCTTGGGGCTTTTACAGGGATTAGGGCAGGAGATTCTCTTTGCCAATCACGACATTTACGGAGCGCCGGAATTTGATCCCGAAACTCCGCTTCTGCGCGAAATAAAGACCTACTACGAGAGTTTATTCGAAGCAAAGGGAAAGACGATTACGTACATTAAATTTCGAATCAAATAAGCGGCTCATTAACTTTTCTTTAGAACGAGAAAATATTTTTATACTTAACTTTGTCAGGTTTTAAACTTTGACGAAGTTTTTTTTGCTTTAATTCGGTGAATAAAGTAATTTTCCACACCAACAAATGTCTTTCATGGACGTTGTTCAGCTGCAGCATAGTTTGTTTTTCCATAAAGCAATCGGAAAAATCTTTTTCAGAATAAAGATTTATTTCTTGTTCGCTTAGTTTGCTGAAATTTAAAACAAAAAAAAGGCTCAGAAATAAATTCTGAACCTTTCTTATATTGAAGAAAAAATCTTATTCTGCGGAGTTGAAATCAGCATCAGCATCAGCGGACACCTTTTCACCTTCTTCTTTAGATTTTTCTTTGTCGGCTTTTCTTTGGGATAAACCTTCTTTGATAGAGTCTGAAACAATGCTCAGCAACATATCGATTGATTTTGAAGCATCATCATTTCCAGGAATAACATATTCTACTTTTCTTGGATCTGAGTTCGTGTCAACGATCGCGAAAACCGGGATACCCAATTTTTTCGCTTCTGTTACCGCGATATGCTCCTTCATGATATCAACCACGAAAAGTGCTGATGGAAGACGAACCATGTCAGAAATTGAACCTAAGTTTTTCTCCAGGTTTGCTCTTTGACGGTCCACCTGAAGTCTTTCTTTTTTAGATAAAGTTTCGAAAGTACCGTCTTTCTTCATTTTATCGATGTGGTTCATTTTCTTCACCGCTTTACGGATGGTAACAAAGTTGGTTAGCATTCCGCCCGGCCATCTTTCAGTAATATAAGGCATATTAAGCTCAGCTGCGTATTTTGCAACCACTTCTTTCGCTTGCTTTTTAGTCGCTACGAAAAGAACTTTTTTGCCTGCAGAAGTAATTTTTTCTAAAGCTGAACAAGCTTCATCCAATTTCACAGCTGTTTTATGTAAGTCTACGATGTGAATACCGTTTTTCTCCATAAAAATGTATGGAGCCATATTTGGGTTCCACTTACGGGTCATGTGACCGAAGTGTACGCCTGCCTCTAAAAGGTCTTTAACATTTGCTTTTGCCATGTCGCTTTTTTGTTTTTAGTTTACGTGCCGCTTATCGCAATCAACAATTTCTTTAGATGGGAGAAATGTTTGGGTGCTAAACTAACGGGGCAATTTTGATTAGATAATAGATGAATAGATCATAGACACGAGACGAAAAGTCTCTAATCTCCAATCTATAAGTCTCAAGTCTCGTATTAACGTTTTGAGAACTGGAATTTCTTTCTCGCTTTTTTCTGACCTGGTTTCTTTCTTTCCACCATTCTTGCATCTCTGGTAAGCAATCCGTGTGGCTTCAGAAGCAAACGGTTTTCTTCGTTGATCTCTACAAGAGCGCGGGAAATACCCAGACGAATGGCTTCAGCCTGTCCCGTGATACCACCACCGAAAACATTCACGGTAACGTCGTACTGACCTACTGTTTCTGTTAAAATAAATGGCTGATTCACTTTGTAAACCAAAACGTCAGTTCCGAAGTATTCCTTAGAATCCTTTTTGTTTATCGTGATGTTACCACTACCTGGTCTCACGTAAACTCTTGCAACAGAAGTTTTTCTTCTTCCGATTTTGTGAACTATAGACATATTAATTATTTGAATTCGTTAATATTAATAACTTTTGGCTGTTGAGCTTCGTGTTTGTGCTCAGTACCTTCATATAAATAAAGGTTAGAGAACAGCTGAGATCCCAGTTTGTTTTTTGGAAGCATGCCTTTTACAGATTTTTCCAATACTTTTAAAGAATCTTTTTTCTGAAGTTCCAGCGCAGTCATCGACTTTTGACCACCTGGATACCCGGTATGCCAAATGTAAGTCTTGTCAGCCCACTTGTTTCCGGAAAGAGTAACTTTCCCAGCATTCAAAACGATTACATTATCTCCGCAATCTGCGTGAGGTGTAAAATTCGTCTTGTGCTTACCTCTCAAAATCTTTGCAACCGTGGAAGCAAGTCTTCCCAGCGGCTGTCCTTCAGCGTCTACCACAACCCATTCTTTATTAGCGGTAGCTTTGTTAGCTGAAACGGTTTTGTAACTTAATGTATTCACACTTTTTCGTTTACGATTAAACATAATTTTCCCCAAAACGGGTGTGCAAAGGTAGCGCTTTTTTTTAATTCATGGAAAATATTTTGCATATATCCAACACAATTACTCGTATTGTCACAAATTGCAATTTTTTTGGGGCGATCCCGGCCACCGCATTTGCCAGCGCTTCGGGCCGGGCTATCCGCTATTACTCCTCGCTCGGTCGCCTCCGCTGCGCTCCGGCGCCTCGCTGCGGGGTAGCCGCTGCTATCCCTATCGCATGCTGACCATCCGAGGGAACGGTGTGAAATTAAACAGGAAATGACCGCTGTTAATCATTAAATTCATAAAAAAGCAGCTATAAGGGTGAAAAAATCTGTCGGTCGATAATTTCAGTTGAAAAAAGAATTATCTTTCCATTTAAATTCCCCTTAACCATGAAAAAATTTGCTGCTTTACTCCTCTTTTTTACCGTTTTGTATTCAGCGCAAAACCATCGATTTATGTACACTTACACGTTTGTGAAAGATACCTTAGATAAAAGTAACGTCGCCAAAGAGCTGATGTACCTTGATATTTCTAAAGACGGTTCCAGCTTTTACAGCCGGGATGTTTTTGTTGCAGATTCTATCAGGTTTGCCGATTTTGAAAAACAAATAAAGACAACGGGCAGTATGAGGGTGACCTCTTCTTTCAGTACGAACAAACAAGCCAGCGTAAAAGATAAAGTCCTGAAAAATTACGCAAAGCAGGAGGTTGTTTTAGAATCGAAAATGGGACGGGATGAATTTCATGTCGCTGAAGACCGAAAATTAGTCTGGAAAATCTCCCCGGAAAAAATAAAGATCGGTGAGTTTCAAGCTCAGAAGGCCACAACGTCATTTGCCGGCAGAAACTGGACGGCGTTTTTCGCCCCGGAACTGCTGTTTCAGGACGGTCCTTATAAGTTTCACGGACTCCCCGGCCTGATCGTTCAACTGGAAGACGACAGCAAAACGCACGTTTTTGAATTGAAAGGTGTGACGAAATTTACCCCTGCGCCAGAGGTAACTTCTCAGTTCAGTTCGCCCGCGAAACCGATCGCCATCAACCGTGAAAAATATAAAAAGATGTTTTGGGACCGCCGAAACGATCCGGCAAAAGATTTGAAACAGCTCGTTGCCAATGGTGGCAAGTTTGTACTAAAAGATAAGAACGGCGCAGATCTGTCTCCGGCCTCAATGATAAAAGAAATGGAGCAAAATGCTAAGGCAAGAAATGCCAAAGAGAATAATCTGATCGAGATTGATATTTTGCAACCTTAATTACCGCCGCATCGATTTGCTCGGCCGGAAACTTGCCAGCACATAATACGCCACAAAAACCATCGAGAACTTAATCACCGACGGTACCGCCAGTTCCAAACTGAAAGCCAAGACGCCGATCAGTAAGAGTATAAACATTGCGATCAGCGAATAAGCCAGTTTTTGCGGCAGCGTAAATTTTAGATCGTCCAGAAAATAAGCCGTGCCCCACGCCAGACCAAACGCAAAACCATAATAAAGATCCAGTTCCCAACCCTGACTGCCCAGCAGAAAATAACTCAGCAGGAAACTGACGGCCGTACCGGCAAAGAGATAAAGGAAGGCGCGCTGCATAATACTTAAGTTTCAAACAAAAATATAATTTTCATTTTTATCGAAGAAACGCCCAATTTTTTCTTTTGCGGAAGAAAAATCAGATTTTATGTTTTTATTATTGCGGATATCAATTATAATTATTTAATTAGTTCCATCTAATACAGAAAAATATTATTATGAAAACAGTTTATAATAATTTTATGATTGCGCCAGATGAGGGCGGCGGCGGATCTTATAATCCACCGTATAACCCGCCGGCAAACCCGCCGACTGAGGATATTGCTACAATTATAGATAACTTGAAAGTTGGAGAAGTAAGAAAGCCTTGGCTTGGTAAGTATTCGGAACAACTTGGGTAGCTGATGATAGATATGAGGATAAAAGGAGAGTAAAAGTGAAATTTTACTCTCAGAATCTAAAGTTAGTTTATGCAGTAGGATGTAAAGTAAAGCATCAATACAAAGGCTGGACGGGATTATGGAGAAAGGAGAATGCTGATAAAATGGGAATAGGTGTGAATTCTATTACTTGGACTTTTACCCATGCTATTAATTTTGCAGAGGGAATACCGCGCCAAGTATATTGGATTGATGGTAAAATGTATAAATCGACAAGTGGGACTGATTATGTGAACATGGGAAGCACGCCCAAACCAAGCTTACCGTTCGCCAAAAATGTAACTATGGATGCGGTTATCCAGTTTACTGCCAATTTGTCGGGTTTGAATGAACAGCAACTATCAGATTTGTTTTGGAAAACTGCTTGGAAGCAAGCGAACAAATTTGTAGAAGGACAGAATAAGAAACTATATCGTGTCACATTTATTGTAGACTCATTTAACGAAACTTATATTCAGTATTATGATTTTAGTCAATTCGAAAATAATCAAGACGTACTGGAAAGAATTTTTGATTGGGGTATTGCAACACCTCAATTTACATATACTTTTGGTGGGGGAGTCGGTAACGGAACTTCAATAACAAGTTACAAATTTGACTTTTTACAGCCAAAAGCGACAGCGGTTCAAATGTACGGCTTAGCCAAGAAAAATGGTGGATGGCACGGCGTTAAACTACATGCTAATTAGTCGTGAGAACTTTATTTATAGTTTTTCTGCTATCATTTGCTACCGCCTGTATTTCCGACGAAGAAAGCAGAAGACAGTCGAATTCGCGTTATGAAGGTAAGTGGTCCGGGACCTTTTCAGGTGATGCGTCTAGCACCTTTACATTTTATGTTAAAAAAGAGGGAACATTCAGTGGTGAGATTGTAACCTCAGATACTGTTGTTTCGGAATCGTTCGAGGGTTATGTCAACTTCAATGGTAAGTTTGACTTTAACACTCGTAGTAAATTTAAATTTTCAGGCTTCCTTAATAACGTGGAGCCATCGCAAGGTCGATGGCGTAAACAAGATAGCGGCGGAGAATTGACTGGCACATTCATTTTAAAAAAACAAAATTGATTCAATGAAAAGCAAAATAAGTATTGTACTGCTATTAATAGCGGCGCACATTTCCGCACAGCAAAGCACCAGCTTGGAGCAGTCTGTCACGGGCCTCCAGCTTGGTTTCTTCGGCGCGGAAGTATATAATGAAGCAAAGCTTTCCGATCAGGTTTCGCTACGCGGTCAGCTGTCCCTCCTTCCATCCGTCTGGGGCGGAGATTTTTATTCCAAGACCGGTTTTGCATTGGCACCGGCACTTTCAGTAACGCCAAAATATTACTATAATTTGGCAAAGAGGGTTGAGAAAGGGAAAAATATTAAAAACAATGCCGCCAATTATATCGCAAGCCGAACTGCAATATGTGCCGAACTGGTTCGTGATTTCCAATGTCGAAAATATCAGTGTGAATCCTTCATTGAGCTTTATTCCCTACTATGGTTTCCGGCGTAACTTCGCTACTAATTTTAACTATGAATTCAAAGCGGGCGTTGGCGTTGGAAAGATCCTGAAAAAAGGATATGATGTTCAGGTTCCCCTCGAGCTGAGTTTTAAAGTCGGCTACGACTTTTAAGCAGTCAATTTAAAAGCCTTTTCTTCATCGAGAAGGCTTTTTGTTGACCAAAATTTCAAAAAATGGTATCTTTGAAAACTTACGAAAAATCATTTTATGGAACCTCAAAAATATACGCCCAAACATAAAGTCCGTGTCGTTACGGCAGCTTCACTCTTCGATGGCCACGACGCCGCTATTAATATTATGAGAAGGATGATCCAGGCCACAGGTGCTGAAGTCATTCATCTCGGTCACGATAAATCGGCGGAAGAAGTGGTGAACTGCGCCATTCAGGAAGATGCCAACTCAATCGCTTTAACCTCTTATCAAGGCGGGCACAACGAATATTTTAAATATATCTACGATCTTTTACGCCAGAAAGGTGCGCCTCAAATCAAGATTTTTGGCGGTGGTGGCGGCGTAATTCTTCCCGAAGAAATTAAGGAATTAATGGATTATGGAATCGACCGTATTTATTCGCCTGATGATGGCCGCGAAATGGGCTTACAGGGAATGATCAATGATCTGGTTCAAAAATCTGACTTCGCGACCGGTGAAAAAATTGAGATTTCCGATCTTGAGAATATTAAATTTGAAGATGCTAAATCGATTGCCGAAGTAATTTCGGCCGTAGAAAATTTCTCTGATGAAAAACCGGAACTGGTTAAAGCCATTGATGAAAAAGCAAAAGACTCTACAATCCCAATTATCGGAATTACAGGAACCGGTGGAGCAGGAAAGTCTTCTTTGACTGATGAGTTGGTTCGCAGGTTTTTACGTTCAAATCCCGAGCAAAAAATTGCGATTGTATCCGTGGACCCTTCAAAAAAGAAAACAGGCGGAGCGCTTTTGGGCGACAGGATCCGAATGAACTCCATTAATGATCCACGTGTTTATATGCGTTCCATGGCGACGCGCGAGAATAATGTTTCGGTTTCTAAATTTATCCATTCGACTTTAGATGTTTTGAAACTGGCAAAACCGGATGTCATCATTCTGGAAACTTCCGGCATCGGACAGTCCGGTTCAGAAATTACCGATATCGCCGATGTTTCTATGTACGTGATGACACCGGAATACGGCGCTTCAACACAATTGGAAAAAATCGATATGCTGGATTATGCCGATTTAATTGCTTTAAATAAATCCGACAAACGTGGCGCGCTGGATGCACTTCAGGCAGTTCGCAAAACCTATCAGCGAAACCATGTCGCTTTTGACAAGAAGTTGGAAGAGATGCCAGTTTTTTCTACCAAAGCCAGTCAGTTCAATGATTACGGAACCACAGAATTGTACAATGCTTTAATTAAAAAAGTCAACGAAAAACTGCGTGAACAACATGGTGAAAATGGGGTGCAGTTCAGCGAGTTTGTGGAACAAAATGTTTCTGACGACACCACCGTAATTCCGCCAAAGCGCGTTCGTTACCTTTCTGAAATCGTGGAAAGCAATCACGAATATGATAAAGAAGTTGAAAATCAGGCCCTGATCGCAAAAAGGATGTATCTTTTGGAAGGTGCAAAAAGTTTAATTGCTGATGATCAGGATACAACCGATAAACTGGAAAAAGTTTTCCTTAAAACCAAGAAAGAACTTTCAGAAGAAAATATCGCTTTTCTGAAAGGCTGGAAGCATTTTAAAGAAGAAATGTCGGCAGATTCTTTTTCTTATTTCGTGCGTGGCAAAGAAATTAAAGTACAAACGAAATATGAATCTTTATCCCATTTAAAAATTCCGAAAATCTCTTTACCGAAGTTCCAGGATTGGGGAGATCTGTTGCGCTGGAAAGGTCAGGAAAACGTTCCCGGACAATTTCCGTACACCGCAGGATTATTCCCATTTAAAAGAACAGGCGAAGATCCCACGCGGATGTTTGCCGGCGAAGGCGGACCGGAACGAACCAACCGCAGATTCCATTATGTTTCTTCGGATATGGATGCGAAAAGACTGTCAACGGCTTTTGATTCAGTGACATTATATGGACAGGATCCCGCGTTTCCACCCGATATTTACGGTAAGATCGGAAATGCCGGAGTTTCCATCGCAACTTTGGATGATGCCAAAAAACTGTATTCCGGTTTTGATTTGGTCAACGCGATGACTTCAGTTTCAATGACCATCAACGGTCCGGCGCCGATGCTGCTGGCATTTTTCATGAACGCCGCCATCGACCAGAATGTGGAAAAATATTTAACAGAGAATAATCTTTGGGATAAAGTTGAAGAAAAACTCAAATCCAAATTCGACGACAAAGGTTTAAAAAGACCGGAATACAGCGGTGAACTTCCGAAAGGAAACAACGGTTTAGGTTTAAAATTATTAGGAATTACCGGCGATGAAGTAATCGATGCGGAAACATATGATAAAATTAAGGCGGAAACCATCGCGACTGTTCGCGGAACTGTGCAGGCAGATATCTTAAAAGAAGATCAGGCTCAAAATACCTGTATTTTCTCTACAGAATTTGCGTTGAGACTCATGGGTGACGTTCAGCAATATTTTATCGATCAGAAAGTAAGAAACTTCTATTCAGTTTCCATTTCAGGTTATCACATTGCTGAAGCCGGTGCCAACCCGATCACGCAGCTGGCGTTTACTTTGGCAAACGGTTTTACTTATGTAGAATATTACCTGAGTCGTGGCATGAATATTAATGATTTCGCTCCAAACCTTTCCTTCTTCTTCTCCAATGGTGTCGATCCGGAATATGCGGTGATCGGGCGCGTGGCGAGAAAAATCTGGGCAAAAGCCATGAAATTTAAATATCACGCCAACGAAAGAAGTCAGATGTTGAAATACCATATTCAGACTTCAGGCAGATCTTTACACGCGCAGGAAATAGATTTCAACGATATCCGAACCACTTTGCAGGCTTTATATGCAATTTACGACAACTGTAATTCGCTGCATACCAATGCCTACGATGAGGCGATCACGACTCCGACTGAAGATTCTGTAAGAAGAGCGATGGCGATACAGCTCATTATTAATAAAGAATTGGGCTTGGCCAAAAATGAAAATCCGCTGCAAGGTTCTTTCATCATTGAAGAATTAACCGATCTGGTAGAAGAAGCAGTGTATACAGAATTCGACCGTATCACCGAAAGAGGCGGCGTGCTTGGTGCCATGGAAACGATGTACCAGCGTTCTAAAATTCAGGAAGAAAGTATGCATTATGAAATGCTGAAACACACCGGCGAATATCCGATCATTGGCGTGAATACTTTCCTTGGAAAAGACGGTTCGCCAACGGTTCGTCCGGGTGAAGTGATCCGTTCGACAGAGGAAGAAAAACAACTTCAGATCAAAAATTTAGAAAACTTCCAAAAATCACATGCTGATAAAAGCGATCAGATTCTGCACGATCTGCAACTGGCGGCCATCAACCAGGAAAATTTATTCGAAAAGATGATGGAAGCGGTGAAATACTGTTCGCTCGGGCAGATCACCAATGCTTTGTTCGAAGTCGGCGGGATGTACCGACGTAATATGTAAGTCTGAATTCAAACCGTCAAAGTTTTTGAAAACCTTGACGGTTTCTTTTTTGAAGGCTTTTTATACTGAGCTGATTTGAACTGCTAATCGGCTCATTTTTTATCGTATATCTGAGGTGATCAATACGTCGATTTCCGGCAAACCTTGAAGGTTTAGGTTAAATCCAGTCGCTTATGGAAAAGACCGCATTAAAGGCCGGAAATTATTATCATATTTACAACTGCAGAAATAATGGTCAGAATATTTTTTCGTGTTGAAACTACCTTTTCTTTTTTTTGGCGGTATCATCAGTATATCCATCCTTTTTGCGATACTTATTTTAAACAGTTAATTTTATACCTTCATTACAGTGCGGTCAAGCATCGATTCCGCGAGTATCTTTCGGAATATTGTGGAGTTCTTACGGCAGCATCGTTTCTCATCAGGCGACCTTGCTGAACAGAGACTTCGCTTTAACATTATTCAAAAACAAGGACGGGTTCAAGGTTTTTCATCTGGATCAGCCGGACGAATTGGAGCTTGACCACTTAATTATTCACTACCTTTAAAGCTTCAAGTTTTCGAAAGCCTTGAAACGTTTTTTTTAACTCAACTTATTTTTCCGTGCTGACTAACTTCCGCTTTCTTACTCTCTGCTTTGTGTTGATGCTGACTTCCTGCAAGTCTGAGGTTGAGAAGACTGATACGCAACACCAGGCTCGGCAGGCCATCATTGAGAGTGCAATCACGCAATTTCAGCGGCAGTTGCTTGAAATTCAGCTCGATTCTGTTTTTGCAGACACTGAGTTTAACGGCGTTGTTTCTGTGTCGCAGGACGGCGAGATGTTGTATGAAAAGTTTAATGGACTTCAGGATTTTAAGGAGGAAATTCCACTGAGCAATAAGTCGGTTTTCGCTATTGCTTCGGTGAGTAAGCAGTTTACCGCTGTATTGATTTTACTGTTGGAGGAGCAGGGAAAGCTTTCTGCCGATGACAAAGTTTCTAAATATTTAAAAATCTTCGAGGCCAAGCCTTTTCAAAATATTACCATTAAAGAATTGCTGAATCATACGTCAGGAATCAGCGATTTTGGAAGTGGGTTGCTGTCGGAGCCGGGCAAGGAATTTCATTATTCCAACAAAGGTTTTCGGCTTTTGGGTCAAATTATCGAGAAAGTTTCAGGCAAAAGCTACGACCAAAATATTGCTGAACTTTTCAAAAATACCGGAATGCAAAAGTCGTCCACCGCAACTTTATTTAAAGGAGAAAATCTGGCGGGCGCTTTTACCGGACCAGCAAAAAATTATCAGCAGGTGGAGAGTATGCCGCGACGGCTCGCCGGGGAATCCATCGGTGTGCCGGCAGGCGGCGTTTTATCGACGGTCACTGATTTGCACCGCTGGAATTACGCTTTGTTTACCGGCAAAGTTTTGAAGCCCGCGACTTTAAAGAAATTCACCGAGAAATCAGCGGACCGAAATCACCAGATTCTTGGTAAAATGGGCTACGGATTGGGCATCATGATGAATGTCGGGAAGCCCGACGCTTATTTCCACACCGGTTATGTGAAAGGTTCACCCACGCTGCTTATTTACTATCCGAAAACCAAAACCTCGGTGGTGATTCTTTCCAACATTGCTGATGAAAGCAAGGGGAAAAGGGCAGTTTTTATTCCACACAAAAGAACCAAAGAGGTCACTGACGTTTTGCAAACTGCGGTTTCCGGCTTTCTACCGACTTTACCACAGCGGTCGTCTGTAAAATAAATAAAGTCATTAAAGGAAATATACACGGTGAAAACTGCGCTTTATCGTAGGTTGGCGTTTTCTTAATTATTTTTAAATGTTCTTCTTTTTGTATTCCACCCGGCGTTTGTCGGGTTTCTTCGTAGGGCGCTCTGAGGAGTTACTCATACTATTTTAACAAGGTTCTTTTTTTTTTTTTTTTT
>DKJL01000017.1:165597-176772 GCA_002454815.1 Flavobacteriales bacterium UBA6693
TTTTTTTTTTTTTGTTCTTTTTTTTGTTTTTTTGGTTGGCTTGTCTGAGGGTTTTTTCATACTTTTTAGTTTGGGTTGTTTTTTTTTTTTTTTTTTTTTCGTTTGTAGAAATGCAATCATGATTTATCCGATTAACATAATGACACGTTGTGTCTGTTTAATTTTATTTGACCTCGCTCCGTGCGTTTCGTTAATAGTTGTTTAATGCAATTATAAAAATGTAATAAATTGATATAAATATATGATGTTGCGTAATCCGTAAAAATAAGTATCTTTGGCGCTTTAAAATCCAAACATTTTTTTTAACAATGAAAAAACTTATATTACTGTATATGATGGCCTTTGCCGCTGTTTTGTTTCAGGCGCAGGTCGGTATTAATACGACAACACCCCACGCTTCTGCTGCACTGGACATTCAGTACGGTGCAAATCCGAAAGGTTTGTTGGCGCCACGCATGACAACGGCGCAGCGTGTTGCGATCACTGCGCCGGCAGAAAGTCTTTTGGTCTACGATACCGATTTAAAATCTTTTTATAATTACATCAACGGGGCGTGGCTGGAACTAGGGGCAAACACTTCGTCGCGACGGACGAACTACAAGTTAGTTAAATCCGAAGCGGACCTCGCGACATTGCTTAATGGCGACAAATACGTTTTGAACTCCGCAACACTTTACGAAATAAACGGCACGGTGACGCTTACTAAACCGATCGATCTGAATAATGCGTATGTTATGGGGGCTGATTCGGGAGACGATAAACTGGTTGCTACCGGCACAACAAATATTTTCGAAGGAAGCACCGGAGGAAGTATTAAAGGATTAACTCTGGTTTCTATGGGCGGGAAAGTTTTTAATCTTAAAGGTAATGCAGCGCAGAATTTAATATTCCGGGATTGTATTGTAGCAAACTCCGCATCTGTGGGTGAAGTCTCTAAGTTTGGAATGGTATTTATAAGTGTCGTGCAGTTTTCTAACAATACTAACGGCATTGTTTATGACAATATTTCGCAATTACTTGTGAGCAACGCAGGCTGGTTTGGTGATAACAAGGGTACTTACGAAAAACTTACCGGCACATTTGGCTTGGTACAAAAGCAAGGCGGGTTTATGGATGTTCGAGGGGCGGCAGTTGGCTTTGATGTGTCTGGGAACCCAATAATAACCGGTGATGCGGTATTAGAGTCAGTAGTGTTCACTGGTGCTGTTACCGGCACTGGCAAATACGTGAACGGATATACAATCGGTTCTTTCGCTAACTATAATTTTACTAACGCGTGGAATGTTCGCTGTCCAGGAATACCAACAGAAACTGACAGTAACGCTTTTGGTGCCATCGGAACAGATTATGCTAAGGTGGGCCAGGGTTTTGCTTTTAATTGGTCCGGAACTACTACTGGAGGCGAAAGTAAAATTCTAGTTGCTGCCGCCAGCTCTAATGCTGAGGCAGACGTGCTAAGATTTGTAACTACAGCGAATTCGAAGTTAACATACGTAGGAAAGAAAAAAAGAAACTTTGAAATTTCTGGATCAATGTCTTACCAAGCTGCTTATGTCGGGATTTACCGTGCTTATGTCACTCTAGGTGGCGTCATTATTCCTAACACTGAATCTTTCGGTCGCGCGACTTCTGTTAATGACATTATCGTGTTTTCTCTTAATGGATTTACAAAAATGGCTACAAATCAATATATCGAAGTTTATATAGAGCGTTATTCATACACAACTGCAACTAGTCCTGGTTTGAATTTAGTTCCTAGCTTAACGCTTGTAGTAAAATAATTTACTGGACTAACGCGAAAATCGTCAGTAAACTATTATTTATACCGTGCGAAACTTAAAGGTCGCCAAACAGAATATATTTACTAATAATTTGACACAAAAACCTCCGTGATGAATACGGAGGTTTTTTGTTATTATGTTTTTCAAGTACAATAAGGGATAAGATTACCGCACCGTCACCCTTCCTCCGCTGCTCTCTTTGCGCTCCGCGATCTGCAGATTTCCGCGCTGAAAGATATTGATGCTGCCCGAAGAACTTGCCGCAGCAACGAGACGGTTTTGCAGCGCCAACTGTACGCTGCCGCTGCTCGAAGCTTTAATCTCCGCGTTGTCGGCGATTACATCCGCCGCATTCAGGGTTCCCGAAGAACTTGCCGCAAGTACCGCGTTCTTTGTTTTTCCCGAAATAGTAATGTCGCCGGAAGACGAGGTTTTCCCGTCCAGATTTACAGCCCAAATTTTCCCTGAAAAAGACCCGGAACTCGAACACTTTATCGACAAGTCGTTGGCCTCCAGATTTCCGTTAATGGAGGCTGAGCTGGATGCTGAAACATTGACGCGGTCCTGCGTGAAAGTATCGCGGATATCGATGCGCGCGGAAGAACTGGCTTCCACGGCCGAGAAATCTTTGGCGTACACTTTTGCTGAAACGTTGCGCGCTGAAATGTTGAGGTTCGGCTTGAAATGAATATGCACTTTATCACCCGACTTTTCTACCAGCACATCGTCGATAATATCAGCAGGTGCCGTGATGACGACTTTCTCGCGATCCGCTTTAATGATTTCAGCACGGATGGACTGCGCCACGCGAATCTCATCGAAGTCGATCATGTGCTCCCGCGTGGTGGTGGGGCCGTTGCCTTCTTTTACAGTTAAGCCAAAAGGCAGATTAACGTCGGAGCTTACATTGCACGACATCATCAGCGTGAGCGCCGCCGCGGCAGTCATCAGTGTTTTCATGGTCAGGTTTTATTTTAGTTAAATTTAATATCTTTACTTTAATTATAACAATCCAAGAATGAAAAATATTACTTCTGTATTTTTAATTTCAACCCTGGCGCTGAGTTCCGCCTGTTCTACTATGAAAACAACTGCTACCCCGACTGAAATTCAGGTACCCGCTGCGATGGCTGATAATCCTTTTTTAAAGAAAAGTACGCTGCAGTATCAGGCTCCTGAATTTGATAAAATCAAAAACGAACACTTCAAGCCGGCCTTCGATTATGGCATAAAAGTACAACTGGCGGAAATTGAGCAAATTGCCAACAATTCAGCGGCGCCAACTTTTGAAAATACTGTTTTGGCACTGGAGAACAGCGGGGAGGTTTTGCGGCGTGCGCAGAGCGTTTTTTATAATCTCACCAGCTCCAACACCAATCCTGCCATTCAAAAAATTCAGGAAGAATACGCACCGATCTTTGCCGGACTTTCGGATAAAATTTATCTGAATGATAAAATTTACGCCAGAATCAAAGCGTTGCCAACCGGTAATCTGGATGCTGAAGCGAAACGAATGGTGGAACTTTACCGCACCAACTTTGAAATCGCCGGTGCTGACCTTACCAAAGAAAACAAGAAAAAAGTAAAAAAAATTAACGAAGAACTGGCCACACTTTCCACGCAGTTTTCCAATAAACTTCTGGACGCACGCAAGCACGGAGCGGTGTATTTTGCGGACGTGAAAGAGCTTGACGGCCTCAGCGCTGACGAGATTGCAGCAGCGGCAGCTGACGCCAAAGCAGCCGGCCATCCGACCGGATACTTATTAACATTACTGAACACGACGCAGCAGCCACTTCTACAGAATCTGAAAAACCGTGCGACGCGTGAAAAACTTTTCAAAGCCTCCTGGTACCGCGCAGAAAAAGGAAATGAGGACGACACGCGCAGCATCCTGGAAAAACAGGCGAGACTGCGGATGGAGAAAGCGCATTTGCTGCACAAAAAATCTTTTGCTGAATGGAAACTGCAGGATCAAATGGCTAAAACACCGGAAAAAGCCATGGATTTGCTGGCCCAGCTTGCGACTCCTGCAGTAGCTGCAGCCAAGCGCGAAAGTGCTGAGATCCAAAAAGTGATCGATCAGCAGAAAGGTGGGTTTACCGTTGAACCTTGGGACTGGAATTTCTACGCAGAGCAGGTAAGAAAAGCCAAATATGATTTGGATGAAAATGAAATCAAACCTTATTTCGAGGTAAAGACCGTGTTGGAAAAAGGGGTTTTCTACGCAGCGGAAAAATTCTACGGGATTACTTTTAAAGAAAGAAATGATTTGCCGGTGTATCATCCGGATGTGGTGGCGTATGAAGTGTTCGACCGCGATGGAAAATCGCTGGCGCTATATTATCTGGATTTCTATACGCGAAGCAACAAAAATGGCGGCGCCTGGATGAGCAATTTTGTAGATCAAAGCCATTTGTTGGGTCAAAAACCGGTGATTGTGAATGTCTTTAATTACCAAAAACCGGCGGAAGGAAAACCTTCGCTGATTTCTTACGATGACGTTTCTACGATGTTCCACGAGTTCGGGCACACCCTGCACGGCCTGTTTGCCAATCAGCAGTATACATCAATCTCAGGAACGAGCGTGCCGCGTGACTTTGTAGAATTTCCGTCGCAAATCAATGAATTTTTTGCTTTGGAACCCGAAGTTCTGAAAAACTACGCCATCCACTATCAAACGAAAAAACCGATGCCGCAGGCTTTAGTGAATAAAATTAAAAATGCTGCTGCCTTTAATCAGGGATATTCTACGACGGAACTGGTTTCTGCCGCGACGATCGATATGAACTGGCACTCGGTAACGGACGCTTCGCAGCTGAAACCGACGCTGGAATTTGAGCGTGATGTACTGAATAAATACGGGTTTAACCTGAAAGAAGTTCCGCCAAGATATCACTCGCCTTATTTTGCACACATCTGGGGCGGCGGTTATTCGGCTGGTTATTATGCTTATATGTGGAGCGATATGCTGAATGCTGACGCCTGGGACTGGATTTCTAACAACGGTGGAATGACGCGTGAAAATGGCGACCGCTTCCGGAAATACATTCTGTCTGTCGGAAATTCAATGGATCTTAATGAAGCTTTCAGAAACTTCACCGGCAGAAATCCGGATCTGAAACCTTTGCTGAGAAATAAAGGATTTATTAAATAACCATCAGGCAATTATCTTTTTTAGAATCCGCTGCACCGAGGGTGTGGTGGATTTTTTGTGGCAGAGATCTGCACTTTCTATATTTTTATTTTAAAAAATTTAGAAATGAACAGATGACGAAAGTTTAATTAACTTTAAACCTCAAAATCAGCGTGCTATGATCTGGAAAGCAAAATTCATCATCCACAATAAAATTGCGAGAATTGGGGTGACATTTGAGAAAAGCGACGAATTAATCCGGCAAATAAAAAAGATCGAAGATGCACGCTGGGATCCGTCGGTGAAACGGTGGCACGTTCCGGACAATCCCGACAACAGGACCTATTTCAATATTGCAGAGAAAGGAAATACCGCGCTTTCGGCAGAAGGTCTGCGACACGTCGACCAATTTATCCGCTGGCTGGCAGCTAAAAGATACAGCGACAATACGATAAAGACGTACTCCGAGGCGTTGAGGTGCTTTTTTGCCTATTATCGTGACAAAAATGTTTGCGATATTACTAATGCCGATGTGTTGGATTTCAATAATGACTACATCCTGAAAAGGAAACTGTCTTCTTCCTACCAAAACCAGATTACCACAGCCATTAAACTGTATTTCCGTACGGTACGGGAAACTAAGATCGACGTGGAAAAAATAGAGCGGCCGAAGAAGACGAATTTATTGCCGAATGTTTTGAGCAAGGAAGAGGTGAAGGAAATCCTGGAGGCGCACCGAAATATAAAACATAAAACGATGCTGTGTTTAATTTACAGTTGCGGTTTGCGACGTAGCGAGCTGCTGCAACTGAAGCCGCAGGATATCGATTCGCGGCGGAATGTAGTGGTGATTCGGCAGGCGAAGGGGAGGAAAGACAGGATTGCGCCATTATCGGCGAAAATCCTGACTTTACTGCGCGAATATTATAAACAATACCGTCCAAAGATCTGGCTGTTCGAAGGGCAGGAGGATGGTATGCCATATTCTGAGCAAAGCCTGCAAAGTGTTTTTAAGACAGCATTAAAAAAGACAACAAATACGAAACCGGTAACATTGCACTGGTTGCGACACAGCTACGCGACGCATCTGCTGGAAAGCGGGACGGATTTGCGCTACATTCAGGAGTTGCTGGGGCATAAAAGCAGCAGGACAACAGAGATATACACTCATGTGAGTACAAAAAATCTACAACAAATAAAGAGTCCTTTTGATGATTTGTAATGATTTAATTATTAGCTTTAGCGGATAAATAAAGTATGACTCTTTCCATACCAATACGGCGGAATTTGGCCGCATTCATATGGATGAATTATACCTATAAGTAAGTTAGCAGAAATTTTCACAATCAAACTTTAAAAAATGAAATATACTTTATTCTTTCTGATAATATCCACTTTGAGTTTTTCGCAGAAATTTAGTTTTATTTACGAAACTAAATATAAAATGAATACCGAAAAACCAGATGATATTAATAGCGATACCATGATTTTAGATTTAGAAGATAACATTTCGATTTTTAGAGAAAAGGAAGATAAAAAAACTGATTCCATAAAGTTAAATCAAGGCAATGGAATGTTTAAAATGGGAGTTGAATACCAATTTTATACTAAGAAAGATTTAATGCAAAATAAAGTTTCAAAAGTGATAACTTATTTAGGAAATGACTATCTACTTCCAATTGATGAAAAGTTGGATTGGAAAATTGCACCTGAACAAAAAATAATCGGAAAATATAGAACACAAAAAGCAGAAGTAAGTTATGGAGAGAGAAATTGGATTGCTTGGTTTACTACAGAATTACCTTTTAGCGATGGTCCATATATATTTCATGGTTTACCAGGGTTAATTATTTCAATAGAAGATTCAAACAATGATTATTCCTTCAACTTGATACAAGTAAAAAAAGGTACAAATCTATTTGATGCTCGAAGTAAAAACATTACAATCGATTGGAAGAAATATGAAACTTTAGGGCAATCATATTATAACGACCCATACAATCTGAATGCTAAGATGGGAATGCGAGTTACAATGACCGATGCCAATGGAAACAAAATGGATATAAACGAAATGAGTAAAGAGTCACGAAAAAATATAGCAGAAAACGATAATCCACTAGAATTAAACCATAAAATTAACTATAAATAAAACTTCTGCTAACAACGGTTTTGCAATAGTGCGGGATTTTCGCAAGTTTAAAGATTTTAGATATTTTGAAGTTTAGTTTATAATTGTAAGATTTGTCATATTAAGCCGCACCATCGCAAAGCCGCAAAACGTTAGCCGTCACCCTAACCGACCAACGCGCAGACATCAACAGACCTACAAAAAACGGACTGACCAAGCCCAACCGCCACCGGAAAAAACGTGAGTGATTTTCTTCTATTTCTACCTTGAATTCTCAATTTTATTGTAACTTTGCCAAAATTGTCAAGGCGAAAATATCAAGAAAATGAAAGAAACATTTGGCGAATACATTCACAAACTTCGGTCGGACAGCGGACTGACTCTGACAAAACTTGCCGCTGCATTGGACATTGACCAATCTACACTTTCAAAAATTGAAAATGGTAAACGAAATGTTCCCGTTAACGTTCTACCGAAACTTTCAACCGTTTTTCAACTTGACTTAAAAAAACTTGAACATGAATATTTCAGCGAAAAAATCGCTGAAATTATTTATCTGCAAGAAGAGCCAAAACAACTTCTGAAAGTAGCAGAAGAAAAGGCAAAGTATATGAGAATAAGAAATCAAGAACAAGGAAAACTAAACTTTTAGACTATGATTAAATACTCAAAACTTAGAGAGCAACTAAAAGTTGAAACCTTAAACGGAAATGCAGAAAATTTGGCGTATTTCACGCATTATCTGCACAACCATAAAAATGGCGTTTCAAAATCTTACGAGAAACGAGCCAAAGAATACTTTTATGAACTCAATGAAGAATTAAGCATTGTCGCTGAACCCGAATTACAAGCAATGCTTCCTATAAAATGGGACATTCCTTTTCCTGCACCTGAAAAACCTGAATTTACATTCATTGATTTGTTTGCAGGAATTGGCGGTTTCCGTATTCCAATGCAGGAACTTGGCGGAAATTGTGTGTTTTCTTCTGAATTTAATTACCACGCTCAAAGAGCATACGAATTGAATTTTGGTGAAGTTCCATTTGGCGACATTACAAAAATAAACACAGACATCGTTCCAAAGCACGACATTCTTTGTGCGGGTTTTCCGTGCCAACCGTTCAGCATTTCGGGGAAAATGAAAGGTTTTGAAGACACAAGAGGAACGTTAATTTACCACGTTTTTGAAATCATTGAAAAACATCAGCCGAAAGTCGTTTTTCTTGAAAACGTAAAACATTTGGTTTATCACGACAAGAAAAAAACGTTGGCGACCATTATTCAACATTTAGAAGAATTAGGCTATACAGTATCTAAAAAGGTTTTAAATGCTTCGGATTTTGGTTTACCACAAAATCGTGAAAGAATTATTATCATCGGACACAAAGACAAAAAATTTGATTTCTCCAACATCAAAAAGAAATCCAAACCTGCATTGAAAAAATTTTTAGACAAGGAAAATGAATTTGAGTATTTGAATGAGCCATATACCATTTTAGAAGAGCAAAAAAAGCAAGATTCGGGTTTGGTATTTGCGGGTTACAGAAACAAAACCATTCGCAAAGCAGGTGTTAGAGAAGGGACTGAACATTTATCAAGAGTTCATAAACAACCGAATCGGATTTATTCAACCGAAGGTGTTCACCCTGCATTGCCTTCGCAAGAATCATCGGGTAGATTTTGGATTTGGCACGAAGGAACAGTTAGAAAATTAACTATTCAAGAATGTTACCGAATTATGGGCTTTCCCAACAAATTCAAATTGCTGAACAACAAAGCAGAGCTTTACAAACAAATAGGAAATTCAGTTGCAATTCCAATGATTAAAGCTGTTGCGGAAGAAATTAAATCACAACTTTTAAGCGTAAATAAATAGAATGGAGCCAATAGAATTTTTGAAACAGATTTATAATGAATCAATGGCGATTGTTGGTTCTGATAATACAATTAAATCAGATTTAGACCCAAAAGCCGCCAATCATTTAAGCGAAATTTTAGGCAGGTCAGAATCGGCAAAAGCCGTAATTACTGTTATCCTTACAAGTGCAGTTTATAAAATGCTCAATCACGAACAAGACATTAGAAACCATCAAACAAGTATTCCAAATGGATATTCGGGCAGAACATTTGATTCAAAATTCATCACGCCGTTTTTGAAAAGTGTAAAGTTTCCCGCAATGGCAGAAAGCGGTTGGCTAACTCGTTCGTTAGAACAGAAAGTTCCTTACGATTCAAATTATTCGGGTGCAATTCGCCCCGACTCTTTGAAAACAGCATTTTTAGAAACAATTGCTTTCATTCAGAAAGGCAAAGATTTGGACAAAGTATTGAGTTTTCTGTTTCAAGGTTTAATCATTCAACGAAATGCACAGCAAATTGATTTGGCAAAACCACACAATTTGCAAATAGCTACAATAATTGACCTACTGACAAAACACTTTGATACAAAATATTCGGCAGAAGGAGCATCTCGTTTACCAGTTTTGGCTTTGTATGCGGCTTATCAATGTTTGGTAAATGAAACCAAAAGATTTGAAGGAAAAACGTTGTTGCCAATAGAAAGCCACACATCAGCCGACACAAGAAGCGGACGAATTGGCGACATTGACATTGTTGACGAAAAGGAAAGAGCGTTTGAAGCCGTTGAAGTAAAACACGGAATTGCAATTACAGCCCAACTTGTAAAGGACGCTTTTGAAAAATTTAAAACCACACAAGTATCTCGCTATTATTTGCTTTCAACCGCCAACATAGACGCTTCACAAGCAGACGAAATCAACAAAGAAGTTGACCGCATTAAAAACATTCACGGTTGCCACGTTATTGCAAACGGCTTGACAAATTCGCTGAAATACTATTTGCGTTTGCTTTCCGACACTTCGGAGTTCATTGAAAACTATGTGAACCTAATTGAAACGGACACCGCATTGAAATTTGAACACAAAACGGAATGGAACAACATAATTTCAAAAATGTAACGACCGACAAAAAGGGCGAACGGCTAACAAGGGTTTTGCAATAGTGGGGCGAAACTGCAAAGTTCAAAGGTTGTTCTTCGGTTCAAATTTTGTGCAAAATTGAAGATTTGTGCTTCGATTGCCCCACCATCGCAAAGCCCCAAAACGTTATATGCTATGCTATGAAAAATCTGCAATTAAAACAAATAATAGCATTCTCAGAAATATTTTTACATTCCCACGCAAAATTTATTCTTTTTTCCAGCACCTTTTTTGCCAACCCGCATCAGCACATTTGCAAAAAGCCGATGCTAAACCAGCAGCTTATTTTGCAAAAGAGCTGATTTTCCCAACCCACTTTTCATCTATCAAGATGAAGGATCGGTTTCCAATTCCTCTTTTCTTTTTTTGATAAAATCAGCAGGGCGAATTCCATTTTGTTCATAAAAAGTATTTGAAAAGCTTTGCCGATTACTAAATCCACATGCTTCTGCAAGACTTTCAACAGAATAATTCCTCCATTTTTTATCTGTATAAATTTTCTCAGTTACGTGCTTAATTCTTAACTTATTGATATATGTATTAAAATTTGATTTCTCAAACTCATTAATATATTGAGAAAGATAAGCGGTATTAGTCCCAAATTGACTGGCAAGTTTGCTAGAGGTAATCCCTTTTTCAAGAAAACCTTTTCTTTTTTCAAAATCAGAAATTTCTTTTCTTAACCTTTTAACAAGTTGCTCGTCTAATTTAGAACTTCTCTCGGCGCTTAACTCAATTGGACTTTCTTTGGAGGTTTGATTACTTGTTTTCATTCTTAGAAGCAATTCTTCATAACGCTTTTGAACTTCTTTTTTCCGCCTAAACCAAACAAAAACAAGAAAGCATAAAACCAAAATAATTACAATACAAATTGCTAAAAGATATTTTCCAAGATAATTAGTATTTTCCAAATCAGTTTTAGCATCTATAAGCGTTTGTATATCATATTCTTTATGGACTCGCCTAGAAAGATATTTGAAATCAGTCGAAATTATGCTATCGGCTTTAAGGAGCTGGTTGGTATAATACAATTGCTCTTTAGGATTATCGTTCTTTTTGTAATACGAGATTAATTCTTCATAATTCTGGCGCAGTTCAGGCAGAATGAATTTGTAAGCTCCCCATTTTCAG
>DKJL01000009.1 GCA_002454815.1 Flavobacteriales bacterium UBA6693
ATCGCAAAGCCGCAAAACGTTGTAGGCAATTTAAGTTGAACCGCCTAAAAACATTGAAAATAAAGCTCTAAATAATGACGGAAGAAGTTAAAATCGGTTTTTGTTTTTTAGTTATTGGTGTTTTATTTATATACTTTTCTTTTAAAGAAATCAAAAAATTTAGAAAGGAAAAGTATGATCCTTTTAAAGATAAATCAAGAGGAATAAAGCGTCTTTTGAACGTTGAAGTTTACTATAAATCTTATTTTATATTCATTTTTGGTGTTTTAAGCATTCTGCTATCTATTATATTTGTTTTCTTTTCAAACTATTGAATTCCAGTATTCAAAATAATTAAGAATAAAATAAACTGCCTACAACATGGTATTAATACAAGTCCGTTTGCAAAGTCCTTTTAACAGGGTACTTTCTTACTTTTTCACCTCCTTTGGTACAACATAAGTACAACAAATCAGAAAACATCGACTGACAGGTAGTTTCCGCGGTGTTGCTGCTTTGCTTCAAAATTTAACTGTTGATATTCACTAAGCATGGAACAATAATAAGAATGGCTGGCTTTTGCCCAGCCATTTGTTATTAAAAGCTCATTCAGGCATTCGCTGGAAGGTAAAATGACATAAGCCAACTGGCGCAGCCAGAAGTCGAGTTCGTTTTTCTTTTCGGTGAGGAGTGTGATGCGTGTTCCAGGTGGGCACACCTGGAGCACGTAACCTAAACTCTTCAGTCCGAGTTCCAGTAAGAAAGCTGCAGGCAGGTGGCTTTTCGCTTCATCCTCGCGCATTTTCCGGCTCATGTGCACTTCCGGTGCATCGAGGCCATAAAGACGGATTTCCTTGCTTTCCTGACCGAATTCTTCTTTGACGATTAATGTGTCGCCATCCAGAACCCTTTCGACGATCCAAAATGTTTCGGTAATAATCTCCGGAATCTGGAAATACTTTGCAGACGGATTTACAGTTTTGCTGACGTCCGACTGAGTGTTTTCGGGGGTAATTTCGTTGTAATGCATTGGTTTACAGTATTTTGACTATTGTATTTGTAAAGATAATTCAAGAAATTTATAAGTGTCTAGACAACAGTGTTTTTCTTCAAATTATCAATTGCAAAATTTAATATTATGGCAAGACAAAAAGGTCTCATGAAGTACGTCGGAACAATCGGCGATGTGAGACATTTCAAAATCAAAGGGCAAAAAGGATTTTTTGCCGGCATGGTAGGCGGACCTACCGCAGAACAGGTAAAAACAGCTCCGGAGTTTGAGCGTACGCGCGAAAACATGAACGAGTTCGGTGGCTGCGCTATCGCCGGAAAGGCGGTGCGAACCGCTCTTTCCCAGCTGATGGGGAAATTTACCGATACTCAGGTGACAGGCAGATTAACTTCGATCATGAAGAAAATCAACCTGGAGGATGGAACCGAGGCCAGAGGATACCGAAAAGTTGAGATCTCCACCCAGAGAAATTATCTCACCGGGTTTGAATTCAATAAGAACCAGTCCATCAACGGTGTGTTCAATGCTCCTTATCAGGTGAATCATGATCCTGCAAGAAATACTGCAGATTTTATTGTAGAAGAGTTCATACCAATCGAATTGATCGCTGCTCCTGCAGGTGCTTCGCACTTCCGTTTGCTCCATGCTTTGGCAGTGATCGCGGACTTTTCGTATAACCCGATAACCGGAACTTATGAACCGGACGACGCGGTGAACAATGAGCTGAGTGTAGTTTCCAGATCGCCGTTTATCCCGCTTAATGAAAGTTATTCCGGTGATACCATTACGGCAGATTTGCCAGGTTTACCAACTCTGGACAATACCGTTTCTGTTCTTCAGTGTATCGGGATTGAGTTCTTCCAGGAAGTAAATGGGGTTTATTATCCATTCGCAACCGGTAACTGTCTCAAAATTGAGGAAGTGTTTTAGGATGTGATCATGAAAGGGCTTCCAGAAAATGGAAGCCTTTTTTTTATCACTGATTTGTAAAATTAAAATACAAAACAGAATGAAAACGAAAATAGTAAGAGTAGCCCAGGGCAAAGAAAGCACCCTTTCCCATCTTTATATTGACGGTATTTTCCAGTGCTTTCTCCTGGAGGATAAAATCCGCCAGGTTAAGATTAAAAGCAAGACCGCAATTCCGGAGGGAAAATTTCAGCTGAAAGTCAACACCACAGGCGGAATGAACAGAACGTATTCCCAAAAATACGGTGAAATGCACAAGGGCATGATTGAGATTGATGATCTGCCGACTTTCGACCTGGTGTATATCCATACAGGAAACACGATTGAACACACGGCCGGTTGTCCTCTCGTCGGATTGAGCTACATCAAAAAAGACGGAGACTATCAGGTTCTGCAGAGCCGCGATGCATACCGGCAGGTTTATCCTAAACTTTTGGCGGCAGCCAAAAGCAAGGATAATCAGATTGAGATCCAGAACAATTTTCAATTTTAAAACAGAATCATCATGGGAAGTGAATTAACGTTGAGTGTGATGTTCGGTTTTATCAGCAGTGTTCTGCTGGGTATCGTTGCTTATTTCATCAAGCAGCTGCACACCGATTTCAAGAGTATGGAAAAAGATATGTCAGAAGTCAAGACCATGGCTCTGATCATCAAAACAGAATTCAAAACTTCTTTTGATATCCTGAACAAGAAAGTTGAATACCTGGAACAACGGATCAATAAATTAGAAATTAACGAAATAAGAAATCACGATCATGAAAAATAGAAACCTGAATTTAGTAAGCAGAATGTCTGCTCCAACACCAAAGTGGTTCCGCATTGTTCGGAATATCGGTCTTGGTCTATCGGCAGTCGGCGGTGCCCTGGTTGCTGCACCGGTTGCCTTGCCTGCAGCAGTAATTTCCATTGGAGGTTACTTGCTTTTAGGCGGAACCATACTTGGTGCGGTGAGTCAGACGGCTATCAGCTCGGAGGAGTACGGCGAAAATTCCGGTAAAATTCCCGGAAAATCGTCCGGAAACTCAGCTGAAGAAGCTCTAAAATAGCGCTTAAGTCACTTTTTTGAAAGTTTTTTGGTTAGAAGGCCTGTTGTAAAGACAGGCTTTTTCAGTGTTTAAGATTTTGCTTGCACCCGTTTGCACCGATTTGTTTAAAAGGGTGAAATAAGTATGCTTTAAGGTGCTTTTTGGGGTGGAGTAAGTGGCACTCAATACAAAAAATTCCCCGGAGGGAAAATTTTGTTATGAAAAATACTATTCAAAAGAAAAAAAGAAAAAAAAGAAAGTGCTCTACTCTTCTGGAGGAAAAATGACATGCAATATTTTTTTGAAAAAAATATAGGCGTAGCATTTTTAACGACAATATTTTTTTCAAAAAACCCGCAAGGGCTTGATATTGTCAGGGCATTTTTCCGAAACCATAACTTTACTTTCTTTTTTTTTATTTTTTCTTATCCGGGTATATCGATTGGTGCAACAGGAGTTTTGCTTATTATAAAATTCAGGGCATTCTAAGCGATAATTTACTAAATCCCCTCAGCTGCTGGAAAGACAGCGGTATGGCGGTGCGGAGGAACGATGCACCGCCATACTGCTGTGCGCGGTACCGCGAGTGGATAAACTGCCACTACACTATTCCGCTGAAACCAGGCAGTTTATTGACTCCCGGTACATGGCAAATTGTGATAAAGGGTCTTCGATTAATAGGCCGTCAAAATCTTCTATATAGCAACGAATTGTTTAGCAGAAATATATTCAGAACGGTGGGGAGGGCTGGCAAAGACAGCTGTATGACGGCTTGCCGGAACCAAAATTAAATAAGCAATTCCCGGTGAGCCGGCATACTGCTGTGCGCGGTGACGGAAGCGTATAGACGGCAGGAACGAAGCGGCCGGTCACGTCCGTGAAGTGGATGCCGGCTATGTGCTGAAGGAACATGGGAAAGCTCCGGCAAGAGTCTTCCGGTAATCAATTACTAAAGGGGCTGGAAAGACAGCGGTATGTAGGGAGGTGCAAAAATGCTTGTGCACAGGCAAGGCGGGCCGCGGGAAAGTAATGGCCCAAGCATTTTTTGTGCCGACTGGAATACTGCTGTGCGCGGTGCCGAAGTGCATAGCCTGCCACTACACTTTCCGCTGAAAAAAAGCAGGCTATGGACTGCAGGCACATGGACCTTTCAAGACTGGACTGTCGATTAGCGCACTGGAACGGTGAAAGGGTCTTCTAAATTATAAATGCATTGGCAGCTGGAAGGCGTTGGCTTGTGCGGGCTTCGCCCAAACAAACGGTAAGCATTTAGCATAATTTCCAATTATAGGCACTATGGTGCTGGTTTGCACGTAATGCAGCGTAGCGGAATGGAGGGCAACGTTTTGGCGGCTGGCCTGTGCGTATAATTGTCATTATGTTACTTGCTGCGGCGGGCGGTGGTTTTATCAGGAAACTTTGCCAACGTCATCACCGCACAAAATAAAACGGACCGAAGCCCGCTTTGTTTAAAATTTCATTTTCTGAATCCTTACTGCATTTAAAATGGCAAGAAGTGCCACGCCTACATCGGCAAAGACGGCTTCCCACATGGTGGCTAAACCACCAGCCCCTAAAACGAGAACGATGGCTTTAACGCCAAAAGCCAATGCAATATTCTGCCACACAATCTTTTTAGTCTGCTTCCCAATATTAATAGCCATGGGGATTCTGGAGGGTTTATCGTCCTGAATTACTACATCGGCAGTTTCAATGGTTGCATCACTACCTAATCCGCCCATCGCTATTCCCACATCGCTTAAAGCCACTACCGGCGCATCATTTATTCCGTCTCCTACAAATGCCACCGTTTCATTCCGCGATTTCAGCTCTTTTACTTTATTCACTTTTTCTTCCGGCAGTAAATCGCCATAAGCGTTCTGAATACCCAGCTTTTGTGCCACTGCTTTTACCACAGTTGACTTATCGCCACTTAGCATGGTAACATTCACGCCCATGCTTTTTAATTTCCGGATAGTGTCGGCAGCGTCTTGTTTGATGCTATCCGCAATGGTAATGTATCCGGCAAATTTTCCTTCGTAAGCAATGGCAATCAAGGTTTCTACTATATCATTTGGATTAATATCGTATTGGATCTGGAATTTATCCATGAGTTTAAAATTCCCCACTAGCAACTGTTTTCCCTGATACGCTCCTTTTAAGCCGTGACCTGCAATTTCTTCTAAATTGTCCAGAATAATGGTATGGTCAGGTTCCCCCAAGTGGTCATGAATTGCAGTAGCTACCGGGTGAGTTGATGAGTTTTCAATAACATTAACCAGTTTTAAAATAAGATCTTTATCGAATTCCGGTTTAATGTTTACAGTCTGCACTTTGAATACACCCTCGGTCATGGTTCCGGTCTTATCCATAACCACATTTTTGACCTCTGCCAACGCATCCAGAAAGTTACTGCCCTTAAATAAAATTCCATTTCTGCTTGCGGCACCAATGCCACCAAAGTATCCTAGTGGAATACTAATTACTAATGCACATGGACAGGATATTACCAGAAATATCAAAGCGCGGTATAACCAGTCCCTGAAAATATATTCATCCACAAACAAATAGGGTAACAGACAGATTGCCACAGCGAGAAATACCACGATTGGGGTATAGATGCGGGCAAATTTCCTGATGAACAATTCGGTGGGTGCTTTCTGTGCAGTCGCATTCTGTACCAATTCCAGAATCTTTGAAAGTTTCGAATCATTGTAGAGGGTATTGACCTGCACTTTTGCTACCGTATTCAGGTTGATCATTCCGGCAAGAACAGTATCGCCTTTCTGCTTAGTATCGGGCTTGCTTTCCCCGGTTAGTGCCGAGGTATTAAAGGAAGCGCTATCGGAGATCAACACCCCATCGAGGGCCAATTTTTCGCCGGGTTTGAGCTGAATGAGGGAATCGAGTCCCACTTCAGCAGCTTTAACGGTTTGGGGTCGATTGTCGACTAAAATCGTGACTTCATCGGGACGCTGATCTAAAAGTTTTGCAATGTTTCCTTTTGCCCGCTGTACCGCTAAGGTCTGGAAAACTTCGCCTACCGAGTAGAAAAGCATGACCGCCACTCCTTCCGGATATTCGCCAATGGCAAAGGCTCCTATTGTCGCGATAGACATAAGGAAAAACTCCGAAAACACATCTCCCTTCATTATACTTTCAAACGCTTCTTTCAGAACCGGCACACCTACCGGCAGATAGGCTGCGGCGTACCAAATAATACGCACCCAATCTTTAAACCAGAATTGAGGAATTAGATGATCCATTGCCAAGCCTGCCATTAAGATCACGAATGAGATAATTGCCGGAAGAAAAAGCTGAAAGGTTGTCTTACCCTGGGTAGAATGATCGTGTCCATCATCATCGGCATGTTCAGCAGCATGGTTTGAGCCGTCATCAGTGGGATGCTTTTCAGTATCGGGAGTCATTTTCTTTATTGGGGCATAGACTTTATCGGTCGTTGCGCAACAACCGTCTTCGACTAATTTTTCTGCCCCCGCGTTTTTATATATTTTCCCTTCCTGAGGCGTGCAGCACAGCTGATTGCCATTTTCGTCGTAGGTATGTATATGTGATTTATTATTTGCCATAAGTTTTATTTTAAACGATGAGTTTGAGTAATTTTGATTATATATTTTTTAATGGCCGTGCCCTTCTTCTCCTTTGTTATTTAATTTAGCTAAAATAAAGAAGGCATTTTTAGTTACTATTTTAGCATTTGGGGGCATGGGTTTCAAGGGGGTAATTTGTGTATAGCCCAAATCAGTAACTCCCTTAGCCACAGGAATTTTTTCAAAACTTATTTCCTTTTTTTCCAACATTTTTTTGTTATCTCCTTCCCTGCCAGACTTTACTTTCTCGATGTTTCCCTCTTTATCATTATTGTTTTGCATGATAAAGATAAAATCCTGTCCCTTATCATTAACTATAGCTTCAGTAGGAACGGATGCTGCGGTTTGATTATCCAGACTTATAACTGCGGTAACATTCATGCCATCGATGAGACCTACTCGGTCACCGACGACCTGTGCGTGAACGGGAACGGTTTTGCTTTCTCCTTCAAAGGCAGTACCGATTGAAGTTATTTTTGCATCGTACTCTTTACCGGGACTGTTGGTTAGTGTAAAATGAATGGTTTGCCCCGGCTGAACTTTACCCAAGTCTTTTTCATACACGTAAATATCCAGATGGAGTGCCGCATTGCTTACAATTTCCGCAATTGGAGAAGCCATATCTACATTACTCCCGATTTGCGCAATTACTTTGCTTACCGTGCCGCTAATGGGGGCACGCACCGCAAGGGACGAACTGTACCCCTGGGCGGCGCCAATGCTGCCCAGCTGTTTCTGGAGTCCGGAGCGCTGGCTTCGCAATGTAGCAAGATCTGTCTGGGCCTGCTGGAATTTCTTTAGGGGTGCGGCATTACCTTTATAAAGCTGCTGTGCACGCGTAACCTCCAGCTCTGCCATCCGGATCTGACCATTAACCTGCTGAAGCTGCTGCTGCATCACAATTAAATCGGGGTTTGAAATGGTTGCTATAACTTTTCCCTTTGATACATAGCTTCCAGGCTGTACGTACAGGGAGCGTACTATACCGCTGTACGAGGGCGTAACAAATGCCTTATTCTGGTTAGGCACCGTCAGCATACCGCTTACTTTTATGGTATTAGAAAGTTCCTTACTTTCGATACTACCCATTTGAATTCCAACAGTCTTTATTTGTTCCTCCGTGAAATGTGCGACGTTCGGATCTTCATGTTCATCAACCTTCTCCACTTCAGGTGTATTTTTGGTTTCAGTAACTTCTAATTCTTTTTTACATCCTGTCAACAAGACAGAGACTGCAAAAATAAGGGTGATATATTTTTTCATGTTATATTCTCTTTTTATACTTAATTTTTAATGTAATAGTTATATTGAATTACGGCCATGTTGTACTCGTTTAATGCAATCAGATAATTTTTTCTGATGTCTATTGCCTGGGTAAAGAACTGGTGCATTTCAGAAAAACCTATTTCACCTGCTTTGTAACTTAACATTGCCGCATCAAAGATCTGGTCTGCCTGTTTCAAACCTATACTTTCATAATATTTAAGCATTTCAGAAGCTTTCAGAATTTCGGTGTAGCTGGTGCGCGTTTGTGCAGCGAATTGGCTTTCCTGATAGCGCAGCTGCGACTGCTGAATTTCAACTTCTGCTTCGGCAGCCTGCAATTTGGCTTTATAGGCAGTTTTCCCAAAAATGGGAAATTCTACCGCTACAGAAAAGCCGGTTATGGGATCTTTCATTCCGTATAATCTCTGGGAGAATACCCGGCCGGAAAAGTCAGGTTTATTCTGCATTTTCTGAACATCTATATTAGCTCGTGCAATTTCGATATTTTGCTGCTGCAGTGCCAATGAAGGATGCAAACTGTCTGACGGAAAATCATCCACATCCAGTTTCCGCAAATTGGTGTCTTCCGGTAAGTACAGCACATGAGTATTGAGAAAAAGGCTCAACTGCTGCTGCTGTGCTGAAATATTCTGTTGGTTTTGCTGTCTCTGCGCCTGCAGCTCCTTCATCCGTGCTTCGGCAGCAATGTTTTCTAGTCCTGCAGCTTCGCCAGTTTTGAAACGAAGATTAGCTGCTTTGTACATACTGGTGTAATATTCATCAAGTTTCCCATACAGTCTAGCTACATCCTGAAGGTACCAAAGCTGAAAAAATGCTGTGTTTACCTCCTTTTTAATTACGGCGTTGATCATACCTTTATTCAGCTGGTGGTATTTTAACTGCTCCTCAAAATACTTCCTTTTCGCCTTATATAATCCCGGCCATTGGATTGATTGTTGGACTCCAATTTTATAATCACCATTTGGGTCACTTGGCCTCATATCGTCGTTTTCTACGAAGAGGCCGGTCTTGGGAATTTCACGTGCCGTTCTGGTTTCCAGTAAAGCTTTATTTACCTGGGCTGTGTTTACAGAGTACTGTAGATTATTCTCCAACGCTATTTTCACTGCATCCTTTGGTGAAATTCTTTCCTGCGCACTAAGAACGCTGACGGACGTGCAGAATAAAATAATTAGCGTCAAAAACGATGTGTTTTTGCTTTTCCTCATTTTACTTTTGAATTGGTTTTTAGAATTAAAGATGATATAGAGTAGTGGCAGAACAAATAAGGTAAGGAAAGTTGCCGTTACTAAGCCGCCAATTACCACGGTTGCTAATGGTCTCTGTACTTCTGCACCGCTACCATTTGAAAAAGCCATGGGAAAGAATCCGAATGAAGCTACCGCTGCAGTCATCAGGACTGGGCGTAACCGTATACTGGTCCCCTGAATCACCCTTCGCAGGATATTAGTAACCCCAGATTTCTGAAGATCCTTGAAGGTGCTTACCAGCACAATACCATTCAGTACGGCTACACCAAACAGCGCGATAAAGCCTACTCCTGCTGAAATGCTGAAGGGCATGTCCCTTATCATCAGTGCAAAGACCCCTCCAATAGCACTCATTGGAATCGCAGTAAAAATAAGCAAGCTGTCTTTTAGGTTGCGGAAGGCAAAATAAAGCAAGAGAAAAATGAGTGCTAAAGCAACCGGCACGGCAATCTGTAATCTGGAAGAGGCCTGTTCCAGGTTTTCAAAAGTACCACCATAGGTATAATAATATCCGGGGGGCAGCAGGTTGGCATCAGTGAGTTTTTGCTGAATTTCGGTCACCACACTTTCTACATCTCTATCTTTTACATTGAAACCTACGACGATGCGGCGCTTTCCATCTTCCCGACTTATCTGTGCCGGACCGTCTTTATATTCCACTTTTGCGATCTGTGAAAGCGGAATCTGGACTCCGTTTGCGGTTGGAATAAAGAGGCTGCTGACGTCCTCAATAGAGCTTCTGCTCGCACTGTCCAGACGCGCGACCAGATTGAATTTCTTTTCATCTTCAAACACTACACCAGCTGTTTCACCGGCAAATGCAGTACTTACTGTGTGATTAATATCCTCAATATTGAGACCGTACGAGGCGAGGCGGGCCCTGTCGTAGGTAATGGTAATTTGGGGCAAGCCCACGGTCTGCTCAATCTGGGGTTCTGTGGCTCCCTGAACGGTCTGGACGACTTTGGCAACGTCGGGAGCCAATTTAGCGAGGGTGTCGATATTTTCACCAAAAATTTTAATCGCCACATCCTGTCTTACCCCGGTCATTAATTCGTTAAAACGCATCTGTATGGGTTGGGAGACTTCAAAAAACACTCCAGGTATCATTTCGAGTTTTTCCATCATTTCGGCACTTAACTCTTCGTAGGATTTGTCGCTGTCTTTCCAATCTTTTTTAGGTTTTAGCGTGACAATAAGATCCGTTGCTTCGGGCGGCATAGGGTCTGTTGGAACCTCTGCGCTACCGGTTTTACCTACCACGGTGTTGACTTCGGGAAATGATTTCAAAATGCGGCTTGCCTGCATAGAAGTTTCTATACTTTGCGAAAGGGAGGTGCCCTGTGGCAGAATGCAATGTACGGCAAAATCACCTTCCTGAAGTTGTGGTATAAATTCGCCGCCCATGCGAGAGAATATCAGGAGCGACACCGTAAGCAGCGCTATGGCCGCAGCAACTACTGCATATTTAAACGCAATGGCCTTCTGCAACACGGGAACGTAAAAATTATGAATCTTAGCCATCATTTTATCGGCAAAGGTTTTCTTAGCACTGATATTTTTTGATAGAAACAGCGCAGACATCATGGGTATATAAGTAAGAGAGAGGATCAGTGCTCCGACAATGGCAAATGATACGGTCTCTGCCATAGGACGGAACATTTTACCTTCAATTCCCTGAAGTGACAGAATGGGTAGGTAGACAATAAGGATAATGATCTGGCCAAATGCTGCGGAACTCATCATTTTTTTTGCACTTGCTTCCACAGCCCGGTCCATTGTGTGCTGCGAGAGTTTTTGGGATTTGTGGTGGACCGCGAGAAAGTGAAGGGTCGCCTCTACAATGATTACTGCGCCATCTACAATAAGCCCGAAATCGATAGCTCCCAAACTCATCAAGTTTGCACTGACTCCAAAAACATTCATCATACCTAAGGCAAAAAGGAGAGAAAGTGGAATGGCAGAAGCCACAATAAGCCCTGCACGAAAATTACCCAGAAACAGAACGAGCACAAGGATGACAATAAGAGCGCCTTCCACCAAATTTGTTTCTACGGTACGGATCGCCCGGTCTACTAAGTTAGTCCGGTCCAGGAAAGGTTCTACGATAATATCCGCTGGAAGGGATTTTTGAATGGTGAGCATTTTTTCCTTAACCCTACTCACTACTTCCGCGGAATTTTCACCTTTGAGCATCATTACAATACCCCCGACAGCCTCTTTATCGCCGTTATAGGTAAGGGCACCATATCTAACGGCACTGCCTATACGTGCCTCCGCGACATCTTTGATAAGTACAGGGATACCGTTGACTGTTTTTATTACGGTGTTGGAAATATCATCTAAAGAAGAGATCAGACCGATGCCGCGAATAAAATAGGCATTAGGTTTTTTATCGATATAAGCGCCGCCGGTATTTTCGTTATTTTTCTGGAGTGCAGCAAAAATATCTGCAATGGTAACATTCATTGCTTTAAGCCTATAGGGATTAATCGCGACTTCATACTGCTTAAGTTTCCCGCCGAAACTGTTAATTTCAGCTACTCCGGGTGTCCCGTAAAGTTGCCTTGCCACGACCCAATCCTGCATGGTACGCAGATCCGTAGCGGAGTATTTGTTCTCGGAACCTTTTTTAGGGTGAATAACATACTGATAGATTTCACCCAAGCCAGTAGAAACCGGGGACATTTCGGGGCTGCCGATACCTTGTGGAATATTTTCTTCGGCCTCTTTCAGCTTTTCGGTGATGAGCTGCCGTGCAAAGTATACATCCACGCTTTCGTCGAAAACTACAGTAATTACAGACAGACCAAATCTTGAGATGGACCTCATTTCGGTAATACCTGGAATATTTGCAAGGCTCTGTTCAATTGGGTAAGTAACCAACTGTTCCGTTTCCTGAGCAGCTAATGTGGGTGTGCTGGTAATAATCTGTACCTGATTGTTTGTGATATCGGGTACGGCATCCAAGGGGAGTCTGGTAGCACTATATATACCCCAAAGGATCAGTGCAAATGTCATGAGCCCAATGATGAGCTTATTTTTTACACTAAACTGTATAATTTTATAAAGCATTCGTAAAAATTTAAGTTAATTGACAGAAAAATTCAACTTCCGTATTGAATACGAAAATTTGCGACTATTGCATAGCCGAAGTGTCCCGGAGGAAGAATCCTACGGTAGTTTAATTAACTTATTTTTGGGGGCTGCCAGATGCCGGCAGGGAGGAGGATCTTGTGCCTGTATTTCCTTTCAGGAAGAACATCTTTTATTACAACCTCGTTGTGTTCAGGAAGTAAGGTATTAATTTGTGAAACTGACAAAGTCATACCACAACAATTGCAAACACAGAAAGGAGAACAAAGATCAGCGTGTTGATCCTGGCTTTGTTCAAGGTGAAGATCCTGATTCTGACAAACTTTTTCGCTTAAACCCTTTGCCGCATCGTTACATGGCACCATCGTAAGCACCATAAAGAAAAGGGATAAAAAGAAGGCTAAAAATTTCACGCAGCTAATTTAGGAAAAAAAATATTACTAATTAATGAAAGTTGAGAGAACGCAAGGTTTCGGAGACGAAACGTATACATACCGGCAAAGTCTTAATTTTGATGAAGTGGAGTGCGTTGAATCCTTTGGAATACAATACTTACTTTTTAACGCCCCTTTACTTATAAAAGAAAGTGCAGCGGACGTTATTTTTCAGCTGCACTCTTCTCAAAATCTAATCTCCGAAAACTTTTTTAATAATTCAGAGTTATCCCTGCACCCCAGCTCATATCGCTGTCGTAGTGGGTTGAGATTCCGATATTTTTTGTGACGATATATTTAAGACCTGCCATATATTCTTTGTCGGTATTGACCATGAATGCCCCGCGCAAACGCGCAGTCAACGGAATGTCTTCACGTTTCAGCTGGAACCTTACAATTCCGTCTGTAAATATTTCTGCCTGCAGGTCCACCAACATCGGGAGTTTATACATGATACCAGCGCTGAAAGTTTTTCTTTCATCTTTAGTAGATGCCTGTCCAAAAAGGTTTTTTTCGATATTATTCCTGTCAATCTTTCTATAATGGTAGTTAAATCCGATAAATGGTTTCAGCCACTGCATACGGTCCACATACCTGCCGAGTTGGGTTTCCACCTCGTAGCCGTGATGGGGATTGTAACCTAAACGCCATTCTGTTCCCAATTCCCAGCGGGCATTTGAGATCCTCGCCATCCCGTCGTTACCATTAGTAGCAAAATCGTTTTCGGCCATAAGGTGCCACATGTTACTTTCGCGCTGGAGCTTTTTGTAAGCTGAAGCTTTATCGGGCAGCAAAGGATTCTGATAATCACCAACAGCAAAAACACGGTTCATCCCCGCCATCATGTGATAGAGGATGTGACAGTGGAAAAACCAGTCCCCGTCAGTTTTAGCTTCAAATTCGATGACATTAGTTTCCATCGGCATTATATCCAACACATTTTTGAGGGGTGCCTGAAGGCCATTTTTGTTGAGTACCCGAAAATCAAAACCGTGCAGGTGCATCGGGTGACGCATCATTGAATTATTGAATAGGGTAATGCGGAGAATTTCGCCTTTTTTTACCAATATTTTGTCAGATTCTGCCAGGACTTTATCGTCCATGCTCCATATGTAGCGGTTCATGTTTCCCGTAAGGGTAAACTTGAGCTCGCGCACGGGACTGTCTTTCGGGAGTGAAGTGTCATAAGGCGATTTCATCATCCCATAATTCAATGTGGTAATCCCGGAAGCAGGCATCTGATGCTGTGAGTGATCCATTTGCGCATCGTTGTTGTCCATCTTGTCCATCGGCATTGCTGCATTATTTTCAGCACTAATTTCAGGATACATCACCTGATTCATATCCATCGTCTGATAACTCATCTTCATGCCCATATCTTTCATGTCACCGTTCATCTTCATCATGTCGTTCATCATCTTCATCCCTTCAAAGTATTTGAGTTTGGGTAATGGATCATGGGATTTCGTAGCTCCTTCTCCAATAAACACTGACGCAGATTTTGTGCGGTCTTCGGGTGTAACAAGGAGTTCGTATGAAGTGTTTTTTTTAGGAATTTCCACTACGATATCCACTGTTTCGGAAACCGCCAGGATCAGGCGATCCACTTCGACCGGTTCAATATCCAATCCATCACTGGCCACTACTTTTATTTTTCCTCCGGCATAATTGAGCCAGAAATAGGAGGAAGCACCGCCGTTGGCGATTTGAAGCCTAACTTTATCACCGGCTTTATATCGGGAGAGTTGACTTTCGATTTTACCGTTAATCAGGAATGCATCATAATATACATCGCTCACGTCCATGGCCAGCATCCGCTTCCACTCGTTGGTGAGTTTTGTCTTAAAGTGTCCCTCTTTTATGGCTTCTGCATAACTTTGAGTACTGCCTTTTTTTATTGCGAACCAGTCATTGGCGTTGTGAAGCATCCGCTGAACATTATTGGGGTTCAGGTTTGTCCACTCGCTCAGGATAAGATGCTCTGTGGGCAGATCATCTATCCCTTTCCGGAAAGTAGGATCTTCGGGACGTTTTTTCAGAATCATCATCCCATACATTCCAATCTGCTCCTGCAGGCCAGTATGTGAGTGATACCAGTGGGTTCCGTTTTGGATGATCGGAAACGAATACGTGTAGGTTGAATGTGGTGGAATGGGTTTCTGGGTAAGCCAGGGAACCCCATCTTCTTTATTTGGAAGATGAAGACCGTGCCAGTGTAGAGAAGTTTCTTCGTCCATTAAATTATGGACAATCACTTCCGCCGTATCGCCCTCATAAAACTCCAGCTTTGGCATCGGAATCTGCCCGTTTACGGCAATGGCGCGTTTCTGTTTGCCCGCGAAATTTACCAGGGTGTCTTTCACATAAAGATGGTAGGTCACTTTGCGCCCGCCTTTTAGGTGCTTTTCAGGCATCGGCATGACCATTTTGTGTTCACTATGCATCTGCATGTTTCCATGTGCAGAATGATCTTCCTTCTTTCCTTTTTGAGGGACCAGATTCATACCGCACTTGGGACACTTTCCCGGTTTGTCCGAAATCACCTCGGGATGCATCGGACAGGTGTAACCTTTTTGCGCTGCTTCATGCTGATGCGGATCTGAAGTTTGATGTTCGGGGGTTTTGCCGGTACCCTGATGCTGGCCGCTTTCCTTTTGAGGAACCAGATTCATACCGCACTTGGGACACTTTCCGGGTTTGTCCGAAACCACCTCGGGGTGCATCGGACAGGTGTACATCTTTTGCGCTGCTTCATGCGGATGGGGAGCAGTTGTTGAATGTTCCGGCGTTTTGACGCTTGTTGGATCTTTCGGTACTGCTTTAGTCTTTGGCATCACCGGTTTTTTAACTTCCGCTTTTGTCTTTGTTTTTGCAGGGGTCACTTCAGGTTTCTGAATCGTAGTTTTTTTAACTGCGGTGGCCTTTTTAGGAGCGGGCGCGGATTTGGCCGCCGTTTTTTTCTCAGTAAGGGTTTTCTTCACCAGGGTCATACCGCAAATGGGGCAGTTACCGGGTGCTGATTTCACCACCTGCGGATGCATCGGGCAGGTGTAAACAGTTTTGGTGCTCTGTGAATAGGTATTTATGGATATTGCCACAAACATTAAGAGCGATAGTAGGTATTTCATTTTGTGATTATTTAATTTTTAACAAACTTGCATTAATGGCAACCACTATGGTGCTGACACTCATCAGTACAGCACCCATGGCTGGACTGAGTACAAATGTGGGATATAGGATACCTGCAGCGAGAGGAATTGCCACCACATTGTAGCCCACTGCCCACACCAGATTCTGGATCATTTTACTGTAGGTCTTTTTTCCAAAGTCTATCATTTTTACAACATCCCGAGGATCGCTGTTCACCAGAATAATATCTGCAGTTTCAGCTGCAACATCTGTTCCTGAACCCACTGCAATGCCTACATCTGCCGCTGCCAAAGCCGGTGCATCGTTTACGCCGTCTCCTGTCATTGCAACGATCTCCCCTTTGTCCTGGAATTCTTTTACTTTTTCCTGTTTGTGATGAGGGAGTACATTGGCCAGATATCCGTCCATTCCTAACTGCTTCGACACCGCGGAGGCTATCTTTTCATTATCGCCTGTAAGCAGGAATGATTTAATGTTCATGCTTCGAAGTTGATCAATAGCTTCTTTTGCGCCTTCGCGAATTGTATCTGCTAAAGAAACAATACCCACTGGCACATCATCAATCAGAATAAAGTTCACTGTTTCTGCATCCTGGTTGATTTCTTCCGGAATGGCAGGTACCTGTTTATTGTTTTGAACAAAATAATTAGGACCGGCCGCGACTACCGATTTACCACTAACCATTCCTGTAACTCCAATTCCCTGCATGTAGCGGAAATTGTCTGACTTCCATAGCTCCAGTTTTTTCTCAGAAAGGGTCTGCATGATTCCTTTTGCAATGTGATGTTCGGAGTTCTGCTGCACTGCTGCTGCATACTGGAGTAAATCGTTTTCCGAATAGTGTTCCGTTAGAGGAATGATTTTCTGCACAGTGTGGGAACCTTTCGTAAGGGTGCCGGTTTTATCGAAAATAATGGTCGATAATTTTCTGGTGGTTTCAAAAGCCGTGCGGTTTCTGATGAGTAGACCATTTGTCGCTGAAAGTGTAGTGGAAATGGCCACCACCAGAGGGATTGCCACTCCTAAAGCATGAGGGCAGGCCGTTACCATTACCGTTACCATCCGTTCCAGAGCAAAAGCCAAATCTCCCATAGTGATGTACCAGTAAGCGAAAGTTCCTACTCCCACCACAATTGCTACTATAGTAAGCCATTTGGCTACTTTATCCGCCAGATTCTGAGTGTTCGACTTTGCTGCCTGCGCATCCTGAACCAAATTAATGACCTTATTGAGGTACGAATCCTTTCCAACCCCTGTTGCTTTTATCTTTAAAGCCCCGTCTCCATTGATAGACCCTGCGATAACCTTTCCACCGGACTCTTTTCTTACAGGAACACTTTCTCCGGTCAGCATGCTTTCATTTAAATAGGAACTGCCCTCGACAATCAGACCGTCAGCGGCGACTTTTTCGCCCGGTCTTATGATTACGGTATCTCCGTTTTTCAGCTGTTCCAGTTTTATTTTAACTGGACTTCCGTTATGCTCGACGGTTACGTCATTTGGTAGCAATGCCACTAAGGATTGTAACGCTTTTGAAGCTGCCATCTGTGAACGCATTTCGAGCCAATGACCCAGAAGCATGATGACAATTAGGGTGGCGAGCTCCCAAAAGAAATCCATGCCCGGCAGCCCGAATACGACGGCAACGGAATAGACATAAGCTACGGTAATCGCTAAAGCAACGAGCGTCATCATCCCAATAGCTCCGGCTTTCACTTCACCCAAAAACCCTTTGAAAAAAGGCATTCCACCGTAGAAATAAATAATACTTCCCAAAACCAACAGCACGTATTTATCGCCTTGAAAAGCTATGGTGAAACCAAGCCACTGCTGAATCATGTGGGAAAGCAGCAGCACCGGGACAGAAAGTACCAGTGTAATCCAGAATTTTTTTAGAAAATCCGGAGTATGATGACCTGCATGTTTGTCAAATCCCGCCGCTGAACTATCAGATTCTGAGTGATGATCATGATTCTGATGATGATGGCTGTGTTCGTCTTTTTCAGGTCGGGCGGTTCCTCCCAAGGGAATTAAGTTCATTCCGCAAAGTGGACATTTCCCCGGTTCGTCCTTCAATATCTGGGGATGCATGGGACAGGTGTATTTTTTCATAATTCAATTTTTTGCGTTAAATTCTGCTATTTGAGATTACTTCCGGGTTTGAAGTTCCTTAATTTTCGCCCTCATGACGGCAATTTCTTCCTCCTGTGCTTTGATAATTTCCTCGCCCAACTTTCTCACTTCCGGATCGACCAGATTACTTTCTTCGACCATAAGAATAGCCCCTGCATGGTGTGGAATCATGGACTTTAGAAACTGCATATCTCCAACAGCGGTCTGCTGCCGAATGCCAGACCAAAACAGCACCATCGCCAACACACCGACACCCATTAGGACTTTGTTGAGTTTTTTATTGGGATACATCTTTCCCATTAACAGCAGTTCGATGATGAGCATAGGAGAAGCCATCAGTCCGGCCATATAAAACTGATTGATATTGGGAATTACGTTGGCTAATCGGTCGACCATCGCATACATTAATATAAACATGGATATGAAGGAAATGAGAAGCATCCAAAACAACTTTTTGTATGCGCCGCCGTGATCCATTTGTTCGCTTTCTTTTTTTGAATCCATATTCTGTGTAGAATGAGTTTCCCCCGAGGCGTTATGGTCCGGAGAAACTTTGTGGCTGTGCGTTGATTTGTCCATTAAAATGTTTTTTTTAATTTAGTTAAACGTAAAGACTTTTAACAACATTTTTTGTCCTGCTGAACGGGGGGGCACGGCACTGTCCCGTAGCTGCAATACACACAGCAATCGCCCTGTTTTGGTTTTAAAACGGTTTTGCATTTTTCGCATTCGTAGAAATATTGGCAGGAATCTGTAGGCATTGTTTCCTCTTTCCTGTGCCCACAATTTGGGCAGGTGATGATTGACTGTAATTTGATTGTATTCATCTGTTAATTATTTATTATGGTTTTTCACGACCAATGGTTTTCAATTGATATTCTTTTTTGTCGGTTACTACATATCCGGTACCGTTTATGGCGTTTTCGATTTCATCAATATTTGTTTTTGAATCATCAAATTTCACAACTGCATTTTTGTTTTCGTACGAAGCGTCTGAACTTATAATTCCCGCCAGTTTATTTATTTCGCTATTGACGTGTTCCCCACAACTTGCGCAGGTCATTCCGCTAATTGTAAATTCTATTTCCCGGATATTAGATTGGTCTACAATTATAATCTGCTTTTCTGTTTTTGGATAGAAAACAGCTGAATAATAGGGGAAAGCAAGCATCAAGACGGCAAATAGGGTAACTATCCCCAAAAACATTTTCGACTGCGTGAACGGTATTTTCTCATCATTCTCACAGCTACAGTCCAATTGTTTTTTAGGTTTTAATTTAAGATACCAGGCAAAACCAAGAACGAAAACCGTTAACGCGATTAAATATGGCCGTAAAGGTTCGAGCCATGAAAAACTTGCAGCAAGGCCGCTTGTTCCTGCAATGAAGGCTAATAATGGTGTAACGCAACATAATGAGGCGGTGAAGGCAGCCAGTAGACCTGTGCTGATTAATTTTTTGTCTGTTTTCATATTGATTTTAAGGTTTTATTTTCACTTTTGAAGATTTCATGTTTTAAAGTTCAAGTTCTGACTGAAAAAACTGCATCAGGACTTTTTGTTGTTCTGGGGTTAAGTCTGCATCATGATGAAGTAAAAGATAAGATTTTAAAGGCATTTGGTCTTTTTCAATCTGACTGATGATGCTTTTTATTTTTGCTTTTTTCCGTCTTTTTGAATAGTTATTGAACTCATCAAAATTGAGTTCTTCTTTGCCTTTTGTAATATGCCGGGCCATGAACCACGCGCCCGGCTGCAATTCCGAATACCAGGGATAACGGGTATTATTTGAATGACAGTCATAACATGAAACTTTAAGAATAGCTGCAACATTCGCGGGCACCTTTTGGGTCATTTCAAAACTTTGACCGGCCGGAACTCGGGAAATATTTCGCTCCACCGGTATGAGCTGGATGACTAAAAATACCGCAACCAGCATCACCATAAACCAAACTGTTTTATTCATTCTCGTCCAATTACATTGTACTCATATCGTGACCCGCCATCGGATCTGCCCCTTTTTTGAATATGTATTCACTGTTCAGCAGGTAGGCCCCGGAGACCACTACTTCGTCTCCCGCCTTAATTCCTGATGTGATTTCTATTCTGTCTTCATATTCGAGACCCGTTTCCACCATTCTGTTGACGAAGGTGTTCTTCGCGGTTTTCACCCACACCGTGGAAGATTTGCCATCCCTGATTACCGCATCCACAGGCATTGAAAGACCATCACGGGATTTGTTTTCCACCAGAACATATACCGGCATGCCGGGTTTCAGCAGATTTCCTTGGTTGGGCACGGAAATGCGAACCAGATTTATCCTGCTGGAGGCGCTTATTTCAGGGTTTGTAAAATCAACCTTCCCATTAATCTTCAAATTATCCAGATCGGGAATATATACGGTGACCTTGCTGTCTTTCTGAAGGAGAGCCATTTGGGAAGAATACACCTGCGCCTCTGCCCAAAGCGATGAAAGATCTGCCAGATTCACGATGGTGCTACCTTCGGCAAGATAATCGCCTTCGGCAATGCTCAGATCGGTGATGTAACCGGCCGCATTGCTGAACACGGTAGTAGTAGGTGTGGCTTTTCCTGATCTTTCCAGCTGTTTGATCTGGCCTTCGGACATTCCCCATAAATAAAGCTTGTTGCGGGAACTTTGGAGCAACTGATCAAAATCAATGGAAGTATTACCGACGAACAGCTTGCGTCTTTCTAATGCCAGCAAATATTCCTGCTTTGCATTATTGAGTTCTTCACTGTAAATATCGACCAACGGCGCCCCCTTCGGAACAAAATCGCCAATGTTTTTATAATACAACCGTTCAACTCTACCCATTACTCTTGAACTTACTGCCTGCATTTGGTACTGATTAAAATTGAGTGTTCCAGTCAGGGTAAGTTTGTCGGCCATAGACCCATCAGATAGCGCGACTGTTTTGATATTCCCAAGTTTAACCTGCTCGTCATTCAAGATAATTTCATTGGGATCAGCATTCTTTTTCTTCTCGACAGGCACCAAATCCATGTGACAAATGGGGCATTTTCCGGGTTTATCGGAGACTACCTGCGGGTGCATGGAACAGGTGTAGTAGATATCGTGGCCGGCATGCGGATCTTCCTCCTTTTTACAGGAGTAAAGAAAAACCAGCAAGGCCAGCATTAAAATATTGAATTTCATCTTATCAATTTTTATCTGTTAATTTTTATGAAACTTTCGCTGTCCATCAGGTACTGTGCATTTTCTGCAACTCCATCTTCAGGAAGCAAACCACTGACGATCTGAATTTTATCGCCTACCACCGCGCCGGTAACAACTTTATGGGCAATAAAACCGCCTTCTACTTTTTTGAACGCGATTTTATCAATCCCTAAAGAAACCACCGCTGATTTCGGCAGCCAGTCTGCCATTCTGTTGTGGCTCATAATCTCCGCTTTAACCTGACTTCCGACAGGAATTTTTGCGGTGGAATTATCAAAATAGACGCGCGCCGTTACGGTTTTGCTGCCCTGCCTGAAAAAGGGTTCAATAAAACCGATGATTCCTTTGAAGCGATTTTCAGGATTGGCTTCCGGGATGATCATGACTGACTGTCCCTTGCTGACCAGTGCAATGTCTTCAGAAAAAATATTGATCAGGGCCCAGGTTCTGTTGGGATTGTAGACACTGAAAATATTCTGTCCTTTCTGGAGGTACATGCCTTCTTTCAGCGGTAGTTCTGCGGTGACCGCGTTATTTGAAGCCATTGCGGGTGCAGATTGTGGTGATGACCCCATGGTTCCTGCCGATCCTGCCTGCTGAATATGTCCGCTGTAATTGCTGAAAACCGGAACTGTGAGATCAGGTTTCCCTCTCTGTATGACTTTCTGAATCTGTGAAGCCGGCATTCCCAAAAGAAGGAGTTTCTGGCGTGAAGCATCGATCATTGTTTTGTTTGAGCGGTCATTTTTCAGAACAAAGAGTAGGTTTTGCTGCGCGGTTAACAGTTCCGGGCTGTATATATCTAAAATGCGCTGGCCTTTGGACACTTTCTGGTATTTATACCGCACATAGAGTTTCTCGATACGGCCCGCAACGCGTGAGGAAATACTGCCAATCTGTCGGGTATCGTATTCTACCGTCCCTAAAGCATCAACGGTGGTGGGAATATTTTCCTTTTTTAATTTTACGACCGGCAATTCCGAGATCACAAATTCATTGGTTGGTTTCAGCAGATCGTCGAGTTTAATCCCCTCTTCCTTTTTTTCAGGGGCATCTTTCAGGACCAAATCCATCCCACATTTGGGACATTTGCCGGGTTTGTCTGAAATCACTTCCGGGTGCATCGGACAGGTATAAGTATGCATTGCAGCTTCTGCCGAGTGCTTATCTTCCCAGAACTTAACTTTGTCACACGCCGTCAAACCAAATAAAAGCATAGTGAATATTATAATTTTTCTCATCTTCTTTCAATTAAGCGGTCAATTTCAGTTTGCGTCTGCAGTGCTTTGGTAAGGATCTCGAAATATTCCAGTTGGGTCATATTCAGCTGTTCCCAGGCGTCATATAACATGAAGAGTTCTTCCGTATTCTGCTCGTAGCCTAACTGCATGGATTTGTAGTTGTTTTTTAAGGCCGGAATAATGGTGTCTTCATAGAGTTTGAGCTGATTTTTATTCAGGTCCAGTTCATTGCGCATTCCGTAGGCCATTCCGCTGTATTCGTTCACCATCATTTCTTTCTGTGCCTGCAAGGCCTCTTCTTTCAGTTTGAGACTTTCAATATTGGCTTTATTCATGCCTGAAGCCCAGGAAACAAACGGCAGCTTTGCCATCAGCATGAGTGAAAACTGCATGGGCTGGCCGCCAAAACCAAACATGTTTTCGAACTTTACGCCAAATTCCGGCTTTAGATTCTGCTTTTCCAGATCCTGTTTGAGTTTGGCAATATTGATTTCCCGGTCGATGCCGCGGAGATCACTTCTGTTCTGATAAAAGAGATCCTGACCAAAAGTCTCGAGAGAGTAGTCATTCAGGTTGTATTCGGGCTCAATCTCCAGCGGTGCGAGCGGGTCTCTTCCCATGAGGGCATTCAACCGGATCCGGTTGACGCGGAGGTCATTCTCGTACATGAGCTGCATGTTTGTGGAGCTTCCGAGGGCGGCTTTGGCTTTGTAATATGCAGATATTTTGGAAAGCCCGTTTTTGTACCGGATCTCGGCGTTTCTGATCATGAAATCCAGCATCTTTTCGTTTTCCTTTACGACCTTCAGCTTTTTATCCAGGACGATTGAACTGTAATACAGTTTTTTCGCATCCTGAAAGTTTTCATTGAGGGCGGCATAGAGTTTTTCCTTTTCTACGGAAGACATTGCCTTCATCAGATTCTCGTTGGCATCGAGTTTCTTTCTGTTGGGAAACATCTGTTCTACCGAAACTGCTACTGAGCCCATACCGAGCATATCGCCATCGCGTTGCCAGAGTTTTGGATTATAAGGTGTCATAAACAACCCGGCTCCAACGGTTGGTGGCATCCAGCTTCTTGCGCCTTTGGCCGCAGCGTCCATTGACCGCACTTCCGCATTATACATTTTAACCACAGGATGGTTGGCTGCAATACTGTCCATTACTGCCGGCAACGGCATCCGCTGAGCATAACTGGTGGTGCAGAGCAAAGCAAGTACTCCTGTTATTATGAATTTTTTCATTTTGTAATAATTAAGGATTAATGGGAAGCGTCGAGGACGTCAATTTTCCCCAGTTTATTCAGTTCCCATTCTTTCTGCATGTAAAAGATAATTGGGGTTACCAACAGGATGTGAATTGCGGAAGTAAAAACGCCACCCACCATCGGTAATACGATTGGTTTCATCATATCACTTCCAACGCCGTGACTCCACAGGATGGGAACCAGTCCAAAAAGGGTAACACACACTGTCATAATTTTAGGTCTTAATCTTTTCGCTGCTCCATTGATGACGTACTCCCGAAGTTCTTCATTGGTAATGGTCTCCCGTGAGTTGCCGTTCTTCGTGGTAAGCTGAATCATGGCATCGTTCAGGTAAATGACCATTACGATTCCGGTTTCTACCGCAAGTCCGAACAGTGCAATAAATCCGACTGCTACTGCTACGGATAGATTCACCCCCCAAAGCGAAATCATGAATACGCCGCCGATTAAGGCAAAAGGAATACTGATGAGATTAAAGAAAGCTTCACGGTAAGAATTGAATGCAAAGTACATGGAAAGAAAGATCACGATTAATACGAGGGGCATAATCATTTTTAAAGTCTGCTCTCCGCGAATCAGGTTTTCGTACTGACCGCTCCATTCCACGAAATAACCTTTTGGCATTTTGTTCACCATGTTATTGAGTTTTGCCTGGGCTTCTTCTACGGTACTGCCTAAATCCCGGTCGCGTACGTTGAATAGAACAGTTCCACGCAACATTGCATTTTCAGAATTGATCATTGGTGGTCCTTCTGTAAGACGAATGTCAGCCACTGCACTTAGCGGAATGGAACCAAATTCCATCGTCTGCATGGGCAATCTTCTCAGAGATTCCAAATTATTTCTGAAATCCTGGCCGTATCTGGCATTTACCGAAAAGCGCTGTCGGCCTTCCACGGTGGTGGTGAGTTTCATTCCGCCGAGGGCACTTTCCACGACGGCATTTACGTCATCCACACTTAGGCCGTATCTTCCTATTTCTTCGCGTTTCACTTCAATATCCACATATTTTCCGCCGGTAATGGGTTCTACGTACATGTCTTTTATTCCTTCAATACCAGTGAGTTCCTTTTTTATTTTTTCGGAAAGGACCGCGATACTATCCAGATTCTGTCCATACACCTTCACTCCAACGTCAGTTCTAATCCCTGTTGAAAGCATATTGATCCGGTTGGAAATCGGCATGGTCCAGCCATTGGTTACGCCGGGAATCTGCAGTTTGGCATTCAATTCATTAATAAGATCGTCTTTTGTAAGGCCGTCGCGCCATTCGTCCTGAGGTTTCAACAGAATGATGGTTTCAATCATTGAAATGGGTGAATTATCTGTCGCCGTGTTTGCTCTTCCGGCTTTTCCGAGGACATGATCCACCTCCGGAACTCCTTTAATGATTTTATCCTGCACCTGCAGTAATCTTTTGGCTTCGGAGTTCGAAATATCAGGCAAAGTGACCGGCATAAAGAGCAAAGATCCTTCATCCAAAGGTGGCATAAACTCGCGTCCCAGATTCATAATTAAAGGGATGCTGACCAAAAGAGCAAGAATATTAATGCCAAGCGTTGTTTTTTTCCATTCCATGCACCAGCGAATGATGGGTTCGTACACCCGTTCCAAGCCCCGATTTATTGGGTTTTTATTATCGTCTTTAAACTTTCCCTTCATAAAAAAGGAGATAAGTACCGGCGCAAGGGTAAGTACCAAGATCGCATCAACGATCAGGATAAAAGTTTTGGTGTACGCTAACGGGTGAAAAAGTTTACCTTCCTGACCTGTCAACATAAATACGGGGAGAAATGAAACCACGATAATCACCGTAGAGAAAAAGACCCCTCTTGATACCTGTAAGGATGATTTTTCGATAATCTTCATCCGAATATCTTCGGGAATTTTAACGTAACTCTCTTTCTCTTTGTCTTTTTTTCTGAATATATTTTTAAACCAGTTGGTTTTCATTGTTATGGGTTTTTATTTTGTTGATGGTTCTGCCAATCGGAGAGATTTTTATAGGCATTTTCGGACATGATAATTCCGTTATCTACGATCACCCCAATTGCCAGTGCAATTCCGGTAAGCGACATAATATTGGATGAAAGTCCAAACGCATTGAGCAGAATAAAGCTGATGGCAATGGTGACCGGAATCTGAATAATGATACTGAATGCACTTCGCCAGTGGAACAGGAACAGAATAACAATGATAGCGACCACGATGATCTCTTCGATCAGCTTGGTTTTGATATTGTCTATTGCCCCTTCAATAAGAGTACTGCGGTCGTACGATGTTTTGAAAGTGACACCTTCAGGTAGTCCTTTTTCAACGTCCTTCATTTTCTCTTTCACATCGTTGATGACCTTATCTGCATTTTCGCCATACCGTGCCACTACGATACCGCCCACGACTTCGCCTTCACCGTCTGCATCAAAAATACCCAGACGCAAATCACCACCCATCTGTACAGAACCAATGTCTTTAACCCGCACAGGAATTCCGTTGTAATTTCCCAAAGCAATTTCCTCGATATCGGCTACGTTCTTGATATAACCCAGGCCGCGAATGATATAGGCCATATCGGCCATCTCAAATTTACGTCCGCCCACATCATTATTGTTGGCTTTCACTTTGTTCATCACATCCATGAGGGATACGTTATAGTACTGGAGTTTTACAGGATCTACAATGAGTTGGTACTGTTTTTCGAAGCCGCCAAAGGAGGCTACTTCCGCCACGCCGGGAACCGTCTGCAGAGCAAATTTCACATACCAGTCCTGGAGGGCGCGCTGGTCTCCCAAATCCATTTTGGGTGCATCGAAATGATACCAGAAGACGTGACCTACACCGGTGCCATCCGGTCCGAGAGTAGGGGTAACATCCTGCGGGAGTAAGCGCTGCGCATAATTGAGCCGTTCCATTACCCTGGTTCTGGCCCAATATATGTCCACATTATCTTCGAAAATGACATACACGAAACTCATCCCAAACATGGAAGAGGCGCGGATGTTCTTAATTTTCGGAATTCCCTGAAGGTTGCTGACCAGCGGGAAAGTCACCTGATCTTCAATAATCTGGGGACTTCTGCCCATCCACTCCGTAAAAACGATGACCTGGTTCTCACTCAGATCCGGAATTGCATCGATGGGATTGTCCCTTACCGCAAAAATACCCCAGATAAAAAGGCCGATTGCTATCAGCAAAACGAAATACCTGTTGCGGAGGGACAGTTTGATTAAATTTTGAATCATGGTTCTGTACGGTTTTACTTAATTTCTTCCTGAACCTCGCCACATGAAATCATTTCTTTGCCATAATAAGGATTCTTCACCTCACGTGAATCGCTAAGCCAAAAAGCGCCTTTGTTATCGTTATACATTGGACAAAATACTTTGTATACCGGTTTTGGAGTTCCGAAATCTTTCAGCAGGTCGTAAAAATCGGCGCTCATTAAATCCAGATGTTCGCGCTGATGATCAATCTTTCCGGCGTTATCTGCAATGTGCTCGGCGTGTTCACTGATGCTTGATTCGAGATCAGCAAATTCTTTTTTCTGTTCAGCAGAAAAACCGTTTTTGTCTATTTTGGGAAAAGAAGCGAGGATCCCTTTGGCCGCACTCACCGCTTCTTTATCATCATCACCGGACAACGCGAATGTAAGGTGGGTGTAATGAGAATAGAGCTCCGTAAGGTCAGCGGTAGTTTTTTTGGCGGCGGTCACGGTTACCTTAGCATCCATTGCCATATTGTCCATCGCTGAACTGTCCGACATCGTGCTCATATCATGCTGCATTGATGTTTCAGTGGATTTTTTCTGTTCTTTGTTTTCTTTACAGGAAGAGAGTGCAAAAGTGCAGATTGCCAAAAGGCTGAATAGTATTGTTTTCATTATTTTATAAGTTTAAAGGTTATTTATTATTAAAAAAGGCTTCGTAGTTTGCTTTATTTTCGAAGTACACGACATTATCATTTTTATCAGAGATTGCAATAATTGCGGTTGCTTTATCGATGAGTTGATGAGATATCGGATCATACGCCATGCGGGCATTTTCTTCCTGTGGGATTCTGAGTTTGCAGTTTTCACAGCAACCGTAGTAGGTTTTGCCGTCATGCTTTACTTCGAGCTGCTTTTTGCCCATGTAGGCGTTGTTTACCATACAGACCTGGTCGTGAGGAACAATGTCGCCGGTCTTGAACTGTGCATTGGTAATTTGGGTATTTTCGGCTTTTGAATTGGTGCAGGAAACGAGAAACACTGCTACAAAAGCCAGTATTCCTAAAAGAATATTCTTCATTAAATTATCGGTTAAAGGTTAAATTTGAGCCTCCGTCTTGAGAGACTGTGTACGAATATCCTGATCTTCAAGTTGTTCTTTAAAGAACATTCTTTTCTAAAAGATTACTTAAACGAGAAGTGGAAGTTCGAAGGGACATTCAGCACCGCTAAATAATCTGCGGAAAGTGTCATAAACACTTCACGACCAGACACAATTCGGGCTGTAAAAGAAGATCTTAACCTATTTTGGGCGGTTCCCAAATGGTATGGAATCCACCGGAGTAATGGGGATTCTGATAAAAGAAATTAGAATTTTTGTCATCGTAACCGGACGCTTCGTTTTTAGAATCCTCTAAAAATTTGCTGTCTGCTAGAATGGTATACTGAGCAGTGCTGCAAAGGTTACCGCTGCAATTTCCTGAGCATCCATCGGTTTGACAATTGTGTGATTTTGGGTGACAGCATTCTTCTTTGCAATCGTCGCTGTCGCACGACGGCTGCATTGTCGCAAATGACTGTTTGATGAAAGTTTTAGCATGTGCCTTGGTTTTTAAAACCTGCTTATCCTTTTTGCTGCACGCTAAGGAAATCCCCGGCGCCAGAAATAACGCGAGTGTAAGGGAAAGCAATAAAGTTTTTAAATTTCCGTGCATTATGAAGTAAAACTGTACAAATGTAGGAAATTATTTTAGAAGTTAAATTTGTTTAGGGATAATTAACATAGTAAGTGACTCGACAACTAACAGAGATTAACAGCTTAGAAATTGGCAAGGGCGTATCATCCAGATTTGTCTTAGGCCGCATTCACGCCAGTGTTTTCTCCAGTTTTTCTTTCCATTTTTGCCAGTCGGGGAAGATTTTTGCCTGGAGGTCGTAAAAGTCTTTGGTGTGGTTGCGGATTGCGAGGTGGCAGAGTTCGTGAACCATTACATATTCGATACATGCTTTTGGTGCTTTTACCAGTTCAGTATTGAGTGTTATCTTACCATTTCGGGTGCAGCTGCCCCATCTTTTTTCCATCCATTTAACTACCGTGGCCGGTTTGGTTATATTGTACTGGTCAAATAGGATTAATTTTTCAGTAAGTGCCTGATCAAATATAAGGCTTGCCAGTATAATAATAGAGAAATCTTATGTGATTTGTTCAATAAAAAATCATGTTCAGTGTCACTGAACAGACCAGTAGATTGAACAAAATAAAAGAAGGGCTACAGTCAATACAGCGCAATTGAATGAGGAGAGAAATGGGAGTAAGGACGTAAGCAAACTTTAGCAAAAGAAAATATTTATTTTTTAGTTCAAAAATTTACTTATTAATCTTATATATTAGAACGCAGCATAATGAAATGCATGTTTTAGTTTGCTTTGGAAATCTCCTAATTCATATATTTTTTTTCAGGAAAAAATAAAAAAAAGTTTTTTGCAAAAAAGTGGTTACTGCCCTTACTGCCATAAAATGAAGAAAAGCAGTGCGTTTGGCACTGCTTTTTTCGAAGGTAAATTTTGTGGTTTATTTTAAGGAAATACAGCATTAATTTGGAAATCTGTACGGTAATTTTCCAACCGCGGAATTATCGGTTTCAATATGTTCTTTTTTTCGTGCTCTTCTGTCTACTTCATCAACGTCGAGAACATTTACGACGTAGACGTAGCTTTTATTCCGTACTATTCGGGTAAAGCCATGTTTTTTTAATGCTTTGCCCAATTTATTTACAGTACCGTCTGTCACATTTATATTAGCTACTGTGGCCAACCGGACCGCGATTTGAGAAGCATTCAGAAAAGCGTTTGCAGTTTCTCTGGTTGCAGGTTCAAACCATGTTAATAGCAATTCTTCTTCAGGACTCATTAACTGGTACTGTTCATTGTTTGCATTGATATCCTTGATTTCTTCCTGGTTGAACCAATGGCGGAAGCCGTCTTTAAAAAGTTTTAATGCCTGGGCGTAGCACAGGTTTATATCTACTTCGTGTTGATACTCGATTTTTTCAAGTTCAAAGCACAGGAAACGACGGGAACCGGTGGTGTCGTTCAGGAACTGTGCAGTGTTCACGCTGCCAGCGAAGCTGGCACGGCGTGGCATATTTTCGTTGTTGTGGCCGTAGGCTTTACGCATTCTGATGTGGGTTTTGGTGATAAGTTCTTTTAAGGAGCCGATTTCTGTACGGTTCAGGTTTTCGAGTTCGTCCAAGTTGATTAACATGCATTCTGCTAAATGGATCAGTGTGTCTTTGTTGTTGGGATTTACGGTTCCGGAGAAGATATACTGCTTGAGTTCCCGAGGCATTAGTTTTTCTATCCATGTTGTTTTTCCGAGTCCCTGTTTCCCGGAGAATACAATGACGGTCTGATTGATTTGCTTTTCATCCATAACACAAGCGACCATAGCGACAAACCACTTTTTGAAACATTCCTTCCAAAGTTCGGGTTTTGTTGTGGTGATGGTTAAGGCCAGTTCTTCGATGTGGTCTTTATCGCCTGTATATTCCACCAAATTTTCAAAATAGTCTTTGAATGGATCGTACATTTCGCAGAAGTCGGAGTGCAGGAGGTTACGGAGAGAGTTGATGCTGCAGCGGACTTTTGCTTTCTGAATCTCGCGAAGGATTGAGTTTTCTTTAAAGTCGGTAATGTATTTCCAAACCTTACCATTCACTCTGCGATATTCTAATTTTCCCAGGACTTCGTTGTAACGGAATTTATATCGGTTGTTGAGGAAGTTTTCCAGCTTATCGATTAGAGCCGGTTCCTCTTCTTCGTCTAAAGTCATTGTTCCGTCGTGGCTTGTTGTCACGGATGATTCACCTGAATTTTTCTTTACGCTCGCAGATTGCGCAGATTTTGCAGATTTTTTTGGTGGCTGGTAATCATCGGTGGCGTGTTCAGATGTATTTGAGTATGCGCTTTTTACGGCTGTCATTACCTCCTGAGTATTGTAATCGTAATCCGCGAGAATATAGCCTAATGCAAGGCTTTCAGGAACTCCTTTTCTGTTCAGGTTGTTGGCTAATGTGAACACAAAGTAATTGCGGCTGCCTTCAATAAACTGGTATTTTTTTTCGGTGAACTGGATGCAGTGGGCGTACAAAGCATCGTAATCCGCGGGCGGATTACTGGGATGCTTTGAGATTGCTTCGGAGCTTTTTCCTGCTTCGCAGGAGGTCCCTTCGCTTTGCTCGGGATGACAGGCCTTGGCAACTTGTTGTGACTCCGATGTTTCTGAATCCGTACCAAAGGTTTGCTTCGCTGCGCTCGCAATGACCGTTTCTTCGGTCGAAAAGACGGAAGGGTTTTCGTTCAGGTAGAGTTCAGGATCGTAGGAAAAGAAGCAAAGCCGGGTGATGTCTTTGCCAGATTTATCGATTTCGAGCTGGAGAAGGTTTTCGAAATAAGTTTGAAGTTTAATAAAGGTTTCTTTGTGTTCCGTTTTATCGGTAGCCACTTTTACAAATACTTTCAGTCCGTTTCCTGATGGACTGGTGAACTCTGCAAATACAAACTCGTTATTCTGGAGTTTTTCTTTGCATTCGGTGAGTTTTTCTTTGGTGATTTTGTCGATGTCCAATACTACTAAAGCATTGTAGTGGGTGAGAAATTCCATTTTCCTGCCGCCCTTGAAAGTTGCTGAGGGTGTGAATGCCGGAAGTGATTTTTTGGCGCGTTCTGCAGCTTCTTTTTTGTCCTCGCCCAATGATTTCCGGAGGTAAGTGATGGCGTTGCGGTAGGTTCCGGTTTTTATATCATCGAGGATTTTCAGGATGTCTTTGTTTTCGATGACTTCATTGAAGTTTTTGAATATGGTGGATTTCATAATTGTTGGATGTTTGATTATTATTTGCTCTTTTGTCTTGACACAAAAGAGCGAAAAAGTCAAGACTGGATTTATTTGCTAAAATTTTCGAAGGGTTTCCTAAAATTCCCAGAACTCGCGCGATTGTAGCTGGTTTCTTCGGTTGAAGATTTTAGCGCGCTCAAACAATGGAAATTTTTTAACGGAAACCCTTCAAAATTTTTTAACGCAAATAACTCCTAGGTCATTTTTTCAGTGCCGGATTATTGCTATTTTTTAGCGAAGGCGGCGTTGCGGTAGTCCTGGATGAATTTTTCTACGTCGGAGAGTTTGTAGTAGATTTTGTTGCCGACCTGGGAAAAAGTGATCTTTCCTTCGTCGCGCCAGGTTTGCGCAGTACGAAGAGAGACATCAAGCATTTCCATGAACTGTTTGTTGTTCAGATAAGTTTCTGTTTTGGCAGATCTGGAGGAATTCAACTTTTGATTGATTTCTTCGATTTTTGAAAGGAGTTCGTTGAACTGGTCTTTGGTAAGAATAATTGCTTCCATAATTTTTATTGGGTTTAAGATTATGAAGCAAAATTGGGATAAAGGAAAAAGTCCGATTAGTCCGATTTAGTCCGATCGGACTAAATACTTTGTAACTAATTGGACTTTAGAATATTGTAAATTCAAACAGGTGTTTGAAAATCGGACTAAAACTTAATCATCTGATCGGAATTCGGATCTTTATCATTTCGTCCTGGAGAGAGATAAGTCTGTAAGGTGTCTTTCGACAAAGTGTTTCCGTTTTCATCAACGAAATTATCAGCAAGAAAATCAGCAATATCCTTAATTCTTTTCTGCAAGTATGGTTTGCCGTTTGGCTTAACCGAAGTCATCATCTGTTTGAAGGCGTTGGTGATGATATTGAGTGGGCCGTTCAATATTATTTTTTCACTATTCTTTTCGGCAATTATTTCAGTACAGCGTGAAGCTTCAATTTCAGCCCTAAGTTTTGCCAGCGTCTGAATTTTCCCGATCATCTTTTCGCACTCTGCATCAAATTCAGGGAGTTTTTGGTTTTTCATTATTATATCCTCGGTTTTGTAATCGTAAATTTCTGAGGTCAGGAAATAAATTTTTTCTTTATTATCGGCAAGAAGTTCCATATTTTCTCTGGTCTCCTTAAACGAGAAATACCGGTCTTCGCTTTCTGCGTTAATGTATTTTTTTGCGGGTTTTACTTTGACAGTCTTCAGTTGCTCATCCAGAATTTTATTTCTTTTTGTTTCGATGCTGATCATGAATTTCATATGACGATTCTGGCCGCGCACGCCAACAAATAATTCATCGTTGCTGCTTAACAGTTTTTCAAATTTGTTAAGCCATTGCACCGGGTCTTTCACCAGCTGGCAGTGGTGGCAGATGAATTCAGGAATCTGGGAATGGGTAATAGAAAATGACCGGTTTATGAGCTGCTGGCAATATTCCTCCAGGGTCTGTTTTGGGACCTTTTCGATATCGTAATCAGGATTAAAATCATCCGTAATTTTTACGGACGAAAATTGCACGAAGGGTGCAGTTTCTTTCAGCAGATACTTTTCCGACATAGCAGATTTGTGTTTTTAAATAAAAAATACCGTAATGGGAAGGGGAAATTCTTTTCAGTGCATTGGGAAACAGAAATCAGTCAGCAGTTTTTAAGACTGGAGGCATTTTCTGTTTTTTTCATCATCAAGCTAATTTATGAAATCGTGTGCAAAAAAAAGCACCTTCTTTTGAAAAGAAAGTGCTAAAGTTTTCAACAATTATGTTTAATTGATGTATTTGTCCACTGCATCGTCCAGTTCCTGCGAAATGATCTTTGCATAAATCTGGGTAGTGCCGATATTGGTGTGATCCAGAAGTTTAGATACATGCTCTATTCTCATTCCGTTGTTCAATGCGTTAGTGGCGAATGTATGTCGAGCCAGGTGAAAGGAAAGCGAGAATGGCAGTTTCATCTGCTTTCCGATCGCCCTCAGATGAAAGCCGCACAATGAGCTGCATCTTTTAAGTTCTTCGTACGCGTAGAGTTCGTTGGTGTGGTATGGTGAACCGTTATCCAGCATTGGAAATACAAAATGCGAAGGATTAATTTCGCCCGGTTTGTACTTGTTTAAAATCTCCAAAGCCAACTGTCCAAACTTGAAGCTGTGCATGCGTCCGGTCTTTCTGATTTTCTTGCTGATCCTGTGGTTTTCCAGGTCAATATGTTCCCAGGTAATTTCAATTACATCGCTTAAACGAAGTCCGCCGGCATAGACACTGAACAGAAACATGTCTTTTATGACCTGAGCTTTGCCGTCTGGATTAGCTTTAAATTCTGTAAAATTCTGAAGCTGGGTTTTGCTCAGAAACATTCTTTTACCCGGGTCTTTTTTGATTTTAATTTTATCGAATGGGTAAAGGTGTGAGTACACCAGATCCTCGCGAATCGCTTCTTTGAAAAAGATGGACAGGATAAGCAGTGAATACCTCACTGTTGTGTTAGTATTACCGAGTTTAGTGCTGCAGTAGTTCATGTAATCCCGCAGCATTGTGACCGTCATATCATCGAAATTCATGTCTCTGCTGCCGTTATATTCCTCAAACTTTTTCAGCTGTGATTTGTACGCTTTGTGCGTTTGTATCGACACGGAGTTTTTCATTTTCTCAAGTCTGGCATCGGCAAAGTCAAAGAAATTCAGTGACCGCTTTCCGTTGATGGCTTCTTTTAATCTTCTGGCTGAAACAGTTTTTGAATTTCTTTCTAAATCTGCCACTTCTCCGGAAGCATCGGCAACTTTCTGAGCCAGCAGGGCATTCATCCGGGCAGAGCCTTTGAAACTTTTTCTTACCACCTGGTCTACAGGATTCCACTGCGTGGGAAGAAATTTATAGCCAGTAGAAATGAATTTTGTTTTACGGTCTTTGATTACACGGATGTACAAAGGTGCAGCGCCGGTTTTGTCTGCCTGGTGGGTTCTGAGGATTAATTTAACTGTAGCCATAATGTTGCGGATTTGGATTTGTTGTACTACATTTGAAAAGGAATGCAAACGGATGAAGGAGAGAAAAATAGCAACAAAGTATCTGAGTGCAAGCCTAAACAAAGATACAACATTTAGTACAACAAATTGGACTTTTTATTACTTTTCTTTGCGTTTTGTTGCACTGATAAAAAACTGAAACCGTTTATTAATAGGCATTTGGGAGCATAAAATACAATTCGGTGGAGATGTGAGGATAACACGGTATTTCTGTTAGCGGGGTTGAAGTTTATATCATAAAGGTGTCGCTAATTGTTCAATTTGTTATATTTACCAAGACTTGTTATAAAAAGTCCCCGCCAACAGAAATACCCAACCGTTAGCTGTGATATTATGACGACACTCACGACAAGAAACGAAATCGTAAAGACGAAGAGAATTATTGGCTCTGAACTGACTAAAATGCAGAAAGCGTTTTATGATGAAGAAATGCTACAATACTATAAGGAAGACAATGAAGAACATTTGTATTGGGAGCAATTTGACTGCATAAAGAATGAAGAAATAGGCTATTCGACTTTTAATAAAATTATCGGTTTACATCATTCAGACATTGACACATTTACAGACACTTTAACAAAAAAGCTAACCGAGTTATTTAAGACTTTAAACGTCGCCAACTTCATAATAATTTCTCACTTGAAACTTGACTTCTTTGGCAACAGAGACAACAAATTCAAGCCATTAAAAAAAGCATACAAAACACTTGAAAAAATTGTTGGCGACAAAACATTTAATGAAGCATTCGAATTTGAAATTTACAGTTTGTCAGACTTTATTGAAATTCTCTTTTGGACAACTCGTTGTGACCCAAGTGTAGCAGAATACATTTTCGTATTTGACAAAGACGAACAAATTCAGTTTCATTTATGCAAATATGGAAATCTGCATTTAACGGAATATAATAGAGAACAACTAACTGACGACAAATTAAAAGAACTCGGTTGGATAATAATTGAAGGACAGGAATATGACAACTTTACTGAAAGCGGTAAAATTGAGGGACGAAAAATGAAATTATGACAAGAAATACCACAGCTAACAGGCGTTTGGCTCAATGGCGGGTGAAGTGGTTAATTGAATATTCTACCTCGCATCAACTTTTGTGCTGGATTGACAGTTTTGTGCTTCGTAATCCGCCACTGCGCCAAGCACCAAAACGTTAGCAGCAATACTGCGGA
>DKJL01000005.1:0-156 GCA_002454815.1 Flavobacteriales bacterium UBA6693
GGATTTAAAGGATTGCCAGGTGCAGCTGGAACATGCAAGGACACGGTGTGTGCGCCATACTGCTGAAATTGACCGGCTGGAAAAGCAGTACAGCCAGAAGAATAACCTGCTCAAAAATTTTGAAAAAATACAGCAGCGGGATGCAAATCTTCGCAC
>DKJL01000005.1:404-71941 GCA_002454815.1 Flavobacteriales bacterium UBA6693
CTTAGTAATTTATTCAAAGGTTCTGCTTTTGTGCAGTACGCAGCCAGCATTTATCTGCGGCAGTTGTGCGATATGGCCAATGTTCGTTTTCACCGGATGACGCGCAACCAGCTTAGCCTGGAACTGAATGATACAAATGATTTCGTGGTGGTGGATTATTTAAATGAAGGCAAGCGGCGCAGTGTGAAAACCTTATCCGGCGGACAGGCGTTTCAGGTATCGTTAAGCTTGGCACTGGCACTCGCCGAGAGCGTATCGGCACAGGCAAAAGCAAAACAGAATTTCTTTTTTATCGATGAAGGTTTCGGTACCCAGGACGCTGAATCGGTGCACATCGTTTTTGAAACCCTCTCCAATCTTCAAAGGGAAAACCGGATTGTCGGCATTATTTCCCATGTGGAAGAGCTGAAAGAAAAAATGCCGGTGGCGCTACACATTACTAAAGATACCGAAACGGGTAGTAGGATAGAGCGGATGTGATGAAGTGCAGAAAAAAGCCTGCAGCAAAAACTACAGGCTTGTAAAGTTTTATTTTACTTTCACCGCTTCATACGCACTCTCGTTTCCCAGCTTGTCAACTGATTTCACGGCAACTGCGTTCAGCTTTTTACCATTTTTGGATGCAGTTGCGCTTTGCGTAAACTCCTCCTGCGTGAGAATGTCAGTTTCCCAGGTATCGCCATATCGTTTGTAGAGTAACCATTGGAAAACTTTGGAGGGCTCCTTTGAGCTCCAATTGATCTTGACGGTGCTGCTGCTGATATTTTCAATATATAACAACGGCTTTGGTGCAGCAGTAGTCTTAATCCAAGTGGTGGCAGGCACCAGCGCGGGCGTGTGATAAGCATTTTTTACCGCGGTGTACATTGCCGGACTATTCGTAAACCCTGCGACGCTGTAATGAATGACGCCGCTGTTGTTTTTCAGAAGAGCACGTGTAGTATTAATTTGCTTTATAATTTCCGCCGGACGGTCGGTCACACCGTTGAGACCAACGGTATTCAAGCCGGGCCAAAGATGTCTTTTCAACGTATTTTCGCTTTCCCACCATTGCAGCAGCGCCGGGAAACTTTGCGGACCCTCATTTTTCCAGTAGAGTTGTGGCGAGAAATAATCCAGCCAGCCTTCATTCAGCCAAAGTTTAGCATCAGCATAGAGTTCGTCATATTGGGAAGATCCTTTGATGCCTGCAGGATAGCCCGGCTTCCAGATTCCAAAAGGACTGATGCCAAAGCGCACTTCTTTGTTCACCACTTTAATCTCGTCGTGAACGCGCTTGATGAATTTATTCACATTCGCGCGGCGCCAGTCTGCACGAGAGAGGTTGCCTCCAGTTTTTTTGTAGGCATTCCAGGTTCGGTCATCAGGAAAATCTTTTCCGCCATTGTATTCACGGTATGGATAAAAATAATCATCAATATGAATAGCGTCCACATCATATCTTTTTACAATATCCCGGATGACTTCCGCGGCGTGGTTCTGTGTAACTTCATCGGAGGGGTCCATCCAGTACATGCCGTTACGCAAGCGTGAAATCTGCTGTGGCATTTTCTTCACGATGCTGGCGTTGGTAACGGGCCCGCCGGTGGTATGATGCGCGCGGTAAGGGTTAAGCCAGGCATGAAGTTCCATCCCACGTCGATGTGCTTCGGTAATCCAAAAGGCAAGCGGATCGTAAAACGGTGCCGGTGCTTTTCCGAGTGTACCGGTTAAGTAATAAGACCAGGGTTCGAGTGCACTGTTGTACATCGCATCGCCGGCAGGGCGTGCCTGAAAAATGACTGCATTGAAGTTGGCTTCTTTCAGCATATCCAAAATTCTGTTGGCTTCCTCTTTCTGCTGCTGCGTGCTCAGGTTATTTTTAGAAGGCCAGTTGATATTGGCTACCGTTGCAATCCACGCGGCGCGGAATTCACGGTTCACTTCCGGAAGAGTCACTTTAAAGAATTCATCTTTAGGAGCACTTTTTACGGGAACCGTCGGTTTAACAGGAACTGCAGGTTTCGGCTTGCTTGTGGTCACCACTTTTTTTGTCGAGCAGGCGGCAAACAAAAGAGCGAAAAGAGCGAAGGTAAAGCTGAGTTTTAAAAAAGAATATTTCATTTACTTTTATTTAACAAAAAAGAATTGCGGTCTGCAATTGAGGCTTCAAATATATAAAAAGGAAAGCGATAAAGCAGGACAGAACCTGTTTCCTGAACCTGATATTTAAATAAAAAAAAGTCCCCGGAAAAGGGGACTTCAGATATAGGTGCATAATTTCTGCTTACGCTTTAGCGCTTCTTTCGTTGCGTTTTCGTTCTTCTTCCGATAATACTTTCTTACGCATTCTGATAAAGTTTGGTGTCACCTCGATTGCTTCGTCGCCTTGGATATATTCCATGCATTCTTCCAGAGAAAACTGAATTTTTGGTGCAATGCTGCCGTCTTTATCTTTTCCTGAGGCGCGCATGTTATTCAGTTGCTTGGCCTCTACAATGTTTACCACCAGGTCGCCGGGTTTGTTTTGTTCGCCGATGATCATTCCCGCGTAGATCTCTTCGCCCGGATCGACAAAAAACTTACCACGATCCTGGAGTTTAGCAATAGAATACTCCGTTGCCGGACCTTGCCCTTTGCTGATCAAAACGCCAACTGACCTTCCCGGAATCGATCCTTTGAAGGGTTTGTAATCTGTAAAACGGTGCGCCATAATCGCTTCACCTGCCGTAGCCGTAAGCATTTGCGAACGCAATCCGATCAATCCTCGGGATGGAATTTCAAACTCCATGTGCTGCATTTCGCCTTTGGTCTCCATGATATGTAAATCGCCTTTTCGCTGGGTAGCCAGGTCGATTACTTTAGAAGCATATTCTTCCGGAACGTCAACGACCATGGATTCGTACGGTTCGCATTTTACGCCGTCGATTTCTCTTAGGATTACTTGTGGCTGACCAATTGTCATTTCGTAACCTTCTCTTCTCATTGTTTCAATCAAAACTGAAAGGTGAAGGATTCCACGACCAAACACTAAAAATGTATTGGCATCTTCAGTGGGTTCGACTTTTAAAGCTAAGTTTTTCTCCAACTCTTTCATCAGCCTTTCTTTCAGGTGATTAGAAGTTACATATTTACCGTCTTTACCGAAGAAAGGAGAGTTGTTGATGGAGAACGTCATGTTCAGAGTCGGCTCATCGATGGCAGTTCTTGGCAATGGATCCGGATTTTCAAGATCAACGAAAGAATCTCCGATCTGGAATTTATCGAATCCTACGATCGCACATATGTCTCCCGCTTTTACTTCCTGAACTTTTTTCTTTCCAAGACCTTCGAAAACGTAGAGTTCTTTTACTTTACCTTTTAAGATTTTCCCATCTTCCTGCGCAAGACCAATCCACTCTGATTCTTTCACGGAACCCTGTGTGATTTTTCCAATTGCAATTCTACCTAAAAAGGAAGAAAAATCCAGTGAAGTAATCTGCATTCTCAACGGACCTTCTTTCGCTTCCGGTGCCGGGACGTAATCTAATATACCGTCTAATAAAGGGAAAATATTATCTGCCGGTTCCAGCGAAGTATTGAACCATCCTTGTTTGGACGAACCGTAAAATGTAGGGAAATCGAGTTGCTCCTCGGTTGCATCCAGGTTAAAGAAAAGATCGAAAACCTGATCATGAACTTCGTCGGGACGGCAGTTCGGTTTATCTACTTTATTAATAACAACTACCGGTCTTAAGCCCAGTTCTAACGCTTTCTGAAGTACAAAACGTGTTTGCGGCATCGGTCCTTCAAAAGCATCTACCAAAAGTAAGACACCGTCTGCCATTTTGAGCACTCGCTCCACTTCACCACCAAAATCGGCGTGACCCGGGGTATCGATTACGTTGATTTTTGTATCCTTATAAGTAACCGAAATGTTTTTAGACAAAATGGTAATCCCACGCTCGCGCTCCAGGTCATTATTGTCCATAATAAGATCTCCGGACTCCTGATTCTCACGGAAAACGCTGGTAGCGTGAATAATTTTATCAACCAAAGTTGTTTTACCGTGGTCAACGTGCGCAATGATTGCGATATTTCTGATGTTTTGCATAATCGTTTTTTGACGGTGCAAAAGTAATCTTTTTTCACGGAATACTTTTACGACTTTTTGAAATTAGTAAAAATTTATGTTAAAGTTTACAGAAAATTGAATAGCGGATTTCTAAAAGTCCGGGAAATTGATTCAGTTTTATAAGACACCAATCAAAAAACGGTAGGTGACTGTCTTTTCCGCAGTAGTACATGAACCTGTCATAGAAAAACTTTTCTCAGCAAAGCATGATGAATAAAAGATTTACTGTATTAATGATTTTTAAATCACCGATCCTGCCGCATCTTCGATTTCCTGAAGCTGCGTGCGTTGGAGTTTTTGTTTATGTCTTCTACGGTCAGAATTAACTTTAATGCCGCGGTAAATGGTATACCTGTTGACCCCGAAATCGTAGGTTAAAATATAAAGCAGTACGCCGATTCCCGCGATGCAGATATAACCCAGAAGCTTTTTGTTTGCGGCTAATATTGCATTAAACTGCAATGCTTTCATATTTCCCATCAGCTGTCGGGTGCTGAACGTATTCCCGTCTAAATACACAGCCATGTCGCCAATCGCCTGTATTTGAAACTGATACTGTAACCAGGAAAAGAGCGCAGAAAAAATACCGATCGTGAAAAATGTACGCCACACGAGTACTAAACCAGTCGCAGCCATCATTTGCGTCATCTCCAACTTATCTAAAGTATAATACCATACAGCGATAAATAAAGCACCCATTCCAAAACCTTTCAGGAACATCGGTAAGATCCATCTTTCAAAATTGAAAGCTAATCCCATAGAAAAATACATGATGACGGTGTAGGCGAGCATCGCTGCAAATCCTAAAAAAATGTACATTTTCAGGCCACGGCCCTGTTTGAACCAGTACGCCATATAAATTCCCGCTGCCACAATCCCGGGCACCATCAGTAAATTTAAACTGGAGTTGAGCACCGAATCATATCCTAAAATACCCAGGGCAAAAACGTTTTGAATAGATCCTGTTGCGAGAAACATTCCGGTCATCAGAAGCATAAAAAGACCATGCAGTACATTGGCTCGGCGGAAAATTTTAAATGAAAGGTAAGGCCGCTTCAACGTGTACTGCCTTAAAATCAGTAAAATTAAACTTCCGAATGAAGCGAGAGAGGCACCTTTAATAGTGGAGGACTGCAACCAATCCTGCTGCTTCCCAAAAGAAAATACGTACGCGCCAAACATGAAAACAGCGATAAAAAGCAAAATACTCAGCCAGTCTATATAATATAAAGGCATTTTGAAACCAAAATATTTACCGTGCATCAATGTCCAGGCTAAAAGAGCGAGTAGGAGGCAAATTGCGGCGCTGAGCAAGTGAACGAACTGCCAGTTATGATCAAACGCAAGAACCGTTAAAAAATAACCGGCAACCTGAGAAATGATAATTGAAAAAGGGTAGAAAACAGAATAAAATTTTCCTCGGTTGCCCTCTTTACTGATCATAAACATAATTGGAATAATGAATTCCAGCATGACGATCATTTTAAGAAAACCAATGATAACGGAATTAATGACAATTATTAAAGGCTGAACGGTTGTGCCATTCATATAACTTAAGGCAGCCAGCAATATAAAAATTACGGTAACCTTATCCCGGATTTTATACCGGAATTTCATCCTCAAAATAATAGGCATTGCAGCGCCCATCCCTATAATACCTGCATAGTTTGCCCAAACAAAATATTCTGCCTGCAGCCCCGTGCTGCCTACCATGTAAGAAATATTACCCACGTAGACGCCGTTGATCGGTATGATGACGGAGATAAAAATAATGATGAGAAGCAATTGCAAAAGTTTGGGAACCTTGCTTTTAAATAAACCTTGATTGTACATCGAATGCCTTTTACCGGATGGAAATTAAATTTATATTATTTTTGAGCAGAAGAGATAACCGTCACATTAAGGTTCATTCCTGCGCGCAGCTTGTTGAGTAAAGCCACATCATTATTTTTAGTGAACTCGATTCTTACCGGAATTCTCTGTTGCACCTTTACAAAATTCCCCGTAGAATTATCGGTCGCAATGTTAGAGTATTGCGCGCCGGTGGCTGCAGAGATCGCCGTTACGGTTCCTTCAAATTCCTGACCTCCCAGTGCATCCGCTTTCATCCTCATTTTCTGGCCCAACTCAATGCCGGGCATCTGACTCTCTAAAAAGTTCGCCGTTACCCATTTTTCACCTTCCAAAACGATGGTTCCCACTTGCTGGCCGGCCTGAATCAGTTGGCCTTCTGCAATGGATCTTCTGCCCATAATGCCATTTGACGGAGCAGTAATTATGGTATAACTTAAATTAATGCGCGCCATTTCCAAGGCAGCTTTTGCACGGCTGATTTCCGTATTGTTGATTCCAATTCTACTTCTGACTTCCGAAGTCGAAAGTCGCGCCGAATTTTTCTGATTCTGCATAGTCTGGTAGGTGGCCAGTTGCGCATCATATTCGGTTTTCACCTGATCGTACTGCTGGCGTGTGACCGCTTCAGCATTTAAAAGATTTTGGTAGCGTTTTAGGTTTTGTTCCGCATTCCATAATCTAGCCTTCTGGCCGGCAATATTGCTTTCGAGCACAGAAATGTTATTAGAAACCGTGTTTACCGAGGAACTCGTGGTGTTTTTCTGAGCCAGGGTGTTTTGGTAGGCGGCTTCTGCCTGCGCCAATTGCGTTTTAATTTCGCGGTCATCTAAAACTAAAAGCGTATCTCCCTTTTTTACCTCCTGATGTTCCCGAAATTTTATTTCTTTAATATAACCCGATACGCGGGAATTAATGGGATTGATATATTCCTGAACTTGCGCAGACTCTGTATAATTCTCTTTTCCGACATTAAAATATTCTTTAATTAGCCAATAAAATCCGAAAATTACTACGGCAAAAACCAAAATATTGGCAATGGAGTTTTTCAGTTTGTTAGATTTGTTTTTTTTCACTTTTGCATGTTGCGGGTGAGCAACTTTCGTGGGTGCAGGCGCGTGTGGCGTCTCCGGTGTGGTAGCCTTTAACTTTTCGTCGGTTTCTTTATTTTCCATTTTATATTTTTAATTGATGCTGATTTAAAGTGTTCCTGTTACTTTCAAAAGATTATAATATTGATATAACTGGTCGATCTGGGCATTTACAAGATCCAGTTCAGCCTGTATTTTTTGGTTTTGCGCATCAGTCATTTCCGCTTGTACCGCCAACTGATTAAGATACTTGGCTTCCGTTATTTTATAATTTTCTTCGGCCAAAATTTTTGCCTCCCGCACAAGCGCCATGTTTTCCAGCGCATTTTGATGTTTGGTAAATGCGGCATTCACTTCCATTTTTAAATTCTGAAGAACTAAATTATAGGTTTCCTGTGCCTGTTCCTTTTGGAGCGTACCTAATTGTAAACGCTCTTTTGTCTTATATAAATTGTCAATATTATAATTTAAAGACACCCCAACTTGAAAACCACCAGAATAAAGATCGGTAACCGGTTGCGCTGACGTAATGGGCCGGTTTAGGCTATAACCTCCAAAGGCAGCTACGGTTGGCATTTTGTCTGTGTTGATCACTTCAATGTTTTTTTCTGCAATTGCAATCGTTCTTTCAAAATAGCGTTGTCGTGGGCTGTTATCCTGAGCTGTTGCAAGAAAATAATTAAGGTCATGCAGAGCGTGCTCCTGTTGTATATCTTCAGTTGGCATTATTTGGAGATCGGGACTGAGACCTAAAGCATTACTTAAGTTGTAATTGAGGATTTTGCGGTAGTTATCAAGTACTAAGATTCCCTGTGCTATATTCATGATGGCAAGCTCGCCGCGAATCACTTCATTCCGGGTAATCATACCTTGTTGGTAGAACTTTTTTACATTATTAAGACGCTGCTCCGCCAAAAGCTTATTATTTAGGTAAACTTCGCGCTGATTGATAATTTTATAAATGTCGAGATAGTTGGAAGTCACCAAAAATTTCACTTCCTGCTGATCTTTTTCCAGATCAAGTTGGGAGAGTTGCTCCTGAAGCTCAGCGATTTCCAAAGATTTATTGATCAGTCCTCCTTTAAAAATAAGCTGGCTGGCCTGAATTCCATAAGAACTGCCGTAATGCGGCAAATGAACAGTCGCAACATTGGCCAAACCTTTATCCAGTATTACCGAGTTTCCCAAATAGAACTGGCTGCTGGAAGCGGCAATATTTGGAAGTTTCTGAAGTTTAGAAACGGTCGTGTTTTGTTTTGCAATTTCTATTTTCTTTTGTGACAAAGCCAGTTGTGGGTGATTTGCCAGCGCGAGGGTTATTGCATCTTCAATGGTTAAAGTTTTAATTTCCTGTGCTTTCGAAATATTTCCCCAAAAAAAAAGAGCTAATACAGTCCCTATTTTTATCTTATTAAACATGAGTTCTATTTTCCTGCAAAATTACTCTGGCAGATAGGGTCATGCAATGATTGAATGAATGAAGAAAATGTTCAAAAGTAGGATTTTCAACTTCTTAAAGCCGCACGATATTGGCTGGGGCTCACACCTTCATGTTTTTTAAAGAAATGAGAAAAGGAATAAGGATCGGAAAATTTAAGATATTCTGCAATTTCTGCCATGGAAGCTTTTCTGGAATTTATCAGGATTTTAGCCTCGTTCAGAACAAATTCAGAAATAATTTGGTTAGCGGTTTTTTGGGTGACAGATTTCACGACCGCGCTCAGATGCCGGATGGTTAGGTTTTGTTTTTGCGCATAAAACTGCAGCGCACGTTCCTGCTTAAAATTCTCAAATACATTTTTTACAAATTCGAAGGCAATATCTTCCTGCCGGGACATGCGGTCTTTGCTCAGTTCCTGTTGCTTCAGCAAGGATCCTGAAACGGAGTAAATGAATGCAGAAAAAAGGTGTTCTGTAATATCCTCGCTGTAATTATGATCTGAATTTTTATTAATAACGGCTTCCAAAACTTCGCTTTGTGTCCACAAAAGCTTAAACTCATCTGGTGGAAGATGAGCGATTTTATTAATGTGTGTTTTAAAATGTTTAAACACTTTTAGCTTATTCAACTTGAGTCCAAGTTTCTCTATAAATGAATTTGTGTAGAGCACGACCTGAAACTCAAAATCTCTGCTGATTTCTTGAAATTCAAAGATAGAATCCTGATCTGAAAGCAAAACTGAGTTTTCATCAACCTGAATGGTATTGATCTGAAGATTGATGGTAGCCCTTCCTTTTCGCACAAATAAAATCGCGGGTCGGGTTTGCTGATACAGTTTCCCCACCAACTGATCAGTTTTTAAAACCTTTTTATTAAAAATTTTAATCGGTAATTGCTCAGTATCCTCCATAGTACAGGATCAAAGATAACGTATTCAGAAAAATTCTCAAAAAATTGATTTCAGAATTAAATTTTGTAAAACATGTCTTAACGTTTAAAAATAATCAGTTTATTAGTTGGCAGTAGATGATTTAACGCAAACATTTTATGTCCGATAACTCGTTGAAATTCCTTATCTTTGCATGCGCAAAATCGGTCACTTTTTTTCCGATTTTGTCCCTAATAGTAAACATTGAACTGAAGTTATGAAATGTGGAATCGTAGGTCTGCCGAATGTTGGCAAATCAACCTTATTTAATTGTCTTTCCAACGCTAAAGCACAGTCCGCGAATTATCCGTTCTGCACCATCGAGCCCAATCTGGGCACCGTTTCCGTGCCGGACGAAAGGCTTTTCGAACTCGAAAAGTTGGTAAAACCAGAACGTGTTTTGCCGGCTGTGGTAGAAATCGTTGATATTGCCGGTCTGGTAAAAGGTGCCAGCAAAGGTGAAGGTCTGGGAAATCAGTTTTTGGCAAATATCCGCGAGTGTGAGGCGATTATTCACGTTCTGCGTTGTTTCGAGAACGGTAATATCATTCACGTTGAAGGTTCCGTTGATCCGCTTCGCGATAAAGATATTATTGATATTGAACTGCAGCTGAAGGATCTCGAAACTTTGGGTAAAGCGGTAGATAAAGCCAAAAAATTCATCAAATCCGGAAAGAAAGAAGACGTTCTTAATTACGAGACTTTGCTTAATCTGCAAAAATTTGTGGAAGACGGTAAAAATGCCCGTGAATTTCCCACCGATGATTTTGCAAAATCTGTAATTGATGAAGTGCAGTTGCTCACTAATAAACCCGTATTGTACGTATGCAACGTTGACGAAAACTCAATTAAAAATGGCAACGAATGGATTGGAAAGATTGAAGAAATGGCCGCCTCAGAAAATGCTGAAGTGGTAGTTTTGGCTGCGCAGATCGAGGCTGATATTAACGAATTGGAAACATTTGAAGAACGTCAGATGTTTTTGGAAGAACTGGGACTTGATGAACCCGGTGTGAACCGGCTGATCCGCAAAGCTTATCATTTGCTGAAGCTTCAGACCTATTTTACGGCCGGCGTGAAAGAAGTACGAGCGTGGACAATCGGGCAGGGCTGGACGGCTCCTCAGGCTGCCGGCGTAATCCATACGGATTTTGAGAAAGGATTTATCCGCGCGGAAGTCATAAAATATGCAGATTTCCTGAAGTATGGTTCCGAAGCCAAAGTAAAAGAAGCCGGGAAACTTTCCGTAGAAGGGAAGGAATATATTGTGCAGGACGGCGATGTAATGCACTTCCGATTTAATGTTTAAATGGCAGATCAGTTACGATTATTATATAAAGAAGCGGCGTCATGCCGCTTCTTTCTTTGATGTCGTTATTCGAAAAGCAGAGCTCCGGCGAACTTCATGGCTTCTGTGAAAATCAAAGCATCAGAAAAGCGGTGGTTTCGTTGGATTTTATGATGATGGCGCAACCTGACGGATGCATTAGTTCGATAAATGAGAAGTTTATCGGTAATAGTGACATTATTGATCAGGAAATTGCAAAATTCTTACAGGATTTTCTGGTAAATCTTCAAAGCTGGATTTCCAAATTTTAAACATTAATAGTAAAATTTTCCAGTGCTTCGTGTAATTCAGTTCCGACAATTAATTGCCTTTATGAACTCTTCTAATGACTTAAATTATCCCGTGAAACTTTGATAATCACTTACTTTTAACTATTTTTGTGAGTTGCCTAAAAAGAGCAGCCTGTTCCAAAGAAATGAGTGAAAATACAAGTGTTAATTATTCCGAAGACAATATCCGCACGCTGGATTGGCAGGAACATATCAGGATCCGACCGGGTATGTATATCGGCAAGCTGGGCGACGGATCTTCTGCCGACGACGGAATTTATATATTATTAAAAGAAATTATCGACAACTCGATCGATGAGTTTGTCATGAAATCGGGTAAAAGGATTGAACTTAAAATTGATGAAGGTCGCGCCGTGATCCGCGATTATGGACGTGGGATTCCGCTCGGTAAAGTAGTCGACGCCGTTTCGAAAATGAATACCGGCGGAAAATACGATTCGAAAGCGTTTAAAAAATCAGTCGGTCTAAATGGCGTCGGTACCAAAGCGGTGAATGCCCTCTCGGAATATTTTAAAGTTAAATCGGTACGCGATGGAAAAGCGAAAGTTGCCGAGTTTTCCCGTGGACTGATTACGGAAGATTTTGCCGAAACTGAAGCCACAGATCGGAACGGTACCGAAATTACCTTTGTTCCGGACTCGACCATCTTTACGCACTTCAAGTTTCGGAAAGAGTACATCGAGAAGATGCTCAAAAATTACTGCTACCTGAATCCGGGCCTTAAAATTGTATTTAACGGCGAAACTTTTTTTTCCGAGAACGGACTCAAGGATTTACTGGAAGAAGAGATTGAAGGCGAAATTCTTTATCCGGTCATTCATTTAAAAGATGAAGACATTGAAGTTGCCATTACGCATTCCGACAAATCGCAATCGGAAACGTATTTTTCCTTTGTAAACGGGCAAAACACGACGCAGGGCGGCACGCATCTCAATGCCTTCCGTGAAGCGTATGTAAAAACCATCCGCGAATATTTTAATAAAAATTTCGACGCTGCAGATATCCGTAAATCGATTATTGCGGCCGTCTCGATCAAAGTTATAGAACCGGTTTTTGAGTCGCAGACCAAAACCAAGCTTGGATCCAACGAAATGGAACCCGGCAAGGAGACGGTCCGCACTTTCATCACCAATTTCTTAAAGAACAAACTCGATAATTTTCTGCATCAGAATGCCGACGTAGCGGAAGAAATTCACCGCAAGATCATCGTCAGCGAACGCGAACGGAAAGAGCTTTCGGGGATACAGAAACTCGCGCGCGAACGGGCAAAAAAAGTGTCCTTACACAATAAAAAACTGCGTGATTGCCGCCAGCATTATAACGACCAGAAAGCAGCGCGTAAAGCTGAAACGATGATTTTTATTACTGAGGGCGATTCTGCATCCGGGTCGATCACTAAATCCCGCGACGTAGAAACGCAGGCCGTATTTTCATTAAAAGGAAAACCGCTGAATTGTTATGGCCTTACCAAAAGAGTCGTTTATGAAAATGAGGAATTCAATTTTCTGCAGGCGGCGCTTAATATCGAAGATTCGCTGGAAGATTTACGTTACAATCATGTGATTATCGCCACCGATGCTGATGTGGACGGGATGCACATTCGATTGCTGATGATAACTTTCTTTCTGCAGTTTTTCCCGGATTTAATCAAGAACGGACATCTATATATCCTTCAAACACCACTGTTTCGTGTTCGGAATAAAAAAGAGACGCGTTACTGCTATTCTGAACCCGAACGTTTACTTGCGCTGCAGGAGTTGGGCAAAAACCCCGAGATAACTCGCTTTAAAGGTTTGGGCGAAATTTCCCCCGACGAGTTCAAGCATTTTATCGGTAAAGACATTCGTTTGGAGCCCGTTGTTCTGGGCAAGGAGCAGACCATTGAGCAGCTGCTCGAATTTTATATGGGAAAAAACACGCCGGACCGGCAGAACTTCATTCTGGAAAATTTGGTTGTGGAAGATCCCGATATTGATAAAAAAGAAGTTCCGACTGAAGAATCAGTTGCGGCGGAAACACTATAACTTTTTGGGAAAATCTACGGCAATTGTGTTTATTTTAAATTTAATTCACAAGAACTATTTTTTAAAAGTTCTAACCTACGGTGAGTATTAAAATCTCCCTTATCCTTTGCCAAGATATTTATGATATACAAATATTTAGCCTCGAAAGCTAACCCAATAAAGTTGGCAAAATGAGTAAAAAACAACAGACAGAGATAGTAAGTTAATGGACGAAAATAATATGCACGCCGAAGAATCGCTAAAAAAAGTAAGCGGTCTGTACAAAGACTGGTTTTTGGACTACGCTTCTTATGTGATCTTGGACCGTGCGATCCCGTCGATTTTTGATGGATTCAAGCCCGTTCAGCGCCGCATTATGCATTCCATGCGGGAGTTGGAAGATGGCCGGTACAACAAGGTCGCCAATATTGTAGGCAACACGATGAAGTATCACCCGCACGGCGACGCTTCGATCACTGATGCAATGGTACAGATCGGGCAGAAGGAATTGCTGATCGATACGCAGGGAAACTGGGGAAACATCTTTACCGGCGATTCCGCTGCTGCGGCGCGATATATTGAAGCGCGCCTTACGCCTTTTGCGCTGGAAGTAGTTTTTAACCCCAAAACAACGCACTGGGCAAAATCTTACGATGGCCGGAATAACGAGCCGGTCGACCTGCCGGTAAAATTTCCGCTGCTGTTGGCTCAGGGTGTGGAAGGAATCGGCGTCGGGCTGTCGACGAAGATCATGCCGCATAATTTTATAGAACTGATCGATGCTTCCATCGCTTATCTGAAAGGTAAAAAATTCCAGATATTTCCTGATTTCATTACTGGCGGAATGCTCGATGTTTCCAATTATAATGACGGAGAACGAGGCGGCAAAATTCGCGCACGCGCACGAATTACTCAAAAAGAAAAAAACACGCTGTGCATTACCGAACTTCCTTTTGGTAAAAACACGGGCGATCTCATCGATTCGATCATAAAAGCCAACGATAAGGGAAAAATTAAAATCAAAAAAATTGAAGACAATACGTCGGACGTTGTAGAAATTAATATTTATCTCAATAACGACGTTTCTCCGGACAAGACCATCGATGCGCTGTACGCTTTTACCGACTGTGAAATCTCAATATCTCCAAACGCGTGCGTAATTGTCGGTGATAAGCCGATGTTCTTAAATGTTTCGGAGATTTTACGGCAAAACACAGATCATACGGTTAAACTCCTGAAGAAAGAACTTGAAATCGAACTTCACGAATTGCAGGAAAACTGGCATTTTTCCTCATTGGAACGAATTTTTATCGAGAACAGGATTTACCACGACATCGAAGAGGTAAAATCCTGGGAAAAGGTAATTTCTACAATTGCCAAAGGACTGAAACCGCACACCACACATCTGTTGCGGGAAGTGACGGAAGACGATATTCTCAGGTTGACAGAAATCAGGATTAAACGCATTTCACGTTTTGATCTAGATAAATTTAAAGAAAACATTATCGCGCTGGAGGGCAAAATCGAGCAGGTGAAAAACCATCTTGAAAATCTTATCCAGTACGCGGTGTCTTATTATACCAACATCCGAAAAAAGTACGGAAAAGGTAAAGAACGCCGCACCGAGCTCCGCGTCTTTGATACGATCGATGCAACGAAAGTGGCAGTGGCTAACGAGAAATTTTATGTAAACCGCGAAGAAGGTTTCATCGGCACATCGCTGCGGAAAGACGAATTTCTGTTCGACTGTTCGGATATTGATGACATTATCACCTTCCAGAAAGACGGCACAATGAAGGTGGTGAAAGTAGAAGCGAAAACTTTTATCGGTAAAAATATCGTGCACGTTGCCATCTGGAAAAAGAACGATAAGCGCACGGTTTATAACATGATCTATCGAGAAGGCCGCGACGGACCCGCTTATATGAAACGGTTTTCTGTCACCGGAGTGACGCGGAATACCGATTATAAACTTGCTTCGGACAAGAAAGGATCGGAGTTGCTGTATTTTTCGGCAAATCCAAACGGCGAGGCCGAGAAAGTTTCTGTTATCCTTAAATCCAATGCGCGCGTGCGCAAAAGTAAGATCGACGTTGATTTTTCCGAACTTGGAATTCGTGGCAGAGATTCGCGCGGAAATTTGGTCACAAAATATCTTGTTAAAAAAGTTGATCTAAAAGAAGAAGGGCATTCGACGTTAGCGCCAAGAAAAATTTGGTTCGACGAAACGGTGCGCAGACTCAACGCTGATGCCCGCGGAACACTGCTTGGCACCTTCAAAGGCGACGATAAAATACTCACCGTGAGCGCAAACGGTGATGCTCGGCTGGTGACTTTTGACCTCAGCAATCGCTTCGACAGCGATTATCTGATATTTGAGAAATGGCGCCCCGCGCAGCCTATTACGTGCATTTATTATGACGGAGACAAGCAGATTTACTTTATCAAACGCTTTTTGCTCGACAATACGACCAACGTGCAGCACTTCATGCCGTCGGAACATCCAAAATCATTTATTGAAGCGGTGCTTACCGCAAATGGCGTAACGGCCGACATCGTTTTTGCCAAAGAAAAAGGCAAAGAAAGAGAACCGGAAACCATTGATCTGGACGAATTTATTTCCGTTAAAGGAATAAAAGCAATCGGCAACCAATTCATTAAAGACAAAGTAAAATCCATCGATCTCACCGTTCCGGAAATTACCATTGCCGAGGAAGAAGATCATTTCGACGTTGTAGAATCTACGGAAGGCCATATCAGTTTCATCGATGAAGATGTGAAAGATCAGGATTTCCCGGAGGAGGGCACCATAGGAGATTTATTTGACGGCAGTTAAAATATGCTTTAAATCAACAAAAAGAAGATGTGCGCGCATCTTCTTTTTTTTGAATGTTTTTTCCGGCTAGAACGGATAACCAAAGGCGAAATTCAGCACAGGTTTTAACGGTTGCCAGTTGCTGATCACCCAACGGTCGCCCACGGGTTTATTAGGATCGTAAACTTTGTAAGCTGCATCGAGCCGAAGTGTGATATAAGCGACATTCACCCGCACGCCGACGCCGGTGCCGACGCCCATTTGGGAAATGAATTTGTTAAATTTAAACGCATCGCCAAAACCATTGTCTTTCAGGCTCCAGATGTTACCAGCGTCGACGAAAGCAGCTCCTTCGAACATTTTTGTGAAAGGCAGGCGGTATTCTATATTGGTTGTAAGTTTTACATTATCCATGATGTAGGAGCGCACCTTTTCGTCTAGCTGCGAATCTGCAGGGCCTAGTCCACCAAACACCCGCCAGGCACGAATGTCGTTGGAACCACCGTTGAAATATGAACGCACGAAGGGCATTGTATCAGAATTTCCATAGGGAATCCCGACTCCAACAAACTGTCTGAGGGCTAAAGTATGTTTTTGATTAAAAAAAGTAAAATACTTTCTTACATCAAGATCGACCTTTACAAACTGCGAGAAAGGAATATCAAAGATTTTTTTGGTAGGTTGAGAAACGACGCCGTCCTGCTTCTGGCTGCGCGTGAAAAGTCCCAGGGCGTTTCCGGCGACCTCAAATTTGGCGTTTAGATAAAAGGGATTTATGCGGTCTTTTTTGCCGATTTCGTTATAAATGAAATTATATATCATGGACGAAATCAGGATGTTCTGCGTCTGACGATCCTTGTTAATTAACGACTGACGAAACGTGTTATAAGTGTTCATTTCCGGTTCGGGCAGCGAAGCAGAAAATGCCTCGTCATTGATAACCGTACTCGCAAAATCATCAGAACTGATGCGGCCCGCCTCAAAATCGGCAAACATTGAGGGTGAATAAAGTTTGAAAATCACATCACGAATTTCAGCATCGCGTGGGAAATATTCGTAGTACCTTTCAGCATTTCGCGTGAGACTCAGCTGCATATTGAAAAGAGAAAGACGATGCGAAATGTAATCGTTGACGTTCGCATAATAATTCAAGCTTCCGTTAAAGCCGATCCTTCCCAAACCAATGTTATTCTGCACACTGGTTCCCAAAATAACGGACGAACTGGGCGAGTAGCGCTTTGGGATCAGTTTCCAACTTTTGAAGGGGAGCGCCAGACGCGGAATGTTCAGCGCGGCTTGGGCAGATATTTCGTAGGCGATGCTGCGCTTGTCGGTTGATTTCGAATTTGTGACAGAACCGAAAATGCCCGAAATACTTGTCGTAATGTTCTCTGCGCCACCAAAAACATTGCGCGTCGTAAAATCCGCAGACGGAGAAATTCCGAAGTTCAGGATTTGGGAATAATTGATATCGGTAGCAATTTTCACATCGTATTTCGGCAGTGGCGCGAGAAAATAACTGACATCCAAAACGCTGTCATTTTCCTTACGCAGAATTTCATCATATTTAATAATGCTGAAATTATTCATCGACGCGATATTCCGCTTAGTAAGATCGAGATTTTGCTGATTGTAAAGTTCTCCTTTCCGCAAAATGACCGGGCGCCAAAGTGACATGGTTTTGTATTGATCGTCCAGTTTGTAGAAATTAATTCCAAAAAGAGAATCGCGCTCAGTCAAAGTAGAATCTGCCAATTTTTCCAGAACGTGCACTTTGATGTCGCCGATGGTAGTAAGTTTATATGGCGAATCGAGACTGTCTTTGTGGATATCCATGGTGAGTGGAACATTTTTGCGACTCTGTAAAGTATCTGCAGTGAAATAAATTTCTTCATTGGAATTGTTGAACCGGTAGTAGCCGGCGTCCTTCATCATACCATTGATACGGTCGACTTCCTGCTCCAAGACCGCCTGATCCAGAATATTCTTTCCTCTGATCAATGATTTGTTGAGCGATTGCTCATAGATATTTTTAACGGCCGGATCGGTAATATTATAATAGTAGTCGCTGATATAGGTTGGGTCGCGGTGGGTGATAAGATAGTTGGCTTCAGCTTTTTTTGCCGCGGAATCGAGCTTGTGCGAAAATTTCACGTCAGTGTCCCAGTAACCTCTGTACACCAGATATTTTCGGATAGAGTTGGCGCTTTCCTCGGTTTTTCCCTGTTCCAGAATTACGGGCGGCTGGCCAAGATTCTGCAGGAAGCGCTCAAAGAGCAGGCTTTTACCGATATATTCTGGATGATCATATTTTACAAAAAGAGAATCGCGCAATTTCTGGTCGCGTACTTCATTAGGATACGTCATGTATTCCGCCAGAATGGAATCATATTTTGGATCCGTCGCATTGTAAAGCCATAATCCCAACGGAAAAATAAAAAGTTGTTTTTTGTTGGGCCGTTGGCTGACGTGATCCCGAACTTCATCGTCGAAAAGTTTGCCGTCTTCGTACCGGTAGTTGTTTTTTGTCAGCAGATATTCGCCGTCCGGGACTTTCTTCGTGGTGCTGCAGGCGTATAAAAACAAGACCGTGATTGCAGATGAAACAAATAAGTAATATTTTTGAAAATATTTCGACATATGCTTACGGCCCATAAAATAAAGATTTTTCAGTCTCTAGATAAAAAGAAGTTCAGACAAAAATACAATTTGTTTTTGGTTGAAGGTAATAAAACCATCAAAGAAGTAGCGGCTTCGGAGTTTGTAATTAAAGAGATTTTTACGGTCACACCGGAATTTTTTGAGGGTAAATCGACTAACGTTTTCAATGTTACGGCAGCGGAACTTCGCAAAATAAGTTTTCTTCAAAATCCCAAAGATTCCGTGGCAGTTTGCGAGATACGGGAGAGCAGCGCTTTGCCGCCCGGGAGGATACAAATCATACTGGACGGTATTCAGGATCCGGGAAACCTGGGAACCATTATCCGTCTGGCAGACTGGTTCGGAATTAAACAGATCGTCTGCAGCACGGACACGGCAGATATTTATAATCCAAAAGTTATCCAGGCGACCATGGGCTCGTTCCTGCGTGTAAATGTTGTTTACGAAAATCTTGATGATTATTTAGGAAAAACTGACGCGCCGATAATCGGAACGGACATGGACGGCGAAAATTTATATCATTATAATTTCCCCGATCAACTGAATCTTGTTTTTGGTAATGAAGGCAACGGAATCCGGGAAAATGTCCGGCAGTTGCTCACTGATAAAATCGCCATTCCGCGTTTCGGTTCCACAAAAGCTACGGAAAGCCTGAATGTAGCGATGTCCGCCGGAATAATATTAAGCCAGATTTTCGCAAAAAAATAAGTCGACCGGGGCCGACTTTAGTTATATCAGTTGCTCGAAACTCGAGGTGGTTTGTGATTTCTGGTATTCGTCAATCTTTTTACGTAAAAACCGTAAGGCAATAGGTGCCAGATAAATCAAAGCCAAGCCAATCAGCTTATTCTTCCAACTACTGGACTGTATATTTTTTCGGGCAAAATTTCCGACGGCAGTAACAGCCCCGATTTTCAACGTGTTTTCCAAAACGTTAATTCCTGCGTCACTTTTCGCAAAACCCATCACAGAATCTTTATTCAGGACACTGTCTTTAACGGTGTTTGAAACCTCCTTTACAATTTCGTTGGTTTTCAGGGTAAGTTTTGTTTCGCCGGCTACGGTAGGAACTTCATCAAGAAACCGATCGGTGAAACCGTTTGTAAAAGCACTCAGGCTTTCTTTGGTATTTTCAAAAGTAATGAGCTCTTCCAGTTCTTCCACTTCTTTTTTAAGCAGTTCTTTCTTTCTCCTCAATTCTTCCAGACTGTCGTATTTTGCACCCATGACTAGGAATTTATAAGTTTTACAATTTTATCAGCAACAAAGTTTGTTACGGATTTCCGCGCGATAAACATAATGATTATGATCAATAAATAAAAAGCAGCGACAATCAGAACACCGTACGCATAATTGTCGAGCCAATAACCGATAAGCAGACCTATTCCGATATTGAAAAGTATGATAAAAAACAGAAACGCAACGGCGATCACCGAGAAAAAAGTAATGGTGCCGACCGTCATTGAAGTTTTCTCCGTAGCCTCCATTTTCAACAGGTCTATTTTCTTCGAGGCAAACTCTTTGAAGATTTCTATCATAATATTTTTTTTAAAGTTACAAAAAAAGGAACTTCAGATAAAGTTCCTTTTTCTATTTTAGGAAATCATCAGTTGATTATGATTTCATTCCGTCGAGTTCATTTTCAACGTCGCCGGCTACTTCTTTTGTAGTTGCAACAGCTTGATCTTTATATTTATCATAGCCATCTTTCAGCGAAGATTTTACTTGGTCAGCCGTTTCTTTCACTGTAGAAGAAATGTTGCTGTACTGATCCTTTACTTTTCCGGCAACGTCTTCATATTGTTCCATTGCTTTTTCTGTAACACGACCGTACTGATCGACAGCCTGATCTTTCAGTTCGTTGGCTTTAGTTTTAATTTTTTTTCTGGTTTCGGCCCCTTCTTCCGGCGCATATAGCATTCCGAATACTACACCTACTGCTGCTCCCGCGAGCAATCCTGCTAAAACACTTCCAGCGTTACTACCTTTTTTAGACATCTTAGTTAATTTTTAATAGTTAATAAATTTTACGTGTTGGTGAGTGTTTCACCATGGTTACTAAAGTTACAATTTATATACCAATCAAAAAAGCGCTGTCTTAAAATAATGTTAAAATCACTTTAGATAGGAAAGAATAATCTCAATAGTCTCTTTTTTAGTGAGTGCGCTGTTATCGATCTCTATAGCGTCGTCCGCTTTGCGAAGCGGTGCGATCTCGCGCTCACTGTCTGTTTTATCCCGTAAGATTAAGTTATCGCGAACAGTTTCTATTTCTGTTTTCATGCCCATTCTTTCCAGTTCCAAAAACCTCCGTTTTGTGCGCTCTTCGATGCTGGCGGTAAGGAAAAATTTATAATCTGCGTCGGGGAGAATGACGGTGCCGATGTCGCGCCCGTCCATGATGACGCCGCCGCGAGCCGCCATATTTCGCTGTGTGTCGAGAAGAAAGTCGCGAACTTCTTTTTGTTGGGCGATTAAACTCACCTTTTGTGAAACCTTGTTTTCCCGGATCTCGCGTGTGATATTTTCGTCGTTGAGCAACACCACAAGTTCATCGTCTCTGTGCTTAAGATCTAAAGTAAGCGTCGGCAACAGCGAGAATAATTGTGCCAATTGGATTTCATTTGACGCAGATTGACAATTTCTGAGCGCGTACAAAGTAATTGCGCGGTAGAGCGCGCCGGTGTCAATATGCACCAAACCAAGATTTTGCGCGATAACCTTCGAGATAGAGCTTTTTCCGGTAGAGGAGTGGCCGTCGATGGCGATGACAGGTTTTCTCATGCTGTAAATTTCACTCTTTTTTCTGAATTAAAAAAGACAAAGATTTGTTGCCGAAAAATCCTAAAATTTAAAAAAAAATTATCTCCTGTTGCCACTGAATTCGATCATATCGAGCGTGATGCCAAACATATTTACATTACCAGCATTATGATACCGGACATGCGCATAATCAAACCGGAAACTGGAAATTTTAAGTCCAAAACCCGCAGAAAGCCCTGCAAAACTCCGTTGATCCAAAACTGCAAGTTCATTTCCCCGTCTTACATTATATCCTATTCGCAAATTAAATGCTTGTTGGGGAAAAAGTTCAGCACCAAAAGAAAAATGATCCGCCACTTTTCTTGTCCAATTAATTTCCTGATCGTTATTATTATATTGCTGAGAAATATCAAGTTTTTGCAGATCGTGTGCAGTAACTGTCAGCGCAACCGGAAATTCATCCAGAATTTTGGTATAACCCAAATCTACCCGAAAAGCGACATTTTCCCTGGTTCCGTTATAAGTCCGGAACTGATAGCCGAAATTCCGAAAAATCAGTGCGACCGTTTCATTGGATTGGCGGTTGTGATAGGTAACGCCCGCGCTGCCCACGATCGCCATCGAAGTGTACATATCGATTTTTGATGTGACTAAAGTTGCACTCCCGGCAATCGTAAAATCTTCGTCAAACTGATACGCGTACGAAGCGCCGACTGCCGCGTCAATGGAACTGAACTCACCGTTAATCTCCGCGCTTTCGTCTGTACGAGGTATCTTGCCGTAATCCATATAGCGCGCATGCAAACCAAAAAGATGACCGTATTTCAGATCACGTACGTAGCTCAAAGTTCCATATTTTGAATCTGCCAGATAGGAAGAATAATTCGCTGACAACATCTGGTCCTGCTCAATACTCATCAGTGCCGGATTGGCAGTAGTGAAAGCAACGTCAAAATCTCTGACGGAAACTGCATCTCCGCCAAGGGCAGCCTGACGGGCGGACACCGGTAAATTCAAAAAAGGATATATTTTTGTGCCGTCCTGCGCTGTAAGCAGAGCGGTAAAAGACAGGAAAAGTAAGGTCGAAAGTTTTTTCAAAGCTGCGTTTCTGCGATAAAAATAATTCTTTGGTCTCAGACCGGAAAATTATCGCTGTTAAATATAAATGTACGAACGCAATTATTTGTGTTTACTTATATTTGCAGCGTAAAAATAGCAATAAAAAAATTACAATGAAATATCAGCGAATTCTACTCAAGCTCAGCGGCGAAGCTCTTATGGGCAGCCGGCAATACGGTATCGACAATGATCGCCTGCGCGAGTATGCACGGGAGATCCGAAAAGTTACCGATCTGGGTTGCCAGGTAGCGATCGTTATCGGTGGCGGCAATATCTTCCGCGGACTCGCTGGTGCTGCCAAAGGAATGGACCGTGTGCAGGGCGATTATATGGGAATGCTTGCCACCGTAATCAACGGGATGGCGCTGCAGGGTGCGCTGGAAGACGCCGGAATTTTCACCAGATTGCAGAGTGCGATTGAAATGGATAAAGTGGCTGAGCCTTTTATTAAAAGGAAGGCCGTTCGACATTTAGAAAAAGGACGTGTGGTAATCTTCGGTGCCGGCACCGGAAATCCGTATTTCACGACCGATACAGCAGCAACTTTGCGCGCGATCGAAATCGATGCCGACGTCATTCTAAAAGGCACGCGTGTTGATGGCATCTACGATTGTGACCCCGAAAAAAATGAGAACGCGGTAAAATATGACTCGCTCACCTATGGCGAAGTTTTCGAGAAAGACCTTAAAGTAATGGACATGACCGCCTTTACGCTCAGCCGCGAAAACAATCTGCCAATCATTGTTTTTGATATGAATCAGGAAGGCAATTTACTGAAGGTGGTGCAGGGATCGCAGGTCGGGACTCTCGTCAATATATAATATCCTCTTTTATTTAAATAAAAACAGAAAACAGAGCATAATGGAAGAATTAGAATTAGTGGCAGACATGACCAGGCAGGAAATGGATGCCGCAATAAAACACTTAGAGCACGCCTTTCAGAAAATCCGTGCCGGCCGCGCGTCCACAACAATGGTGCAGGACGTTATGGTTGATTATTACGGTGCGCCGACTCCGCTGAATCAGGTGGCGAATGTGATGGTACCCGATGCAATGACGATTTCCATCCAGCCTTGGGACAAAACGGCAATCGGAGCGATTGAGAAAGCGATTATCAATTCTAATTTGGGTTTCGCTCCCATGAATAATGGTGAGAATATTATTCTGAATGTGCCGCCGCTAACAGAAGAGAGAAGACGTGAACTTGCAAAACAGGCGAAAGTAGAAACAGAAAATTCAAAAATCACGGTGCGTAACGCAAGGCAGGACGGCATGAAGGAACTTAAGAAATTCGATGGCGTGTCAGAAGATCTAATTAAAGATGTGGAAGCAAGAATCCAGGAACTTACCGATAAATATGTGAAGATGTGCGACGAATATTTTAAGGTAAAAGAAGCCGAAATAATGAAGATCTAATCTTCTCCAAAAAACAGAAGCCGTTTCAACAAGTTGAAGCGGTTTTTTAGACAAAAATCCTACAGTTTATTTATTTGCGAAATTAAAGATGTTTGCCATTTTAATTTCTGAGAAACCGTTGGATTTGATTTTCGCGGCATTGATCATTGCCTTGGCGAGGGTTGCGGTAGGTAAAGGCCGGTATGTTTTTAAAATACCAAGGCCGTTAAGGAAATTTATTGCCTTCACACCGAGGCGCTCGCCAAAACGTTCCGAGTTTTCGCGGTCCAGCATACCTGGCTGAAAGTAGGTAATTTGCTCAAAAGGAAGCTGTTTTACTTTTTGTTCCAGCTCACCTTTCATGCGCGGATAAAACATTTTGGATTTCGGATCCGCTCCGTAGGAGGAAACGAGCACAAATTGGCGCACACCGTTTTTGGCGGCAATCTGAGCGAAATTAAACTGATAGTCCACGTCAATTTTGTACTGATTTTCTTTGGTTCCAGCGGCTTTCAGCGTCGTGCCCAAACAGGAAAAAGCAACGTCCCCTTTCACGAGTTCTTTCCACTCATCCGGATGATCAAAATCAACAACGTGATTTTTTAATTTAAAATTTTCAATTTCTAAAGGTTTTCTGCCAAAAGTATGAACTTCCGTAAAATCGTCATCCTGTAAGATCTGATTTACAAGTTCTTTTCCTGTGGCACCTGTGGCGCCTATAATTAATGCGATCATAGTTGTTCAGATAAAACATTTAGTAAAATCAAGTCTGATGAAATTACAAAATAATAAATTTAATGAAAAGGACAATCAATAGCTGAAAATAAGAGATTTGTTGAAGAACTGTACTTTCAACTTGAGACAATCACAAAAAAAATTCTTCAGTCAGGCGGCGATCTTCATCTAATCGCTCAATCAATTCTTCGAGATTTTTAAATTTTATTTCTTCATGAAGAAAAGCACGGAAATTCACCGAAATTTCTTGCCCGTAAATATCTTCATTAAAATCCAGGATATAAACTTCGGTAGAAACGGATTTACCCTCGACGGTCGGATTGGTGCCAACGCTCAACATTCCTTTATACCGTTTGTCTTTCACAAAAACATCGACAATATATGCGCCCTTCTTCGGTAAAAGTTTTATTGAATCTACTTCAATATTCGCGGTGGGATAACCAATGGTGCGCCCGATTTTTTTACCATTAACCACTGTGCCGGAGATGCTGTATTCATAGCCAAGCATTTTGTTGGCGGTTTCTATATCGCCTTTCAGCAGGCAGTTTCTTATTTGTGTTGAACTGATATTCTGTGCGCCGAGATGAACGGCCGGAACCTGCTCCACCTCGAAACCGAATTGCGGTCCCATTTTTTTCAGTAAATCAAAATTACCGAGACGGCCTTTACCGAACGTATGGTCGTAGCCGATAATTAAGTGCTGCACGCGCAGCTGCTCGACCAGAACGAATCTTACAAATTCTTCAGCAGGAAGATTTCGGAAAGCGGCATCGAATTCTTTAAGAAATAAATTCTGAAGACCGTATTTCGCCAGCAAATATTGTTTTTCATCAATGGTGTTGAGTAATTTCAACTCGTCCTGCGGATTAAAGACAAGCCTGGGATGTGGCCAAAAGGTGAGTATCGCCGATTCCAGACTGCGTTCAGCCGAAACGGTGTTCAGGCGGTCGATCAAAGCCTGATGGCCTTGGTGCACGCCATCAAACATGCCGATGGACAGCGCCAGTGCAGGTTCGTTTTGGTCCCGTGTAAATCCGTCAGAAATTCTCAAGAAATATCGATAATAATGAATTGCAGCAGCGGCTCAGCGAGCGCTCTTGTCTGTGCTGCAAATATGATAAAAATCTTCTTTAGAAGCAATTGCAGGTCTGCATATATTCATTATATTTGCAAACACGAAAAAAATTAGCAATGGCAAACCAACTTAAAGGAAAAATTTCTCAAATTATCGGTCCGGTAATCGACGTACTTTTCACTGATGTGGAAGAACTTCCGAATATTTACGATGCTCTGGAAATCACAAAGCAAGACGGAACGAAAGTCGTGCTGGAGGTAGAGCAGCACATCGGCGAGGACTCAGTACGTTGTATCGCGATGGATGCTACCGACGGTCTGCAGAGAGGTCAGGAAGTAATTTCGCAGGGAAGACAGATTACGATGCCTACGGGCGAAGGTGTATACGGTAGATTGTTTAATGTTGTAGGAGACGCCATTGACGGTATTTCCCAGGTTTCCAAGGAATCCGGCCTTCCTATTCACCGCGAAGCTCCGAAATTCGACCAGCTTTCTACATCTGCAGAAGTTCTTTTTACCGGGATTAAAGTAATCGATTTAGTAGAGCCTTATGCAAAAGGTGGTAAAATTGGTTTGTTCGGTGGTGCGGGTGTTGGTAAAACGGTACTGATCCAGGAGCTTATCAATAATATTGCTAAAGGCCACGGTGGTCTTTCTGTTTTCGCCGGTGTTGGCGAAAGAACCAGAGAAGGAAATGACCTTTTGAGAGAGATGCTGGAGTCCGGCATTATTAAATATGGTGATGAATTTATGGAATCCATGGAAAACGGCGGTTGGGATCTTTCCAAAGTCGACATGGAAGAAATGAAAGATTCCAAATGTACTTTCGTTTTCGGCCAAATGAACGAGCCGCCGGGAGCAAGAGCGCGTGTTGCACTTTCCGGGTTGACGATTGCAGAATATTTCCGCGATGGTGACGGGCAAGGGCAGGGAAGAGACGTATTGTTCTTCGTTGATAACATTTTCCGCTTTACGCAAGCCGGTTCCGAGGTATCCGCACTTCTAGGCCGTATGCCTTCTGCAGTAGGTTACCAGCCAACATTAGCCTCAGAAATGGGTGCGATGCAGGAAAGAATTACCTCCACGAAAAACGGTTCGATTACCTCCGTACAGGCCATCTACGTTCCTGCGGATGACCTTACCGACCCGGCGCCGGCCACAACATTTGCCCACCTGGATGCTACAACGGTACTGGACAGAAAAATTGCGTCCCTCGGTATTTACCCGGCAGTAGATCCTCTGGCGTCAACGTCAAGAATCCTGACTCCGGAAATCCTTGGAGACGAGCATTATGATTGTGCACAACGCGTGAAGGAAATTCTTCAAAAGTATAAAGCACTTCAGGATATCATCGCCATCCTTGGTATGGAAGAACTTTCTGAAGATGATAAACTCGCTGTATACCGCGCCAGAAAAGTACAGCGATTCCTTTCTCAGCCTTTCCACGTAGCGGAACAGTTTACAGGTCTGAAAGGAGCTTTGGTAGACATTAAAGATACCATCAAAGGATTTAACATGATCATCGACGGTGAGTTAGATCATTTACCTGAAGCAGCATTTAACCTGAAAGGAACCATCGAAGAAGCGATTGCCGCGGGTGAAAAAATGTTGGCCGAGAACGTGTAATCAATTTTAAATGTTAAATTTTAGATTTTAGATTGCAATGTCATTTAAAATTTAAAATCTATAATCTATAATTTTAAAGAATGAATATTAAAATTTTAACTCCCGAGTTTGTAGTGTTCGATGGCGAGGTAAGTTCTGTACTACTTCCCGGAAAAGGTGGCGAATTTCATATCATGAAAGATCACGCCGCGGTGGTTTCCTCGCTCAACGCCGGACGCATCAAGTTGTACACCAATGAAATTCAGGAGCAATACAGCATGCATTTTACACGCGAGAACGAGAAAGACAGTGTTTTCTCTTTCCCGATGAAAAGTGGTGTGATTGAATTCAGCAATAACAAAGGGATTATTCTCGCAGAATAAAACGCATCTTATTATACTTAAATCCCGCGCTCAAATATTGGACGCGGGATTTTTGCTTTTATATAACTGACCGTTTTACATCTAATTCCGGTTACAAAATCATCGGGTCAAGGTGAGAATAAAAGCGGCGACAATACCGACAGCGATCCCAGTCTGTTGTAATCGATTGAGACTTTCCTTGTGATAAAGTTTGGAAATTGCCAAGCCAATCAAAGGTTCGATGAGTCCAATTATGGCAAAAAGAATGATGCTGATGTTTGCCAAAGCAAAATTCAGACAAAAAGTACCTAAAGCTCCGAGTAGTACCAGCAGTGCGATCTCATATTTAGTTTGGCGCGTCATCAGTTTGATTTCAACCTTCGCCGGTTTCCAAAGTAAAAGAAAACCGCTCATCAGGCATACCGTTAGCTCCAGAATTGCGCAGAAAAGCAGCGGTCCCATCATTTGGATAAAGGGAACGTATAAGTAGGACGTCGCCCAAAAAACCTTGCAGAGAATCGTGTACAATAAACCTTTAGAAAGCACAACCGAGTTGTTCCTGCCGGCAATCTCAATCAATGAAACGGCAATCAAAACGGCAAGACACAAGAAAACCGTCAGCACCGAAAGTTCTTCGTCGTAGATGAAATACCCGACGGCGACGCCGATTACCAGTCCTATTTTACCGAAGCCGAGCGTATTCGAAACCTTGGTGTGTTTCATCGCTTTCAGGTAAAAGAAAAGTCCGAAATAGTTTATCGCGCAGATTCCGAAAGTTTTTAGCAAATCGAGCGAAGAAAATACCGGCGCCGGAATCGCATTTGCCGAACGCAAAATGAAATGAGCAGCCCCGAAAATGATCATGCACAGAAAGCTTCTTAACATAATTAACGGCAACGTACCAAGGCGCTCCTGCGGGTTTTTCCAGAGCACGTTAGTGGTGCCGTACGAGACATGGCCGAGAATAGTGAGAAAAATGCCGACCATCAGATTTTCTTAAAGTATTGGAAGTTCATATAGTCAGCCAACATAGTGAAGCGCTGTTGAAAATGCTGACGTTCCGGATACAGTATTTTCGCTAAGTGCAAATAGTTCAGTTCAAAATACACTTTGCTGTCGAAGGAAAACATGCCGCTGACGTTCAGGTGGTCGGTTAACACATCAAAAATCTTCATTGCCTCATCTTTTCGGTCCAGATGGTGCAAGGTGATGGCGAGGTTGACTCTGTATAAGAAAATATTCGCTTTGTGGGCTGGGTTTTTCGTCTCAAATACCTGTATCTGCCGGTCGGGGATCCGGTCGCCCAGACACAAATCGGCAGTTTCACAATCATTGAGCACATTGAGAATATTGGAGACGAAAGTGCGATAAATAAAACGGTCCGTAAATGTGGTTTTGTCCGCGTGCTGCATCGTAATTTCGCGCAGCAGTTCGGAAGGAATCTCTCTCGTACCGTTTTGCAGCTTATGATGTATGCATCTTGCCACCGTATATCTGGCCTCGGGGAAAGCGTGAAAGGTTTGGTTTTGTAAGCGCATCTTCCGCACCGCTTTTTCAAGTTGAGCCAGCAACATAGCTGATTCTTCCACGCTTAGATTTTCCGATATAAATTTGCCAAAGTAAATAAAAGCCTGCATGGATACTTTGATGTGTGCTTTGGTCGTAATTTTCACAAAAGCAGCAAGCGCATCCTGGTAATTCCTTTGTGCGATATTTCCGTACGATGGGTGCCACGCCAGAACGTACTCCAACGCTTCCTCATTATCCATAAACCGTTTCATGAACTCTTTGAGATTATCCGGATCCGAAATGATTTTTTCGGCAAAGTAATAATTGGCTTTCTGAAAACGATTTTCGCTCACGGTTGGCGGTTGGCCTTTTATCATTCCGTAATAAATATCGAGCAGGTTGAAATCCAGCGTGTATTTTTCGCGGCCCTGGCTGTCGCAGAAATCATTGTAATCCTTGTATCCTAATCTTTTAGAAATCAGGCTGAGTGTGGAGGGTCGCAACGTCGTACCATCATTCAGTTTGCCCAAAAAGCGGCGCATGGAATTCTTTGAGATTCCTATGTTTTTTCCCAGATCTTCCAGGCCTTTGGTCGTCGCAACATTGCTGAAGTAAATTTTTTCGAACTCACGCCGCAATTCGTTTATCATATCGTACAATAATAAGGTTTAAAGATAAGAGGAATTGGGCAAACTTGGGCAACAGGTGTTAATTGTTCTGTCTTTATCTTTGTCAGAGAATAAATCCTAAAAAACACATCATTATATAACCGGAAATCCGCAGCCAGTTTTTACTGAGTCGCGGATTTTTTTTAAAATTTATAAGATTTAAGTACTTTCTTTTTTACAAATCAAAATCGCCCGCCGCTTCGGGTTGATACACAATTTCGTCAATCACGATTTTGGTCATTCCTGAGGGAATCAGCCAGTCGATCTCGTCGCCAACGCGATAGCCTATCAGTGCCGCCGCCACTGATGAAAAAATAGATATTTTCTTTTCCTTAATATTAGCTTCCGACGGATAGACGAGTTGAAACTGCATCGTTGTTTTATTATTCTGAAAATGAATTTTCACAATCGAGTTCATCGTCACAACATCCTTTTCAACTTCCGCAGGATCAACTATTTTAGCTGCTTTTAATTCGGCCAGCAGATTTTCTGCTTCTTCTTTTTTGATGGTATTGCGCGCTTTTGCATCCGTTATCGAACGGTGAATGCGGTTGAAATCCTGTTTGGTAATAATGACCTGTTTCATGATTGATTGCTTTTAAAAATAAAAAAACCGCCTGAAAAGCAGACGGTTATTATTCGGTTATACAACTATAATTATGCGTCTTTTAAATCTAAATTCTGTTCTTCCAAAAGTTTTTGTTCCTGTTCCTTATAGAATCCGGAAACCAGTTTTTCATGGATGGCTTCAAAAGCTGCCAGCGTTTCATTGATCTCGGCATCGGTGTGAGAAGCGGTCGGGATCAGGCGCAGAAGAATCATTCCTTTCGGAATTACCGGGTAAATGACCACTGAGGTGAAAATGCCAAAATTCTCGCGCAAATCGCGGGAAAGCAGTGTGGCTTCGACCGTGGAACCCTGCATCATTACAGGCGTTACGCATGTATTGGTATTGCCAATATTAAAACCGCGTTCGGTAAGTCCGTTCTGAAGTTTGCGCACATTTTCCCATAATTTCTCTTTGATTTCGGGGCGCGAACGCAATAATTCAAGTCTTTTCAAACCACCGATTACCATGGGCATCGTGAGTGATTTTGCAAAAACCTGTGAGCGCAGATTGTATTTTAAAATTCCGATAATGTCTTTATCCGCTGCTATAAAAGCTCCGAATCCTGCCATGGATTTAGCGAAAGTGGAGAAATACACGTCGATCTGATCCTGGCAACCTTGCTCTTCGCCGGCACCGGCACCGGTTTTCCCCAGCGTACCAAAACCATGAGCATCGTCCACCAAAAGACGGAACTGATATTTCGACTTCAATTCGCAAATTTCCTTGATTTTACCCTGCATGCCGCGCATTCCGAAAACACCCTCGGTGATCACCAGAATGCCGCCGCCCTGTTCTGTGGCAACTTTCTCGGCACGCATCAGGTTTTTCTCTAAACTCGCAATATCATTGTGTTTGTAGGTGAAACTTTTTCCCATGTGCAAACGGACACCGTCCACGATACAGGCGTGCGAATCCGCGTCGTAAACGATAACGTCGTGACGGCCGACTAAAGCGTCGATGGTAGAGACCATTCCCTGATAACCGAAATTCAATAGATAAGCGGCTTCTTTATCGACGAACTCTGCAAGTTCGCGCTCTAGCTGTTGGTGTTCTTCCGTTTCTCCGGACATGGCGCGTGCGCCCATTGGATAAAACATTCCGTATTTTGCAGCGGCTTTGGCATCAGTTTCCAAAACCTCCGGATGGTTACAAAGTCCCAGATAATCGTTTGCACTCCAAAAAACGACCTCGCGACCCTGGAATTTCATCCGCGGCCCAATAGGTCCTTCTAATTTTGGAAATACGAAATATCCTTCGGCATAATCGGCAAATTTGCCGAGTGGACCTGGATTTTCTCTAAGACGATCAAAAATATCTGTCATTATTTGTTAATTATATTATAGATCAAAGTTAACTTTTTTTAAACCAAAAAAGCCTTTTGCAAAGTACGAAAAGGTTTCCTCTTTTTTTGTGTTTGGCAATTGTTACTCAATGCTCTGCGTATTGAAAGCAGTGTCGTAATCGCGCACAACATTGCTGTTGAAGCCTTGCTCGGCCATCCATTTGTCGCTGTAGACTTTTGTCATATAGCGCGAACCGTGGTCCGGAAAGATTGCCACTACCACATCATCTGCTGAAAAAGGATGCGAATCCGCATATTGTAACAAACCCTGAGTCACCGCGCCGGTGGTATAACCGCCCATTATCGCTTCTTTCAAGGCGATTTCGCGGGTTCGGTAGGCTGACATTTCATCATTAACGCGAACAAATTCGTCCACTTTATCGAAAAGTAGTGCGGAAGGAATTAAGTTTTTTCCCATGCCTTCGATCTGGTAGGGATGGATATCGTTTCTGTCTATTTCTCCCGTTTCATGGAAACCCTTCAAGATCGAGCCCGAAGCGTCTACCCCGATGATTTTAATATTTGGGTTTTGTTCTTTTAAATATTTAGCGGAGCCGGAAAGTGTGCCGCCGGTACCGGTGCAGGCAATGAGATGCGTGATTTTACCTTCCGTCTGTGCCCAAATTTCCGGGCCGGTCGTTTGGTAGTGCGCGTCAATATTTAATTCATTAAAATATTGGTTAATATAAATAGAGCCAGTTGTTTCTGCAGCAATCCGTTTTGCAACCTCATAATACGAGCGCGGATCGTCCGCCGGAACATTTGCCGGGCAGATATGCACCGTGGCGCCCAAAGTTTTAAGATACGCGATTTTTTCTTCTTTTGTCTTGTCGCTTACCGCCAGAATGCATTTGTATCCTTTGATAATGCAAACCATCGCGATCGAAAATCCCGTATTGCCCGAAGTCGTTTCCACGACGGTAGAACCAGGTTTCAGCAATCCCTTACGCTCGGCAGCTTCGATAATGTGCAAGGCAATACGGTCCTTAGTGGAATGACCAGGATTGTAAGACTCCAGCTTCGCGTACACTGTGGCCGCAATACCTTCCGTCACTTTATTTAGCTTTACCAAAGGGGTATTGCCGATGAGTCCCAGAATATTATCGTGCACATTAATTTTCATTCGTATTTTCTCTATAAAACCGTGGGCAAAAATACTAAAAAATTAATTAGTTGGCAATTTGGACCCTTCTTCACGAGCTTCTGAGGAACGCCGCAGCCTAATGATATAAGTCATAAATGAGGTGCGAACCCGACTGATTTGAAGTGTTTCTAATTTAATGAAAATTCCGTGATACTAATAGAAAAACCTTATTTTCGCAAGATTGAAAATTTATTATGAAAAACTGGGTCTTTAAGCAGTGGAATACCGTTTTGGGTTGGGCTGTTTTTGTCATTGCATTTTTTACGTATCTCTCAACGATTGAGCCGAATTTCAGCTTTTGGGACTGCGGCGAATATATTGCGTCCGCTGTAAAATTAGAAGTTACGCACGCTCCCGGGGCCGCTCTCTTTCAGCTTGTTGGCGCGGTAACGGCTCTTTTCGCGTTTGGTAATGGTGAAAATTATTCAGTGGTGATCAATGCGATGTCGGCCACTTTCAGTGCTTTTACCATTTTATTTTTATTCTGGACCATCACGCATCTCGTGCGCCGGCTTTTTCATAAAGAATTTGAGGAAGTTACGCGCCGCGAAGAGATATCAATTTTATTTGCCGGTGTCATCGGCTCGCTTGCGTTTACTTTTTCGGACACCTTTTGGTTTTCTGCCGTAGAAGGAGAAGTGTATTCCATGGCTTCAATGTTTATTGCGATGTTGGTATGGTTGATCACCAAATGGGAAAACGAATATCACGAAGTTGACAATGAACGCTGGATTATTTTAATATTCTTTATAACCGGTCTTTCCATCGGGGTTCACATGATGTGCATGCTTGCAATTCCTGCTGTCTGTTTCATTTATTACAGCAGAAATTATGAATTCACCTGGAAGTCTTTCCTTTGGGCTAATCTGGTGACGCTGGGCATTCTGGCCATTGTCTTTAAAGGCATCTTTCCACTGATCATGACATTATTCGGACGTCTGGAAATTTTTGCAGTAAACGGACTTGGCCTCCCATTCCATTCCGGGACGATCCTCGCATTTATCCTCCTGATTGCTCTGTTTTATTATGGCTTAAAATACGCTCGACGGAGCACAAAAAAGGTGTATCAAACCATCATGCTATCGGTGATTTATATGATGATCGGTTTTTCCTGCTGGATGGTGATTCCGATCCGGGCAACAGCCAATCCTCCCATGAATCTTAATAATCCCGACAATGCCATCGGCATGCTCGACTATTACAACCGCGAGCAATATGGTGACTGGCCAACTGCCTACGGCCAAAATTATACCGCCTATCTTGATGCAAACGGAATCCAACGGAATGAAGACGGTAGTTATAAAACACAGAAAAAAGGCGACGTTTACGAAAAAGACGACAAAGCCGGAACATACAGAAAAGTAGGAGAACGGTTTAATTATGTTTTCAGTCCGGAACATGTGAGTATTTTGCCCCGAATGTTCAACGAAGATAAATCGGTGATGGAAAACTACATTTCGATGTACGGCGCGCCGGATTTTTCTTTTAATTATAATAACGAAGATGTTGCCGAAAGTCCGGAAGCCAAACAAATTTTTGATGATCTGCGAAGCAAATTCGAAGACGGCACTATTAAGGCAGCTGATTATCTTCAGGTAAAACCCTACAATCTCATTAATGTGCAGCGGCCTTCGCTGATGCAGAATCTGGATTATTTCTTTACTTTCCAGAACGGGTATTATTTTGTCCGTTATCTAATGTGGAATTTCGTCGGTCGCCAAAATGATTTGGAAGGCAATATGGAAAATAACCGCGGAAATTGGATTTCGGGTATTCCGTTTCTAGATAATGCTTTGTACGGCGATCAATCGAAAATGCCGGCTAAGTTTCAGAATGCCAGTACGGTAAAATTCTTTTTCCTGCCGTTATTATTAGGCATTATAGGATTTTTCTTTCAGCTCAACCGCGATTTCGGACGTTTTTATGCCATACTTTCATTGTTTATTATTACCAGCGTAGGAATTATTTTCTACACCGGTGTGAAGCCTTTTGAAGTGCGCGAACGTGATTACGCCATGGTCGGTTCTTTTTACGCGTTCGCCATCTGGATCGGTTTAGGTGCGGGCGCCATCCTTTGGTATCTACAGCAAAGAGTAAAATCCAGCGCGGTGGGAATTGGTGCCGGAGTCATTCTTCTTGGAATTCCACTGATGATGGGATTCCAGAATTACAATCCGCACGACCGCAGCGAGCATTACGCGGCATACGATTATGCGTATTCTACTTTGAAATCTCTGCCGAAAAATGACATCCTTTTTGTGTACGGAGACAACGACACGTATCCCGTGTGGGGAATGCAGGAAACGAACGGCATGCGCGACGATGTGAAAGTGGTTAATTTTACATTATTGTCCACGCCCTGGAATATTGATCAGGTCAAACGCCGCACTTATAATGCGATGCCAGTGCCTTCGATCCTGAAGCACGAGGATTATCGCGACGGCAGCAACGACCAGATTTATCTGATGACGCCAAAAGACTGGACCAATATTTTTGCCAATCTTAAAGACCAGGGCGCACCAGACACTGCCTTCGCAGATTTCAGAAAATTTCTGGTTCAGGATTCGATGACGATGAAGGAAGCTGTGAATTTTCTTAAAATTAAATCGGAGGAAAAAGATGAAATATTAAAAATGATCTTTGGCGACGCGAAATATGAAAAGTTTAATTTCCTGCCGGTTTCCAATTTCATCTTGCCCGTGAATAAAGAGAATGCAGTAAAATCCGGAATAATCAAAAGAGCAGATGCAGCGCTGGCGGTGGACAAAATCGCTATTTCCTACAAAGGCAGCAGTATGTTTAAAAATAATTTGATTCTGCTGGATATTCTTGCTCATTTCGATTGGAACCGACCGATCAATTTCTCTTCCGGCGGCGTTTACGATCCGGAAAATCTCTTCTATTTGACTGATTATTTGCAGTTCGACGGCTTTAGTTACCGTTTAGTTCCAATCAAAACAGAAGAACGTCAGGACGGAGAAACCGGTCGCGTTGATGCAGAAGATCTGTACCGAATTGTAAAAAATTACAAATGGGGAAATTTTAAAAACCTTAACGTACATTACGACGAGACGAGCACACAGAACATTGTGAGTTACCGCAGTTCCGCGAGTCGCGCAGCTGAAGCCCTGGCGCTTTCCGGTCAAAAACAAAAAGCCGTCGAGATGCTGGACCTGGCTTCCAGAGAAATACCCGTTAAAAAGTACAACGATCCACGTTCGCTGAGTTCGATGGTCTACGGCTATATCGTCGCCGGCCAGGAACAGAAAGGATTGCAGCTGGCGGAGGAACTCAAGAAAGGAATCTTCGAAGAATATGATTATTATCTCAGTCTGTCGCCACAGGAGCAGCGTTTTGCCGGCAGACAAATGCGCACCAAACCGATGGAATATTCGTTGGTTGTGGGAGCGGTTTCCGATGCTTACGATAAAGTCGGAAAAGAGAAAAAAGGCTACGAATATTTGGTTAAAGCCCTGGAACCGATTGATAAGAAATTTAATGTTTTTATCGCAGATCTGCAGACAATGGGTAAAGAGAAAGCGTACCGCCAGGCGGAGCAGGTACAGAAGATCACGCCTTTTTATACTTACCTTTTTGACGTCATGAAGCCGTACGATTCTACTTACGCTAAAGAAAAAGAAAACCAGATTACGTCGGCAATCATTAAAGCCACGCAGTAAAACGGCAAACGGTATTAAAAAAGAGCAGGATTTATTGCTCTTTTTTAATTTAATTTTAAAAGTAATCCGAGGTATTTATAAAATAAAAATAGGATTGTTAGTAGGCAAAAGTTACAGGTTTAATCAAGATGTACAACACGAGCGGCCTGAGAGCTTATCAGAAATGACCGGATTAAATGCTTATTTTTGTTGAATTAAACGTCATTTAATAATAAATAATTTGCAAATAAAATGATACAGTATCTCGACAACATCCAACATAAAGACTCCAAAAACTTTTTTTTAATCGCAGGTCCCTGTATCATCGAAGGTGAGGATATGGCGTTGAGAATCGCGGAAAAAGTAATTTCGATCACCGATAAATATAAAATTCCGTACATCTTCAAAGGCAGTTTTAAAAAAGCCAACCGCAGCCGCGTCGATTCTTTTACAACCATCGGCGAAGAAAAGTCGCTGGAAATTCTCAAAAAAGTGGGAGAAACCTTCAACATCCCCACGACCACTGATATTCACGAGAACGACCACGCAGCGTTGGCCGCCAACTACGTTGATGTTTTACAGATACCCGCTTTTCTCGTGCGGCAGACCGATTTGCTCATCGCCGCGGCAAAAACGGGGAAATGTGTAAGTTTGAAAAAAGGGCAGTTTCTTTCACCCGAATCGATGCAGTTTGCGGTGCAGAAAGTGACAGACTCAGGCAACCAAAAAACCGCAATCATCGAGCGCGGTAATTCTTTCGGATATACGGATCTGGTCGTAGACTACCGCGGAATTCCCACCATGAGAAATTATGCGCCGGTAATCCTCGACGTTACGCATTCTTTACAGCAACCTAATCAAAGTTCCGGCGTTACAGGTGGAAGACCGGATTTAATTGAGACCATCGCCAAAGCCGGCATCGCCGTCGGCGCGGACGGACTTTTTATAGAAACTCATCCGGATCCCAGCTGTGCACTTTCCGATGGCGCTAATATGCTTCAGCTGGACAAACTGGAAGATCTGCTGCAAAAATTAACGCGGGTAAGAGAAGCAATTCTTTAGTTTTTTCTATCTTTCAAAACTTAAATTTTTCCGTCTTGAAAAAAATCTTCTTTCTGCTGTCCGCGTTTCCGGTGCTTGCTTATTCACAAATTAACCTGAAAGTACTTGATGCTCAGGGGCAGCCCGTGAGCAGCGCCCGCGTAGAATACAACAACCAAATTCTCGTCACCAACGAAGCTGGTGTACTGGTAGTTCCGGTTGCGCTGGGAGAGTCCCGCTTATTGGTGCGAAAAGACGAGTTTGAGACGTTCTCGAAAATGGTTTCCGCCAGTCCAAAAACACAGAATGTAAATGTTCTGCTGGTGCGCTCAGCCCGCGAAACGCAAATTCAGGAAGTTGTTTTTCAGAAAAAAGGAAAGCCGAAAATAACCGATTTAACCTCAATCGAAATTTCTGCCAAAGAAGCGCAACAGGTAGCCTCGATGTCGGGAGGCGTGGAAGGGCTTCTGAAAACTTTACCATCAGTAAACTCAAACACAGAACTTTCTTCGCAATATATGGTGCGCGGCGGCAATTATGACGAGAACCTGATCTACATCAACGATATCGAAATTTACCGTCCGTTTTTGATCCGAAATTCGCTGCAGGAAGGACTCAGCATCATTAATCCCGACATGGTGCAGTCGATCAATTTTTCTGCCGGTGGCTTCGAAGCAAAATATGGTGATAAAATGTCTTCCTCGCTCAATATCTATTACCGGCAGCCCACCAAGTTCGAACTGTCCGGCGAGGCGAGTTTAATTGGAGGCCGGCTTTCCACCGGTTTTGCGTCAAAAAATAAAAAACTTTCGGCTTTAATTTCCGGCCGCTATCGAAATACGGATTTGGTGCTGAATACATTAAACGAAGACACGGATTTTAATCCACAATATGCGGATATTCAAACGTACATTAATTATAAATTTAATGATAAGTGGGACGTTTCCTTTATCGGTTATTGGAGCAAGAACACCTACGAAATGATTGCTAAGGTGAAAGAAGTCGATTTTGGCTCTTTGCAAAGGCCACTTAAACTCAGCGTTTTTTATAACGGCACCGAAGATGATCAGTACAAAAGCATGATGGGCACGGCGTCGGTAAACTTTAAGCCGAATAAAAGATGGCAGCTTTCGCTCGATAATTTTGCTTACCAAAACCGCGAGCGCGAGTATTATTCCATTGCATCTGCGTACCAGCTGGAAACTTTTGATCCGCTTACAGGAGCGCCGATTACCTCATATGATATCGGGGGACAAATCGATCACGCGCGAAATGATTTAATGGTAAAAACGTACGGAAGTCAGTTTAAAGCAAAGTTTTCGCCCGATATTAATACAGATTTTGAAGCCGGCGTAAAATTTGAAAAAGAGAATTTGAAAGATCTTACGAATGAATGGCAACTGGTGGATTCGCTGGGTTACAGTACGCCGCGTGATTACACATTGCCCGGTGCGCTTGATCCTTCGCAACTCCGCTTACGTTACCATATTTCTGGCGCCAATCATATTCAGCCTACGCGTGTTTCTGCTTACGCACAGTACTCGAAAAAGTTTTACTGGGGAGCAAACAGGATTTTCGTGAATGCCGGAATCCGCGCTGCACACTGGGATTTTAACGACGAAACGATTATTTCGCCGCGCGCACAGTTTGCCATTAAACCAGACTGGGAGTTGGATATGCTCTTTAAGCTTTCCGGGGGCGTTTATTATCAGGCACCGTTTTACAAAGAAATTAAAGATGTGGACGGCACCTTTAATTCAAATATAAAATCGCAGCGTTCCATGCAGCTTATTTTGGCAAATGATTTCGAATTTAAAATGGTGGAGCGACCTTTTAAATTAACGACCGAACTATATTATAAGAAGCTGGATTATTTGGTTCCGTATTATCTCGATAATGTAAGAATACGCTATTCCGGCGAAAACAACGCGGAAGGTTATGCGTACGGGATTGATACACGGCTGTTTGGAGAATTTGTGCCGGGCGTGGATTCCTGGGTTTCTGCCAGCTACGCCAGAGTTTTTGAAAATATTGAAGGACAAGGTGCCATCCCGAGGCCGACGGATCCGCGATTCCGCTTTTCGATGTTTTACCAAGACTATATGCCTAAGTTTCCGTCAATGCGTGTGAATTTAACTTTGGTTTACGCCAGTGGTTTGCCCTCCGGTACGCCGATCTCTTTGGACGCTGACGGACGACCTGATTTCCAGGCTCCGTATCAGTATCAGCGGACATTGCCTTCGTACAAAAGAGTTGATATTGGTCTGTCTAAAGTTTTTATCGACCAAAAAGACAATAATGTTTCTTCCGGTTTTTGGAGTAATTTTAATGAGCTCACGTTAGGCGTTCAGATTTTCAACGCGTTTAATATCAGCAATACCGTCGCAAATCAGTGGGTAAACGATGTGAGTTCCGGTTACAATTATCCCGTACCGGTGCGCTTGACCGGAAGGTTTTTTAACGTTAAACTGGAGTTCAAACTTTAATAAATTTTTTTAAAAAAAATCCCGAAACTTTCACAGTTTCGGGATTTTCGTTACTCCGGTTCTGCCTCGGAGCGGTGAGAAATCGTATCATAAAGATCTTTCCGGCGGTCACTCATCGTGCGCACGGCGCCGTAATGATGAAGTTCTTTGAGCAGATTTAAATCGACATCGATAATCAAGGTGGTTTCCGTGTTTGGCGTCGCTTCTCCTTTTATGGCATTCGAAGGGAAAGCAAAATCCGACGGCGTAAAAACGGCAGCCTGCCCATACTGAATATCCATATTATTGACGCCCGGCAGGTTGCCCACGCAGCCGGCAATGGCGACATAACATTCGTTTTCGATGGCCCGCGCAGAAGCACAATTCCGTACGCGCATATAGGCATTCTGTGTATCGGTGAGATAAGGAACAAATAAAATCTTCATTCCCTGATCGGCCAAAAGTCGCGGTAACTCCGGGAATTCTACATCGTAGCAAATCACGAGTCCTACTTTTCCGCAATCCGTATCGATTACTTTAATTTCGTTTCCGCCCTTCATGCCGTAATATTTTTTCTCATTCGGCGTGATATGAACTTTGCGGTGTTCATCAATTTTCCCGTCGCGGTGAAGAAGATAACTGATGTTGTACAGCTCATCATTTTCCACAAAAGGCATACTGCCGCCAATGATATTTATATTATATCCGATGGCCAACTGTGAGAGTTTATTTTTAATTTCTTCGGTAAGCTCGGCAAGTTTAAACATACTGTCGCGCTCACTTAAATGATTAAACGGTGCGAGCAGCGGTGTATTGAAAAACTCCGGAAACATGACGAAATCTGATTTGTAATCTGCCATCACATTTACGAAAAATTCGACCTGCTCGTAAAATGCTTCTATATCCTTAAAATGCCGCATCTGCCACTGTACCAATCCCAAACGGATCACTGAATCCTGCATGGTGTTGGGCTTTTTGCTGTAATAAATATTGTTCCACTGCAGTAAAACGGCATTTTCCTGAGAGTCCAGATCTTCGGGCAAATAATTCTTCAAAACGCGAACCGGCAAAAAGTTGTTGGCGAGCTGAAAACTGAGAACGGGATCATAGATTTCCTTTTTACGAACCTGTTGTATATACTGTCGCGGCGAAAGATCTGCGCTGTACAAATGATAATTCGGTATACGCCCACCGACGATAATTGATTTTAAATTCAGTTTCTCGCAAAGTTCTTTCCGGGCGTCGTATAACCTTCGGGCGAGGCGCAATTCCCGAAACTCAGGATCTACAAATACTTCAATTCCGTACAAAACATTTCCGGTTTCAGAATGGGTGTTAAAGGTGTAATTTCCGGTGATTTCTTTGTAGGTATGGTCGTCGCCATACAACTCGTACTGCACTTTTAACGAAAGACAAACCGCTGCAATACGGTCGTCTACCGTAATACAAATCTGGCCGTCCGGAAAAATCTTAATGAGTTTCTGTATACTTTTTTTGGACCAAATGCTTTCCGACATTGCCGGATACGCTTTCAACATCGTCTCCCGAAGTTCATCGTAATCGCCGATGGCCAAATTTCTTATCTCTATCTGCATAATTTCATTTTTAATTTAAACTACAATCCCCGTGGAATGATCATAGCTGCTGCCCGTTGCGGACGATAATACATTAATTTCATTGTTGATTTTCAGCACGCCCATAAAGGCGAAAATCAGTGCTTCTTTAAATTCAACGATCTGTGAATCCGGCACTACAATTATCGTTTTCGTCAATTCCTGTATGCGGTGAAGAAGTTTGATGTTATAAGCGCCGCCGCCGGTACAAAGTACGCTTTTCGCTCCGATCGTACTGAGTGTTACCGCAATTTCCGACGCCGCGTGTTCAGTCAAAGTTGCCAGCGCATCTTTTGGTTCACAGTCATTTAATAAAGGCAAAATACATTCGTTCACCCATTCGATGCCCAGCGATTTTGGTGGCTGTTTTTTATAAAACGGCAACTGATCAAGCTGCTGTAGGCGTTCGGGAATAATCGTTCCCTTAGCCGCGAATTCACCGTTTCTATCATAATTCTTGCCTAACAATTTAGCAAAATGATTTAACACTGTGTTAACAGGGCAAATGTCAAATGCAATTCTTCTACCGTTCTCTTTATAGGAAATGTTCGAAAATCCACCGAGATTCAGGCATGCATCGTACTGTGAGAAGAGCAATTCGTCGCCGACAGGCACCAACGGCGCCCCGTTTCCGCCGAGCAAAACATCCTGGCTTCGGAAGTCGTAAATTACAGGAAGTCCCGTCGATATTTTGACAGCACGCCCGTCGCCGATCTGCACAGTAAATTTGCGGTGCGGCTGATGCAAAACCGTGTGACCGTGCGAAGCGATTAGATCCGCATGATGTTGCGGATATTTAGTGAGAAATTCTAGCGCTTTTTCTCCAAGGTAAAAACCGTAATCGGAATTTAAACCATAAAGATCGCCGGCAGAAAGATTTGCTGCATTTTGCAGACGGCCTAGCCAACTCGCGGAATATTCGATAGTCTCAGCTTCGAGAATTTCAAACTTCCAGCCGTCACCATTTTTAGTAAAATCCGCCAAACAAAGGTCGAGTCCGTCCAAACTCGTGCCCGACATGAGTCCAAGCGCCGTCATCTTCATTTTTTTACTGTTTGTTAAACCTAAATTTATTTAGACTCAGCGACCCTTTTCGGGGATTTTCTCCGCGTTGATATCGCCTGAATTATTGAAAAAAGTATATTCGGAGAAGTCATCCTTCGCGCGCATTCCGTTGGCGCCGACCAGGGTAGAGCCGTCTTTGTCGGTTACGTAAACAGTGTCGGACGTATAAATTAATCGTTTGGCCTGATCCCAGTACACTGACTGCATCGCGAACATTTGATTCTCATTGCTTACAATTCTTACGTTTCCTTTTGCTTCGTAGAATTTTTTCAGTTCATTGAACTTTGCATACTTTGCCGTTATTTTGCCGGGAACGTCGGGCTTTTTTTTATCATAAAAAAGAATGTTAATTCCTTTCCGGGCGACGATGTAAGGAGAATCAATATATTCAAACTTCTCGATTAACGGTGCCGTCGCACGTAGTTTTATCATCCCGGAGTCGCGCTGCAGGATGTCGGCGTTGTGAATAATCTGCGAAGGGAAATTGGTATTTCTGTTTTTATTGATCTCTGCCAAATCTTCTTCACATGAAATTAAAGCAAAAAATATAGCACATCCCAGAACGGCGGCTATATTTTTACGTTTTATTTCAATTCTTTCAGTCATTTATTAATCATAAAGACGTTTATTGAACCACTTATCGGCAAAGTTAATACCGATTTTTAGGTTAACAAAATTTTGCTTGACCAGGTTATTTTTAAGCGTTCCGCGCTGGCCGAGTTCCACGCCGACGTCGATACCGCTCATGCGGCTGGCGCTACGGTTTTCGAACGGTAAACTGACACCGCCGGTGATTGCAAAACTGTTGACGTTCGTTCCGTTAAAGGAAAGATTCCCTTTTTCGTAGTATGCGCCATACCGGTAAGTAACCCGCGAAAAGTAATTTCTAAAATTATTATAATTCGGCAAATACCAGCCACCGGCAGAAACTTTATAAGCATCTTGGTTGACAAAAGGTTTGCCCAAAAACTGAATAGTTTCGCCTTTGCGGTAATCCAGCTGCGATCCTAAAAACCACTTTGCTTCCTTTCCGAAACCGGCACCGAATGAGAATTCGGTTGGAATCAGATTATTATCTTCGCTGTATTGTTCGTCGATAACACTGATGTTATTTTTTGTTTCGCCAGACGTATAATAATAGGTACTGTTGGTATATTGTGTTTCCATTTTACCCGTACTTCCAAACGAGTAAGTGGCTCCGAGCGTAAGTTTCTTATCCGACGCAAACTTCTTCTGATAAATACCGCCGACTGTAAAATTGAACGTGTTTATCGTGTTTTTTGTTTCATAACCATTTACCAGCTCAGCATCCGCCACAGTAACTTCATTGATGTCATATAGATTTCCGAAGTACAAATTACTTCGAACACCCAATCCAAACTGCGGAGTCAGTTGATAAGACAATGCCGCCTGCACGGTATTGAGTGTGCCTTCGCCACGGAAAAGACTCGCCTTGGTGCCTGATGCCGTTTCTTCTGCGGAACCGATGGAATATTTCTTGGAACTGTACGGCTGGTAACCCAAACCAAATTTCATTTTACTGGAAATTGGAAAAGCGATCGACAGATTAGAAAGATAAGTGGAATGTTTGGTAGCGCTCGAATTATCATAATCCGATTTGAAAAAATTATTTTCATTGGTCCCTTCGAATTTCAGTGTGGTAAGAGTGAGGTTGATATTCGCCGCCGGATTTCCAAAGTTGAAACTGTTGGTAAAATCCGAAATGTAAGCCGTTGAAATTCCGCCCATCGCACTGATGTCTGTCGTGTTATCGTACTTCACATCGCCGATTCCGAAGGCAGCATAGGGAGAATTACCAATCGATTGTGCATTCAGCAAATAACCGGCTGCCACGATCGGTAAGACAAAAAATTTTTTCATTCTTTATTTTTAAAAATAATGCGCAAATATCCTAAATAATCCTGAACTGTGAAAGGAAGTTTGGTTAAAGTTTGTTAAGCCAATTATCACCATTACAAACGGTCTTACTCTGAATTGAAACCTTGTTATCGAGCCCGAAAAAGGAAATTAATGCGATTTAATTTTGCCATTAAATTGATTTATCTTTGCCGCTATGGACTGGGATAAGATCGTGGGGCAAACCCATTTGAAAAGTTTACTCAAAAATAGCGTAGAAGACCGTCGGGTAGGGCATGCGCAGCTTTTTCTGGGCAAGGATGGTTATGGCACTTTTGCGTTGGCGCTCGCGTTCGCACAGGAGTTGCTGAGCCGCGAGAACGAATTGGCGCGATCCAAAGTTGGCAGCCTCAACCATCTTGATTTGCACATCACTTTCCCCGTTTATAAATCCAACCGAAGCGGACTTACGGCTCCATTTTTCGACCAGTTCCGTGAAATGATGCTGGCAAATCCGTACTCAAACAGCGAAGACTGGAACGTAAGACTTGAGTCGGAAAATAAACAGCTGACGATATACGCTGACGAAATCGATGAAATCAACAAGAAGTTTTCACTCAAAAGTTTTGAGGGCGGCAGCAAGATTTTAATTGTGTGGCATGCGGACAAGATGAATGCTGAGGCCGCAAATAAATTCCTGAAATTTCTGGAAGAACCGCCGAAAAACACCTACATTATTCTCACCGCCGACGATGCTTCGTCGATGTTGGAAACCATTCTGTCGAGAACTCAACTGGTGGAAGTACCTCGCCTGAACAATGAAGAAATGCTGGCCGCACTGCAGGAGAAAACCAGAGACAGGGCGACTGATTTTAATTCAATCCTTTTCCGGGCGCAGGGAAACTGGAATACGGCGATGCAGTTGCTGCAGTTCGAGACGCTGAATGGTGACAGTGAGGAACTGTTTATCCTTTGGGTCCGCGAGGCGTTTATGGTTAAAAAGAAACCGGAATTCCTAAAAAACATCGTCTTATGGGCGCGGCAGATTGCGGCTTGGAACAAAGAAAAACAGTTGAGTTTTGTGGCGTATTGTTCCGAGATGTTCCGCCTTGCTCTGCTGCAAAATTACGCAGGTGAAACTTTAGTTTATAATAAAATTACCCGCGATGGCTTCAAATGGGAAACCTTTTCCAGCTACATCAACGGCGCCAATATCGAAGCAATCTTAAACGAACTTTCCGAAGCCGATTATCATCTCGAACGCAATGGAAATCCGCGAATTATCTGGACCGATCTTGGCATCAAACTGTCGCGCTATCTTCATAAAAAAGCCTGATCGTATTTAAACTTTTTCCGGCGCATGAATAAGGTCGAGAAATTGTTGCTCGTCCAGAATTGTAATTGATCCGATTGCCTGAGCTTTTTTCAGTTTGCTGCCGGCTTTTTCTCCCACCACGAGATAATTTAAGTTTTTAGAAACCGCCGAAATATTACGTCCGCCATTTTGCTCTACCATTTCTTCGGCCTGCTCGCGTGTAAAAAGCGACAGTTTTCCGGTGAACAAAAAAGTTTTACTTTCTAATACATGGCTCGTCGGTTTAAATGAAGATTCACCCTGCTCGAGCTGAACACCGTAAGAGCGCAGTCTTTCAACTATTAATTCGTTTTCCGGATCGGCAAAAAACAAGACGATGCTCTCTGCGATTTTTACGCCGATGTCTTCTACCTGAACCAGCTCCTCTAGGGTTGCATGCATGAGTAAATCCACTGAGGAAAAATTCTTCGCCAGTTTTTTCGCTACGGTTTCGCCGACATGTTTAATGCCTAATCCAAAAAGAACTTTTTCGTATGGTGCCTTTTTAGAACTTTCGATGCCGTCCAGAATCTTTTGGGCCGAACGCTCGGCCATCCTTTCCAGTGGAAGTAATTGTTGTTTGGTCAAAGTATAGAAATCCGCGGGGTTTTCAACAAGTTTTTCGCGATAAAGCTGTTCAATGGTTTCGCTGCCAAGATTTTCTATATTTAGCGCTTTGCGCGAAACAAAATGAATCATCCGTCCTATTACCTGCGGCGGGCAGTGAAGGTCATTGGGGCAAAAATGAATTGCCTGATCCTCGATGCGAACCAGAGTTGTACCGCATTCTGGACACGAAGAAATATATTGTACTTCTTCGCTGTCAGCAGATCTTTTTTCCAGGTTAACGCCCACGATTTTGGGGATGATTTCTCCGCCTTTTTCCACAAATACATAATCCTGTTCATGCAAGCCAAGTTTTTTGATGATATCTTCGTTGTGCAGGCTCGCGCGCTTTACGACTGTTCCGGCAAGTAAAACAGGCTTTAAATTGGCAACGGGAGTTATCGCGCCAGTTCGGCCCACTTGATAAGTGACCTGTTCCAGTTGCGTTTCAACTTTTTCGGCCTTAAATTTATATGCCATTGCCCAACGCGGAGACTTCGCCGTATAACCTAGTTGTGCCTGTTGTTGTAAGGAATTGACCTTGAGTACAATACCATCGATTTCGAACGGAAGTTGGTGTCGGTGTTCTTCCCAATACAAAATATAGGATTTTATTTCATCCAGGTTTTCGCAGAGCTGCGCGTGTTGACTCACTTTGAAACCCCACTGTTTTGCTTCCTTCAATAATTCCCAGTGCGTTGGCAGCGGACTTTCTTGCGCTATAAACTGGTACAGAACAGCAGATAACCCACGCTTCCGAACTTCAGCGGAATCCTGCATTTTTAGACTTCCAGAGGCAGTATTTCGGGGATTCATAAATAAATCCAGACCTTCTTCGCTGCGGCGGGAATTAATTTTGTCAAAATTTTTGCGGCTTAAAAATATTTCGCCGCGCATAAAAAAACGGGCTGGCACTTCACCGTTGAGGCGTAAAGGAATATCTGAAACTGTTTTTACATTTGCCGTTATTTCGTCGCCCCGAAAACCGTCGCCACGCGTTACCGCCTGCACCAGCCTGCCATTTTCATAAAGAATGGAAATAGAAGCACCGTCATATTTCAGTTCAGCGACAAACTGAACAGGTTCTGGAATAGCTTTTACGATCCGCCGTTCCCAATCCTCAAGATCATTAAAGTCATAAGAATTATCCAGAGAGTACATCCGAAACTGATGCTGCACTGTCGGAAAATTTTTGGTGACTTCGCCGCCTACACGCAGTGTAGGAGAATTTTCGTCATAAAACTCCGGGTGTTTTTTTTCAAGTGCTTGCAGCGCTTCCAGTTTTTGATCGAATTCATAATCCGAAATCGTAGGAGTGTCCTGTACGTAATAATTAAAATTGTGCTGGTGCAGTTCGGCGCGTAATGCGTTGATTTTTTCCTCAATATCTGTCGTCATGTAAACGAAGTTTTGGCAAAAATACTGATTCCGCCGTTACCCACGGAATATTTTGAAGTGATTTCGTTGTGATGATGGTCTGAATGTTGTGTCTTTTTTTTGTTTATAAAACACATAAAAAATCCGTCGCCGCCAACTTCTAAATTAATAAAGAGAGAGGATGCAGAAAAGAGATAAGATTTTAATACTTGCTGCCGCAATTATTACAGCGATAGCCGGCTATGGAACTTTTGCCGGATTTAATTCGGTTGCGCTTTTTGTGGTGGCAGCTGCTGCACTGGTGCTTGTAGCGATGATTGTAGGGCAGGCCACCGAACAGCTAGGAAACAAAATGGGGCCGGCGGCAACCGGAGTACTGCAATCTGCACTGGGAAATTTGCCGGAACTTTTTGTCTGTATTTTCGCGCTGCGGGCGGGATTGGACACTGTGGTGAAAGCGGCCTTGGTAGGTTCAATATTGGGAAATTCAGTCTTTGTTTTCGGTATGGCCATTCTTTTCGGCGGCCTAAAAAACGGTCGACAATATTTTCATTCTGAAGCGCCCAAAATGAACGCCGTACTCATGATTCTTGCTTTTGCTGCGATGGCAGTTCCCTCGCTAGCTTTTTATCTGCACACTCCGGCTGAGCCAAACCTTGACACGCTCGATGTCATCGTAGCCGTCGTACTTTTGTTGGTGTTCAGCGCTTACCTAACCTTTTCTATAAAAGGAGATAAAAGCGTCGTGCCGAGCAAGGAGCAAGAGGAGGAAGGTGTTTCCTGGTCCATGACAGTCACATTGGGAATTCTGGCCGCTTCCGGAGTCGCTGCTGCCTTCGTGTCCGATTGGTTCGTCCAGGCTCTTACGCCCGCAATGGACACGTTGGGAATTAATGATGTTTTTGCCGGGCTGATCATCGTGGCACTCGCCGGCAACGCTATTGAAAACTTAGTCGGAATCCAACTGGCACTAAAAAATAAAGCCGACTATGCTGTGAGCGTCATTATGAACTCTTCGTTACAAATTGCGCTGGTCGTTTATCCTTTGTTAATCCTTTTGTCTTTTTTCCTCGGGGGCGCGATTTTGTCTTTTGTGCTCAGTCCATTACTGCTGGCCGCTCTCGCGCTTGCCGTTTTGGTAAGTGCATTTATTGTTTTTGACGGTGAAAGCATTTGGCTGGAAGGCGTTGCGCTTATCGGTCTATACATCATCATTGCTACCGCCTTCTGGTGGGGATAATTTTAATTATTTAAAAGATCCTGCATCCTTTGCGCGACTTTAGCGGCGGTTGGCAACATCTCCTGTTCCAAAACTACGTTAATCGGCACCGCCGGCAAATCGAGTGCACCCATTGCTTCTACCGGTGCATCAAGATGCCGGAAACAATTTTTAGTAATGCGGTGCGCAAAAGCTTCTGCGAATGAATTATTCAACTGTTCTTCAGTGAGTACCAAACATTTCCCGTGAACCTTGACACGTTCAAAAACAAGTTTTTCATCCAAAGGAATCAATGTTCGTAAATCAACAATTTCTATCCTTCCGGAGTAATTTTTTGCAGCTTCCAGTGCCCAGTAAACGCCCATGCCATAAGTAACAACGAGCATCGTACGGCCTTGTTCTGCTTCATCGGAGTCCGCAGCTAAAATAATATTTCCTTTACCAAACGGTAACACATAATCTTCGGCCGGTTCGATGGTTTTTGCTTCTTCGGTGCCCGGTACTTTGCTCCAGTACAGACCTTTATGCTCTAACATTACGACCGGATTCGGATCGTAATAGGCAGCTTTCAGTAATCCTTTGAAATCCGCAGCATTGCTCGGGTATGCGATTTTGATTCCTTTAATATTGGCTAGAATACTTTCAACGCTTCCGCTGTGATAAGGTCCTCCACCGCCATAAGCGCCAATGGGGACCCGGATAATGCTGCTAACCGGAAACTTACCGCCGCTGAGATAACAGGATTTCGAAATTTCGGTAATTAACTGATTGATGCCCGGATAAATATAGTCGGCAAACTGAACTTCAACAATTGGTTTCAAACCCACAGCGCTCATTCCGACCGTTGAGCCGATGATATAAGCCTCCTGAATTGCAGTATTAAATACTCTCTTATTGCCGAATTTTTTACCCAGTGTTACCGTCTCGCGGAAAACACCGCCGATTCTCTCGCCTACGTCCTGCCCGTAAAGAAGTGCTTCCGGATGTTTCCACATTAATTCCTGAATGGCGTGAATGGCAGCGTCCACCATGACAATTTTTTCTTTGTTTTCAGATTCGCGCCGGCCGGTTTCTTCAAGGATGGGAGTTGGTGCAAACACATGATCAGTGACCGATTGCGGTTTCGGATCTTCGGCAGCAATTGCTCTTTTAAAGTCCTGTTCTACTTCCAAACGTGCTTTTTTCTCGATTTGTCTCAGACGTTCTTCGTCAATTCCCTGCTTCAAAAGTTGGTTGCGCAAAATGATGCCCGGATCTTTTGATCGATGTTTGGCGAGGTCTTCTTCGTCACGATAAAATTCACGGCGAACGCCGGACGTATGATGGCCGATAAGGACGGTGCTGGCACAAACAAGCATCGGTTTCCGCTCGTTTCGCACAAATTCCACGGCTTCTTTCATCGCGTTATAACTTGCCTGGAAGTCGGTGCCATCTACTCTCATACGATTCAGACCGACAAAACCTGCAGCAAAATCATAAGCGTCAGAGGTGCGCGCTTCTTCCTTGGTGACCGAAATTCCCCATTCATTATCCTGCACAAGAAAAATGATCGGAAGCTGATGCAAAGCTGCAAATTGAAATGCTTCGGAAACTTCGCCTTCGGTAACTGAATTATCTCCTAAACTGCAGATCACCACAGGATTTTGCGAGTAGGAGCGGAGATTAAATTCCTGAATATATTTAATGCCCTGGGCAACACCGGTGGTCGGGATGGCCTGCATTCCTGTCGCAGAGCTTTGGTGAATGATTTTTGGCAAATGTTCTGCCGTACTCGACGGATGAGAGTAGTAAGAACGGCCGCCGGAAAAAGGATCGTCCGCTTTTGCAAGCAGCTGCAACATGAGTTGATAAGGCTCAAAGCCCATTCCTAAAAGCAGACTTTCGTCCCGATAATAAGGGGACACCCAGTCGTCGGATGTTAGCTGATAAGCGGTGGCCAGCTGTATGGCTTCATGTCCGCGCGACGTGGAGTGGACGTACTTTGTAATGTTTCGGTTTTCTTCGTAAATATCGGCGGTAGCTTTCGCCATCATCATATGCCGAAACGCTTTCATCAGCAACTCTTCAGAAACTTTCGTTTTTTTAATCATTTCCATAGCTAACAAAGATAAAAATTTTGTTTGAAGTTCCGAGCGATCAAGGTGGCATTAGGTTCAATTATATACGAAAAAGAAAGAATTTCGTCACGCTGCACACTTTTTTTTGCAGTATATTTAAAGTAATTTTACCAAAATTTTCGCAGACTGATGTACTTGATATTTGACACAGAAACCACCGGTTTACCTAAAAACTTTAATGCGCCCATCACCGATTCGGACAACTGGCCGCGGATGGTCCAGATCGCCTGGCAGCTGCACGATAAGGACGGTACCCTGCTTGAAAATGAAGATTATATCATCAAACCGGAAGGCTACGATATTCCATTTTCCTCTCAGCGAATACACGGGATTTCGACCAAAATGGCGCATGATGAAGGAATGCCGCTGGACCAGGTCCTGTCGGAATTTAAGAATGCTTTACAGAAAGCGAGAGTCGTTGTAGGGCACAACATTATTTTCGATTACAATATTGTCGGTGCTGAGTTTGTCCGAAAACAGATTGCCAATCAATTACAGGAGATTCCGTATGCAGATACTATGCAGCTGGGCACCGATTTCTGCAAACTTGGGGGCGGTAAAAGTGGTCGCTATAAGTCGCCGAAACTCGAAGAGTTGTACGAAAAACTTTACGCTGAAAAATTTGACGAAGCTCACAACGCCGCAGCGGATGTTAATGCGACTGCGCAGGTGTTTTTCGAGATGGTTCGGATCGGTGTCGTTCCACCGGAAACCATTCAGCTTGAGGCTGTGGAACTGCAAACTTTTATTACAAAACATCCACAGCCGATCGCGCCGTTCCCGATTATTATTCGCAGACAGGTGGCGGAGTCGAAAGAAAGGAGAAAAAAAGTGGCTTTCGGCAATATCGAAGATATTGAAATCGGCAGCTATTTTAATTTTCATAACCACAGTATTTACTCGTCATTGCAGGCTTCTTCGCATTTGCAGGATCTCATACGGAAAGCGCTGGAAAATGATTTTCCGGCGGTTGGAATTGTGGATCTGGGAAATATGATGGGCGCTTTCAAATTCATCGCTGATGTTGAAAAAACCAATAAAACAATTGCACAGAATTTCAATGCATACTTGGAAAGAAGGCAAAACGCGGAACTCGTTGGTAAGGTTTTCGAAGAAAATGCACCGCGTGAAAATCCGCTGCTTCCCATTATTGGCTGTGAATTTTATCTCTCCGATCGCCCGGAGCAAAAACAGTTTACCAAAGACGATCCCGACCGCCGGACGAATATGGTGCTGCTTGCAAAAAACTTTAATGGTTACAAAAATTTAGCAAAACTGTCCAGTCTTGGATATGTCAATGGCTTCTACTTCGGTGTGCCGAGGATTTCGAAGGAAATGATTCTTGAGTACAAAGATGATCTTATCGCCGTGACAGCCGGTACGCTCGGCGACATTCCAAACACCATTTTGGAATTCGGTGAAAAGAAAGGAGAAGAAATTTTTGCCTGGTGGAAAAATGCTTTTCAGGATGATTTTTATGTTCAGTTACAAAATCACGGCATTGTAGAAGAAGATTATCTGAACGATGTTCTATTGGGTTTTGCTGAAAAGTACGACGTAAAGATTTTAGCTCAAAATGAAACATTTTACACTGAGAAGTCGGATGCACATATTCAGGATATCCTGTTTTGTATAAAAGATGGTGAGAAACTCTCCTCACCGGTCGGTAAGGGATTTGGTAAAAGGCGGGGCCTGCCGTCGCAGGAATTTTACATTAAAAACACAGAAGAATTAAAGCAAAGTTTCCGTCAGTTTCCCGATGCTTTCGAAGCATATGATGAATTGCTGACGAAATTCGAACCTTACACACTGAGTCGTGATGTTCTCTTGCCAGAATATGAGATTCCTGGAGAATTTATTCACCCAGAAGATGAGTTGGACGGCGGCAAACGTGGTGAAAATGCTTATTTGCGTCACCTCACTTATGAAGGTGCAGCGCAGCGTTATGGTGAACTCACTGAAGAAATCCGCGAGCGGCTCGATTTTGAACTTGAAGTTATTGCGAATACCGGTTATCCCGGCTATTTTCTTATCGTGCAGGATTTCTGCAACGAAGCGCGGAAAATGGGCGTTTGGGTAGGACCGGGCCGTGGCTCGGCTGCAGGTTCGGCGGTGGCGTACTGTACCGGAATTACGAACGTGGACCCAATTAAATATGATCTGCTTTTCGAGCGCTTTCTTAATCCAGAACGTATTTCGATGCCGGATATCGACATCGATTTTGATGATGAAGGTCGCGATAAAGTAATTAAATGGGTGGTGGAGAAATATGGAAAAAGTAACGTTGCACAGATTATTACCTACTCGGTACTTGGTGGGAAATCTGCCATTAAGGATGCCGGCCGCGTGCTGGATGTGCCGATTCCCGAAACCAATAATATTGCAAAACTCATCCCTGCCGTGCCCGGAATGAATATCGCTAAAGCTTTTGCCAAATTTGAAAAGTTGGGCCCGGAAGATCAAATGCTTGCCCAGGAAATGAAAGATATTCTGGCGGATCCTTCTGATGATCGCTACGATGTTTTGTCGGCCGCACAAAAGATGGAAGGCTGCATTCGTAACACCGGGATCCACGCGTGCGGGGTGATTATTACGCCTGAAGATATTTCGAATCTTGTTCCGATTACTATTGCATCAAAAGATGCGGATATTTTAGTTTCGCAGTTTGACAACTCCGTTGCTGAGAACGCCGGACTGCTGAAAATGGATTTTCTGGGACTGCGCACACTAACCATCATTAAGCACGCAATAAAATTAATCAAAGAAAAACACGGCGTCGAAATCGATCCCGATGCGATTCCGCTGGATGATGCAAAAACGTATCAACTTTTCAAGGAAGGTCGTACGGTTGGAATATTCCAGTATGAAAGTCCGGGTATGCAAAAATACATGCGCGAACTGAAACCCACGGAATTCGCGGATCTTATCGCGATGAATGCGCTGTACCGACCGGGACCGATAAAATACATTCCGAACTTCATCAACCGTAAAAACGGAATCGAAGATACCGTTTATGACCTCGAAGAAACCAAAGAATATCTGCAGGAAACTTACGGTATAACCGTGTATCAGGAGCAGGTGATGTTGCTTTCTCAGAAACTGGCCAACTTTACGAAAGGCGAGGCCGACACGCTGCGAAAGGCAATGGGTAAAAAGCAGCGCGATGTTTTGGATAAAATGTATCCGAAATTCATCGAAGGTGGCAAAAGCAACAGCCTCGATGAGATTAAATTAAATAAAATATGGAAAGACTGGGAGGCCTTCGCAGAGTATGCTTTTAACAAAAGTCACTCCACGTGCTACGCGCTGATCGCTTACCAAACTGCTTATCTCAAAGCTAACTATCCCGCCGAATATATGGCGAGCGTACTCTCCAATAACATCAACAATACAAAGCAAATCACGCTGTTCATGGAAGATTGCAAGAGTATTGGCGTCGACGTGCTGGGTCCGGATGTTAACGAATCGCAGTATGCATTTGCGGTAAATGAAAAGGGACAGATTCGCTTTGGTCTTGGCGCAATTAAAGGAATAGGCGAGGGCCCGAGTGAGGCGATCGTGGAAGGCCGTAAAAAAGGACGTTATATCAGTATTTATGATTTTTTTGAAAAGGTGCCGTCTTCCCAGATGAACAAACGTGTTGCGGAAAGTCTTGTGGTAGCAGGAGCTTTCGACGAAGTAGATACTTTTCACCGCGCCCAGTATTTTGATATCGACACTGCAGGAAAAACCAATATTGAAAAGTTGCTGCGTTATGGGCAAAGTTTCCAGGACAGTAAGAACGAAATTGAAAATTCGCTGTTTGCGGATTTCGCGGAAGAAGTAGCCATCGAACAGCCAAAATTATTGCCTGCGCCGGAATGGCAAAATATGCACAAACTCAATAAAGAAAAAGAAATTATCGGCTTCTATCTTTCTGCACATCCGTTGGACGAATACAAATATCAATTCCAGTTTTTGCAGGGCGCATTGAGTAAAAAAGAAATACTCGAGACACAGAAATACGACGAAGCAGAGGTTGACGCAGTATTGCTCACACAGGAAATTGCCGATGTTACCGATTTTGATGACGATGTGATTGATTTATCTGCCGACAGCGGACTCGACGAGGGGGATAATGTTCTCGAAGATCAGGGGAGAAAAGTAGAGCCGCGTGGATCCTTTAATTTTCTAAATCTGGACGAGGTTGAAGCTTATAAAAATACCGTCTTCGCGCAACCAAAAGCCGATTTGTTCAATGACGAAAAGCTTTCTTGGAAGGAGAAACAAGCGCTTAAAAACAACGCACCGGAGTATATGGTCGCCGGATTGGTAACGGAATACAGCATTCGGGATGGCCGCAACAGCGGTGAGCGCGTCGCTTTTCTCATTTTGGAAGATTACAGCGGCAGCTATTCCTTCCGGTTGGGTGACCGGGATTATATGAAATTCCGGGACCGGCTCGATGTGCAGCGTTTTGTAGTTTTTAAAGTTAAATTTTCGCAGGCTTCTGACGGACGGGTTTTTGTTAATGTCAACGATGTGATTGATTTGAACGAGGCGTTCGAAAAATTTGCCAAAAAATTAACTGTAGTGGTGAATATTGAAGATCTGCGCAAATCTGATATCGAATTTTTCAGGAACCAGTTTGATCAGAACCGCGGTGACCATAAACTCAATTTCTTCATCAAAAATCCCGAAGATCAGTCACAGCTGGAACTGATGAGTTTGCAGACTTCTATCAAAGTAAACGGCGACCTGCTGGAAGTTTTCAACACGATGCAGAAGTACGAAATATTTTTAAATTAGTATCCGTTTTATCACTCTTCGTCCTGAATAAAAAACTGTTTATTTCACCTTTTTTCTGGCGACAAAAACACTTTTTTATGGACACCTTACGTCGTTTTGCGGTGCCGATTTTGTTCTGATTTAATAAAATTAGCTCGTTAATAAAGTGTTGATATGCTTACAGTTAAAAAATAATTTTGTATATTCGTGTAAAACTAAAACACACATGAAAAACAAAATTATTCTCTACGAGAATCAGAGACTGTATGCCGAAAGTATGCTGTGTCTGTTAGAGCAAAATGCTTATGCGAAAAAGTATGAAATCCAGGCCGTCACCGAACTGGAGGAATTAGAAAAAAACATTGTTGATCCCGATTCTATCCTATTCCTTAACATCGTGGGATTTGCAACTGCGGAAGTGCCGGATTACATCGAAAAGTTTTTGCAACTCAACCGTACCCTCAGAGTAATTATCAGCTCACTTTATCCCGAACCACGCATGATTAAAAAGTTTTTTGATAAAGGCATCAAAGGATATCTTGGCAGCAATACCAGCAGTGAAGAATTTTTACAGGCATTGAAGGATGTTACAGCGGGCAAAGTCTATGTAAACGAAGATGCAAAAAATGCCTTGTTTAATTTTATCTGCAGTGTGGAAGATCCGTCGGTGAAGAAACCTGCTGCTCCTGAAGAACTGACTTCTCGCGAAAGAGATGTGCTGAATCTGATCTGCGACGGTCTGCGCTCGAAAGAAATTGCGGAAAAACTATTTATCAGTACGCACACCGTGGAATCGCACCGGCGTAATATGATGCTGAAGTTTAACATCAACAGCTCTAACCGGTTGGTGAAATTTGCATTCGAAAACCGCCTCGTGGAATATTAATAATAATTTTTCATAATACAAAAAGCAGATCTGCCCGATCTGCTTTTTTTTGGTAAAAAAAAGAAAGTTGAGGACATTGTCCTCAACCCCCCTTGAAAACATCACTCCCAATCCGGCATTGCTGCGTCGGGGAACAAAGTTGCTCTTGAGTTATTTTCTAAAATAACTTTTAAAATATTTTTTTGTGAAATTCCGTCGTTGCTTGTATTGACAAAAATTACTTCGGCATCGTTCGGCGAAAACCGCGGATCGAGGTCATTGGTTCCGGCTGTTTTTTTACTCAGCGACGAGAGGTCGATAGCTTGATTTGTGGTAAAGTTGTAGATAAAGATATGTGTATCCAACTGTCGGTAATCTGCATCCTCGTGCCCGGAAATGTCATGCGTGTATAACAGTAAATTGCCATCGACCGAAAAATTAAGTCCACCCACTGCGCCTGCAGTGTTGTCCAGAACAGTTTGTATTACATTTCCTAAAAGATCAATGACGATGATTTTCGCATTATATCCATTTGCATTATTCGTTTTTAGTGCAATCTTACTACCGTCATAGCTCCAGTCGCATTCTGAAATAAAGCTGCCGTCGGTCGTAGTATAAACCAGTTCGAGTCCGCTTCCGTCTTTATTTATACGATAAAGTCTGTTGAAATTTCCATACAGCAATTCCTTTCCGTTTTTACTCCAGGAAAAATCAAGTTCATCGTTATTAAATCCGGCGACAGGTATTGTGGTGACCTGGAAGATGGCTGAACCATCGGGTTTGGCGGTAAAGATGTGCGCATTTCCGCCGACCGTTCTGAGAAAAGCAACGAGACGCGCGTTCTGATTCATTCTCGGACGCCAGCTGTTACTTGCAGAGGTCGTGAAATTGAAATTTGCACCTGCAGCGTCACTGGAAACAATATAATAATTGGATCCCTGTTTTTTAGTGTAATGAAAACGGTTACTTGGTGTAGCAGTAGTTGTGAAGCGGTAGACAACGCTGTTTACAGGAGGATGAATTCCGTCGGACACTGCAACTTGCCAATAGTAAGTAACGCCGAATTTGAGATTTTCCAAAAAATAATGTTTCTCCGTTAAATCCTTGATCTCTATCACTTCAGAGTCAAAATCATTTTTCACGGTAAGCGTATATTTTAATACATCGAGTGAATCCGCATCAGTTGCATTCCAGGAAAGATCCACAGCGAGCGGCTGATCAACCGCATTGTCAACCGGACTTAGGAGTGTTGGCACTGATGGTGCGCTGTTCAGCGATTCGTCATCACTCATCTCCAAAACTACACTTACGGTTTGCTCCGCTGTCTTCAGTGTAATGCCCTGAAAAACGGTTAGATAGCCAGTGAGTTCTGCGCGGACGGAATAATCTCCTAACGGAATATTCTCGATCACAAAGCTGCCGTCATCTTGTGTAAAAACAGTTTCCGTAGAAGGAGTGGTAAATACTTTAACATTTTTTAGCGGCTGATTTGTTCCTTTTTTTGTCACAATCCCTTTCAGAGTGCCGGTCTGCACTTTCTCTACCAAGTCTTCACTACAGGAGGAAAGCAAATAACCACCAAGAATACAGATCAATATATATAGAAAGTTTTTCATTTTATTATTTTTTTGAATTTTTAAAGCTGATATAATAGTTGAGACCAAGCCCAACTCGGACACCCATATCATTTCGCTTTCCGTTCACGAAATCGTCCCAGTCATCATCAAAGCCAAAATCATATTGGGTAACCGCCCGTAAGGCCAAATTTCTGGAAACCAAATATTCCAGACCGCCACCGATTTGTGCTTTGTATCTTATTTTGTCGCGTGTGAACAGTGTGCCCGCGCCAGCATAAACGAATGGTGAAAGTTTATACTTGGGTAACGGCAAAACTTCCAGATTGACTTCCGACATCATCATTTCTTTCTTAGCGAAACCGCTGTTTTCAAAAGTTACCACGTTAACGTTGGCTTCAGCATTAAGATAATCGGTAATAAAATATTTTACACCGACTTTTCCGCCAAGACTCATTTTAGAATCGACATAGTCGCCTTTGATTTTAAATCCTTCGGCATAACCGAAAACCGAAACTTTTCCGCGCTGCTGATCCGGGAATTTATTACCGACCAGCCTGTTTGTGTTAGCGGTTTCTTCAGCGTTATAATTGGCAATGATTTTATCAAAATCGTGTGGTGCAGTAACCTTCTTATCCCACAGATGATCACGGACGCCTTCTACAATAAGCGAAAGCACAGCTTTTTCTATTGCTTCGGTAACGGCCAGATGAACCGGCTCGTTCTGCGTAATACCGATATCCGATTCCAGCAAACGTTCTGCATCGATAAACCGGAAAAAATTACCGTTGATGCTTGTCGATAAAATAGTTTTCGAAGTGTAGACCGTTTTTAAAATTTCTCCGGTAGAAGTCGATACGGCCCGAAGATAAACTGTGATGCGGTCCTGACGGTACTGTGCGCCGGCGCCAAGTCCGAAGTAGCGCGCGCCGATTCCGCCCGTCATCACATTTGTGTCATAAGATACCACGCCACCCTCCAGCAGCATTCCCGCAAAAAGTAGGGGAGGTAATGACGATGCGTCACTTCCCGGGTCGTTGCCAGAATATTCTTTTCTGGTACTTCGGATAATCTGTCTTTCATTCAGAAGATTACCGATGTTCTCGCGCTCGATTGCCGTAAACCACTTGCTGTCTTCCAAAGCTTTTAGAAGAATTGTGGTGGTACCCTGTGGTATTGCAGTGCTCCAGTTCGCACCGTTGTCGGCTGCTTTATATTGTCCTGTTTGGTCGCGGAATTTATAGACTCCTACCACAATTTTATCTTTAGGAGCAGGAAGATTCCGAATCGCGGGCGTGTAGCTCGTATTTTCACCTAAAGTGGATTTTTCATTTCCCGTAGGTAAGTTAAATAGTGTGCAATTGTGGAGGACTGATAGGGCAATAAGCAGAATTATTTGTTTTGTATAAGTGTATGTTTTCATGGGATGTTTTCAAAGGATTTTGTTAACCGCCTCCCGGTATGACAATCTGTGACTGTTCGCCGGTGCTGGTATTTAAAATTGAGATCAGTAAACCTTGGCCGGTCTGTAGAACCTCCAGATATATAGATCCAAAGACATAAGTGCCAGGCTTAAGATCGCCGTCACCAAACTGGTCGCCAAATAATTTTCGGGAAAGTTCACTGAGAATCTGTCTGTTCAAACTGTCTGTGAAACTGCTTAAAGAATTAAGATCCCGCAGGTTCAGCCCCTTTTTATCCTGATCATCAAATTGATTCTGGCTGCTGGCGGAACTCATTAACCACTGATAATTAAATGTATCGCCGCCAAAAGCAGGATTTATCGGTTTGTAGACCAATTGCTGCGCACCGGCGAACGAAAATCCGCACAGTGCAGCGAGTATAAGTAAATTTTTCATGAAACTTAGTATTTGAATTCCTTATTACGTAAGCTGTTTCTGGCACTGTAGCTGGCCAGATTTGCTAAGGCGCGATCGGCCTCGTTGTCCAGCTCCTCTTCGTCCGGTTTGGGAAGAAAGGCGTGTACGACTTGTCCGTCCAAACTTACAATGATGCGTGTGCTTCTGCCGAAAGTAGGAAGCTCTGTAACGGTAATTGTACCGTCGAACTTCCGCTGCATTTGGTTGTATTTCTTAAAAAACGAATCATAAAACATCTGCCCGTTTCGGGTTTTTGTTTCATCTACGGTAAGTCCGGTCAGCTCCAGTTCTGTTTCCGGGATGTAGTCGACATCCGCCGTAAACTGGTTCGGGTTTATTTCAACGCTGTCTTTCGCTACAAGTTTGTCCGTAGTTTCGTCCTTTAGTAACAAGAAAATTTTCAGGCCGTCGTTCTTTTGTAAATTAATATTTACTTCAGACAGCGTTCGGGTTTCATTAGGCTTGAGCGAAAACTTACCACTTTGTTTATTAGTCGAAGTTCCGGATTTGCCTTTTTTTAGTGAAATTAAAATGTAATTCAGGTCTCGGTATAATTCGGAGCTGTTTTCAGATACAGCTCGTATTTTAATGAGACCATTATAATTGTCAGTAATAATTTTTCCGATGACTCCCTCTTTTTTTTGTGAGGAAAGTGTGCCAGTCAGAAAAAATACGACGAGAATGGTGATGAGAGTGTTCATTTTCAAGGGGATTAGTAGTTTCTCATAAAGATCGTCATGTCATTCGCATTGATGTTTATTTTCATTCCATCAGATATACTGTTGCTGCCGGTGATATCAATATAGTTACCTGATCCCCGTACATGAATTTGTGCGTTCGTAGGATAGTTATTTTGATTATTGTACAGCGTTGTATTATAGTTTCCACTCTGGATCAGTTCCAGATATTGAGGTGAGGCATCGGATGCAATGGCTAGATTACTGTCTCCGTGTTGCATGATTATATCCGCACTTTGCGAACTCATCATCTGTGAGCCTTGCTGCTGCCTGTAAAACTCCAATATATTGTCACTGGTGATCTCATTGTATGAAATCGATTGCGCAGTAAAAAGGGACGCAAGCAGAACGGTGAAAAATGTAGTAAGAAGTGTTTTCATACCGATACGTTAAAATGCAGGGTTAATACGAATATCAGCCCTGCAATTGTTAATTTAGCTCTGTGCGACTAGTTTGTTTGTGTTACTGTCATAGAGTTGTTGTTTCCGACCTGCGTTCCGTAGTGAAAATGATCCTGGCCAGTCTGAGAAATGTCTGCCATGTTACCGTTTCCTACTTGATAATCATCTGCGTAGTTTCTATCTCCGTCCTGACTTTGGTATAGTAAATTGTTGTCACCTATTTGCAATCCGAGAGTTTCGTTGTCATTCCCATTCTGCCAAGAGCTGGAATAGTTGCTGGTACCATCTTGCATGTGATCTGCAGAGTTGCCGTCACCAATCTGCCACTGGTAAGACTGGTTATCATCTCCAGTTTGTGAAGCCATTGCAGAGTTATCATTTCCAACCTGCCACTGAACCGCATAGTTAAAAACGCCGTCTTGTGTAGCAGTGGCATCATTTCGGTCACCATATTGTTCTTGTGACACTTCATTAAAAATGCCGTCTTGTGTGGACGAAGCCATGTTGCGGTCGCCTACCTGCAATTGGTCGGTATAGTTTAGAATGCCGTTCTGCGAAGTCGTAGCATCATTACGATTTCCGTATTGTTCCACGTTGTTTTCATTGGCAAGACCTACCTGATCTACGTCAATTGAGTTCCTGTTTCCTAGGCTTAGCCCTGTGTTAGCGTTAAATGCGCCATCTTGGTCTACAGTCGCCGTGTTTCGATTACCGTACTGCAAAAGATCATTGCTGTTCATGTAACCTACCTGGTTGATCACTGCGTCGTTATTATTACCAACTTGCGTGGTAACGTCCTCGTTAGCTTGGGCATAAGTAAAGCCTACAGCTAAAAGTGCGAATGCACTTACAAATAATTTTTTCATGGTTAGAAATTTTAATTGGTTAGTTTGTGTTACAAATGTATGCAGCGAATATATCATATGCTTCACCTGGAGTGCCCATATATTTAAAATCAATACAAATCGGTAGAGCCCTGTGGAAAACACCCGGGGCCAATACGTAGTAATCTACAGCTCGCTAAACCGTTGTCTTACGGACTCATCAAGTTGATCAAATTTGAAATAAACCAGGAAACTATTTTGGTTTTCCAGTTTTCATTCGTAAATTTGCACCTTGTTATGGATGAAAAAAAGAATTTTGTAATAAAAGCAAGCGAACTTTTTTTGGAGCACGGTGCCAAAACTCTCACGATGGACGACATCTCCAGAGAGTTTGGAATTTCAAAGAAAACGCTGTACACTTTATTTAAAAATAAAGAAGAACTGATCGAAGAAGTGCTGCATTATAAGTTGCAGGAAATAATAAAGCGCTTGAAAGATCTCGACGCCAAAGTGGAAAATTCAGTGGAACGCATGTTTTGCCGGGACCGTGAAATAGATCGTGTTGCAGATTCGAACAACACTGTATTAATCAAGCAGTTGATAAAATATTATCCTACGATTTTCTTGGCGCACATGAAGGATTTTGCGTCGAAATTTTCGGAGGTGATGATTCATAATATAGAGAAAGGCAGGGAGCAGGGCTACTACCGAACTGATTTTGATGCTGAGGTTTATGCAAAATTATTCTTTCAACTCATAATGTCGCTGGAAGGCTCACTGTATATCGATCTTGCAAGCACGCAAAAAGAACACTACCGCCAGGAAACAATGATGATGTACATGCACGCCATCACGACAGAAAAAGGCAAGGAAATACTAAAAAAAATAAATTATTAATATGAGAAAATTAGCAATAGGACTTATGTTCTGTAGCAGTTTCGTTTTCGCCCAACAAGAACGCGTACTTACACTTTCCGAAGCCATTGAATATGCGCTGGAGCATAAAGCCGACGCTCTGAAGGCTGCGCTGGATATCCGTAAAGGTGATGCGCAAATTGCGGAAATTAAATCCCGGGCGTATCCTAATCTTTCCTTTAACAGCAGTACGAATTATAATCCGCTGCAGCAGGAAACAGTTTTACCGGGAGAAATATTTGGAGCCCCGGGCCAGGAAATTAAAGTGGCTTTTGGCCAGAAATGGACCGCCAGCAACAGCCTGCAGCTAACGCAAGTCTTATTCAATCAATCGGTTTTCACCGGCCTGAAGGCTGCAAAATCGACCAAGGAATTCTATATCATTAATGCAGAACTTACGCAGGAGCAGATCATAGAACGCGTGGCAACTGCGTATTATGAGGTTTATAAAAGTAAGCAGTTGCTTACTAATGCAGACAGCAACCTGGCACTTACAGAACAGACGATTAAAATTATTAAAGGATTATTCGATGCCGGACTTTCCAGAAAAATTGATTACGACCGCACGATTGTCGCCAGAAATAATTTATTGGCTACCAAACAACAACTTAATAATGCGGTTGAACTACGGGAAAATGCCCTAAAGTTTATCATCGGAATGCCAATGGAGGAAGAAATTACCCTGCCCGCTGAAACTTTCGACGCGGCCATTTTGCCCGACCGCGATGCCGGAACTTATATGGACCGTACAGAACTGCGTCTCGCAGATAAGCAAATCGAACTACTCAACTGGCAGAAGAAAGCCACCGAGGCAGAATATTATCCTACCGTAGCTTTAGCCGCGAACTACGGTTTTTTGGCTCAAGGCCCGAAATTCCCGTATTGGAATGGTGAGAAAAACGGCGTTTATTGGTCAGATGTTTCCTCGATAGGTTTGCAGATCAACATGCCTATTTTTAATGGTTTCGCAACGAAAGCAAGGATTGAACTTAATCAGATTGATATCGAAAAAGCACAGGCAGACCTTCGTGAAACAAAACTGGGCCTGGATCTGGCACACAAAAATGCACTCACTCTGCTGGAAAATAACATGACGACCATCACTATGCAGCAGCAAAACGTAAAATTGGCAGAGGATGTTCTTTCAAATACGCGCTCCAATTACCAATACGGATTGGCAACGCTCAGTGATATCCTCGATGCCGAACGTGATCTTACACAGGCTCGAAACAATCTTACAGAAGCGCAGCTGGATTACAAACTGGCAGAAGTGGATCTCTTAAAATCTCAGGGAAAATTAAATACATTAAAATAATAAACTAAATAATGAAAAAGAAAACATTAATCACCATAATTTCGATTATCGTTGTACTGGCCGGTTTTTTCTGGATTTTGCAAAACAATAAGAAGAAAAATGAGCAGGAAGTTGCGATCGTAGCGGAGAAAAATACTGATGTTGCCGTAAGAACAGCTCAGGTGAAAAAACAGGAAGTAAGCGGCGAATTTGTAGTAAACGGAACATTTTTGCCCAATAAACAAACTCAGATTGCCGCAGAAATTGGGGGACAACTGATCGCGCTTAATGTCCGCGAAGGAAGCTATGTGCGTGCGGGCCAAAGCATTGGCCGGCTGGCTGGGGAAAAGCTGAATGTTAATGTCGGAAATGCGCAAGCGAATTTGTCTCAGGCACAGTCTGCGCTGAGCCGTTACGAAGCCGCTTTCAAAACTGGGGGCGTTACTGCTTTGCAGCTTGACCAGGCCAGACTTCAGGTAAAGAACGCACGGGCCCAGGTGCAGTCCGCCCAACTACAGTCGGGTGACACCAACGTAATTTCAAAAATAAGCGGTATTGTTAATCAGAAAATGGTCGAAGTAGGATCCGTTGTAGGTCCCGGAACACCAATCGTTGAAATTGTTGATATTTCTTCTTTAAAACTTAAGGTAGAAGTGGATCAAGCACTGGTCAGCGAGTTGGCTGTCGGCAACAGTGTAAAAGTAAAACCGGATGTTATCGACGGAACGATCGACGGCCGTATCAGCTTTATCGCACCAAGTGCCTCGGGAGCATTGAAATTCCCGGTGGAAATTACAGTTCCCAACAGTTTTAATAAACTGAAAGCCGGCATGTACGGTAGCGCTTATTTCAACAGAACAGGGAGCGGAAGTGTGCTTACCGTACCGCGTGACGCCTTTGTCGGCAGTGTAAGCGATAATCAAATTTTCGTTGTGCGCGACAATGTTGCCCATCTTATTAAGGTACAGACGGGAATCAACTATGGCGATACCGTGGAAATTATCAGCGGTCTGAAGGAAGGCGACGTGGTGGTAACCAGTGGTCAGATCAACCTGACAGACAAAACCAAAATCAGAATCTTAAAGTAATCGGTTAATACGAAATATGAAATTAGCAGAAGTATCGATTAAGCGGCCCAGCGTGGTCATAGTAATGCTTGCATTACTGATAATCGGTGGGCTGTTCAGCTATTCTCAGCTGAATTACGAGCTCATCCCAAAATTTGAAGTTAAAGTGGTGACGGTCTCCACAATTTATCCGGGTGCTTCGCCATCCGAGGTAGAAAGTACCGTTTCACGAAAAATAGAAGATGCGGTATCTTCACTGGAAGGAATCAAGAAAATACAGTCAAAATCGTACGAAAGTCTCTCAGCGGTAATCATTCAGTTTAATAATGAAGCCGATGTGGATTTTGCCTTAAACGAGGCACAACGTAAGATCAACGCCATCCGTTCGGAATTACCGGAAGGAATTGAAGAGCCCTCGCTCTCGCAGTTTTCCCTATCGGATATGCCGATTGTAAGCATGGGAATCACTGCGAATCTTACCCAAAGCGAACTTTACGATTTAATTGATCAAAAAATTCAACCGGAATTTTCAAGGATTCAAGGTGTGGCGCAGGTGAATATCGTTGGTGGACAGGAACGCGAAATCCGTGTTAACCTCGATCAGTTTAAACTTGAAGGTTATGGTCTTACGATTCCGCAGGTGCAACAGGTAATCTCTACCTCTAACCTCGACTTTCCGACGGGAAGTTTGAAAACGCGTACCAACAGTACGCTGATCCGACTTTCAGGAAAAATAAAAACTGTAGATGAACTGAGAAATCTTATTATTTCTTCAGAGAACGGACAGAACGTAAAACTGTCTGATATCGCGGAAGTACAGGATACGCAGAAAGAAACCGATAAAATTGCGCGCGTCGATCAGCAAACCACCATTCTTCTGCAGGTTCAAAAACAAACCGACGCCAACGCGGTGGATGTGAGCGAACTGGTGCGCAAAAAAGTGGAGCAGATGGAGACGCAGTACAAAACGCAGAATCTGCAGGTTAATATAGCCAACGATACGTCGTTATTTACGCTGGAAGCGGCGAACTCTGTAATAAAAGATTTATTTATTGCTGTAGGTTTGGTGGCCTTTGTAATGCTGTTCTTCCTGCACAGTTTTAGAAATGCGCTGATCGTAATGGTAGCGATTCCGACCTCGCTGATCGCTACTTTTATTGGACTTAATATTTTAGGATACTCATTAAACCTGATGAGTTTACTTGGTCTTTCGCTCGTGGTTGGTATCTTGGTGGATGACGCTATTGTCGTAATCGAGAACATTCACCGGCACATGGAAATGGGCAAAAATAAAGTGCGCGCGGCGTACGACGGTGCGTCCGAAATTGGCTTTACCGTAACCGCAATTACGCTCGTTATCGTGGTGGTATTTTTACCGATTGCGATCAGTAGCGGTTTGGTTTCGGATATCATCCGCCAGTTCTGTGTCACGGTAATTATTGCGACGCTGCTTTCGCTGGTAATGTCTTTCACCGTGGTGCCGTGGCTGTATTCACGTTACGGTAAACTGGAACTGATCAGCAAAACATCACTTTTCGGCCGTATTATTTACAAATTCGAAGCCGGGCTTACTAAGTTTACTGATTTTATAACCGGAATTCTTGTTTGGAGTTTAGGACACAAAATCAAAACTTTTGTTATTGTCATTGTCCTGTTTGCTTCGAGTATTTTGTTGCTCATTTTCGGTTATATTGGGACAGACTTCTTCCCAAATACAGACAAAGGGGAATTTTTGGTTCAAATCGAAATGCCTAAAGACGTTTCTATTGAAGAAACCAACTTTATGACTCAAAAGGCAGAAAAATTCCTGCAAAATGAAAAATCCATTACCAGCATGATTACCACTGTGGGGCAATCTAGTACCGGGATGGGCGGGGCTCAGGCCACAAATTACCAGTCGGAAATCAGCCTCAAGCTGGTCGACAGTAAAGAGCGCGGAGAAAGTTCTAAAGTATATGCTGCGAAAATTAAACGTGCTCTGGAAAAAGAACTCGTCGGCGCGAAGATCACTACTGTGCCTATAGGATTTATGGGAGCAGAACAGGCGCCACTCCAGATGACGATCGTCGGTCCAAATCTGGAAGAAGTTATGGCTTATGCCAAACAGGCAGAAGCACAGCTGAGAACCATCGATGGGGCTTCTGAGGTTGATCTTTCTGTAGAAGAAGGAAACCCCGAAATTATGGTGAGCGTCGACCGTGATAAAATGGCGTTATTAGGCTTAAATGTCGCAACCGTCGGCCAGACGCTGCGTACCGCTTTCAGCGGAAATGATACCAACAAGTTCCGTACAGGAAATAATGAATACGACATTAATATTATTCTTGATGAAGCTTATAGGAAAAACATCGATGATGTTCGTAATATTATTTTTACCAACGCTTCCGGCCAGAAAATTCAGTTGTCGCAATTTGCGGATATCACCAACTCTTCGGGTCCGGCCTTGTTGGAACGGTTTGACCGGTCGCCGTCTGTTACCGTTCAGGCGCAGGTAGTGGGTAAGACTACGGGTACGGTCGCTGGTGAGTGGGAAGCTAAATTGGCCAATATTAAAAAACCTGCCGGCGTAAGTTGGATGTGGGGTGGTAATATGGAAAACCAAAGCGAAGGTTTCGGAACGCTCGGCTTCGCACTTTTAGCAGCTATTATGCTCGTCTACATGATTATGGTGGTGCTGTACGATGACTTTGTGAAACCTTTTATCGTACTGTTCTCAATACCATTATCCTTTATCGGTGCACTTTGGGCATTGGCTTTAACGAATCAGAGTTTAAATATTTTTACCATCCTCGGGGTCATTATGCTTATCGGTTTGGTTGCCAAAAATGCGATTCTTTTGGTTGATTTTACCAATCACCGAATGGAGAAAGGGGAGACGATACAAAACGCACTTATTCAGGCAAACCATGCGCGTCTACGTCCGATCCTAATGACGACCATTGCGATGGTGTTTGGTATGCTGCCCATTGCGATGGCCTCCGGCGCCGCAGCGGGTATGAACAATGGTCTGGCGATTGTCATTATCGGTGGGTTACTATCCTCACTGTTTCTGACGCTGATTATTGTGCCGGTTGTGTATTATATTGTTGTCCGACTGGAGAACCGCTTCTCCAGTGAAGAGAAGAACGACTATGATCAGCTGATGGTTGCTGATTATGAACACATTCACCCTGAGAGTGAGGTGGAGTTCTAACCGCTTCTTTTATATTTATACCAAAACGTTCCGCATTATTGCGGAACGTTTTTTTTAGAATAGTCGGTAAAAAAAATATCGTTTGCGGTGCAACGATCTAAATTAAATATTGTTTGTAAGTCTACGGTACATTGGTTGTCGAATTCTTATTTTCAAGCCAACTCTTTCGTGTTTTCTTTTTTTATTATAGACCTTTCGTCCGCTCTGATTTACTTAAGAACAAATTAACCGCGGTATTCTTAATTAAAAAATTTTACGGGATATGGATTAACAATAAAGTTTACAAGATCAACCGCTAATTCTCTTTCATTTAAAAATCGCCGATTATTAACAGTACTGCTTCTGCTAAAGACCCGGAAAGTTTTTCAGTTGGATGGATAAGGTTTAATTAATTGGAAGTAAGGGTGAAAAAAGCTTTTTTAATTATATTTAAATCAAAGCTACACAGACAAAAAAATACATTAAGAACTATTCTTACGATTGACGACTATCAATCAATTAAATATAAACTTAAAAAAATGCCTTTTAATTAGACTTAAATGAAACCGAGTTCACCAAAAATGACGTGCTAACTTTAATTTCCCACGGCGGCATCAATTTTTCTCTGCGATAAGGCCAGAAAACGCCGAACCAAAAGTACCGCAGAAATCGTCAGGCCCAGACCCAACGCGATCCACATTCCCCAGGCGCCCATTTTTAGAGAAACACAAAGATAGTAGCCCAACGGCATGGTGATAATCCAGTAAGCAATAAAGGTAATAATCGACGGGATCTTCACATCCTGAATACCGCGCAATGCACCCAATGCAACGACCTGTACACCGTCGGAAAGCTGAAACAGTGCTGCGATAATCAACAGTTTTGAAGCGAGCAAAATTACCGCTACGTCTTCTTTTTTTGTAAAGAAGGTCGGAAGCAAATCTCGAAAGACAATAAAGAAAATACCGCACAGAAGCATGAAAAGAAAAACGATTTTCAGGTTATTAATCCCTACACTTTTCAGCCCGGCAAAATCACGTTCGCCCGATTTCCGGCCGACCATCACAGTTGTCGCGACGCTGAAACCAATGCATAAATTAAAAGTAAAAGAGGCCATTGACAAGGCAATCTGGTGCGAGGCGATATCGTTGGCAGAAATCAGTCCGCATATAAAAGCAGCACCCGCAAAAGCTGTAATTTCGAAAAACATCTGAAGTGCCGTCGGGAAGCCAATTTTCAGCATTTTGCTGAACATTTCACGCGAAAAACCTGCCGCTTTCAAATAAAAAGCTTTGATGTAGCGACGCGTTCTTTCCTCCTTCAATAAGACGTAATAAAGGAAGACCATCATAAATATCCGTGCGATAAGGCTCGCCAGCGCAGAACCCTTCACGCCCATCGGAGGAAAACCAAAAAGACCTTTTATAAAAACGTAATTCAGCGCAATATTAATTACATTCGCGATGATTGTTGCCTTGGTAACCCCAATGGTAAAAGACAAACCTTCCGAAACCTCGCGCAGCGTCTGAAATGCCATGAAGGGCAAAATGCTTAGCGTCATAATCGTTAAAAAAGAAACAGTATCCGGAATAATTTCCACCGGCTGATCCATGTGATACAGCAAAGGCATCGCCAGCAGTAAAACTATCATCAACGCGAGTCCTACTCCCATATTGATAATAAAGCCATGACGGAATACGGAATTAACGGTTTCGTGATCCTGGCGGGAATCCGCCTCGGAAACCAGCGGCGGAATCGCCAGAGAAAATCCCAAAGCGAAAACAAAAATGGAAAAAAAAACGGCATTGCCAAGCGACACCGAGGCTAAAGCCTGTGCACCGAGCAACTTCCCCACGATGATATTATCGAAAAGATTGACCGAAACCTGGCCCACTTGGGTTACCATGACCGGCAACGCCAGCGTTAATAAAGATTTGGTGTGCTGACAATTAAGAAAAGCCATAACGCGCTGAAAAAATTTCCGCAAAATTACGGCAATCTTTCTGCTTAGGAGCGGATTAACTCAAATATCTTTTTACTTAAAAACAAACCATTTCGCAGACGATTCGATAAAGAGAAGTTTTTTATATCTGTCCCAAGAGCTTCCGGAAGGTGAGTGCATTTAAAATTCCCGCGGTCCCAAAAGTGTTATTAAAAAATACAAAAAAATCTCGCTCCCGAGAGTTTATTTTTTGCGAAAGTTCTGCAAGTTTGTCATCAGAATAAGAAGATTTAAAAAGTTCTGGAACACCATGTAAACGATAATAACCCAACTTGTCGTTATTGACAATTATCTCATCGGAAATCGCGCCGGGATAGGAAACGCCACAAAAAATAATATTATTTTCTCGTAATACATTTTGCACTTCGGCAGTCCACCAGGATGCGTGGCGAAACTCGACGACATTCCGAAACGTCGGGTCAGCAGTATCCAAAACACGTTGAAGATTTTCTTCGGAGTAATGAAAAGAAGGCGGGAGCTGATACAGGAATCCCGCCAATTTTTTATCAAGGGAACCTGCAATATGCCCGCAGAAATCTTCTGCGTCAGCGCGGGTTTCTTTCAGTCTTTTCTCATGCGTGATGGCTTTTGGCATTTTAATGAAAAACAAAAAATCATCCGGCGTAGAATAGTGCCATCTTTCCAATGTTTTTACGGTCGGTCTCCCATAAAATGTAGTGTTGATTTCTACCGCACGCATTTTCTGCGAATAAAAAGACAGATACTCTTTTGACGGCAGATCCGGCGGATAGAAGACACCTTTCCAAAATCCTACTGAGAAGGAAGAACAGCCAACATGTATAGTATTATTTTTCATAC
>DKJL01000005.1:72011-72322 GCA_002454815.1 Flavobacteriales bacterium UBA6693
ATTTTTCATACTTTACCAAACCGTTGGTCAGCGATTCCCACTGTATTTTGGAGCCCAAAATCATTCCGCCAATGGCGACTACTTTATTCCGGATTTTTTCCAGTAATCCTTCGTCCTCTTTATTCGGTGTTTCATTTCGCGCGTGAACTTCCGCAATGATTTTTTTGTCCTCTCGCGAAATCAGGAAACTGTTTGTAGCATCATCGTCAAGAAAATGCGCGGTGCCTTCTTCTTTGCTTAAAGGATTTTTGCTGGGCCGGAACGTCATAAAGACTTTTTCGCCGTTTTCGGTCTGTTCCTCGTCGTATTCT
>DKJL01000015.1:0-27958 GCA_002454815.1 Flavobacteriales bacterium UBA6693
CCACAGCTGTGGAAACAGTTGACGAGATCAAGGCCAACTATAACATGGGATTAATTACTGATACAGAACGTTATAACCAGGTAATTGATGTTTGGACCAATACCAATGCGGGATTAACAGAAATGATTATGAGCAGAATGAAAACCGATCAAGGTGGGTTTAATTCAGTTTATATGATGCTGGACTCCGGAGCAAGGGGTTCCAAAGAACAGATCCGTCAGCTTTCCGGAATGCGCGGTCTGATGGCTAAGCCGCAAAAAGCCGGTTCTACCGGAGCGGAGATTATCGAAAACCCGATTGTGGCGAACTTTAAAGAGGGTCTTTCCATCCTCGAGTACTTTATCTCCACCCACGGTGCACGTAAAGGTCTGGCGGATACCGCACTGAAAACTGCCGATGCTGGTTACCTTACAAGAAGATTGGTGGATGTGGCACAAGACGTTATCATTACTGAAAACGACTGTGGTACGCTGCGCGGCACAGAAGTTACTCCATTAAAGAAAAACGACGAAATCGTTGAAAGACTTTCCGAAAGAATCTTAGGTAGAGTTTCTCTGCACAACGTTTATGATCCGGAAAGTGATGAGGTAATTCTCGAAGCCGATCAACTTATTGACGAAGCGCTTGCAAGAAAGATCGAAGCTGCCGGTATCGATATCGTAGAAGTGCGCTCACCATTAACCTGCGAAGCGCCGAAAGGGATCTGTGCTAAATGCTACGGTCGAAACCTGGCCACAGGAAAACCGATCCACATGGGTGAAGCAGTGGGCGTTATTGCCGCACAATCCATCGGGGAACCGGGAACGCAGCTGACGCTGAGAACCTTCCACCAAGGGGGAACGGCCGGAAATATTTCGGAAAATCCATCTATCGTTGCACGTCGCGACGGTATCGTGGAAATGGATGAAATCCGTACCGTAACTTCCGAAAACGACGAAGGCAAAAAAGCAGAAATCGTAGTATCACGTTCAACGGAATTCCGTCTCGTAGCCGATAATGCTGCGCGCACGCCGCTGATGGTTGCCAATATTCCTTACGGTGCCGAACTTGCCGTAAAACCTGGTGACAAAGTAGAAAAAGGCGCGCTTATCTGTAAATGGGATCCATATAATGCCGTAATTATTGCAGAATCTGCGGGTAAGGTAGAGTATGAGGACATCGTACAGGGTATTTCCTTCCAACTGGAAATCGATGAGCAGACCGGATTCGAGGAAAAAGTTATTTCTGAATCGCGTAACAAAAAAGCAGTCCCTACCCTAAAAGTAGTAGACGGCAAAGGCGTGGAGCAGAAAGCTTATAACCTCCCGGTGGGTGCCCACATCATGGTAAACGACGGTGAGAAAATTAAGTCCGGTAAAGTCCTGATCAAGATCCCGAGAAAATCGGCGAAGTCAGGGGATATCACGGGTGGTCTTCCACGTGTGACGGAACTTTTCGAAGCGAGAAATCCTTCCAATCCGGCCGTGGTTACCGAGATCGACGGTGTAGTATCTTACGGGAAAATCAAACGTGGTAACCGCGAATTGATCGTAGAAGCAAAAACCGGCGAAATTTCCAAATATCTGGTAAAACTTTCCAACCAGATTCTGGTACAGGAAAATGACTTTGTACGTGCAGGGTCACCACTTTCCGACGGATCCATCACACCGGATGATATCCTGAAAATTAAAGGCCCAACTGCTGTTCAGGAATATCTGGTGAATGAAATCCAGGAAGTTTACCGACTGCAAGGGGTGAAGATCGATGATAAGCATTTCGAAATCATTGTACGTCAGATGATGACTAAAGTCATGATCGTCGATGGTGGAGATACGCAGTTCCTCGAAGGCGCACTGGAGCACAAGTACGACTTCCTGAAAGAGAACAACCGTGTGTTTGGACTAAAAGTAGTGGTAGAAGCCGGAGATTCGAAAGAATTCAAACCGGGACAGATGATTACCGCGCGCGAACTGAGAGACGAAAATTCTAAACTGAAACGTGAAGATCTCGCTCTGGTAGAAGTACGTGAAGCTTTGTCAGCTACGGCTACGCCGGTTCTTCAGGGAATCACGCGTGCGGCGCTACAGACCAAATCATTCATGTCGGCGGCCTCCTTCCAGGAAACAACCAAAGTACTGAACGAAGCGGCGGTTTCCGGAAAAGTAGATTATCTGACCGGTCTAAAAGAAAACGTAATCGTAGGACACAGAATTCCTGCCGGTACGGGTCTCAAAGACTATCAGAACATCATCGTCGGTTCCAAAAAAGAATTCGAAGACATTAACTAAGTAAGTACAGATTTTAGATTACAGATTTTAAGTTTAGAAAATCTGTAGTCTAAAGTCTTTTTAAAATCTAAAATTTAAAATCTAAAATTTAACTAGCAATGGACAACAACCAAAACCAAAACAACGATCCCAATAACATCAATATCCAACTGAACGAAATGGTAGCAGCAGGCGTATACTGTAACCTCGCTTTAGTAAACAATTCGCCGTCAGAATTCGTGCTGGATTTTATCCAGATGATGCCGGGCGTACAGCAGGCCAACGTAAGATCAAGAGTAATTCTTGCACCTTTACACGCTAAGAGAGTGTTGGCAGCATTGCAACAGAACATCGCAAACTACGAGCAGCAATTTGGTGAAATCAAAGAAGTTGAGCCATTTGTGATCGGACAGAACAACGTACAGGCTTAATCACCACCGCGTTTTTTAATATTAATCCTGATTCATTTATTTGAGTCGGGATTTTTTTATTTGGGCGCCTTTTTCCGTCCTCCATTCCCGCTTTTTTGCTGCGCTGCGCTCCTCAAAAAGAGCTCCATTCAGGCCGGGGCGCACGATAGTTTTTTATAATTAAATGAGGGAAGAATGAACGAGCTACTTATTGTACTTTTCGACGCTCGCTTCGCTCGCGCCACACTGAACCACTCCGAAAAATGTTCCGAAGTTTTTAATGTAAAATTCTTTTGTAACCTTCCGTATCAACTTCATAAGTTTTAAAACTGCCTTGAATGTAACTTTACCACACTTCACATCGGCGCTCGCTTCGCTCGCGCCGCCATCCCCACATATCAAGCTGGTTTCGAGCTTACTAAAGTCATCAAACAATTCCCTAAGCTCCGACACAGCCAAGATCCAGGAAACACAGTTAAAATTCAAACAAAAAATCCCGACTCGCGCCGGGATTTCTTCTCAACTTATGAACTTTTTAAAAACCTCATACGTTTGAAATTATAAAAGATTTTAATTACAACTGCACCATCTCCGTCACCTCCACATCGTAACCCGCTACCAGCGGCTTGTGGTTCGGACTCTGCGTGATCACCCGAAACTTATTAATTCCTAAATTCTTCAGAATCTGCGTTCCGATACCGTAATCGCGGAAATTGGACGCTAATGTCGGACGTTTTTCCTGCCCGTCCTGGAAATCCAGAAACTGTTGTAATTTGCGCATCGTGTTTTCAGAATTCGACACATTATTTATGAATACCAGCGCGCCTTTACCTTCATCACTAATCATACGGGTCACTTTTTCCAGCAAAGGTTTCTCGCCAGTTGCAAGTCGGTTCAGCACATCAAAATAGGAGTTTGAGGCCTGTACGCGCACCAACACCGGTTCATTTTCGCTCCATTTTCCTTTTGTCAGCGCAAAGTGGATCTGGTCCGTACTCGTTTCTTTAAAAGCAAAAAAATCAAACTCCCCGTAGAAAGTCTTTACTTTTCGCTCTTCGATTCGTTCAATAAGATCACCTTTGCGAAGCTGATACTGAATCAGGTCTTCAATAGAAATCAATTTCAAATCGTGTTTCTTCGCAAGTTCATAAAGTTCCGGCAGACGCGCCATTGAGCCGTCCTCGTTCATGATTTCGCAGATCACGCCGCCTTCTTTCAGGCCGGCAAGTTTCGTAAGGTCGGTCGCCGCTTCCGTGTGGCCTGCGCGCTTCAGGACGCCGCCTTTCTTCGATCGCAGCGGAAATATATGACCAGGGCGCATAAAGTCTGTAGGTTTCGTTTTTTCATCCATCAGTGCCAGGATTGTTTTGCTGCGGTCGCTGGCCGAGATTCCCGTAGAAACTCCTTCGCCCAGCAGGTCCACCGACACGGTGAAAGCCGTCTCCTTCGGGTCGCTGCTGCGCGTCACCATAATGTCCAGGCCCAGTTCATCACAGCGTTTTTCCGGTAGCGGCGTACAGATCAGGCCACGCCCGTGGATCGTCATAAAATTGATGATTTCCGGTGTCGTAAGTTCCGCGGCCGAAAGAAAATCGCCCTCATTTTCCCGGTTTTCGTCATCCACTACGATGATAATTTTACCGTTGCGAAGATCTTCAATGGCTTCAGGAATCGTATTTAACTTAATATCAGACATTTTTACTTTGGATTTTTGCAAAGATACTGAGATTTGCTGCATAAATCAATTCTTATTTGGGCGTCTGGATCCGTGCTCCGCTCCCGCTTCCCACGCCGTTACCGGCGCGGGAGAGCTCCGCTCAGCCCGGGACGCAGCATGTGCATCTCGTTCAGCAAGAAATGTAAAAAATACAAAGTCTTTCCCTCCCGAAGTTTTCAACTTTGACGTTTACTGATCGTTGCGGATTTTATCCGCAGTCTCCCGAATGATCTCGTAAGAACGGATGCGCGCCGCCTGCTCATAAATGTGCGAGGTCACCATTATTTCGTCCACATGAAAGACAGTCTGAAAGTTCGTCATCTGCTGCTGGATGTTTTCCGGGCTGCCGATAAAACTGTACCGAAGCATTTTCAGCACATGTGCCTTTTCCATCGGGTTCCAGATTTCATCGATGTCTTCTACTGGCGGCGAGTAAGGTTTTCGGTCGTTGCGGATAATATTGACGAATGCCTGGTAAAGCGTTGTCGAATATTTTTTGGCCAGTTCGCCTGTTTCCGCTGCGATACCATTAACGCAGGCGATGATATAAGGCTTCGGAAATTTCTCGCTTGGGCGGTAATTTTCGCGATAGATGGCAAACGCGGTCGGCATCATCTCGGGTGCGAAGTGTCCGGCAAACGCGTAGGGCAGGCCCATTTCGGCAGCCAGCCAGGCGCTGTCCGTGCTGCTTCCCAACACATAAATCGGAATATCGCAGCCTTCTCCCGGGATGGCGCGTACCGCACTGCCGGCATTTTCTACCGAGAAATATTGCTGCAACTCTTTGATCTGTTGAGGAAAATGTTGGTTAATATTATTCGGGTTCCGGCCCAGCGCTTTTGCCGTAAGGCCATCGGTTCCGGGCGCACGGCCGACACCGAGATCGATACGTTTGGGGAAAAGACTTTCTAAGGTGCCAAATTGCTCAGCGATAACCAGCGAGCTGTGATTCGGCAGCATCACGCCGCCCGAACCCACGCGAATAGTCTTTGTTCCGTTGGCAATAAAACCAATAAGAACAGATGTAGCGGAACTGGCAATACTAGCCATGTTATGATGTTCTGCCAGCCAAAAACGTTTGTAGCCAAGTTTTTCTGCCTCACGGGCTAATTGCAGGCTGTCCTGAAAAGTGTCGTGAATGGTTTTATGCTGTTTTACAGGAGCAAGGTCGAGTACGGAAAGTTCAAAAGGTTTAAACATAAAAGCAAGGTTGGTTTAACATTAATAAGAGTATAGTCAGGGCAAACTTCAGTGCAAGAACAAAAATGCAAGATGTATTTAGAAAACAGCGACTTTCGCTGACGCTAAAACCCTGTGTATATGGTTTGCAATACTAAACTTCATTAAATTTACAAAAAATTGCACGGACTTTGGAAAAGTTCTATATTTGCAAACTCAAATGGTTCTTTGGCCGAGTGGCTAGGCAATGGTCTGCAACACCATCTACAGCGGTTCGAATCCGCTAGGAACCTCAAAACCCACAATAACTGAATTGTGGGTTTTTTTGGCTCCAACAATATCTATAGAACTTGCTCTGCAGCTTCGTACAACTATTCGTTTACTCTTTCGTCGGCGGGCGTTATGATGTTCAGTTTTCTGGTTTTTAAATCAAAGACGTCCGTTTTGCTCATCACATGAAGCGTCAGATTTTCGATGGAAAGCGGCGCGCCTTCGGCAATATCCAGAAGGTTGCTGTTCATGATATGCCGGCCGTCAAGAATGATACACATACCTGGGCCTACAGCTTCCATCTTATTTTGGTAAATCAGCAAAGCCGTATTTTCGTCAAGGCCGACGCCCAACACATTCGGATTTGTAACAACAATTTCAAATAATCTCCCGATCCGTCCGCGCGCAACAAAATGGGTGTCAAAAATAATATTGCTTATAAACCTAAGTCCCGTGGTGGTCGTCACTTCTCCTTTGTACGCCGCATTGTCGCTGTTACCATTTACGATCATGCTTTCAGACGCCGCCGCCGCGCCAGCAGAAGTCCCAGCGTACATGAACTCATCTTTCTGCAGCCGCTCATGCAGCAGGTCATAAAACTTAGTACCACCGAGAATGGAGGTGATCCGAAGCTGTGTGCCGCCCGGAAAAAACACGGCATCTGCTTTCGCAAGTCGATCCAGGTTGGCCGGCGCTTCCGCTTCATCGCGATGCTCAATCTTCATTACACCGGTATTTTCCGCACCCAGTTTCTTGAAAGCTTTTACATAATCGTTCCCGACTTCTTCCGGAAGTGTCGTAGCTGAAGTGATTATCTCGATCCGCGATTTTTTTTTGTGTTTACATTCTTCAAGAAACCGGGCCAGAATTGTATCGCTGCTGTCGTCAAACTTCTTATTGTCACTTCCTTTACTTTCTGCTCCACCGATAATTAACAACTTACCTTTCATTGTTTTCTGCTTTTTTTCCACTTAAATTTTTAGATGGATATTTTACAATTTCACTTCATGATAAAATGGTTTGACCTTTATTTTTTCTTAAAATTAATGCTGTCACGAAATTTTCAATTCACTTCTACGCTGTTTTTCCTGTTCTATTTCGGAAATCACGGTATGATAATCGTCGCTCAGTGCTACGATAAAATCTCCCGGTTTCGCCGTGTGCATCGCGTGTTGTATGGCTTTTCCTTCGTCCGGAACAAGATCGTAGGTCACTTCGCAGTTGGATTGTTGTATTCCCCGGATAATGAGATTTTCAATTTCTTCGATTGTTTTTCCGCGCAGGCTGTGTTCCTGCCGTACGATGATGTGGTCAAAAGATCCGGCGGCTATACGGGCAAATTCTATCGTATCGCTATCGCGCCTGTCACCGATTCCTGCAATAATTCCTACTTTCCGATCTGCCTGTACGCTCTCCAGATAATTGCACATCGCACGCAGGCCGTGAGGATTATGCGCATAATCCACCAGGATTTTGAAATCTTCAAATTCGTAAAAGTTCATTCTGCCGGGCGTCGTTTTGTATGAAGGTAGAAATGATTTTAGCGCTGCACGAATTTTATCTACGGTAAATCCATACGCAAAAGCGGCTGCCGTCGCGGTAAGAACATTAGCGGTCATACATTGCGATGTTCCATTAATGGTCAGTGGAATATCAGTAAGTGCGGCGACACCAAACTTCGACTCTCCGTGCAAAATAACAATCGACCGATCCATGACGGTTATCGCTGATCCGCCTTTCGAAACATGATTTTTTAAAACAGTATTTTCAGGATCGAGTGAAAAGAAGAAGACATTACAACTGAGGTCGTCAGCGATTTTAGCGCATTGCACATCTTCTGCATTCAGCACCGCCCAGCCGTCCTGCTTTACAGTGCGCGGAACCAGGGCTTTTACTTTCGCCAGATCTTCAATGGTTTCGATGTCAGCCAAGCCGAGGTGATCTTCTTCAATATTGGTAATAATTCCTACATCGCACTGATCAAAAGCCAAACCGGCGCGCAGCATTCCTCCGCGTGCTGTTTCCAAAACAGCAAAATCCACTGTGGGTTCCCGCAGAACGAGTGACGCACTCGATGGACCTGCGCAGTCTCCTTTTTTTATTTGATGCTCACCAACATAGATTCCGTCGGTAGTCGTGTATCCAACGGTATATCCGGAGTCTCTGGCAATATGCGCAAGAAGGCGAGTAGTGGTCGTTTTACCGTTCGTGCCGGTCACCGCGAAAAGAGGAATTCTGGACTTTTTACCATTTGGAAATAACATATTGACGATTGGTTTGGCAACGTCACGCGCCATTCCGCTAGAAGGACTGATGTGCATACGAAGGCCGGGCGCAGCATTTACTTCCAGTACCGCGCCGCCGTTTTCGGTCAGCGGACTTTCCAGATCGGGCGCGACAATATCGATTCCGCAAATATCGAGGCCGATAATTGCTGCAGCGCGTTCGGCCATAAACTGATTGGCAGGATGTACCTCGTCCGTTATGTCTGTAGCAGTGCCGCCGGTGCTCAAATTAGCCGTTTGACGCAATAGCACCTTTTCTCCAGCTGCAGGAATATCGCCGAAGCGATAGCCGCGATGTTCCAGAAAATATTTTAAGTCCTCATCAAGTGTAACTTTCGTCAGCAAATTTTCGTGTCCGTTGCCGCGTTCGGGCTTTGCGTTGAGTTGCTCAATCAGTTCTTTTAAGGTGGAAATTCCATCACCAAAAACAGATGCGGGGTCACGACGAGCCGCAGCGACAAATTTACCATTCACGACCAGCACGCGGAAATCATGTCCGGCCACGCATCGTTCTATAATGATACGTTGCCCGTGTTTCTGAGCAATTTCGAAGGCATTCTCTAATGCTTTCGAACTTTCCACGTGTAAAGAAACGCCACGGCCATGATTGCCATTCAGTGGTTTTACGGCGACCGGGAAACCGATTTTTTCTGCCAGAATATTTGCGGCTTTCAGGTCGGAGCAGACGCCTCCTGCCGGCACCGGAATTTCTGCCTGCCCGAGCAGTTGTTTTGTGTAGTCTTTGTTAGCAGCCGTATCCACCGCGGTACAGGCAGTATTGCTGGTAATGGTGGCATGAAGTCGTTTTTGATAAATGCCTTGGCCGAGAATGATCTGAGACTGCGGGCCAATCCGTTGCCAGGGAATGCGACGCCGCTCTATCTCAGCGATGATGCATTTAGTACTCGGTCCCAACCGTTGGGTGCGACTGATTTTTTTTAAATGTTGCAGCGCTGCAAAAACATCAAAAGAACTTCCATCTTCAGCTGCACAAATGATATCAACAGCATATTGTGCGGCGGCTGCACCGGCTTTCTCAATTTCATATTCAAATAAAATATTATAAAAACCAGTAATATTGATCGGGTGAACTGCGCCAAATTGTGTTTTCGCACCGGCCAAATTTTGCAGGTATATCGCGATATCTTTGATAATAGTACAGCGAGTTTCTATGGAGAAATCTTTTAAAGCACCAACATTGAAATCCGGTAGAAAATCTTTCAATCGTTGTTTATATTGCTCTATCTCCGGCGGTGTTGAAGAATCATTAATTTCGGGGTCAAGTCTGAGCTGTATTAATTTCATTTTTTCAAGACTCCAGATAGTCGGTCCGCGAAGTGCCTGTATTTTTAAAATTTTCATAGTGGCTGCATTATGATTTGCGAAAGCAAATTTCTTACCGATTCACCTTCGTGGTTATTATTGGGTAGCTACGCTCACAATCAGGCAGTTCGGAGCAGATGGTCATTACAGATATTTATAAATCAAATATTGAAGCAGCATTCTTTTCTTCCAAAACAAACGTTAAAGTCTGATGTTGATTAATGCACAAACCATATTGTAGCAGGGCCTTCAGGACCTTTAACAATAGTTTGAGAAATTTTTATTTTGCGCTTTGGCACTGAAAATGCAGAGGAGATGGTAATGTAGTATCAATCAGAAATAAGAAAGTTATGAAAGCACAGATAAAAAAATCATCCAGACCAGTTACAAGTCTATTGATTACCGGAGCTTTGTCCGCCATGATGCTGACGGCATGTAAGAAAGAAGAAACGCTGACAGAGAAATCTCTGGACCAGCAAAAGATAGAATTCCAGGCGCGCCAGCTTGAAATTGAAAAACAAAAGTTGGCAATCGAAAAAGAGCGCATGGCTTACGAAACACAGAAAAAAGCTGACAGTGTAGCAGAAGTTCAGCGGGCTGCGGCCGTGGCGCCCAAACCACAGGTAATCCGCGAAACTAAAACAGTGTACGTAAACAATACCCCTCGCAGGGCTTCTTCTTCAGGTTCCTATTCGGGCAATAACGGAAGTTCGCAAGGAGTATCACAAGGAACTGCACAGCGGCAGGGAATGAGTAAAGCTGCAAAAGGAACCATCATTGGTACGGTAGGTGGTGCCGCAGCCGGAGCACTGATCAATAAGAAAAACCGTGGTGCGGGTGCCGTAATCGGCGGCGTTGTCGGCGGAGCCACAGGATATACCATCGGTAGGGCACAGGACCGTAAAGACGGCCGCGTACGACCGAGAAATTAAACTGATCACTTTATTATTGAAGATTGCTTATTTTTAAGCAATCTTTTTTTCTGTTCTATATTCTGGCGTTACTCGTTTTGATGATTCCTGTTCTGTTGGGTTGGGGGTCGCTGTTCGCCAGGCCTGAAAAGCTGGCATCACAAAGTTTAGCGGTAACTATGATGACGGGAACGATGACCATTACGATTCTGTTTCTGCTCACTCTGTTTTTTATTCCATTAACCTCATATGTCGAAGTATTTGTTATCGGTGTGGGTTTGTTTGCTTTTATTAAAAAGAAGAAATACCGTAAACTGTGGTCTTTTTTGCGCGAAAACCCTTATTTGTTTCCGATCTTGCTGTTGCCCGTTATTTTCGTGGGATCTTATTATCCGTTTGTTGCAGATCATTTTACCTATTATGTGCCTACTGTAAAATGGCTCACAGATGTTGGCTTGGTGCCTGGGTTGGCTAACTTGGATCTTTCATTAGGTCAAATGTCTTTCTGGCATATTTTTCAGGCAGGTTTTTCGCATTTCAGCGATTTCTACCTCCGCATGAATTCGGTAGCGGTCGCTGGTTATATTATTTATTTGATGGAGAGAAAATCTTGGGTACATCTACTTTTTCTTCCTTTATTTTTTCTGTTTTTACAATCTCCGATGCCAGATTTGCCGGCAATGGCGTTTTCCTTAATCATTCTTGCAGAAGCAATGCGGGGCAAAGCGGGAGCGTCGCACTTTGCATTGTCAATCTTCATTTTCGGAATTAAACCTACTATGATTTGGCTGCCTGTTTTTCTTGCCATCATGCTTTTCAAGGAGAAAAGAAAGTTCCCAGTTCGAAGTTTACTGCCCGGTTTTCTGATACTTTGTCTCCTGTGGGTCAAAAATATGTACATCTTTGGCTTTCCGTTTTTTCCGGTTCAGGTGTTTGATTTCAATATCAGCTGGAAGCCCGGCGCCGCCCTGCTGCAGAATTCGTCAGAACTAGCGCTGTCCAAAACCTATGATATGAATTACTCGTATGCCCAAATTCAGCAGTTTTCCACTGTTGAGAAAATTAGGAATTGGCTTTTTCTGCCGGGCATTAAAGGAAATATTCATCTGTTATTTATCGTTACGCTTTTTGTCTTTTTGCTGATCTGTATCTTTCGGAAATCAAAGGATTTATGGGTTTTATTTGCTGCAATTCTATTTAAATCAACTTTGGTGCTGTTGTTCTCCGCGCAGTACCGTTTTTTTCTGGATGTTTTTCTCGTTGTAATTTTTGTATTGTTAAATGGCATTGTCACGCGTCGGGCTGCACTTTTGTGTTCCGCTGTGGGCATTACTGCAACTATTGTTTTTTTTACGTTTCCAAAAATTGTGCAGCACGCGGTCCCAAGTTTTCGGCTGGGAAAATTTTTGACGGGTTTTACTACAAATCAATTGACAAAGCCTGCTCATTTCAAGTGGGAACAATTCGAAACCTACAAAATCGGGAACCTCAGTTTCAATGTGGTTAAAGATTATCCGTATAGTTTTGACGTGCCGGCACCCGCAATGTCGCCGTGGTGTGTCAGCGAAAATATGCAGGCTGTCATCTTCCCGCAGCTGCGCGGACCTTCCCTGAAAAACGGATTCATCTGGCGGCCTATTACCGATCTGGAAAAGCAGCAGCTGAAAGAAATTTTAAAAAAGACCGGGTTTTAATCAGGGGAAATGCTCCAGCGCCTTACAGCACTTTCCCACCAAGATATTGCAGGGCACTATTAAGGTCAATTACCAAAATATCTCAGTAACTTTGTGCTATGTTCAATCTCGGAAACTTTCTTTCACTCGCTTCTTTCGGCGAGAGCCATGGCGAAAGCTACGGCGGTATTATTACCAACTTTCCCGCGGGACTTGCGATCGATATTGACGCGGTACAGCAGCAACTCGATCGCCGCAAACCGGGACAAAGCAAAATCGTGACGCAAAGGAAAGAAAGCGACACCGTGCATTTTCTTTCGGGGATTTTTGAAGGTAAAACAACCGGTACACCAATTGGGTTTACCGTGAAAAATGAAAATCAAAAATCGAAAGATTACGACCATATTTCAAAACTTTACCGCCCCAGCCACGCAGATTTTACCTACGACGCAAAATATGGATTGCGCGACCACCGGGGTGGCGGACGTTCCTCAGCGCGGGAAACCCTCAACTGGGTTGTTGCCGGGGCAATAGCGCGACAATTGTTGCCTACGGAGGTCACCATCGACGCGTACGTTTCTTCAGTCGGCACGATTTACTGTGATAAACCATATGAGAATTTAGATTTTTCACAAATTGAAAAAACCGACGTGCGTTGTCCGGATCTGGAGGTTGCTGAACAAATGATTGCAAAAATCAAAGAAGTAAAAAAAGCTGGTGATACCATTGGCGGAACGATTACCTGCATTATAAAAAATTTGCCTATCGGCCTCGGCGAGCCGGTTTTCGGGAAGCTTCAGGCGGAGCTGGCACACGCGATGCTCAATATTAATGCTTGTAAAGGATTCGAATATGGTAGCGGTTTCAGCGGAGCAGCGATGAAAGGCAGTGAACATAACGATTTATTTAATTCGGATTTTACGACAAAAACCAATCGTTCCGGCGGGATCCAGGGCGGGATTTCCAATGGAATGGATGTTTATTTCCGTGTCGCTTTCAAACCAGTGGCGACACTGCTGCAGCCGCAGGCGAGCTTCGACGAAAACGGCGCGCCTGCCATCGTGGAAGGTAAAGGCCGGCACGACGCGTGTGTATTGCCTCGTGCCGTTCCTATTGTTGAGAATCTCGCTGCCTTCGTGCTGGCAGATCTTTATTTGATCAATAAAATACGTCGCTGGAACGGCTAGTCTTTAACGGATTTTTAAACTTAAATATATTAAAATAAATGAAAAAATATTGGGAAAATGCCCTGACTTTTGATGAGTACGTAAAGGTTTCTGAAGAGCGTGCTGCCGACAAATCTGATGAAAACCGAGAGTTTCACGAATATTATGAATTGGGACTGCACCGTCTGTTGCGAACCCTGAAAACATTCAAACAAGATCCGGCGCAGGTTGAGATGCTGAAGAGCAAAAACTTCGATGGAAAACTATTGATAATTTCCGAACCGTGGTGCGGCGATGCCAGTGCCACAGTTCCCGCAGTCTCAAAATTTTTCGAGGCCGTTGGTGTACAGGTGCGGATTTTTCTGCGGGACAGTGATGTTTCTTTGATCGATCAGTATCTTACGAATGGTACGCAGTCGATTCCGAAAATACTTATTCTGAATGCTGATGATGAGGTAAAGGCAGTCTGGGGACCGAGACCGGCTTACGGAAATCAGTTGCTGAAAAAATTTAAAGAAAATCCCGAGACCTACCCGCGCGAAGAATTTTACAATGATTTGCAGGTCTACTACGCCAAGAACCGTGGCTACGACGCAATACAGGAAATTATTACACTGCTATAAGAACATGCGACGATGAACTTTCTTAGAAAAAACGCTTTTTTTATTGTAGCAGTAATTTTTGTGGCGGTTCTTTATCTTTTTCCATCTGTGAAACTCAAGATTAAAGACCTGTTTTTTCCTGTGGCTGCCATCGAGAATGCCATCACGCTAAACGATGAAGACTACGACATTCAGTTAAAAGGAATCAACGCGCCGGATACGAACCTGAAAGAATTAAAGGGAAATAAACTGGTTTTTCTGAACTTTTGGGGAACCTGGTGCCCGCCGTGTCGCGAAGAGTGGCCGACGATTGAAAAACTGTACTTCGCCAAGAAAGACAAAATTGATTTTGTCTTAATTGCCATGCAGGATCAGCAGGAAGACGTGGTTACTTTTATGAAAAAAAACGGCTACACCGCGCCGGTGTACATTGCGGAAAGTCCGATCACTGCGCATGTTTTGCCAAAAGTTTTCCCTACCACTTTTTTATTGGACAAGAACGGCCGGATTTTGCTGAAAGAAGACGGTACGAAAGACTGGAATTCGAAATCGGTGCACGAATTTATCGACAACGTCGCGCCGTAGTTTAACGCTTTTTGGGAAACGATGGTACAGAGTTTGAGCAGTTATCTACCGTTTAAACATAAAAAACAAGATGAAAGTTTCTAAAGTTCAGTTGGCCCGTGAGGCCTTCAAGCATAAAGGTTTTATTCGTAAAATTCCGGTGATCGTGCGTATGATCAAGTCGGCCACCAAGCGTGGCGGCTACAAGCCACACTATAAAAATGTCGTGCTGCCGGGGCTCGTATTGGTCTATCTTATTTCACCGATTGATATTATTCCGGATCTGATCCCGGTACTTGGGATGCTGGATGATCTGGCTTTGCTGGCGTTGGCGCTGCCTATGCTGGTGACGGAAGCCGAAAAATTTGTGGTTTGGGAGCAATCCAATAAAGAGATGAGCAATATCACCGAGGCAGAAATTATTTAGGCTTTTAAGTTTAATTAAATGTAAGCCGCTTCCACTGAGGAGCGGTTTTTTTTATGTTTAAACCGGAGTAACTGAACAATGAGCAGATTTCATTAACAATTAAAAAAAAATGAGCAAATTTACCGCGTGAAAAAAATAATTTCCATTGTCGGAACTACCGGAATCGGCAAAACAGCTTTGGCTATTGCTTTGGCGAAACACCTTCAGACCGAGATTATCTCCTGTGATTCCCGGCAGTTTTTCCGCGAAATGCCCATTGGCACCGCCGCACCGACTCCGCAGGAACTTTCGGAAGTGCCTCATCATTTTATTGGTCATCTTTCGGTAGCGCAGGATTATTCGATCGGGCAATATGAGCGAGACGCACTGAAGAAAATAAATTCCTTATTTCATCAGCACGATAACCTGGTGCTGGTGGGCGGAAGTATGATGTATGAAAATGCTGTTATCCACGGCCTGCACGATTTGCCTCCTGCCGATCATAACAATCAAACACATTTGCGCCGGTTGCTGGAAGAGGAAGGAATTGAACCATTGCAAAAGTTATTATTGGAGCTGGACCCCGAATACTACTTAAAGGTAGATGCTGCAAATCCGAGACGTCTTTTGCGCGCCATTGATATCATCTGGCAAACCGGCAAACCGTACACCGAAAACATTGCGCCGGTGCGCGTGCAACGTAATTTCGACGTCATTCGCATCGGCCTGCGTGCACCCAGGGAAATTATTTACGACCGCATTAACCGTCGCGTGGACATGATGTTGGAAAACGGTTTGCTGGCTGAGGTGGAAGCATTGTTGCCTTTCCGCGATCGCACTGCTTTGCAGACCGTTGGTTACAACGAAATGTTCCGTTATCTGGATAAAGAATGGACGCTGGATTTTGCAGTTGAGGAAATGAAAAAAAACTCACGCCGTTTCGCCAAACGCCAGCTTACGTGGTACCGCAAAGAGCACGACATCCATTGGGTGAATTACGAAAATTCGGTGCAAGAATCCTTATCTTTGGTGCAATCATTAAACATTTAAAACCCAACAGTCATGGCAGATACTGCATCAAATATGCTCGAACTTGGTACGAAAGCCCCCTTTTTCGAGCTTCCAAATCCTTCCCACAGCAATGAGCTGCAATCGCTGGAGGAACTGAAAGGCAAGAAAGGGACGCTGGTTTTTTTCATGTGCAACCATTGCCCTTTTGTGCTTCATATTATCGATAAACTTACGGAACTCTACGAAGATTATCAGGAAAAAGGCATCGAGTTTATCGCCATTAATGCCAACGATGCGGAAAAATATCCCGCAGATTCTCCCGAAAAAATGGCGGAATTTCAGGTAGAGCGCAATTTTGATTTTCCCTATTTATACGATGAAAGTCAGGCGGTTGCAAAAGCGTACAATGCTGCCTGTACGCCGGATTTTTTCTTTTTCGATGAAAAGCTGGATCTCATTTACCGCGGACAGATGGACGATTCGCGTCCGGGCAATCAAAAAGAAATTACGGGCGAAGATCTGATCATTGCTTTCGAAAATTTACTGGCAGGCGCGCCTCAGGAAGATTTCCAGAAACCTAGCCTGGGCTGCAATATTAAGTGGAAATAATATTTTGTATACAGAACTGAAAAGCCGTTTCAACTATAATTGAGACGGCTTTTTTGATGGAAAAGAGTCGTATTGTTTATATAAAATTTTCAGCCGCTAAATTAATTTAAACGAAGTTTAATTCTAATTAAAAAAACGGATTGTGCGCTTTCTCGAACCCGATGGTAGTTGGGTTCCCATGGCCGTTATAAACCTGCGTTGCATCATCCAGTACAAATAGTTTTTCCTTGATACTGGCGATGAGTTGCTGATGATCTCCTTTATAGAGATCGGTGCGTCCGATACTGCCTTCAAAAAGAACATCGCCGGAAATCATGAAATTTTGCTTTTTGTGGTAAAAGGCAACGCTGCCCGGAGAGTGGCCCGGAACGTGCAGAATTTTAAACTCGTCGTCACCGAGTTTCAGTGTTTCGCCTTCATTTAAATAAGAAATATCACCAACAAAAGGTTTAAAGAAAAAACCGAAGCGGTTGGCATCCCTCGGATTGCGATCCAGTATTTCACGTTCCAGTTCGTGCATTAACACGGGAACCTTGTAGGTGTCGTGCGCCCACTGCAGACCGAGCACATGGTCGATGTGTGCATGCGTAAGCACAATATTCCTGATTTTTAAATCGTGTTTTTCGATAAAGGTTTGCAGCACCGAGCTTTCGACTTCAGAGAAGTTTCCCGGATCGACGAGGAAAGCTTCACCTTTTTCATCATACACGATATACGTATTTTCAGAAAACGGATTAAAGGCAAAAGATTTCAGCTGTACCATATCTGTGCAATTTTTGCAAAGGTAACAGCTAATGTTTAAACAAAAAAACAGAACGCGGCAATAAAAGCGCGCTCCAAAAGTTATAATTTCAAAGCGGAGGTGCAGAAAAGCCCGCGCAAAATTGATTATCTTCGTCTTAATGAAATTTTTACTGCTTTTTCTTACACTTTGTTTCAGTTTATTTGATGCTCAGGATTTGCGCAGCATTCAGTTATTTAATCCGCAAACCAACGACGAAACACCCATCATCGGTTTTGATGAGCGATTGATTTTACGCTTCGACGATCTGAGCAACTCCAGCACAGTATATCGATATACCCTCCGACATCTCGACCGCAATTGGCAGGACGACGGACTTTTCTTCACTGAATACGCCAACGGGAGCCTCAGCGGAATGATCGATAATTTCCAGTATTCCTTCAATACATTGCAACCCTATACGCATTACTCGCTGACGTTTCCGAACAATACCATGCAACCGAAAATCTCGGGAAATTTTGAGTTGGTGGTGTATCTTGATTCGGCTTCGAGACCTTTGTTTACCAAAAGATTTTGCGTGGTAGAAAATGGCGCTGCAGTCGCGCTGAATATTACGCGCACCGCTGATGCGAAAGACCCGGCGGTCAACCAGCGGGTGGAAGTGCAGGCAGTCGGTTCCACCGGCGCGATGAATGCAAACCTCAGTTCACTGACGCTTACCGTGATACAGAATAATAATTGGGGTCTTGGTGTTTACAATCAAAAACCCAGCTCCACTCTGGGCAATAAAATACTGTTTCAGCAAATGTCACTTGCTTTTCCGGGGAATAACGAATTTTATTATTTCGATAATAAAAATATGAATCAGGCTTTCGATATGGTGGCGCATGCAGAAACGGTAGACGGTGTTAATTATACTTATCTTCATCCCGTCTGGGCATTCCCCCTGAATTATCAGTATCAGCCCGATGTGAACGGTGCGTATTATTTCCGCCGCAATGATTTGGGCATTGAACGCAATGCCGACCGCGAAGGCGATTATTCCTGGGTTTCTTTTGCACTCGATTCGGAAAAGACGGATAAAGAAATTTATGTTTTAGGCGTCTTCAACAATTATCTGCCCACTCGGGAAAATCAAATGAGGTACGATGCAACTGCTAAGAAATACATCGCGCGCATCTATCTGAAACAGGGATTTTACAATTATATCCTGGCTACTAAAAAGCCGGATGGCACCCTCGATTTCGGTGATGTGAACGGTAATTTCTGGCAAACCGAAAACCTCTACCAGGCGCTCATTTATTATACGCCCTTCGGCCGCAGTTATGATGGATTGATCGGTTATGGCGAATTCCGGACCCCGGTACGGTAAAAAAACTCCGGGAAAGTTTCCGGAGTTTCTGTCATTTAAACCAAATAAAAATCATTCAGTTTTTCTTCGCAAAGTGTTTGTACCACATCGATCCAGCGGTCCTCATCATTGAGACACGGCAGGTAATGAAACTGCTCGCCGCCTGCATGCATAAATTCTTCTTTACCTTCTACCGAAATTTCTTCCAGCGTTTCCAGGCAGTCGGAGACGAAGGCAGGACAGACAATGGCCAGATTTTTTATTCCTTTTTTTGGTAAATTTTCCAGCGTCGCATCGGTGTACGGCTCAATCCATTTGTCTTTCCCCAAGCGCGACTGAAAAGTAACAATCGTCTTCTCTTTCGGGATGCCCAGTTTTTCAATCACCAGTTCCGTCACGCGGTAACACTGGTGGCGGTAGCAGAACTGATGACTCGGGTTGTCTTCGCGCGAGCAGCAGTCGTTGAGGTTACAGGTATTCGTAGGATCCGTTTTGTAGATATGTCGTTCCGGTACACCGTGGTAGGAAAACTGCAGCGCGTCAAATTCCTGCGGAAGTTTCTCGCGGATGCTTTCTGCCAGACAGTCGATGTAAATATCGCGGTTGTAAAACGGCTGAATATAATTGATCTTCACCCCCGGAAAATGCCTTTTGCGCACGTCCTCGGCTTTCTCTATCACCGTTTCCGTGGTGCTCATCGCATATTGCGGGTACAATGGAAAAAGCACGATGTCCGTTACGCCCTGATCAGTAAGTTTTCGGATGCCCGTCTCGATGCTTGGTTCTGCGTAGCGCATACCAATTTCTACCGGCACATCCACGCGTTGCTGAAGTTTGCGCTGTATTTGTTCCGTAATTACGATCAGCGGTGAGCCTTCCGGCGTCCAAACCGTTTCGTAGGCAGCGGCAGATTTTTTTGGCCGCGTATTCAGAATAATGCCGCGCACCAGCAACGTCCGGAAAAACCAGCGGTAATCAATCACGTTTTCATCCATCAGGAATTCGTCCAGATATTCTTTTACATCTTCCACTTTTGTAGATCTTGGCGAACCGAGATTAACGAGCAGAATTCCTTTTTTCGTCATAGTTTATTTTTTTAGGGCGCCTTTTTCCGCCTTCCACTCCCGCTTTTTTGTAAAGCCCGCTTTCGCCGGGCTTTGCAAAAAGAGCTCCGTTCAAGTCGGGGCGCAGAGCCGTGTTTTATTTTTAGTTTTATATGGGAAGTTCCATCGGTTTGCTTCCGGAGCCGGGTTTACCCGTTTACTGCTTCTACGTGCTCCACAAGTTCCGGCACAAACTGTTTCAGGACATTCTCGATGCCGCCCTTCAGTGTGGCGGTAGAACTGGGGCAGCCCGAGCAGGCGCCTTGCAGCAGCATTCTTGCCGTTTTGCTTTCCTCATCGTATTCCAACAGCGAAATTTTTCCGCCGTCACCTTCGATGGCCGGAGCCACATATTCTGCAAGAATGTCGGAGATTTTCTGCTCTGTTTCCGTATAATCGCGGTTGATCAGTGCTTCGACCGGATTTTCGTGTTTCTGCGGTGCGATGGTGGAGACGGTGCCGCCGCCCTGCAGATAATCCGACACGAAAGCGCGCATCATAACCATTACCTCATGCCACTCCACAGAGACATTCTTGGTGACAGCCACAAAATTATCAGAAATGAAAACCTCCTGCGCAAAAGGAAATTCATTAAAAATGGCGGCTGCCAAGGGCACCGTTGCTGCTTCGTCACGGGATTTTACTTCAATAAAACCGTCGATGATACGGTTATTCGAAACAAACTTCATCACCATCGGATTGGGCGTCATCTCGGCATATACCATATGTGCTTCCCGTTTTTTCTGCAGATAAATACGGGGGTTCGCAAGTAGCTCGTCTTCAATAATTGTTTTTAGCGGCTCCACCACATTCTCCCAATCCACACCGTCCTGTTTGGCGATAGCGATGAAATTAGCCGTGATAAAAATACGCTCCACAAAAGGATACTTAAAAAGTTCCTGCGCGATAGGAATTTCGCCGATACCAGAATTCCGGTCCAGCTCTAGGGAGCCGGGAATCAGGTTGTAGCTAGCCACAAACTTAATCACCTTGGGATTCTCTGTAGGTTCTATAATGATGGGTGTCATTTTAATTGCTTAAATTTGAGTACAAAAATACGGATAACAATTTAGATAAGACGTGGATGACCTTCGACACTGTCAATGAGTTCGATCAGAAAAAAGGTTCACGCAATTTCCAACTTCGTTTTCGATGACGGAGCACATTTAAAAATCAACTATGGCATTAATAAAGACTTTACAGGGTAGCACTCCGCAGCTGGGCGCCGACACTTTTTTGGCAGAAACCGCAACGATCATCGGCAAGGTGACCCTCGGCGATCAGTGCAGCATCTGGTACAACGCCGTGATTCGGGGCGATGTGAATTTTATCCGGCTCGGCAATAAAGTAAATGTGCAGGACAATGTGATGTTGCACTGCACTTACGAAAGATTTCCACTGATTATCGGCAATAATGTTTCTATAGGGCACAACGCAATTGTGCACGGCTGCACTATTCAGGATAATGTTCTTATTGGAATGGGCGCCATCGTAATGGACGATTGCCTGGTGGAAAGCAACAGTATTGTGGGCGCCGGCTCGGTGGTGATACAGGGCACGCACATCCGAAGCGGAGAAGTATGGGCAGGAACGCCGGCGCGAAAAATCAAAGATACTTCGCCTGAACTGCTTGAAAACGAGGTAGAACGTATCGCCAACAATTACGTAAAGTACGCTGCCTGGTACGACTAAATTTACCTGGTCCTTTCCGGGAGTCTGCAATTTTGTAGTATCGAAAGATCGCAATTCGTTTTGGCAATAATTTCAGCTAGTTTCTTAATCTAATGGCCGTATAACCTCAGTTTGCGCCTCTATGTACTCTGCCTTCACTTCTAATGCTTTGCAGGTGTCCGGATAAATGGAGATTTCCACTTCCTGGGGCACCTATTTTGCAATAGAAATATCTACTGTTAAAAATTTATTATATGCTGGTTTTTCAGGTTAATTCTATTCCGCTGAAAGATGTGATCATCAGCTTGGCGAAGTCGTTTCAAGTGGAAGCACAGCATTTCTGTGGCGAATATTATTTAACGCTTCCGGAACACCTGGGCTGGGGCGAAATACGGGGTATCAATTTCGAAAACGGGCTTGCACTGCTTATCTACAAAGTCACTTTTAAAGAAGATGTCCGTCTGGAATTTACTCTAAACGAAGTTCATCCGGTTAAGTTTCTCAACTCGGTGCAGGGTCTGCTTCACCATGAATTTGCCAACAAAGGAAAAGCCCATGTGATCGAAGAGTACAAAAGCGCCATCGTTGCCAGCGAGCAGAAAAACGGCCATATCATCGAATTCCGACAGGGTGTAAAGCACGAAGTGGTGAGCGTAGAGATCGACCGAGAGACTTTTTGCAAACGCGAATATTGTGAAATGAAAGATTGGAATTCGGCCTTGCGAAGTGTGCTCACAGATACCCAAGGCCTGAAACAGTTTTTCCATATTGCCAACTCTGGCGTGTATTTCAAAACAATTTTAGCCGACGTAGAGAAATATAAAAAACAAAACATCGTACGTAAATTTAATCTGCAAAGCATTACTATTCAGATGTTCATGCATCAGCTGGTTCAGTTTCATGATGACAGTCTTCAGTCGGATAAGAGCACTGTGCTGCGGGTTCAGGAACTGAGAAGAGTGGAAGAATTAGGTGAATATATCACAAAAAACCTGGCAGATAATCACTCCATAAAAAGCCTGTCCCTAAGTTGTGGGCTGAATCCGGCGAAACTCCAGGACGGTTTCAGGTACCTTTTCTCCCAATCCGTGAACGAATTTATTATCAATGCCCGGCTCGAGCGCGCGAAGGAGTTGCTGCAAGACAAAGAGTACAGCGTGCGGGACGTGGTAGCCGCGATTGGGTTGGACAGCGGCAGTTATTTTTCCAAAATTTATAAAGAAAAGTACGGCATTACCCCAAAAAAATACAAGAGTATTTATTCTTAAGAAGTCATGTTTTTTTGATACATTAATTAATTGTATCAATTTCTTTTGATTGCATTCGAAGGGCACTTTCCATCGAAAAAAGTATTATTTATTATTTAAGATTATGAAGCATAATAAGTTTTATTACGCTGCTAATTATTTTTAAATCGTCATTTTTCGCTCCTGACATTTTTAAATTTACAGTATTAAAAAAATAAATGTTATGAGTAATTCTCTGTACCACTCTGAGCAGCTGCCTGTGTATGATATTATTGTCTTCTGTCATCTTCGCTGGGATTTTGTTTACCAGCGACCGCAGCATATCATCAGCCGGCTGGCCAAAGAGTATAAAATTTTGGTGGTAGAGGAACCAATCGGAATTTACAGCAGCGAGAAATCCTATTTCAAAGTCCGTGAAATTGCGACGAATATCCACATTTGTCAGCCATTGGTACAGAATCTTGGCCAAGTGGGCGCCTACCTAAAAAAACACCTTCCGAAAACCAGCTTTGCAATAGGCTGGTTTTATTCTGCAGCTTTTGTTTCTGTGTTGAACAGTCTGGATTTCGACACCGTGGTTTATGACTGTATGGACGAGCTTACTTTATTTAAAGGAGCTTCACCCGAACTGCTTGAGCAGGAAAATGTGCTTTTGTCTGCGTGTGACATTGTGTATACCGGCGGTAAATCGCTGTATGAATCCAAAGCGAAAAGACATCACAATGTTCATTGTTTTCCCAGTTCGGTAGAAGTGGATCATTTCTCAAACGGTACTTCACAACATACTCAGAGGCCTTGGGATTTGGAGAAAATCTCTGCGCCGATCATCGGTTATTACGGTGTGATCGACGAGCGTATCGATTTGGATTTATTGAAAGAAATTGCAGCCAAACGTCCGGATTGCGCCTTCGTCATGATCGGTCCTTTATGTAAGATTGAAGAAAAGGATTTGCCGACTGCCGGGAACATCCATTATTTAGGCATGAAATCTTATGAAGAATTGCCGCAGTATTTGCACTTTTTCGATATCGCGATGATGCCTTTTGCTTTGAATGATTCTACCAGATTTATCAGTCCGACCAAAACACTGGAATATATGGCGGCCAACAAACCGATTATTTCCACAAAGATCAAAGATGTCGCGCGCTCATACAGCAACTGCGTGAATCTTATAGACGATGCCACCGGCTTCAGCGCGGCCATTGATAATCCCGTCGCGAATTTTACGTCGCATTATGAGTCCATCCTGGCAGAAACCTCCTGGGACCGAACTGCCCAAAATATGTCCGCTATAATAAATGATGTTGTAGCATGAAAAATTTTGATATCGTAATTGTTGGTGCCGGCATTTCCGGTGCTGTGCTCGCAGAGCGTTACGCCGCCATTGGAAAGAATATTTTAATGATCGAAAAAAGAGACCATATCGCGGGAAACTGTTTCGATTTTACCGACGACAACGGAATTTTAACGTCAAAATACGGCGCACATCTGTTTCATACGAACGATGAGGGTGTTTGGGAATATGTGAACCGCTTCTCGGATTGGTACTGCTGGCAACACCGCGTCATCGCGAGAGTAGACGATAAAACAGTGCCCATTCCGGTGAATATCACGACTGTGAATACGCTCTTTAAGCAAAACTTAAAAACCGAAACAGAAATGCAGAATTGGTTGGAAACGAACCGGATTCCCTTTGATAAACCTGCAAATGGCGAAGAAGCTGTGCTGAACAAAGTAGGACCTGTGCTGTATGAAAAAATGTTCAAGCATTACACCAAAAAGCAGTGGGGCAAATATCCGGCAGAACTTCACGCCTCGGTGCTGGACCGCATTCCGGTGCGCGACAGTTTTGATGACCGGTACTTTTCCGATAAACATCAGGCCTTGCCCAAAGGCGGTTACACGCTACTGTTTGAAAATATGCTGGATCATCCCAATATCACGGTTTTGCTGAGCACCGATTATTTTGAAGTTGAGGAACAGCTCGGCGATTATGATAAGCTGTTTTACACCGGGCCTATTGACCGCTTTTTTCAGTTTAAAAATAAGCTGCAGGAAAAACTGGAATACCGCTCCATCAATTTTGTCACCGAGCATCTCGATCAGGAATATTTTCAGGAAAATTCTGTCGTCAATTATCCGGGCGAAGAAGTTGATTATACCAGAATTGTTGAATACAAGCATTTTGGCAACCAACGGTCTGATAAAACCAGTATTGTGAAAGAATATACGGTGGACGAAGGCGAACCCTATTATCCGGTGCCGAACGACAAGAATCAGGAAATCTACGCGAAATACAAAGCTGAAGCCGACAAACTCACGGATGTTCATTTTGTTGGGCGGCTGGCCAATTATAAATATTTCAACATGGACGAGGCATTCCGCAATGCGCTGGATTTATTTTCGGAACTGGAAGAAAAAAGGGGACCTTAAAAGGCCTGATGCTGCGGTCTTGTGTTGATTTCTTTAAAGATAAAATGAATCTTACCATCACCATTTTCATTCCGGAAATGGTTTTCTTACGCTGAGATCTACACTAAAATTCCCCACATTACTATAACTTAAGTATCTGCTTTTTTGAGCATAGACAGCGGAGTGAGTCACCTACACATTTGTCAACTGAACCGACATATTTTTAACCTCAATTATTCCGCAATTTCTTCGGTCGTCGTCTTGCTGCCCACCAGCACTGCCTTTCCGTTTTCACAGCGCACACCGGAAGGCGCCGGTACCACAGCGCAGTCTGACATCATATTGTATTTTCGGTTAAAGGCAGACTGTAAAGCCGTCAGCTGCTGTATTTTGGGCAGAATCTCGTCTTCACGCGAAATTGGATAGGCAACAAAAGAACTCGGTCCGCCACAGGGTTTGGCACCGATCGCGCTGATCCGCCACGCGAGTGCATCCGTGCAGGATTCCGTTGCAATCAGCGAGTCAATATTGCGCATCAGTTCAGCCATCGCCCTACGATCGGGCTCCGGATCGTCGGTGCGCTCCGGTTTCAGCGCGATATCTTTCGGCAGGGTTTCCTCCTCATCAGCTTGGCTACGAGTGCCGCAGGAAACCACAATCAAAACTAATATGGCGACACAAAAGACTTTCTTCATGATTTTCAATTTTAGGTGCAAAACAAAATTACATATATTTCCATAGTGGCGGATGCGCTCCGCAAGATTTCTATCCAACACTTTTTATGTATTTTTGACTGATGAACGAATCGATTTTTAATCTCGCGGAATTCACCAACCGCAGTATTTTTCTCACGGGAAAGGCGGGTACCGGAAAGACGACTTTTCTGAATGATTTTGTAAAAAAAACAAAGAAGAAACACATCGTCGTGGCGCCTACCGGCATTGCCGCAATCAATGCAGGCGGAGTAACCATTCACTCCATGTTCAGCTTGCCGCTGCGCACTTTCGCGCCGACCACGGACCGGATTGACAGTAATCTGGGCATGAACATCGCCGACCTGATGCCGCATTTCAAGTACCGGAAAGAAAAACTGAAACTGCTGCGCGAAATCGAAATAATAATCATCGACGAAGTTTCCATGCTGCGTGCCGATGTGCTGGATATGATGGATTTTTCGCTGCGTTCCGTGCGCCGCAATCAGCAGAAATTCGGTGGCGTGCAAATGTTGTTTATAGGCGATCTTTATCAGTTGCCGCCCGTTGTACGCGATGAGCACTTTATGAGCCGATATTACAAGTCGCCCTTTTTCTTTGAAAGTTACGCCCTCAAAGAAACGCCGCTCATTACCATTGAACTGACCACTGTTTACCGCCAAAAAGATGAGAAATTTCTGGATATCCTGAATGATATCCGGGATGGTGAAGTGGGCGATGTTGATTTTGAAACTTTGAACGAACGCTATATCCCGGATTTTGAGCCGACTGATGAACCCTATGTTTACCTGACTTCGCACAACCGGATGGCAGATGAAATCAACCAAAAAAAATTGGCTGAGCTGCAGGGGAAGCCTTACTTCTACGCGGCGCACATTTCCGGTAATTTTAATGAAAACCAGTACCCCAACGACGCGGAACTTCAGCTCAAAGTGGGTGCACAGATTATGTTTATTCGCAATGATGCCAGTGCAGAAAAGCGCTATTTTAACGGTAAACTTGCCGAGGTCATCCGGCTGGATAATGATGAAGTCACCGTACTTATCGACGGCGACGATGAGGAGTATACCTTAAAGAAAGAAACCTGGGAACAGAAAAAGTACGGCCTCGATGCCGAAAAGAATATCACCGAAGACGTACTCGGCAGCTTCGAACAATATCCCGTGCGTCTCGCGTGGGCGGTCACCATTCATAAATCTCAGGGACTTACTTTCGACCGGCTGATTATTGACGCAGGAAAATCTTTTGCTTCCGGACAGGTGTATGTTGCACTTTCGCGTTGCCGCACGCTGGAAGGTATCGTCTTGAAATCCAAAATTACTCCGAATGTGATTTTTGCCGATCGCCGCGTTTCTCAGTTTCAGGACGAAACCAACGCAAACGCCCAGCTGGCAGAAATTTTACAAACTGAGAAGTACGATTACAGCATCAAAAAAGTAGTAAGAAGCTTGGATTGCGATTGGTTCCGACAGATGCTGGAAACCTGGTATCAGTCGGCAAGTTCCAGCAAATCTCTGGATAAAGACAAAGCCAAACTTCTCTATCAAACACTCAAGCCAAAAATGGCCGAATTTTGCCGGATCTTCCACAAATTTGAGAAAATAATGGTGCAGAAAACCAACCGTTTTACCAGCGGAGAAGGGGACTGGAGTGAGATACAGACCAAGGCTGAAGGTGCCGTTAATTTCTTCTTTAAACAGGTAAATATTGAGATTTTTCAGCCGTTGCTCAATTTCTATTCCGAAAATAGAGGCACCAAAGGACTCAAGCAATACAATGAGGATTTCCGGGTTTTTCTTGATGATCTCGAAGATTACTTAAATACCCTGAAGAAATTGCATTTGCTCGATAAGCCTTTGTTTAATACAGAAAATAATATCGCCATCTCTACCAAGGTCGCCAAAATTCCGTCCCACATTCTGACTTTCCAACTCTTCGAAGCAGGCAAAACGATCCCTGAAATTGCTCGCGAACGCGGATTGGTGACGGAAACCATCTACGGCCATCTCGCCAAGTTTGCCGAGCAGGGTCTGCTTGATCTAAAGAGGATCTTTGCGAAAGAAAAAATTGCAGCCTTCGAAACTGAATTTCAGCGCAGCAGCTACGAATCGCTCAACGAATGGAAAAAAGCGCTGCCCGGCGATTTTGAGTTCAATGAAATCCGGCTGTTGCTGAATCATTTTAATCATCAACAAAGTAAGACGGCGAATTAAGTTTTCGCCGTCTCTCTTTTCTTTAAAAATGTAATAAATCTCCGCTTATTTTTTTGCTTCCTTCCGGTTCTGATACACTTTGGCGATGTGGTAGAAAACCAGAAAACCAAAGATAAAAATCGTGAGGCGCGAAA
>DKJL01000015.1:28075-32642 GCA_002454815.1 Flavobacteriales bacterium UBA6693
AAAAATCGTGAGGCGCGAAAGAAAGTCGCCCGCTCTGGTGTAAAAGGTTTGATGCTCGTAGAGATTAACTTTGGCAAATAAAGCGGTTTTGTCACCGTAGAGCGTATCGGCCATAATTTCGCCGCGAGCGTCAATATGGGCAGAAATTCCGCTGTTGGCAGACCTCGCTATGTCGCGGCGCGTTTCTATGGCGCGGAGCCGTGCGTAGGCAAGCAGCTGTTTATGCCCCTGCGTAACGCCCCACCAGGAATCGTTGGTCATAATGCCCAGAAAATTAGCGCCGGCCTTCACATAATCCGTTACATATTCACCATAGATACTTTCGTAGCAGATAATGGGTGCCATTTTCGCATTATTGTAGGGATTGCCGAACGCGGTACGCTCTGAATCACCCGCCAGTGAAGCGGTTGTGCCGCCAAGGTTCAGCATTGCATTTCCGAGCAGCGGCTTCAGCACATTGATGTACGGGAAGATTTCGACGCCGGGTACCAGTTTCGCCTTGTGGTAAGCTTCCACTTTCTGACCCGGAATAATCTGTACCGCTGTGTTGTAGCTGTCGACGTACATACCGCCGGAAGTTTGGTAGGCAGTGGCCGTGCGGTTTTCTGCATCTGGATAAAAACGGTGTGAGGAGATGCCGGTTGCAAAAACTGATTTAGGATGTTTTGACAGGAAATCTTTTATTTTATTTAATAGTTCACTGTTGTCAAAACCAGTCTCAGAAATCGATCCGAAGCCTGGCAACGATGTTTCCGGGCCAAGGTAAAAATCAATTTGTCCGGCAGAATTATTTTCGGCCAGGGTCAGCAGATCGTTAAGAATGGTCAGGCTGTCTTTGGAATATTTCTCCGTATAGGGGTTCAGTTCAGGTTGCAACATCAAAACGTTGACTGTACCGGTTGGCTTCAGATCAAAACTGTTGTATTTTACAACCGAAATGAGCATCGGCAGCGCCACAGCGCCCACCAGAATCGATGAATTGATAATTAATGAACGGCGTTTGCGGCCGGCTTCCCAAATTCTTAAAGTATAAAAAGCGTAAACGTTGATCAATAAGATCCAGAGACTGCCGCCGGTGGCACCCAGCGTATCGTACCATTGGATAACACGGGGATAATCGGCAAAAACATTTCCAAGGTTCAGCCAGGGCCAGGTAAGTTCCCAGCTCAGATGCACTTTTTCGAAAACCATCCAAATGGCAACAAAGAAAACAAGACCGAAGTAGGTGCCGCGCCCTTTCTTGTACCAATAATAACATTGGAATATGAAGGAATAAAATAGCGAATTGAGCATCACCGGCACCACCACCGCAAACAACGAGTGAGAACCGTCCGGATTGCGGGCACCATACAGCCAACCCGTCGTTACGATGTTCCAAATGACGAAACACACATACGTGAGGCCAAAAATTTTCCAGCCTTTGTTGGGGGTGTCGGAAAATTTGGTAAGGTCGTGCTCCATGATCAGCAGAGGCACCAAGGCAACAAATATAAAAAACGGAACGCCGTAAGTGGGCCAGGATACGCTGAGCAAAACCGCAGAAAGCAGCGAGAGAACGATATATTTCATAAGTTGTTTTTAAACACTCACAAAGTTAAGAATTTCGCGCCTGTTTGGGCAGAAGCTTCGTGCGCTTTCTTGTCTTAATTAAACGAAACTTTTAGGAAGTAATGAAAGATCAGCTCACCAATTTTAGAAGGTTTTCTCCAGTTCGATACTGACGCCGCGCATCTCGCCTCGCATGGGCGGACTGGTTTTGGTGATTTTAATTTTCAGAGAAGAAATCTGTGGAAAATTTTCGCTGATCCGCGAGATTATTCTGCCCGCGACGTGCTCCATCAACTTGGATGGAATCTCCATTTCCCGGTGAATGATTTCGTTCATTTCCGCATAGTTAATGGTGTCTTCCAGCGCGTCTGACTTTGTAGCCTGCCATAGGTCAGCCTCTGCCTCAAGATTGACGATAAAATAGGTCCCGATAATCGTCTCTTCGGGAAGAACTCCGTGATAAGCGTAAATTTTGAGATCTTCAATTTTTATTTTAGACTTCATTTTCTTGTGTTATTTTGCTGCTGCTGCAATAGGGATGGCAGCGTAAATCCCGCAGGACCGCTGTAAGGCGGGCCGAGGAATTGCAGCGTACAGCCCGGCTTTTCGTGGGTGGGCATCACGGCTGCGGAAAAGATTGCCCCTAAAAACCTCTATTTAATGGTCTGGGAAAGGTCGAGCATACGCTCAATCGGGACCAGCGCTTTGAGGCGGAGTTCTTCATCCATGGTGATTTCCGGCAATTCATATTTCATGCACAGGTAGAGTTTTTCCAGCGTGTTGCGTTTCATGTAAAAACACTCCGAGCAGTTGCAGGATTCGTCGAAAACCAGCGCGGGCATAAGTTTTTTGTGTGGCGCGCGTTTCTGCATTTCATAAAGGATGCCTTCTTCTGTGGCCACGATAAATTCTTCGGCGTCGTCTTTCTCGACAAAATTTAACAGTGCCGAAGTCGAACCCACAAAGTGTGCCAAATCCAGTACGGCAGATTCGCTTTCGGGATGTGCGATGAGTTTGGCGTGTGGATGTTCTGCCAGCTGTTGGGCAATACGCTCCATGGAAAAGGCTTCGTGCACGATGCAGGTTCCGTCCCAGAGAATCATTTCGCGACCCGTTTTTTTGGTCAGATAGCGGCCCAGGTTTTTATCCGGTGCAAAGATGATTGGTCGGTCAGTGGGCAATGAACGGATGATCGTTTCGGCGTTGGAGCTGGTGACGATAATATCAGATTCTGCTTTTGTCTCGGCGTTGCAGTTGATATAAGTCGCAATCAAAGCGTCAGGATATTGTGCACGCATTGCGCGGAGGCCTTCGCCACTGCAACCGTCGGCGAGAGAGCAGCCGGCCTGCAGGTCCGGCAGTACGACTTTCTTGTGAGGATTGAGGATTTTGGCAGCTTCTGCCATGAAGTGTACGCCGCAGAAAGCAATCATATCGGCATCCGTATCCTTCGCTGCGCGCGCCAGCTGAAGCGAATCGCCTAGATAATCGGCAATATCCTGGATGGCCGGCGGCTGATAATAATGCGCCAGAATAACAGCATTTTTTTGTTTTTTAAGATCCAGGATGGCCTGCACGAGCGCTTCACCTTCGGGAATGATAAGATCGTCGATCTTCAGGAACCCGCGTACGGGGAGGTTGGCTTTGGCGGCGGTGATATTTTCGGTACTCATTTTAAAATTTTTTGGGATTGGGATGCTTAAAAGTGTAGTTGAAATCATCAATCAAGCGCTGTGAGGAAATGATTCTCTGCCCGGAATAACCATTATTTTGCGGTACAGCAGTTTCCAGGATTTCTCCGATAGTAGGATGCTCGGGCGCTACGATATTGTAGATGCGTCCTTTTATTTCTGAATTAATAAACAGTTCTACCACGGCAAGAATATCCTCATAATGAATATAATTTGCGGCTTTCTGAGGGTTTTCGGGCTCGCGGTTTCGGAACATTTTCTTTAATGAACGGTCGCCGCCCATCAGTCCGCCAAACCGCAATATATTGGTTTGTGGATATTGGTTGGTGACCAGCGTTTCGGCAGCTACGATATCCGAGCGCAGGTTGACTTTATCTTCTTCTGTAAAAGTTACGGATTCTTTGGGATAAATACCGGTGGAACTGAAGAGCAGGGTTTTGGGGAACTGAAGATCCAGTTTCTTAAAACCATCAAACCAGTCATTGCGGGCAATCGGCATGCTGAAGATGGCCATGTCTACGTTTTCCAAAACGCTGAAATCCGGATTTTGGCTGAAATCCAGCAGGTGCGCCTCGGCGCCCAGGGCCTGCAGTTGTTTTATTTTATCCGGTGTGGTCGTCGTTGCGATGACGTGGTGTTTTTTTTCGGCCAGATATTCCGCCAGTTTTGTGCCTGCCCACCCGGCACCGATTATTGCGATTCTCATGAGCGTAAAAATTGTTTCAGCAGTTCTTCTATTTTACTTTTAGCCAGCTGCAGCTGATCGTTGATGACGATTTCGTCGAAAGCATCTTTATAAGACATTTCCTCTGAGGCTTTGTCGACGCGCATGCGGATGGTTTCCATCGTGTCGGTACCGCGGGCGACGAGGCGTAATTCCAGCTCCGCCACGGAAGGCGGCATGATGAAGATTGACAGCGCCTGATCTCCAAAATATTTTTTTAATGCGATACCGCCCTGTACATCAACATCAAAAATAACGGTTTTTCCCAAACTCCAGATGCGCTCCACCTCAGATTTCAAAGTGCCGTAATATTTGTCTTTATAGACTTCCTCAAATTCGACAAAAGATTCGGTACCTATTTTGTCACGGAATTCGTCTGGCGTAATGAAATGATAATCAATGCCATGCTGCTCGGCGCCGCGAAGTTCGCGCGTCGTGCAGGAAACAGAGAAGGCCAGCTCGGAGAAATGCTCCAGGCAGTGTTTTACGAGCGTCGTCTTGCCGCTGCCGGAAGGTGCTGAGAATATGATTACTTTTTGCTTCAATTTAATTTTTTTTTAGCAAGTTAGCATTGCAAATATTAAAAAACTTAAAAACTTAAAAA
>DKJL01000006.1:0-4622 GCA_002454815.1 Flavobacteriales bacterium UBA6693
CACAAAAAAACCTCATACAAATAGATGTATGAGGTTTTACAAAAAAGACTGGCGGCGACCTACTCTCCCGCTTTCGCAGTACCATCGGCGCTAGAGGGCTTAACTTCTGTGTTCGGAATGGGAACAGGTGAGCCCCTCTGCTAAAACCACCCTAAAGGCTGTTAAAGTTGTACCATGTAATATGTACAAAGTATATGGGTATTAATTAGATTTTTAGAGTAAAGATTAAAGAGTCAAGATTTTGAAGTCTTGGTTCTTGTGTCTTGTATCTTTTAGTCTAACTAAAAAATCGATAAGAACATTCACAAAGAGCAAACCGTTGGTGCACTTTCGGTATTGCTTTAATTAGGCAATAAATCTACGGGTAATTAGTACTACTCGGCTATGACATTACTGCCTTTACACCTGTAGCCTATCAACGTTGTCATCTCCAACGACCCTTAAAAGATGTCTCATCTTGAGGCAGGTTTCGCACTTATATGCTTTCAGTGCTTATCCTTACCAAACGTAGCTACTCAGCGGTGCTCCTGGCGGAACAACTGATACACCAGAGGTTTGTTCAAATCGGTCCTCTCGTACTAGATTCAAGCCCTCTCAAACATCTAACGCCCGCAATAGATAGAGACCGAACTGTCTCACGACGTTCTGAACCCAGCTCGCGTGCCACTTTAATGGGCGAACAGCCCAACCCTTGGGACCTTCTCCAGCCCCAGGATGTGACGAGCCGACATCGAGGTGCCGAACCTCCCCGTCGATGTGAGCTCTTGGGGGAGACTAGCCTGTTATCCCCGGAGTACCTTTTATCCTATGAGCGATGGCCATTCCATACGGAACCACCGGATCACTATGTCCTGCTTTCGCACCTGATCGACTTGTAGGTCTCACAGTCAAGCACCCTTATGCCATTACACTCTACGCACGGTTACCAAGCGTGCTGAGGGTACCTTTGAAAGCCTCCGTTACTCTTTTGGAGGCGACCACCCCAGTCAAACTACCCACCACGCAGTGTCCTTCCGTAAGGAAGTTAGGCTCCAAATAAACAAAGGGTGGTATTTCAACGTTGGCTCCACCGACACTAGCGTGCCAGCTTCAAAGCCTCCCACCTATCCTACACATTGTTTATTCAAAGTCAATACGAAGTTATAGTAAAGGTTCACAGGGTCTTTTCGTCCCATTGCGGGTAATCGGCATCTTCACCGATACTACAATTTCACAGAGCTCATGGTTGAGACAGTGCCCAGATCGTTACACCATTCGTGCAGGTCGGAACTTACCCGACAAGGAATTTCGCTACCTTAGGACCGTTATAGTTACGGCCGCCGTTTACTGGGGCTTCAGTCAATTGCTTCGCATTGCTGCTAACAACCTTCCTTAACCTTCCAGCACCGGGCAGGTGTCAGACCCTATACAGCATCTTTCGATTTAGCAGAGTCCTGTGTTTTTGATAAACAGTCGCCTGGGCCTCTTTACTGAGGCCAGCCTTGCGGCTGGCGTCCCTTCTTCCGAAGTTACGAGACTATTTTGCCTAGTTCCTTAACCATGAATCACTCTAGCACCTTAGGATTCTCTCCTCGACTACCTGTGTCGGTTTTGGTACGGGTTGCTTCACTTCGGCTTTTCTTGGAACCGCTTTCCCTGCAGCAGCTTCGCCCGAAGGCTAGGCCTTGACTATTCCGTCAGTCTCCAGCAAGTACGGCAGTCCGTCCCCTTTTTAGTGTGAGCAAGTATGGGAATATTAACCCATTGTCCATCCACTTCCCCTTTCGGGTTCGCGTTAGGTCCCGACTAACCCTCAGCTGATTAGCATGGCTGAGGAACCCTTAGTCTTTCGGTGAGGGGGTTTCTCGCCCCCTTTATCGTTACTTATGCCTACATTTTCTTTTCTGTCCGCTCCACCAGGCCTCACGACCCAACTTCTATGCAAACAGAATGCTCCCCTACCAGATATAATTCAAAAATTATAAATCCATAGCTTCGGTACTATACTTATGCCCGATTATTATCCATGCCGAACCGCTCGACTAGTGAGCTGTTACGCACTCTTTAAATGAATGGCTGCTTCCAAGCCAACATCCTAGCTGTCAATGCAGTTCAACCGCGTTATTTCAACTTAGTATAGATTTGGGGACCTTAGCTGTTGGTCCGGGTTCTTTCCCTTTCGGACATGGACCTTAGCACCCATGCCCTCACTGCTGCGCATCATTTATTAGCATTCGGAGTTTGTCAGGAATTGGTAGGCGATGAAACCCCCGCATCCAATCAGTAGCTCTACCTCTAATAAACTATTTCGCAACGCTGCACCTAAATGCATTTCGGGGAGTACGAGCTATCTCCCAGTTTGATTGGCCTTTCACCCCTACCCACAAGTCATCCCAAGACTTTTCAACGTCAACGGGTTCGGTCCTCCACTTTGTGTTACCAAAGCTTCAACCTGCCCATGGGTAGATCACAAGGTTTCGCGTCTAATCCTACTAACTATAGCGCCCTATTCAGACTCGCTTTCGCTGCGCCTCCGCACCTGAAGTGCTTAAGCTCGCTAGTAAAATTAACTCGTAGGCTCATTATGCAAAAGGCACGCCGTCACCCAACATGTGGGCTCCGACCGCTTGTAGGCGTACGGTTTCAGGTTCTCTTTCACCCTTCTATTCGAAGTGCTTTTCACCTTTCCTTCACAGTACTTGTTCACTATCGGTCTTTCAGGAGTATTTAGCCTTGGAGGATGGTCCCCCCATATTCAGACAGGATTTCACGTGTCCCGCCCTACTCATTTATCATCAAAATATGCCTTTCATGTACGGGGCTATCACCCTCTATGGCTGTTCTTTCCAGAACATTCTATTAAACATATAAAGACTTTTGGGCTAATCCGCTTTCGCTCGCCACTACTTACGGAATCTCTTCGATTTCTTTTCCTCCGGGTACTTAGATGTTTCAGTTCTCCGGGTTTGCTCTCAATATAAATACTGAGTGACTGGTCTTCAACCAGCCGGGTTGCCCCATTCGGACATCTGCGGATCAATTCGTGTGTGCCGATCCCCGCAGCTTTTCGCAGCTTACCACGTCCTTCTTCGCCTCTGAAAGCCTAGGCATCCGCCATACGCCCTTAACGATTTCTTTCCTAATATATAATTAGTTCAGTTTGTGTCCGACGCAACCGCGTCAGACTAGTTTTATTAAACTTAGCACCCGAAAGTGCATCGGTTTTCTCTTTGTGATGTTTTTATCGTTAATGTCAATGATCTTATGTCTTATTACCCCATTTGATGAACAGAAATTGTTTTTGGCTCTTTCCGTAACTTTTAAATCAATAAAGTAATACTGTGAATAATAAAGGTATCGCTCCTTTTAGTAAACTCGCGGGTTTACTATGCCGTCCCTGGCTTCATTCCTAAGTCTGTAATGTAAATATCTTCTATGCTGTACTCTTCTAAGTACTTTTCTTATTGCACAATGTACAATAGTGTGGAGAATAAGGGAGTCGAACCCTTGACCTCCTGCGTGCAAGGCAGGCGCTCTAGCCAGCTGAGCTAATTCCCCGCTAGTGTAGACTTTGAGATTTTTAGATTTGAGACATGAGACATAATTAATGGTCTCTTATCTCTTATCTTTTTGTCTCCTGTCTAGTTATTAGTAGTCTCGGGCAGGCTCGAACTGCCGACCTCTACATTATCAGTGTAGCGCTCTAACCAGCTGAGCTACGAGACTCTTTCTAATTAATAATTATTAATTAATAATTGTTAATTATCTCTATTCCCTGATTACTAATCCTAGTGGGTTTATTTTTTATAAATACCAACCAAAGAAAAAAAAACTAAAGCTAACTTTAAGCTTACATGAGATACTTTTAATTAAAAAAGCACTTTGTAATTGTTTAACGTCCTGTAGACGCTCTAAAATGAGATGTTCCAGCCGCACCTTCCGGTACGGCTACCTTGTTACGACTTAGCCCTAGTTACCAGTTTTACCCTAGGCAGCTCCTTTTACGGTCACCGACTTCAGGTACCCCCAGCTTCCATGGCTTGACGGGCGGTGTGTACAAGGCCCGGGAACGTATTCACCGCGCCATGGCTGATGCGCGATTACTAGCGATTCCAGCTTCATAGAGTCGAGTTGCAGACTCCAATCCGAACTGAGACCGGCTTTCGAGATTTGCATCACATCGCTGTGTAGCTGCCCTCTGTACCGGCCATTGTATTACGTGTGTGGCCCAAGACGTAAGGGCCGTGATGATTTGACGTCATCCCCACCTTCCTCTCTACTTGCGTAGGCAGTCTCACTAGAGTCCTCAACTGAATGTTAGCAACTAGTGACAGGGGTTGCGCTCGTTGCAGGACTTAACCTAACACCTCACGGCACGAGCTGACGACAACCATGCAGCACCTTGGAAATTGTCCGAAGAAGAGCCTATTTCTAAGCCTGTCAATTCCCATTTAAGTCTTGGTAAGGTTCCTCGCGTATCATCGAATTAAACCACATAATCCACCGCTTGTGCGGGCCCCCGTCAATTCCTTTGAGTTTCATTCTTGCGAACGTACTCCCCAGGTGGCTAACTTATCACTTTCGCTTGGTCTCTGAAGCGTAAAGCCCCAAAAACGAGTTAGCATCGTTTACGGCGTGGACTA
>DKJL01000006.1:4792-65808 GCA_002454815.1 Flavobacteriales bacterium UBA6693
CGTGGACTACCAGGGTATCTAATCCTGTTCGCTCCCCACGCTTTCGTCCCTCAGCGTCAGTTAAATCATGGTAACCTGCCTTCGCAATTGGTGTTCTAAGTAATATCTATGCATTTCACCGCTACACTACTTATTCCAGCTACCTCTAATTTACTCAAGACCGACAGTATCAATGGCAGTTTCATAGTTGAGCTATGAGATTTCACCACTGACTTATCGGCCCGCCTGCGGACCCTTTAAACCCAATAAATCCGGATAACGCTTGCACCCTCCGTATTACCGCGGCTGCTGGCACGGAGTTAGCCGGTGCTTATTCGTACAGTACCTTCAGCTAATCTCACGAGACTAGGTTTATCCCTGTACAAAAGAAGTTTACAATCCATAGGACCGTCATCCTTCACGCGGGATGGCTGGATCAGGCTTTCACCCATTGTCCAATATTCCTCACTGCTGCCTCCCGTAGGAGTCTGGTCCGTGTCTCAGTACCAGTGTGGGGGATCTCCCTCTCAGGACCCCTAAAGATCACAGACTTGGTGAGCCGTTACCTCACCAACTATCTAATCTTGCGCGTGCCCATCTCTATCCACCGGAGTTTTCAATATCAACTGATGCCAGTCAATATATTATGGGGTATTAATCTCCCTTTCGGAAGGCTATTCCCCAGATAAAGGTAGGTTGCACACGTGTTACGCACCCGTACGCCGCTCTCTCTCTTCCGAAGAAGAAATACCGCTCGGCTTGCATGTGTTAGGCCTCCCGCTAGCGTTCATCCTGAGCCAGGATCAAACTCTCCATTGTATGTTTGTCCATGCTCACTCAAAGTTATTTGACGCTTTAGTTTTTCCTTACTTTTTTGGTTGTTATTTGTATGTCAATGATCTCTGTTCTTCTCGCTTCCTCCGAACTTTCTTTACTGTCGTTAGTTCTGATTTGCGAGTGCAAAAGTATAAACTTTATTTTAATTGACCAAATGTTTTTGAAGAAAATTTAAAAGTTTTTTTTAAACCCTTAAAACTCTTTCTCTATCCATTCAATCCGTCTCTACTTCGCTGCCCGCTTCTTTCGATTTGGGATTGCAAAAGTATAAACTTTAATTTAAATGACCAAATGTTTTTGAAGAAAATTTAAAAGTTTTTTTTAAACCCTTAAAACTCTTTCTCTATCCATTCAATCCGTTCTGCTTCGCTGCCCCCTTCTCTCGAATTGGGACTGCAAAGATACAAACTCTTTTAAATCTTACAAGCCTTTTGTTTGAAAATATTCAGAAAGTTTTTCTAAATATCTCCTCAATTCCCAGCTCCTAAAGTTCCTCTGCGCTACTCCTTGTTTGAAGTGGTGCAAAGATAATTCAGCTTTCTTTATCTCACAACTATTTCTTACCCCGAATTACTCAAAGTGTATAACTCTACTCATAATACCCTAGTAATTAACATAATAAATTTAAAACAGACTTATTAACATTGTCTGAAAATGCATTTTTATAACAATATTTAGCTGAAATATGCTGTTGTTAGTTTATTTATCGCACGTAAAAATTAAGCAAACGAATAGCTGTGCTATTAACTATCTATTTGCTTGTTAATTTGGTCTTCGAAAAAGTGTAGTCATGGTATTTAATTATCAACGATTTATTATAGAATCCATACGTTCATATTTAGCCGTCAAATACCTGACTTCACGACCGTCTTTCCACGCATGTCAATTCCATATATATAAGGAAGCGATTTTATTCTGTATAGGTGTAGATCAAACAAAAAAAGTCCCCGCCGGTAGCGAGGACTGTATATAATAAATGGTGGAGACCAATTATTTATTCAACTGAGTATTGAGATTTACAGCATCCTGATACGTTGGATTATACTGTACTGATTTAGCAACATATTCCTTTGCTTTCGCAGGGTTGGAATCCTTGATCAAATATGCAACCGCAAAATAAGCATACGAAAGCGTTTCCTTGTTCTGCTCGATATCTGCCGGCTTCACAGTACTGATGTATTTCTCATAAGCTACCTGCGCAAGATCATTTTTGCCGGCCTGCTGATAAGAATATCCCTGGCTGTAATAAGCAGGCGCCCAATCCGGGAGCAAACCGCTCATCTTTTGCCAGGAAAGAATGGCTCCATTCCAGTTTTTCGCTTCCTGGTAAGCATTCGCAAGTTGAAACAATGCGTCAGTATCCTGAGGATTTGCGGCAACTTTCTGTTTCAGCGCCTCGATCTGTGGAGACGTCGGACCTGCATCAACTACAGCTTGGTTTACGCCGCCGCCGCCTTTAATCTTCATAAGTTCCTCATCCCATTTCATGGTTTCATCTTTTGCTGCTTTAGCAATGGCAATTTTTTGCTGCGACTGCGTCAGGAGCGCTGTTTTTTTAGCTGCATCTTCTTCTTTCTGAGCAAGACCTGCGTAAATCAAACCTTGCAGACCCTGGTCGGCTGGAAGTACACGCGTTTTTTCTGCGCTGGAAATAAATTTATCCAAGCTAGCCTGTGCTGCTGTATAATCGCCATCGGCATAAAGAAGGTAAGCGCGAAGCTTATATTTAATAGGATCTTCTACTTTATCGAATACTTTATCCAAGTACATTTTAGAATTTCCGTAATCTTCGTTGGTGAAAAACAGTTTAGAAATTTCCAGTTGCGTATCAGGATCTTCATCTGCATATTTCGCGTAGTTGATCAAATCCTGTGTTGCCAATGCGTTCTGCTGATACCGGATATCATAGGCTGCTTTCGCTTTATAAGCCGGTGCGTACGTAGGATCAGCCGCAATCGCTTTATCGATGCTTTGTTTTGCAGACTGCCATTGCTGTGCCTGCATCCACAATGTTCCGATTCTGGTAAAAACGGAAGCTTTGTTTCTTGCACTTGGCAACGCTTTTTCATAAGCAGTCATTGCTGCACCTGCGACTTGTGGGCTGTTGGTCAGTTTCAAACGGTAAGCATCACCTAACGTATAGTAATAATGCGCCGGAGTTCCTTTCTTGGCAGATTTCTCTGTTGCTTTATTTAAATATTCAATCGCAAGATCTGCATTAGCGGCTCCTCCAAACAAAGTCAAAGCCTCTGCTGCGCGGTAAAGTACTTCAGGATCGCGCTCGCGGGAGTCTTTTACAATACTTCTGATTTCCGCGACGGCAGATTTATCTCCTTTTCCCAGTTTTATGGAAGCGAGACCGATTTTGTTCAAATAATCTTTTCTGTCTGCAGCTACGCCCTTATTAAAATTTTCCTGCGCTTTCTCGAAGTTAGGTTCGAACTGCGTAAGATATGAGTTTCCTAAATAAAAATAGTTTTCAGCAGTAGCAGATTTTGCTACCATATCGTTAAAGACTTGGCGTGCCTGCGCATATTTATGGCTGTCGGCACTGTTAATCCCCTCCTGCAACGTCTGGCCGAAGGCAAAATTTGAGAGAAAACCTACGGCAACGCCTAAGGCAATTTTCTTCGTTGAATTCATTATATCTTTCATTTAAAGTTGTTGTGTGTGTTATTAAAATAGCGGTACATTCTTTTAATCCCAATTATTATACCATTTAATCAGTATTGCTCTACGCTACTTTTTTTTAAGAATAATTAACGCATCTGCACTTCGCGGCGAAATATATTGTACGGCTGCAGGCCTTCTTTAGCGACCACGATCTGACCGAGTTGCGTACACGAAAAGCGTATAAATCCATTGCCCAAACCAAAATACCTTTCATTCGTCAAAAAATATAATACGCGTGTAAAAGGATATGACATACTGGCCAGATTTTGAACGGCAGGTTGATAGGATTTATTGCCTTCCGTCACCGGAAGAATTTTCACCGCATCGCGAAGTTTTTGCGCTTCGGCGTTATAAGGTCGGCTTAAGGTATTTAAACTGACTGTTCCAATTTTGTTGGGGAAATCCTCGAGTTGATTGGCGATATTGCTGTTTCCGCTGATGATAGAATATTGCAGGGCTTCCGGAGAAGTCTTCAGTTTTTGCGCAACAAAATTTAAATTACTGGAATTCGTACCATCAAAAATGATTGGTTTTTCGGGACTTTGCAGCAACTGCCTGATTTCTTCAACAGAAATACTTTCGCGCGGCGAATTTTTCGGAACAATAAAAACTACGGCATCCGCAGCAAAAGGTGCCGGCTGAATTTCCATATCAATTTTATCTTTAAATGCCTGCTTTTCGCGATCACTAAGTTCGCGAGACATCACGATAACGCGCACTTTCTTTTCCAGCAAATCGAGGAATGCCAAATCCTCTTTTTTGTAAGTTAAGTTAATTTCCGTTTTGGGATATAAGGCCATATACCGTTGTACCAACGCTTCGGAAACACTCCGGAAAGAGTCGTCCACCTCCATAGAGATTGCTCCCTGCTGCGGACTGTCGACCAAACGGGCCGGCTTCTTTTTGCACGACCATACGGTAAAAAGTATGATGAGTGCAGCTAAAATTTTAATTTTCATGATGTTGCTCTCGCATTCGGTAGATTGAACGTACGATTCTGAATATTCCATATGCGATCAACAGTGCGCCCAGTGAGTAGGCAATACCGGTCTCCAGAAATATTACAAAAAATTTGTAGATGATTACGAATATACCGAGGACGATATAGAATACTCCCGTAACCAGTGACAGCCAATTAAATATCATATATCACAAAAATACAAAAAAAATAAAAAAGGAGAAGCATCTGCTTCTCCTCGTTATTTATAAGTCGGTTTGTTTACTCAAACTGCATCGTCAGTGGCATTCTGAAACGGTATCGTACTGCCTGACCGTTGATTTTTGCCGGCGCCCATTTATTTTTAATGGACTTCACTGTACGAAGTGCTTCAGCATTAAAGTCGCGGTTAGGTCCGTTAGCCTTCACATCGGTGATAGAGCCGTCCCGTTCAACAACGAAGGTAATTTCAGTTTTCACCATTCCCTCGTCACCAGACATTACAGAAGTATCGAAACTGTTAGACACTTTACTTCTAAATGAATTGATTCCGCCCGGGAACTCTGCCAACTGCTCCACTTCCGTGTACACTTGCGTCGCAGAAACCTGAGGTTTCACTTCTACCGCCTGTACTTTGGTACCTGTTGAAGGTGGTGGTGGAGGCGGAGAATATGTAGGAGTTTTAACTCCTTCTACTGCCACGACACCCGTAGTAGTTTCCAGCTGCTTGCTTATTGGCGGCGGCGGGGTTTCTACCTTTGGTGCTTTTACCGGCTCCGGCACTACGTTCTGAATCACTTCCTGAACTTCCGGTTCTTTTGGTGGCGGTGGTGGGGGCGGTTCTTCTTCTTTCTTTTCTTCGATGATCAACTCCTCTTCAGGGAGAATCTCGATCAGGTTTGCGTTGACTTCTGTAGCATCTTTCGCCGACATCTGTTGTATTTTCATAATAACAAATGGGGTGATGGCTGCGATACAGAAGAAAAGCGTTCCAAAAATGAAAGCTTTTGTAAGCATCCCGCGGTAACGCGTTCTTAGGTCGTACGCTCCGTAGGCTTTATTTCTGTTTTCAAATACAATTTCGTCCAGGGTAGGAACTGCATTGTATGTGTTTTCATCTGCCATTTTTCTTTCTTTAATTTTTTAATTGTAGTTACTCTGTGGGCGTTGTGGCTGTCGCACTGCTGCTACCGACTTTACGCTCATAGATTTCCTGCTCCCAAGATTTGATATCGGTAACCCCGTATATCTCATTTTTGGTAATTGCCATCTCGTCCAGAATATCTACAAAATTCTTATATATAGCATCGTCCGTAGGCTTAATGATCACTGTAAATTTACTCTGATCCTTAGCACGGGCTTTTGCCTGCTCAATCACTTTGGTGATTCCTTCTCTATCAAAATTTGTTTCCTGCAAAGTCTGCTCAGTGAGTCCTGCACGATCCAGTTGGTGATAGAAAATTCTGTTATCCTTTCCAATGATTAATGAAATTGAATTCGAAAGATCGATTTCTGTATCGGGTGCTTTCTGGTTTTCTTTCGGTTTTGCCGGAAGCCCCAGGTCCATTACGTTCGGTTTGTTGAACGTAGTCACTAACATAAAGAAGGTGATCAAAAGGAACGCCAAATCCACCATGGGCGTAAGGTCGACATGGGGTACCTGCTTTTTGGAGCGTACCTTCCCGCCTTTCCCGCTGCTATCTTTTACTTGTACTTCTGCCATTTCTTTCTTTATTGTGCCGTTTCCTGACTTGTTATTAACATGAATTTCAGAAAATCGATATCCCGTAATCCCTCAAACAACGATTTTATCTTCGGATATTTGGTTTCAACATCTCCTTTAACAGCCAACTTATAATCTGGATTAACAGCTAAGCTTTGCTGCACCCAGTCGATCAGTTGTTTGTTTGTGCTGTCCATGGGTATTCCCGTAGCGCTTTTATATTCTTTACGCTGATCTTCGGGAAGATCAAGAAAACCTTTGAGCTGGTTCATCGGAACGCCAATAGATTGCACGGTAGCAAACGTCGCTCTTTCCTTATCCGTGAAGCTCATGCCATATTTCTCGCCCATTTTGTCCAGCAGCGCGATTCGTTCGGTGCCGTTCTCCACGGGTGTGAAATAGAATCTTCCGTCGGTGGTGCTGAGGATCGTCATCAAACTGCCGTCCGGCATCAGCTTTTCCGAGATGGAAGATGGCGTAGTGATCGTCTCGACGTCAGGTTTTGCAAACTGAGCCGTCAGAATAAAGAATGTAAGGAGTAGAAACGATACATCGGTCATTGCCGTCATATCTACCCTTATATTATGTCTTTTTGGTTTGACTCTCGCCATTGTAAATTATTTTTTATTAAACTTCTTTTTTGCAAAGCGGCCGGGTTGCCTGCCGCTCTCCCGTACTGCGGCTCCTTAGTGGAACTCAGCGAACGACTGCTGGATAGACATCGCGATCTCATCGATTTTGAATGTCAGTCCGTCAATTTTAGAAGTAAAATAGTTATAGAAGATAATCGCTACTGCAGAAGTACCAATACCCAAAGCGGTATTAATAAGTGCTTCAGAAATACCGATTGAAAGTGCAGCAGAATCCGGCGTACCTCCACCTGAACCCAGTGCGTGGAAAGCCTTGATCATCCCGATTACCGTACCCAATAGTGCAACAAGCGTTGCTACCGTACCCAGCGTGGAAAGAATCATCATGTTTTTCTCCAGCATTGGCATTTCCAGGGTAGTAGCTTCTTCGATAGATTTGTTTAGAGCGACCATTTTCTGCTCTTTGTCCATGGTCGTATCATGCGAAAGCGCTTTATAAGTAGTAAGACCTTCTCTCACTACGTTACCTACAGAACCTTGTTGTCTGTCGCACTCTTCGATCGCTTCATCTACTTTATTTTGGTTCAGCAATCTTCTTACAGATACTACGAAGTTATCTACGTTTCCTGCACCTGCAGCTTTTCTCAACACCAATGCACGCTCAATCGCGAACACGATTACAATAATCATAAAGGAAATAAGGATTGGTACGATCGGGCCACCCATATAGATAATTCCCATAAAACCTTCTGGAGTAATCTCTTTTGTTTCTACACCAGAAAACGCTACAGTCGCACCGGTAAGTCTTGGATCCGCTTTAAAGTTACTTGGATTACCCAAAACAAAATAATAAATTAAATACCCTATTGCAATAAGAATAGGTAGAATTAAGGCTGGATTTAACCCCCCTAATTTTTTAGCAACTACTTGCTCCTCGTTGTTTGAAACATTCATTTCCATACTAAACTAAATTATAATTGTTATTTTTTTAAATTTTTCGCGCTGTAAAATAAAGTTAAAATATTTACCCGTGCAAGTTATTGGCGCCATTAGAAATATTTTTTTTCAGCACATCCCCTCACTGGCATTGGTACATCGCTAATATATTGATTGAATATCACCGAAAATAAGCAAAAAGAACAGAGAACTTAAAAAATTGATAAATTTCAATTGTCCTTTTATTTGATTGCATATCGCCTTATTGCGCCCTAAAAGAGCTAGAGAACAATATTAATTATTTTTTTCGGGACCACGATCACCTTCTTCGGATCATTTCCCTGAAGTTGCTCCAGCGTACGCACATCTGCCAACACCGCCTGCTGAATTGCTTCACTTGCCAGGTCTGCCGCAAGTTTAAGTTTGAAACGCATTTTTCCGTTAAAACTTACCGGATAATCAATTTCATCTTCGAGCAGATATTTTGGCTCAAAGACCGGAAAAGAAACGCGCTCGATGGAATCGGTGTGTCCAAGTTCTTTCCACAACTCTTCTGCAAGATGTGGCGCATAGGGCGAAATCAGCACTGCCAGAGGCTCCAGAATCATACGGCTGCGCGTCTTGAGTTTCTGCAGTTCGTTCACCGCTATCATAAACTGCGACACCGAAGTATTGAATGAAAAAGCATCAATATCCGAGCTCACTTTCTTCAGCAGCGTGTGCAGTATTTTATATTCCTGTTTTGTCGGTTCCTCTGTGGTCACCGCAAAGCTGTCGCCATCGTAATATAAATTGTAGAATTTCTTGAGAAAGCCGTACACCCCGCTAAGCCCCTGCGTATTCCACGGTTTCGACTGCTCCAGCGGACCCAAAAACATTTCGTATAAACGCAGGCAGTCGGCTCCGTATTCGTCGCAGATATCATCGGGATTGACGACGTTGTATTTGGATTTAGACATTTTCTCCACTTCGCGTTCGCAGATGTATTTACCGTCTTCCAAGACGAACTCTGCGTCGCGGTATTCCGGTCGCCACTTCTTAAATTCTTCAATATCCAGTTCATCGGAAGTTCCTTTTAAAAGAGAAACATCAACATGGATCTTTTGAACATCATAATCTGCAATCAGATTCTTAGAAACGAACTGATTGGTTCCGGCAATTCTGAAGACAAACGCACTCATCCCCAAAATCATTCCCTGGTTGATCAATTTTTTGAAAGGTTCTTCATGGCTGATAAATCCCCGGTCCTTCAAAAACATCGTCCAAAACCGTGAATACAACAAATGGCCGGTCGCGTGCTCGCTGCCGCCGATGTAAAGATCCACCTGTCCCCAGTAATCCGCTTTTTTCCTGTTCACAAAAACCTCCTCATTTTCGGGATCCATATATCTTAAAAAATACCACGAACTTCCTGCCCAACCCGGCATGGTAGAAAGTTCCAGTGGGAATACGTTCACATTATCAATCTTGCTGACGGCCACGATAGCCTGTGAAGATTCGTCCCAGGCAAACTCTTTGGCATTTCCTAATGGCGGATCGCCATCTTCTGTTGGCAGATATTTTTCTACTTCCGGCAAGGCCAATGGCAAGGCAGAAACCGGCAGCGTGTAGGGCAAGCCGTCCTTATAATATACAGGCACCGGCTCTCCCCAATAACGCTGACGCGAAAAAATAGCATCGCGCTGTCGGTAGTTTGTTGTGCCTTCGCCAAAACCGCGCAATTCCATTTCGGTAATGATGCGGCTTTTCGCATCGTCGTAATGCAGCCCGTCCAAAAATTCCGAATTAACGCAAACCGAATCCTTGGAATCGAATGACTCTTTTGTAATATCGATATCGTTTTGAATTACATTGATAATTGGCAGATCGAATTTGAGCGCAAATCGGTGATCGCGCTCGTCGTGTGCCGGCACAGCCATTACCGCACCGGTACCGTAACCCATCAAAACATAATCTGAGATATAAATCGGTAATTTTTCCTGCGTGAAAGGATGTAGTGCAAAACTTCCGGTAAAAGCTCCGCTCACGTTTTTCACGTCGGCCATACGGTCGCGCTCTGTTTTTTTAGAAGTTTCTTCGATATAATTTTTTACGGCCTCCTGTTGCGCGTCAGTAGTAAAACCTTTTACCAAAGGATTTTCCGGGGCTAGGACGATGAAGGTGACACCAAATACGGTATCCGGTCGCGTGGTAAAAACAGTGATATCTTCCGAAGAATCTTCAACTGGGAACTGCATCTTTGCGCCCTGCGATTTACCAATCCAATATTCCTGCGCGTCTTTCAGCGGCTGCGGCCAATCGAGATTTTGCAGTCCGTTCAGCAAGCGCTCAGAATAGGCGGTGATCCGCATGCTCCACTGCATCATTTTTTTCTGAAAAACGGGGAAATTTCCACGTTCTGACCGGCCGTCTTTTACCTCATCATTGGCCAAAACAGTACCCAGCTGCGGGCACCAGTTGACGGTGGTTTCTGCGCGGTAGGCCAAACGGTAATTTAATAATATATCCTGCTGGTCTATTTCGGAAGCAGCGTTCCATTCATCAGCAGTGAAATTTAACGGTTCATTTTGTGCCGCCTGAAGATTCTTCGTCCCATTCTGTTCAAAGTGTGTAACCAACAAATTAATCGGTTCCGCACGGTCGGTGTTTTTATTATACCACGAATGGAAAAGTTCAATAAAAATCCATTGCGTCCATTTATAATATGAGGCGTCGGAAGTACGGAATTCTCGGCTCCAGTCGAAAGAAAAACCGATACGGCGAAGTTGTTCTTCGTAACGTGTAATATTTTTCTCCGTGGTTACTGCCGGATGCTGTCCAGTCTGTATGGCATACTGCTCCGCCGGCAAACCGAAAGAATCATAACCGATGGGATGCAGCACATTATAGCCCTGGTGGCGCTTGTAGCGCGCATAGATATCCGAGGCAATATACCCAAGCGGATGCCCTACATGCAGACCTGCGCCCGATGGATAAGGAAACATATCGAGGACATAAAACTTAGGTTTGCCGCTATCGTTTTCTGTTTTGTAGGTTTGATTTTCCTGCCAGTATTGTTGCCACTTTTTTTCGATCGATTGATGGTCGTAAAACATTTGTAAAATTTAAGTAAAACACAAATTTAGCGTTTTACATCGGAAAACGGACACCAACATCGCATGGCACGATAAGGACAAAAATGAGACAAAAAAAATTAATTCAGTAAATATTTTTTTAAATCAAAATTTAAAATGGTCATTTGAGAAAACGACCGAAAATTAGGCGACCGCGATTTCTTTATTTAATTTTACCTTTGCGCGAACTCTCAATTTTATGGCCGCTGTTTCAACCCATAATTAATTTCGCAAGACGAACTAGTTGATGAAATATGCTAAAATCTGCAATTGATGGAATATTCCAAAGAATTTAAAGCCGCTGTTTCCGCTTTTTCACCAAAAGAAAAAGATAAACTCATCTTTCGTTTGCTGAAAAAAGACCGGATTCTTTCGCACCGGTTATATTTCGAACTTATCGATCCGGAAACGGTGGACGAAAAACGAGAACAAATGCAGGAACTGGTGCGGACAGAAGTAAGCGCTGCCGCTGCGCGGTACGGCCGGACCAAATATTTCCTGCCGGCCATCCGCCGCGTTAGTGCAAAAGTGACGGAACACGTAAAAATTACGACGGATAAGTTTGGCGAGGTGTCACTTAATCTTTTGTTAGTGGCTGAAACGCTGCAACATCTGCGCAGACATGCCGATCATCACAAACTTTATCTTTATCTGCTCAACAAGATATTCCGCACGTTGGTACTGACGCAAAAACTTGACACCGATTATTATTTGGAGTTGAAGGAGCCGTATTCGATGCTGAATCAATTAATTATAAAAGACAGTGATTTCGCAGCGCTCGCCGCCCACCATCAGCTCAATTTAGACTGGTTTGACCCCTACAACATTCCCGAGCACATGGATTTGGTACTGCGCGAAATAAAAGCCAGTGGACTACTGCGCTAAGATTTTTCTCAGAATTATTTCTGCTGCATTAGGCTGTGCATCTACGAATCTCCGGGCATTGTCGCCCATTGTCTGCATCAGCTTTTCATCATGCAAAAGGCCCAACAGATAAGGACCCGCAAAAAATTCATCCTCAAAACATTTTCCGCCGTTTCGGGCAATGATTTCATCGGCTTCCGGATTCTTTCTGTATTGGTTTCCGAAAAAAACCGGCACGCCAAAAGTGGCTGCTTCCAGGATATTGTGCAATCCCTTGGAGTGAAAACCCCCTCCGACGACGGCGATGTCCGCATAAGAATATAACTTGGACAGCAGACCAATGCAGTCGATAATGAGCACGCGCACGTTTTGGAAGTCCCGAACGCTGCCCTGTTGCAATGAGGAATAGAGTACGGCCGATGGAAACTGCTCCTTCAGCGCAGGGATCCGGGCAAGATCGTGAGGTGCAATAATTAATTTTACCGCACTGTTTTTCGCCACGATCATCTCAGCGATCCGTTCTTCCGATTCCCAGGAACTTCCGAAAACGATGCATTTTTGTCCGTCTACAAACTGTGGGATAAACTCGACTTCATTGTCGCGTACACGCAAATCTTTTACACGGTCATAGCGCGTATCACCCGCGGTGACCGATTGTTTCAATCCAATACCTTTGGCCAAAGCGGACGATTGCTGAGTCTGATGAAAGAAAAAATCCACATCTTTTTTCAATCTTTTAACGAACCATTTCCCATAAAATTTAAAAAAAACCTGCGTTTCATAGAAAAGTGCCGAAATCACAAAAATCCTGGCGCCTTGCGATTTTAAAATTCGAAGGAGATTATACCAATATTCATATTTTACGGTGAAGAAAATATCCGTCTGAAAATTGGCAGTAAACTCCATTACCCATTCATCCGTATCGAAGGGCAAATAACAAACTGCATCTGCAATATTCTGTTTTGTAATTACATGATCGTAGCCGGACGGCGAAAAAAAAGTGATCAATACCTTATGCTGCGGAAGTTGCTGCTTCAGTTTTTCCAGCACAGGCAATCCCTGCTCATATTCTCCCAGACTTGCGGCGTGCATCCAGATAACTTTGTCTTGTTTCGAAAAAGAATTTTGTACTACTTTGCAGCTTTGGCGTCGCCCGGCAAGGCCTTTCTTGAGTTTATATTTGAAAACCGCGCCGATTTTCATTCCGAAAATCAGCAGGCGTATCATACTATCGTAAAGTGTCTTCATGATGGTAAGTTTGTTAGTAAAAAGGGACTTTAGTTCAATTAAAATAAATGCAGTCCTTAAATAATTTCTCCACCTGCGTATAGAATAAATTACGATGAGCGGTAATAAAAAACCAGGTTTGCTACCAATTATACTTTAAAGAACCGAACGCAAAAAACGAAGTTTGTGCGTGTGTCTGTTTTCATCCGAATTGTAAATTCCGGTGGAATCCAACTGGTCGATGCGCACCTTTCCATAGGCATGGATGATTTTTTGCTGGTCCAGCATAAGACCGACATGAGTAATCGTTCCTTCTTCGTCCTCGAAAAAAGCAAGATCACCGCTTTTACTTTCTTCTACGAAACTGAGAACATTACCCATTTTTGCTTGTTCAGCAGCATCTCGGGGCAATGTGAAGCCATGTAATTTGTAAACTAACTGCACAAAACCACTGCAATCCAGCCCGAAGAAACTGCGTCCACTCCACAAATACGGCACACCGAGAAAAGTCTCCGCGGTTTCTTTTATAGTTAAATTCATTTTTTTCTGCTCTGCAACTTCGGCAGGAACTTCGCTGCCGGCGGAAAGCAGAATATCCTCACGCTGTAAATAGTGCGTTTCCAGAACGGCGACAGTTCTGCCTGCAAATACTTCATCGGTAACCGGTGTTATCTGAAGGCGCGAAACCCACCCTTCATAACCGTCGAAATGCATCCTTATATAAACAAAGGAATTGTCTTCCCGCAGAATATCGACCGATTCGCCGTACAGCAACTGCGAAATCATTTCCGCGCGGTGCGATGGCTCTGAGCGAACGGCAGCAACCGAAACCACGGTTATTCCTTTTGTCAACATAGTTTGAGTTAAATTTTACGAATTAAGTGCAGACCGTCCCGTAAAGGCAGAATAACATTTTCAAAATTTTCATCTGCGGTTACCGTATCATTCAGCGCCTTAATGCATTGTGTGGATTTTTGTTTTGGATTATCTTCCAACACTTTGCCGTACCACAGCACATTATCGAATATCATTACTCCGCCCCTGCGCAGTTTATCTTTTCCCAGTGCAAAGTACTCCACATAGTTCTCTTTGTCGGCATCGATAAATATCAAGTCGAATATTTCTTGAGTTTTGCCCAAAAATTTCCGCGCGTCCATCAGTTTAAAATCAATTTGTGCAGCGAACTCGCTCTGTTCGAAATATTTTTTGGGAAGGTAAGCCAGTTCTTCATTCACATCGAGCGTGGTTATTTTCCCACCGGCAGCTAATCCTTCAGCAAGACACAAGGTAGCATATCCGGTGAAAGTACCGATTTCCAATATATTTCGCGGTTGCATCATTTTGGAAAGAACAGCGAGTAAGCGTCCCTGTTGATAACCTGAAATCATGTGCGGCTGCGTAGTCTTCCGGAAAGTTTCCCGCCGCAGTTTTCTCAGGATTTCTGGTTCGGCCGAGGCGTGATCTTCAAGATAGCGGTCCATTTCCGGACAATGTTCTTCAAAGAAACTCATGAAGTAAAATTTAACTCAAATTTACATAATTAAAATAAAAGCCGCTGACAAAAAGCTTCACAGACGTTTTGGCGGTCGCCTGACAGCGGCATAAGAATTACGAAAAGCTATTTGAAAATTCACCAAAAAAAAGCGCTGTCAGAGTGTGGAACTCTAACAGCGCTGTGTAATTACGAAATAATGTTACTTAATTTTTCACGGGAGCGATGTCCATCAGTTTCATGAATTCATCCAATTTTGGCATAATAATGATTTCGGTTCTTCTGTTTTCTGCCCGTCCGGAAACGGACGCATTGGTCGTTTTCGGGTTGTATTCGCTGCGTCCGCCCGCAGTGATTCTCGCAGGATTTACACCAAATCTGGTCTGTAACAGTTTTGCCATAGACGTTGCACGCAAGGCGGAAAGATCCCAGTTGTCTTTTGGTAAATTGTTAGAATTAAGCGGAACATTATCGGTATTTCCTTCAATCAGGACAGAGTACGTATCGTAGTCGTTAATCACTTTTGCTACTTTGCCCAGAACTTCCTGTGCAGCCGGCAGAATATTGTAATCGCCGGTTTTATAAAGCATATTATCGGAAAGGGAAATCATTACCACTCCTTTCAATACTTTCACCTGAACGTCGCTGTCGGCAATATTATCAAGAGATCTTTTCAGTTTATTCGACAAAGCCAAGTTTAAACTGTCGTTTTTCGCGTTGGTCGAAATCAGCTGTTTGATATATTTATTTGAAGAATTGATTTCTCCGATCAGCTTATCGATATTTGCAGAACCTTTCCCACTGTTGGAAAGACAGGCATCGAGCGAAGATTTCAGCGCATCATTCTGTCCTTTCAGCAGAGCATTTTCGCTGGCAAGACCCGAGTTAAGGCCTTTCAGATCCTGAATTTCGCGTTGTCTTTCGCCTACATTGGTGATACATTGGTTGTAATTTTCATTCAAAGCATCAAATTGCTTCTTGCTTACGCAGGAAGTCAGCATCACGGCCATTCCGAGGACGGCCCCTACTTTTGCTATTTTCATAATATTTTATTTTGTCGTCCAAAAATAGAGAATTGGTTTTGAACGGAAGAATTATCTTTGCTAAATATTCATTAAAAATTACTTAAAATTGCTGGAAATCACCTCTTTTGAGCAATCATTACACCGTCTTAATGCGCAGATTTACAGCAATAAATATGTGCTGGCCGTAAGCGGCGGTGCAGACTCCATGGTGCTGCTGTATTTTTTTGTGCAATTGAAACTGGATGTTGAGGTAACACATATTAACTATGGTTTGCGCGGCGAAGATTCTGCAGCGGACGAGCAACTGGTGCGCGACTTTTGTAAAAAATACCGCCTGAAGCTGCATGTGTACACCGCTTCCGATACAGACGGCCAGCCGGAAAATTCTATCCAGGAATGGGCTCGGAATCTGCGCTACGATTATTTTAATAAAATCAAACATCAGTGCGGAGCAGACTTTATTGTCACCGCCCATCATCTGAACGATCAACTGGAAACTTTTTTGATCAACCTCAGCAAAGCAGCAGGTCTGCAAGGTCTGTCGGGAATTCCCGAGGATGAAAATGGAATTTTGCGGCCCCTGCTTATTTTCTCGAAGGAAGAAATTTATAATGCTGCGAAAAACCATGACGTCGCTTATCGGGAAGACCGCAGCAACGCGAAAGATGATTATACCCGAAATTTTATCCGAAATCAGATTACGCCAAAACTTCAGAAAATCAACACCCACTTTTTAGAAAATTTTGCCCAAAGTCTTTCACATTTAAAGGAACAAAAAGAATTTCTGAAGTCTTACGTTTCTTCTGTGGAAAAATTGATTTGCCAAACAGAAGAACATTATATCATTATCAACAAACAAAAGTTCTTCGGGCAGGAAGGTTTGATTCAGTTTGAAATATTAAGAAAATACGGTTTCCAAAGTCGCACGGAAATCGCCAAGATAAAAAGCGCGCAGACCGGAAAAGTATTTTACGGAAAGAACATCAAACTTACTGTTGACCGGCAAAATTTGGTTCTGGTAAAAGCTTCCGCTGCAGTGAATGAACAAAAATCCTACGAACTTCAGCCAGACGAAAACGGATCTATTGACTTAAGTAAAATTCTGGGTGAAGAATCATTTTCCAACAAAAAAAACTGGGAATTCGATGCCAACGTTGTAAAGTTGCCGTTGTGTCTCCGTCGACCTGCTGCCGGTGATATTTTTCAACCTATCGGAATGATAGGTAAAAAGAAAATCGCAAAGTTTTTTAAGGATGAAAAAATCCCTATTTTAGCCCGTTCCAAAAGCTGGATTCTCTGCGACGCAGCCGGGCAGATCCTCGGACTTGTACCCTATCGCCAGGATAGCAGAAGCGCTGCCAACAAAAATTCAGCTCAAAAAATAACCGTTCTAATTTAGCGCTCATTAATCTGCGCGTAAAGATGTACTATGAAATTTAAAAATTGGTTTTTTCTCACTTTTCTTTTTCTTTTTCAGGCGTTTTCGGCGCAGATCAAAGATCCTGTAAAATTTAAATATAATATTAATGCCCTTACCAACAACGAGTACGAAGCGGTGCTGACCGCTGCTATCGATAAAAACTGGCACATCTACTCCCAGGATTTGCCGCCCGACTCAGGGATTCCTACCGAGCTGAAACTATCTTCAAAACAGGGAATACAACTTATCGGTAAGGTGCAGGAAATCGGAAAAAAACACGACGAATTTTCCGAGGCATTTGGTGCGCAGATTGTTTATTACTCGGATCTGGTTTTATTTAAACAAAAATTTAAATTAAAAAACAATACAAAACCTGCCACCATCACGGCAGAGATCACCTACCAAACGTGTGACGACCGGGTTTGTCTGGCGCCCAACACTTTGGAATTTGAACAGAAAGTAACGCCCGCAGCCGTTGCAGGCGAATCGGTAGTGACCATCGAAGAAGAGGTGGCGGTCTCTGAGCCGACGCAAAATACGGACAGCCTGAGAACCTCAGATTTGCCGGAAGCTGTAATAGCGGGCCCCGCTGCGACCAAACAGGAAGGCCTGAAAATCGCTTCAATCGATTTTGAGAATCCACAAACCGACTGCGGCGTTGCAGCAGAAAAAAATACGGAAAATTTCTGGACATATCTTTTATTAGGCTTCTTCGGTGGACTGATCGCTTTGCTGACGCCCTGCGTTTTCCCGATGATTCCGCTGACGGTGTCGTTTTTCACCAAGGGGTCGAAAGACAAAGCTAAAGGCAAACGCGATGCGCTGATCTACGGATTCTTCATCCTGATGATCTTCGTGCTTTTAAGTGTTCCATTCCATATTATCGACGGAATTGCCGGAAATATTTTTAACCAAATTTCCACCAGTGTCTGGCTGAATATTGCTTTCTTCATCATCTTTTTGTTTTTTGCGGGAAGTTTCTTCGGCTATTACGACATCACGCTGCCGAGCTCCATTGCCAACAAATCGTCCAAAGCAGAAGATGCGGGCGGCATTATCGGGATTTTCTTTATGGCGCTTACGCTGGTGATCGTTTCCTTTTCGTGTACCGGCCCAATCCTGGGAAGTTTGCTGGGAAGTGCGGTAACGGGATCATCGAATGTGCCGATGTTGCTGACCTACGCACTGGCTGGTTTCGGATTTTCCTGGGCCATCGTCTTCGGATTGCTGGCTTTGTTTCCGCAAGCGCTGCAGAGTTTGCCAAAATCCGGCGGCTGGATGAATACCGTGAAGGTCGTTCTCGGTTTTATTGAATTAGGTTTAGCTTTAAAATTTCTGTCGAAAGCAGATTTGGTGTCGAAAACTTTCTTCCTGAAGCGCGAACTGTTTATTGCCATCTGGATCCTTATTGCCATCGGGCTGGTTCTTTATCTCTTTGGAAAAATCAGATTCCCACACGATGATAAAAACGCAAAAATTTCCATTACCCGCAAGATTATCGGTGTGCTTGGGATTGGTTTCATTATTTATTTAGTGCAGGGTCTGGTGCCGGCAGAACGTCCGACACTGCAGAATCTGAGTGGAATTTTACCTCCGATCAACGTCAGTTATTTACATAAAGAAGGCGACGGGATTTTAGGAATGCATCCTTCGCATGATTATTTCGAAGCGCTGGAAATTGCCAAAAAAGAGAACAAACCGCTACTTATCGATTTCACCGGTTACGGTTGCGAAAACTGCCGTAAAATGGAAGAATTTGTCTGGAGCGAACCGGATATTCTGCCGATTTTGCAAAACGAAGTGGTGTTGGCGTCGCTCTATATTGACGATAAGGAAGCGCTGCCGGAAAGCGAGCAAACCTCGGTTGACATGGGTAACGGCCAAAAGAAAAAGATCAAAACCATCGGCGATAAATGGAGTCTCTTCCAGCAGATTAATTTCAATAATAATTCGCAGCCGCATTATGTGCTGATTTCTCCGGACGGAAAAGTGATTAACACGCCCGTTTCCGGTTATATGCCGAAAGAAGATTTTAAGAAATTTCTGGAGTGCGGTATTGGCTTTTTCAAAAGTGGACAGGCGAAATAAAGCGTTTTTCAGGACAAAAATAACCGGCAGTAATTGTTGGTTTTTTTTGATTTAAGCTGAATAAAACTATCTTTTACTTTCATTCCAATAATAACTGTCGGGGTGGATTCTCTGGCCGAAAATTGCGGTGCCAACCCGTACAATGGTGGCGCCTTCTTCGATGGCAATTTCCAGATCGTCGCTCATTCCCATCGATAATTCCTTCATTTCGACATTTTTAATATTTAAAGAAATTGCTTCCTGCCGAATTTGGCTCAGGAGTCGAAAACACTTCCTGACTTTTTCCGTCTCGGCACTGAATAAACCGATCGTCATTAATCCTTTTATTTTTAAAGTTTCCAGTTTCGCAACTTGCTGAATAAGTTCGATCGCCTGCGCAGGGTGAACACCAAACTTACTTTCCTCATTGGAAGTATTGACCTGAATTAAAACCTGCATAGTTTTGTTTTCAAACAATAATCTCTGGTGAAGTTTCTGCGCCAGATCCAAACGGTCGAGCGATTGGATGCAGGTGATATTGCACTTTAAAAGGTCTTTAATCTTATTGGTTTGAAGGTGACCGATAAAATGACTTTCGTGCGGGATTGATTTTAAACTTTCGAACTTCGCTATCAGTTCCTGAACTTTATTTTCCGCTATTAAAGTCTGTCCGGCTTCGATCGCGATTTTGATTCGATTGGCAGAAACTGTTTTCGTCGCCAGCAACAGCCGGACTTCAGCCGGATTTCTAGTGCTTTTTACACACGCATCTTCTATCCTTTCAAGAATGATTTTAAGGTTTTCCGGGATCGCCATTATTCTGCTGATTTTTCCACTTGTTCTGTTTCTCCCGTTTGATCTGACTGTTCAAACTGTTCAATGAGCGCCAATTTCACTTTGGTAAAGGCGTAATCTTTGGCCTCGGCAAAAGAAATATGATATTGTCTTTCGAAGCTTTGCACCTCCGGGGGAAACGCAAGCAGAATTTTATCATAGTAGGCATCCAGAACTTCCGGAGTGGGCATTTCGAAATTAATGCGCAGCTGAAAACGCCGCATCAGCGCGCGGTCGATAATGTCGGCATGGTTGGTCGCAGCGATAAGCAAAGCGTTCGGCGGATAATAATCGATGAGCTGAATGATGGTGTTGACCAATCTTCGCATCTCGCCCACGTCTTTATCGTCGTTTCCTCTTTCCTTTCCGATCTGGTCAAATTCATCCAAAAACAGAACGGCTTTATCGCGTGCTGCTTTATCGAAAACCTGCTTGATGTTTTGTGAAGTTTCGCCAATTCGGGAATTGACGATGTTGCTTAAATTCAGAATTAAGATCGGCTTTCCTAATGAGTTCGCAATAGCTTTTGCTGTTGTCGTTTTTCCGCAGCCAGAATGTCCCTCCAAAAGTATTTTGTTATTGACCGGCAAGCCGTACTGGGCAAGTTGGTCCACATATTTGTATTCTTTGATGAGTTGCTGAATGTTTTGCTGGTTATATTTATTCAGGAAAACATCTTCCAGAGCAACCTGTTCTTTATCGTTGATGATAAGGTCGAAAATATTCATAACGCGGTATATGGCTGCAAATTTAGTGAGAAATTAGCAAGCCCGGGCTTACAGAATTTCCTAGAACATAAATAACCAGCGCGTTGCTGGTTATTATTTATTAAAACAAACGGACTGCACTTCCAGCCCGGATTGAACGGCATGTTCGAGCTCTTCCGCGCGGCGGCAGGCCGCCGCGCGGAAAGCGAGTAGTGAAAGCCGGCACCACAATACGGAAAAAACGCGTAACTTCTTGCTCCTAATTATTCGTAATCGGCATACTGTTGAAGCCCACAGAAGTTTTCACCGAGATGTCGGACGTGGGCGATTGCTTCAGAACATAGACCAATCTTTGCTGCACGGACCCGGATTTCATCATATTATCTAAAGTCTGAGAAGTGTTAACATCCAACGCGAGGGTGTTTCCGACATTATCGGGAATATCGTCGCGCGAAGCCACCAGAATTTCGTTACTTCCATTGTTAGAAAGATAAACTTTAACCGATTTAAACAGGCCAACGCTGGTGTTGGACGGCACGGAAAGCGTGGCGTTGGTGACCCGGATGTCTTTCACATTTGCACCGGAACCGGTGAGCTGATTAATGCTTTGCGAAGGAGAAACCGCTGCAAGCGTGGTGTTCGCCGGCGATCCCGCAGTAACCAAAACCGTGGCGCTATAAGGAAAAGTATTCTGCAAAATGGAAGATACCGTAGAACAGCTGGCTACAGTGGCGGTGGCAACTACGGCTGCCAGGAAAACATTTTTCATAATCGTTGTTTTTAAATTACAGTCGGATATCCAGAAATTATACCAAGAAGTCAGTTTAACATAATCTTAACGATTGAAAGCACAGCTTGGACGGAATATTGCAAGATCAGGTTTCACGAACATTAAATAACAGAATTATGACTGACGAAAAAATGAAAAACTCCGATTTTTACAAATTTTTTGTAGAAGAATTAAAAGACCTTTATTGGGCAGAAAACGCGTTGCTGAAAGATTTACCAAAAATGGAATCTGCGGCGACGAGTAAAGAATTGGCGGAAAGCTTTTCCAAACATGCAGAAGAAACCCGGCAGCACATCAATCGTTTAGAAAAAATATTTGAGCATCTGGGCGAAAAAGCGGAAGGTGTAAAGTGTGAAGCGATGGAGGGAATTCTGAAAGAAGGAAAATCCATAATCGAAGACACCACGAAAGATACGATGACGCGCGATGCCGGCTTGGTGCTGGCCGCGCAAAAAGTAGAACACTATGAAATTGCCACCTACGGCACACTGAAAGTTTTCGCTGCACACATGGGCCAAAAAGAAGTAGAAATGTTGCTGGCAGAAACGCTGGATAACGAGAAGGCGACCAACGGAACCTTAACAGGACTCGCGGAACGCTTCATCAACAAACAGGCGGTTTCCGAATAAAAACGAAACCAACAGTACAGAAAATCCGCTCTTTTTCCGAGCGGATTTTTGTTATTTTAGATCAACTTTAAATTTTCCCGTGGACACCCCGGACGCCATATTGCTTCGTCCGATGATGAGCAGGATCTCTCCGGCCTCCGAAGTTTCCGCCGAGAACGTGCGCCCGAATGGCCCATCATAAGATCCATCTGCTTTTTTGATTTGGTTAAAACGGATGTTCATTTCTTTTTCTTCAGGATAGATGGTTCCTGAGATATTCTTATTTGAATAATTTTTGATTTTTATGACATATTCGTCTCCTTCCGCGCTCAGTTCGTCCGATAAAGTCAGTGGCAGCATATCACCGTTGATGGTACGAACAATTTTTCCGTCTTCTACCACCCGGAAACTTTTATTGGGTTCGGCGGCCGGTTGCGCAATGTCCGATTCTGAAATAAATCCGTCTTTTACAGAATCCGCACCGTCGAGAACAACAGGATAATCCGGCGCGGTAACGGTAGTATCTGTATTTTCCGTAGTTTGAATGTTGGCCTCTTTTTTGGAACAGGCTATTAAGAGCAAAGGCAGGACAAAAAGTATTTTTTTCATTATTTAAATTTATCTGTTTTAAGTTATCAGAAACTGTTCCAAGCAGATAATCTGGAGTTAAGCACTAAATGTATTGGGAAAAATCTTCTAAAATCCTTCGCCAAATACCTTATCTTTGATCCGTATGAGATACTTAAAAATATGCTAAGCAACATCCGGCATTCCATCGAACAACAGTGGTTCGGCGTCCTCACCAGAATGGGCGCAAAACTGGGCATTCCCGTTTCCAAACTGCGGGTGTTTTTTATCTACTCCACCTTTGCTACCGCAGGCGTGTTTTTTCTGATTTACCTCGGTCTGGCTTTTACGCTCTGGATCAAAGATATGTTTATCACGCGGCGTCCCGGCGTCTTCGATCTTTAATACTAATACTTCTACCATGAACATTACTTCTACTTTAGAATATTTAGAAATAAACCAGCACGATGATTTTCGGTCCGGTAAAATTTATACTACCTACTGCACCACTTTTCCCGCTGACGAGCGGCGCTGCGAAAAGCAGTTTCGCGCTTTATTTGGAAATCCGTGTGTGAAGATTTTTTCTGTGCTCGATGCTCTACAGGAAATCGGCTACCTCATCTGCTGGGAACTGACGGAATGTGTTTTCGTCGAGCATTTTGAGATCTTCTCCGAATTCCGCAGCAAAAAATATGGCTCTCAAATTATAGCCGATTTATTCCGTGATTATTCGCGGATCGTGCTGGAAGCAGAACCGGCAGAACTCAGTACAGACGCGCAGCGCCGCATTGATTTCTATGAAAGGAACGGCTTCTCCGTCATCGACAAGCACTATGTGCAGCCGCCCTATGAAGCAGAAAAAAACGCACTCCATCTTTGGTTATTGGCCAACTGGCAGCCCGAAGATACGGAGGCCTTGAAAGAAGAAATCTATGATGTAGTATATTCCTAACGCCAGAAACTCACTACGATTTTGGTTCCATCGAAAGTGTGAGGACAAAGAAACTGTCCTCGAGCGCTTTCACGCTATGAATGATATTCTTGTGCAAAGCGATCATCCGTCCTTCTTCCAAAGTGCAATGGTCTTCCGCTGTCATAAAATCAATTGTACCTTTTATCACCTGCACGCTGATCACGCCGTTGGCCTTGTGCGGTTTCAGTTCAGCATTTTCATGCAGCCCTAAAAGCACGATTCTCATGGTATCCGATTTAAAAAGCGTCACAGAATTGCGGTCGCTGTTTTGCCAGGCATCTTCGTGCTGAAGCTGCTCTATGGATTCTTTTAAATTCATGCGCACAAGCGGCGCATCCAGTACCCGATTTCCTTCGGGGCGCTGCGGTGTTGCGTCATTGGCGGTGACGGTTTTTGGTTCGGCTGCTTTTTTTGTGTGAGTTTCCAGAACTTCCACCAGCCGGTTGGTGGCTTCATCTGCGGAGATGCCGTACCCATTTACCAGCGTCCCGCGCAGGTCGTACTTCGAGGAAGAAATGGCATAAACAACAGACTCGTCATCCGGATTGGAGTCGCCCTCGAAACGGTACACTTTATCAATCCGGAAATCATCCGGCGACATCGTGACGTTGGTCTGATGGCAAACCAAACATTCTTCTTTCATATTAAAATCGTGCGCGTAGCCCAATTGTTTCAGGCCATTGATGGTTTCGGAAAGCGTTCCGAAGCTTTCACTCAATTCTTGTGGATCAATCTTCATAATTCGGTCTTTTGCTGGTATTTAATCTACTTGATATTCCAGTTTAATGGTAATACTGGCTTCTTTGTCCTTCGATGATGTATTAAAAGTGCCACCGTAAGAAAATTCTTCCGTGGAATTTGGAGCAGTGATCTGCGTAATTCCCATGGTTGCTTTTTTTAAATTGCCGAGTTTTGAGCCGGCATTTTCCGCAATTTTTTCAGCTCTCTGCTTCGCATCTTTTGTTGCGTCGGCAATCATTTGATGTTTTACATCGGCGAGTTTAGTGTAGAAATAATTGGGCGGTGAAGAAGTGAACTCAATTCCAAGGTTGATGATTTCCGTAATATTCCGCGAAAGATTTTCAACCTTCGCCACCTCCTTACTGTCGATGGAAACCGTCTGCGAAAGCTGATAGCCCGCAAATGTCTGTGTACTTCCCCCATTGCCATCGCTGCCATAATTAAACTGTTTCTGAATATCCACCGCTGAGAATACCATCTGATTCTTGGGAATTCCTTTCGAGATCAAATAATTCTCGATGACTTTTTTGTCGTTGGCCAGTTCGTCGTAGGCAGATTTTAATTCAAAGCTGTTGCGGGAGAAATTTCCGCTCCAGGCAATGAGGTCCGAGGTAAATTTTTTGGTACCTAAACCAGTAACAGAAATAGTATTGTCAGCTTTATTTCTATTCTTAATTGCGCTGCCTAAAAAGGCAACTCCGATGATAAAAGCGGCCGAGGCGATGGCGATGGCGATGATGTTTCTGTTCATTTGCATTTTTTTTAACAACTCTTCTGTATAGTGCGAGTATGCACCAATATTCGTTCCAAGGCTTGGGCTGAACTATTGAGTGTCGCTATCGCGCAGTTCTTTTTCCTGCTTTATCGTAAAAATCTAATCCACTTTTTTTTTCGTGGAGGATCGTTGGGTAAATTTTTTCGGTAAGAATCTAATTTCTTGTAGCTTTCTGTAATAAATCGGGAAAGATCTGCGCTTGTAGGATTTCCGGTAAACAGAGCGGATTTCCGGTCGAAATTCCGGAAGATATAAAAAATAAAAGGCTGAATTTCCGTTACATTTAATTTTAAGTCTGAAACAAAAAATTCCTCACCTAATTCTTTAGTTATAAATTTCATGAAGTCAATGTCGTCCCACTGGCTTTTAACGCCACCCACGCTGATCCCCGGCCCAACAGGCTGAACGAATTCACCAGCCTTGGGAGCGAGCACTTCCCGTGTGGATTTTGCTTTAATATAAGTGGCTGTTTCAGCTTTCAACTTGGCAACGGGTTTTGTATCGCCGTAATTCCTGACATCACTTTCAAGGTTGCCTGTCGGCTGACGAATAATTTTCACCTCTTCTATTTCTTCAGTATTTCTGTTTAAAATGACCGCCAGACTGGTGGTAAAGCCAGATTGCTTTATTATTTTAGATCTTCTTTAAAATCCCTGACGAACGAACCGAAGTTCTTCGTTCTGCGCAGCGACGATGGTAAATTCGCCATTGAGATTTGTGTTTACCTTTTCCTGCGTTTTTGCATTAAAAACTAAAGTAGCCGGCAGGGGATTATTATCTTCATCCAGAATTATCCCCGAAACCTTCTGTGCGGAACCCAAAAAAGGAACATACAGCAGAAACAAAAGGAAAAAACGACGCATCAGAATCCTACTTTATGCGACTTCACATATTGCACATACGCTACTTTCATTTCGCGCTCGATGACGGCTGCGTTAAAATCTTTGCGGTATTTTTTGGCCAGATCTGAATATTGGTCTGCGTAAATGATAAAGCGGTCGATGTCCTCTTCCGTCCAGCCTTGCTTGGTATAGAAGGTAAAATCCACTTTGTTTTTGATCTGGCGGTAAAATGCCTGCGTTTCGGCATAGTTTGCTTTGGTGGGTTTTGGCGTCTTGCGGCGCAAAATCAGGTTGCCTACCAGTGAGGCGAGCGGCCCCAGATCGACCATACCGGCATTCATACTGGGCGGAGCAAAAGCCGAAGGAACGGTAAGCTTGGGCAACGGCTGCGTGAGCGGTGTCCTCATATACAAATCCATGGCATTGTTCAGCGCGACGACACGTTTCGGCGGACCGAGATTTTTAATGTCTTTCGTCAGAACGCCGGTGAGTTGTGGTGCAATTTCGACAGCGGCAATGTCATAAGGTGTCCGCAGCAGTACGATATTCAGCGGCGCAGAAAAATTGTGGGCGCTGACTGGCTTTGTGACTCGGTCGTAACCGCTTCTGCTGAGACGCAATTCGTCGTGCGTCCTGGCGCCAATGCTGAAATCCCCGAAGGAATTGGAAACGACTTTTTCATCCGTTCGGGCATTGAAAACGGTGACGCCGGGCAGGGCGCGCCCATCTTCGGAAACGACTTTTCCGATAACGATTTGCTGCGCCGAAATCCAGCCGGAAATGCAGAGCAGCAGCAAAAGGAGTAGTTTTATTTTCATACCGTATTTTTCAGTAAATGTAATGGCGAACCGCCGTATTTTGCCGCTGCTGTTGCGGATAAATGTGAAGTTTAACCGTTATTAACCGCTTTTATGATTTATTTAGAATCCGGGTGTTTATTTTTTGTTAAAAATCTGCAAAAGCGCGCACCGCGTGAGGGATAGAAGCGGCATCCTTTTTTCGGGCGGTAGCCCGGAAAAAGATACAGCGGATAGCCCGGCGGGAAGGAGCAAGTGGAGCCCGCGCGGCAGCGCGGGCGGAAGGCGCAACTGAGCGACACGCCAGAGAAAGAGAAGTTGAAAGTTGTGCAGTTGCGAAGTCGCGAAGTTGTTGAGTTGTGGGCAGCGCGATTGCTGGGCAGGTCTTGCGGCGGTATTTTATGTTAGTAGGAAATTCCGTATCTTTGTAGGCTATCAATTGGGGTTGACTGGTTTCGACAGCAAGATCAATGGGTAAGTAAGCATGCAGAGAACCGTAGCGCGATCTCTTAAATCCCTTGCTACAAACTTTTAACTGGCAACGAAGAGTTCGCTCTTGCAGCATAATCCGAATCACAGTAGGATTCTGCGCTTTCCGGAAGTATAGTACGGAAGCAAGATGTCTCACAAACGCTCTGTTCTGCGGCGTTTGATCCTGAGGCATAGGAATGCGGAAATAAGTCTCGGAAGACTTCGGTCCGGGGACGAAAACTTTAGAAGTTAAGCGGTAAATTGGGTGTCTGTGCTCTGTTTATCGTCGAAAATTAACCGCAGAATAAGCATGTAGAAATCTTATGTGTTGCTTGTTTGGACGAGGGTTCGAATCCCTCCAACTCCACTATTTAAAAAATAACTCACTGATTAACAGTGGGTTATTTTTTTATTACGTTTTGTTCTTGTTTTGTCGTGGAGTTTAAACATTTTTCACCCAAAGAATACAGGCTATTTTTGGTAAAGTGGTTGATAAACCTTTATCAAGGGTCAGTGAGAACAGGAAACAGAAAGGAAACTTTAGCAGAGAGAGAAACGCTTCAATTTTGTCTCCGGCCGAGCATCCTTCTGCATTGGGAAATCAGTTACATAATATTCCGGGTTAGAAACGGAGAAAATTCGGAGAGCGTCTGGACAACATTCTTTGTAATTATCTGCTTCCCAAAATTATGCGTGGGTCTTTGGCGACCCCATAACAAGAAATTCAGAAATGGAAAAAACTGCGACAACAGAAAAAAGCCCCGCAGTAAGACTGAAGAAACTGATTGTAATTTAGACAACAAGAACAAATTCCTACAAATATTTTCGTCGACATTGGCAAATCACTTCTTTGACTTTCGCGCTACATATACTTTAAATAAAAATATAAGTACCGCTGCTACCTGCACCGTCAGACCGACTAAAAGCAACAGGTCAGCTTTTTCCCAATGCTGGATTTTGTAGAAGGCGCCGATCACATTTACGATGGTGCCTACAATGAAAATCAGTAGTATTTGTTTTTTGTTGATCATCTGAATTGTACCGGAAATTCTGCTGTGCCGGAAATTTTTACAAATTAAAAAAGATTAGGCTAAGAAAAATCCCCCAGCTCAAAACCGGGGGATTGCTTCTAAATGCTTTTTCTAGAGTTGCGGTCCGGCTGCAACCAATCGCTTACCTTCCTCAGTATCGCAATACTGATCGAAGTTTTTGATGTAACGTGCTGCCAGATCTCTTGCTTTTTCTTCCCACTCAGCAGCGCTGGCGTAAGTATCGCGTGGGTCCAGAATTCCTTCAGAAACATTTGGCAAAGATGTCGGAATTTCCAAATTCATCACAGGAATTGTTGCTTTTTCTGCTTTATCAATAGAACCGTCGATAATGGCATCGATAATTGCTCTCGTGTCTTTCAGAGAGATTCGTTTGCCCGTACCGTTCCAGCCGGTGTTGACCAAATAGGCTTTAGCACCGTGTTCTTTCATTTTACCAATCAACGTTTTGGAGTACATCGTTGGATGCAGCGTCAGGAATGCTTCACCAAATGCCGGCGAGAAGGACGGCTGCGGCTCTGTAATTCCGCGCTCGGTTCCGGCAAGTTTGGAGGTGTAGCCACACAGGAAGTGGTATTGTGCCTGATCGTCATTCAGCACAGAAACCGGAGGCAACACGCCGAATGCATCTGCAGAAAGATAAACGATTTTTTTCGCGTGCCCCGCTTTGGAAGGCAATACGATCTTACTGATATAATAGATTGGATAAGAAACGCGTGTATTCTCGGTGATGGAATTATCGGTATAATCTGCCACACCGTCTTTTACCACTACGTTTTCTAATAAAGAGTCGCGACGGATCGCACGATAGATATCGGGTTCTTTTTCTTCAGAAAGGTCAATCACTTTTGCGTAGCAACCGCCCTCGAAGTTGAAGACGCCGTTGTCGTCCCAGCCGTGTTCGTCATCACCGATAAGGTATCTTTTTGGGTCTGCAGAAAGTGTTGTTTTTCCCGTCCCGGAAAGACCGAAGAATAAAGCAACATCGCCCTCTTCACCTACGTTTGCGGAGCAGTGCATAGACGCCATACCTTTCAGCGGAAGGTAATAATTCATCATCGCAAACATTCCTTTCTTCATTTCACCGCCGTACCAGGTACCGCCGATGATCTGCATTTTTTCAGTCAGGCTGAACATCACGAAGTTTTCAGAGTTGAGGCCCTGCTCTTCCCAATTTGGATTAGTTGCTTTTGAACCGTTGATCACGATGAAATCGGGCTCACCAAAATGCTCCAGTTCAAAGCTCGAAGGACGGATGAACATATTGGTTACAAAATGCGCCTGCCAGGCCACTTCCATCACAAAACGTACTTTCAGGCGCGTATCGGGATTCGTACCGCAAAACGCGTCCACGACGTAGATTTTTTTCGCTGAGGAAAGTTGGTCAAGAACAATTTTTTTGCAGCTTTCAAACACTTCCGGTGTCGTAGGAAGATTTACTTTACCATCCCAGTTAATGGTATCACGGCTAATGTCATCTTTTACAATGAATCGGTCTTTCGGCGAACGACCCGTAAAAATCCCTGTTTCTACCGCTACAGCGCCGGACTGTGTTACGCTGCCTTTCTCGAATCCGCTGTTATCAGTGGAGATTTCGGCAGTATACAGTTCTTCATAACTCGGATTGTAGGAAACTTCGTCGTATCCTTTAATGCCAAGATTTTGCAGCTGTTCGATGATTTTGGTGTTCTTCATAACGTCTTTTTAAAACTGGTTTTTTTTGTGAATTACAAAATTAGCAATTAATTATGTAACGATTAGTTTTAAACCGGCTGATATTCATCAGAATTAAAGATAATGAACACATTTTTTCGCCTCAGAAATCAGGAAATCAATTCAGTGTAAGAAAATACGGTTGGGAAACCTTTTTGATTAAAATATTCTCGGCAACCCGGAAAACTTGCACTCAGCACAAAATCCCCTCCCCAGGCACCAAGGCTTTTCACAAAAGTCGGACAGTCCGGAAATAACTTTTCTTTTACTGTTTGCAGGCCGATTAACGCTGACAGACGCTGTTCGTGCGCAGTCATCAGATCAGAAAACACCTGTAAATCAGAAGCCTTCAGCACTTCTTTCGTAATTTCGGAAAAAGCGTCAATGTCGTGGCTGCTTTTTTTCCGCAGACGATAAAGCGAAATTCCTGCGCGGCTGTCCTGTTTTTGATTTAAATGAATGAAAATAAGTTGATCTTTATAAGCCGGAGCAAACTTTATTTCTGAAACAGTTCGGTCGGGTTTCGCGCGGTAGAGTATTGGCGTTTTATGTCGGGCGACCGCCACATCATAGCCACTTCCGCCCAGGCAGTTTTCATTAAGTTCAAAGGCATCCACCGCTGCCCACTGCGCTAAATTGCACATTAAGGTTGAGGAACTTCCCAAACCATAATTAGCAGGAAACTGAAGATTGGTCACGATTTCGTAGGAGTCTCCTTGCTGCAAACGTAAAGCTGAATGTTGCTTGATATAATGAAGTAGACGCACCACAAAACGCGCTGCTTCGGGATTATTGGCTGACAAAACAATTTCATTTTTGTAATCAATTGTAGCTTTTAACCATTGTTTACCCTCGTGGTTAGCCTGCCATAAAACCTGAGATTTTCCGTCCGGAACCGGCCGTGCAGAAAACTCCTGACCCCAGCGTGTCGGCAGCGCCAGGGCCAAAGCACCGTCCATCACGACATATTCGGAGGTAAGCAAAAGCTTTCCCGGTGAAAAAATCATAGCGTGTTATTTCGGGTTAAATGGCCGAAGAAACCAGCACATCGGGATTGATCTTTTTGATCAGGCCCTGAAGTGTTTTGCCGGGACCCACTTCCACAAAAGAAGTTGCCCCTTTTTTAATCATGTTTTGCACCGACTGTGTCCATTTTACGGGACCGGTAAGTTGCGCAATCAGATTCTGTTTGATTTCCTCGGAATCTTCCACCGCTGTGGTCGTGATATTTTGATAAACATCCATCGTGGGACGGTAGAACTTTGTCTGCGAAATCGCCTCAGCAAGTCGCTCCTGCGCGGGTTGCATCAACGGCGAATGAAAAGCACCGTTTACCGGAAGCATCAGCGCTCGTTTGGCACCGGCTTCTTTCATCTTTTCACAGGCCAACTCCACCGCGGCAGTTTCACCCGAAATTACCAGCTGTCCCGGGCAGTTATAATTGGCAGGAACCACGATTCCCGGCGTTTCAGCACAGATATTTTCTACAATATCGTCAGCCAGCCCCAGAATTGCCGCCATGGAACTTGGATTCGCATCGCAGGCTTCCTGCATCGCTTTTGCACGGGTAGAAACGAGTTTCAGACCATCTTCAAAGCTCAAAACACCATTCGCGACAAGCGCAGAAAATTCTCCGAGGGAATGTCCGGCCACCATTGCGGGTGAGGTACCGCTAACGGCTTTCAGGGCTGCTACGGAATAGATAAAAATAGCAGGTTGGGTGACCTCCGTTTTTTTAAGATCTTCAGCAGTGCCTTTAAACATTACCGACAGGATATCGAACCCTAAGATTTTGTTGGCAGAGTCCATCAAGTCTTTAATGTCTTTGCGGGAATCGTATAAGTCCCGGCCCATGCCGACATATTGTGAACCTTGTCCAGGAAATACAAGTGCTTTCATATAATTATTTACAGATCGGCCAGCGGTACTGGTCTTTTATTAGTACGGTCGTTAGTTGGGAAGTAACCTTACCACGCGGTAGCCTTTGTTGACATACGCGCCTGTTCTGGTTTTTTCAAATTCAAATTTTGTGGCAAGCTGGGTTTGTACTTTACCCATCTGCCGGAAGATTTCGCCTTTTTTATTTTCGCGGCTCAGCATATCATTTACCACGTCGAAGCCGATCACGGCATATTTCGATGGCGTTTTGCAATATTTCTTTTTATAATCGTCCAGAATTTCTTTTTCAAAACTTCCTTCGGTATCGATTTTTCGGTCCATCAGATACACGAGGCTAGCCTGACTTAGCTCATCGCTCTTTCTGTCAAAAACCGGCGAATAATACATGCTGAATGCTTTCACACCGTTGGTTTCTTTGGCCACCGCAATCATACGCTGTGCAAAAGCTTCTCCCGCTTCATCAGATTTATTCGCCAACACCGCAATCACGGGCGCGGGCTGACCGGTCATCATGTTCTGATCGAGCTGAATATCCGTAGAAGATTTTACGATCACCACGTTAGGGTTCTTCAGCGACTTTTCCAGATTTTCCCGCAGATGCTTTGCCATGGCGCCTTCGTCGTCTGCGACAACATATATTTTTTGGTTGGAATAAACCTCTTTCACTTCCTTCACGATGCGGTCTGCATAGATCAGCTCATTCGTTTCTACGATAATGAGATTGTTGTGAACCATGAGATCCTCCGAATTTGCAAAAGGTGCCACAACCGGAATTTTCTCGGCTTTTACATAATCTAAAACTTCCAGCACGCTGGATTTAAAGAAAGGCCCAATAATTAAATCCGTGTTTTGCTGATTAATCTGCGTCAACGAATTTTTAAATGATTTTTCGTTTCCGGCATCGATCACTTTTACGTCCAGGCTCTTTCCGCTTCTCGCATTGCGTTCGATCGCGAGTTTTGCACCGGCAAGAAAATCCAGGGACAAAGCGCGGTATTTGGAATCATTCGTATCAAAACCAAAAGGCAACATCAGCACGATATTTAGTGCGTCGCCGGATTTTTTGCTGTAGATGGAATCCAGCTTTTTAATTTTCAGCACCATTCCCACTTTAAGGCCTTGGCTCAGGTTCGGGTTCAGCGCCAGCAGATCATCCAGTGTCACTCCGAAACGGTTCAGCAATCCGAAAACGGTATCGCCCTGCTGAACGGTATAGGTCACATAATCTCCGGATTCTACTGTGGAACTGGACGCGGTAGAAACCGCCGGTACTTCAGTTTTATTAAAATTGTTTATCGCAATTTGGTCACCCGGCTGCAGTCCTTTCTCCGCCAGGCCAGGATTTAGCGCGAAGAGTTCTTTTTGCGTTAAATTAAATCTGCGCGTAAGTTTGTAGTAATTATCTTTTGCCTGAACGATGTAGAAATTACCGTCGGTCTCAGATTTTGTTTCAGCAATTGTTTCTGTCAAAGAATTGTTGGCTGCAGGTATCACAGTTTTCGCTTCTGAGACTTGCGCTGTGGCCGCTTCTGCATCACCATATTTTCTGATACTGGCTAACGGAAGACTGACTGCATCACCAATTTTCATATGAGAATCCAGTTCAGGGTTCAGCTGACGTAGATCCTGTTCTGTAATATGATATTGTTTCGTGATTCCGTAGATGGTCTGTTTCGGTTTCAGAATAATCTGTCCCACTGCGCTGGCAGAAGTCGCAGTTTTTTTATTTCCCGCCGTTACTGTGAGCACCTCACCAATGGTAACTTTACCGTCTTTTGCATTGGGATTCATTTTCACCAAATCCTCTACCGTCAGTCCATAACGCTTTGCGATATTATAAGGATTGTCACCTTTTACAACGGTATGCGTGTTCTGCGCGGAGGCGCCTGTAAATACCGTAAGCCCGGCTATTAGAAAAAAGTTCTTGATCATCTCGTGGATAAATATGGGCAAAAATACTGCTTTAAAATTAAATACTGAAAATTATCAGTTCCGGTTTATCGGTTTCCAGGGCGCTGTAACAATTATATAGCCATTCCCGGCCCAACTCCGAATAGAACACCGAAAAGTTGTATCTGCGCTCTTGCCAAATGCCGCAGGGATGAACGGTTTGGTACAGATCTTCCAGACGCCGCAGCTTCTCCGCCTGCTTTATTTTCTCGGCGCGCAAAAGACGTTTCCGCATACGGCCAAAGGATTTCAGCTGTCGCGTTTCTTCCGCTTCGACAAGATTTCCGAAGGTGACATCGGTGCCGGCAGCGGCCTCTTTCAGCTCCTTAAATTGTAGTTTTAACTGTTCTTTCTGCTGTTCAAGCAATGTCAGGATTGCGTCGTTCCTAAGTAATTTTTCTTTGGTGATTTCTGCTAAATTTCGCACAAGATCTCTGGCCTGCAAATCAAGCTTTTCCGCTTTTTGAAAAGTTTTTTCACTCACCATCAGCATGGAGCAGCGCGGAATTAAAATCGGAAAAGGTAAATTTAAATATGAAAAATATCCACCCAGTTCCAGCCAGTACATCACTTCGGCATTGCCGCCGATGTAAGCAATGTTGGGCAAAATGGATTCCTGGTACACCGGCCTTAACACTGCGTTAGGGCTAAAACGTTCCGGAAATTCTGACAATTCAGATAAAATCTCTTCTTTACTAAACGCAAAATCGGTATCCACCACCATGTACTGCCCATCTTTTTCCTCGATGCGATCCCGCGTCTCAGACAAATAAAAAAGATTAATGAAACGTGGATTTACCTGAACTTTTCCATAATGCCTGGAAAGAAATTCTACATCTTTCTCTGTTTTTTTTGAAAGCGAATTATTAAGAAGCTCATCGGCGAATACTTCTTTCATGAATGATTTTAAACTTGCATCGTCGCCGTCAAGAGCGAGCAAGCCGTAGTCGCAGAACAGTTCCTGTACCAAATTGCGTGTCGCTTCACTAAGCGTGTTTCCTTTTTTGTAGCAGCGTTTCAGCATTTCTATCAATTCGGTACCGAAAACCGTGTCGCGAAATTCTTCCTTAAAATGGTTTATAAAAGTATCGTCTTTGATGATGATACGCCCGACGGGGCCACCGGCCTGGGCCTGCATTTCGTAAAATCCGTTTTCGGTTTGGAAATGATTGATTTCTTCGTAATCATGATCTTCCGAAGCCATCCAAAATATGGGCACAAACTGCTGTTGCGGAAACTGCTCGCTGAGTTGCTGCGCGGTCTTGATGGTCTGCAGAATTTTATAAATAAAAAATGCCGGTCCGGAAAACAAATTCAGTTGATGACCCGTCGTAATGGTAAACGTATTCGGTTGATTCAGCGCAGCTAAATTTTCGCTTTGCGCTTCCGATAGTTTTAAATTTTGATATTGCCCGGCAAGTGCCTCAGAAAGTACCGTGCGGTTTTCCATCGGAAATGAACTCCGTTTTTTTTCAATCGCAGTTGCTACATTGTTTTCGTTATAAACGCATTTTTGGTAGCCGGGCACTTTCCGGTGGATAAAATCCTTTATCAGTGCAGGAATTGTTTCAATATCATCAAACGGGAGAGCGGTAATTTTCTTCACAATAGTGTTTTAGCTAAAAAGATACCACACAATACCGAGATTGAGACGAAAGTCGGAAGTTGGGTAATACGGTGCGGCGAATAACTTGTTTTTAAAGACGCTGGTATTGATGTGCTGCGCTTCAATGAAAAAGAACATTCGCTTTACTTTAAGATTAAAATAAACGTCGACAGCAGGTTGCCCGCCGATGCTTTGTGCATTTTTGCCGGGCTGGATAAATTCATTCAGTACAGGAAAAAACTCACGCGAACTGAATTTCGAAAAATAATGAAGTTTCATACCCGTCTGGATTTCCGCAGCGTCTTTGAAGGCTTTGGACTGCCAGTAGATATTCGCACGACCTACGACTGCGGGCAACGGCAAAAGATCCTCGCTCCCAAGTGTACTCTGCAACATCACCTGCGGGGCAAAATGAAATTTACGATAAGAAAATGTAGCGGCAGCGCCCAGCTGGGAAATGTTCACAGAAGAAGAACTCTGCTGCGGTTGCCCGTTTGTGCCGATAAAAGTATAGTTGTCGATCCGGAAAAAACTGGCCGATACTTTGGTTTCAAACCACTTCAAGTTGACGTCGCCGCCGATTTCGGTGACGGTTTCGTTTTTCGGGTCGGCGAGGTAATAATTAAAATTTCTGTAAACGGACGGATTCAATAAAAGATTAAAAGTAGGCGTGGCAGTTTGAAAATTAACTTTACCGTTAACAAAATAACCTTCAATCGGTTCGAAACGCAGCTGATTCTGCGAGCGCAAAAAATTACCGAAAGTATTGCCGCGTGAAAACTCCAGATTAGCATCGAGGGACACTTTGTTCCAAAGATTGATCTGCAGATTCCCGACGGCACCGAGGCGGTTTTCGGATTCTTTCTGCGGCACATTTATCAGTGCCGGCAGTGCTGAGCCGATGCCCAACCCGATATGCTGATGACGGATTCCGGCGTCGAGTTTGAAATTTTCATAGTCAAATAAAACACTTACGGTATTGCTGAGATTACTCGAGTATTTCTTCGAAGAGAGCGGATAATCGATCAACTCGTTGGGCCAGGCCAGAAAGTAAGGTTCCGGCGCCGTTTGGTTAAAATAATACTTGTTGCTCTGATTATAGATAGTGTGCCGGATTTTAAAGGGGAATTTTTCCGCCAGAAAAGGACGGAACTCATGGCTGTAATAAAAACGGCGGTAGGCAAAACGCGAATCGGAACTGTTCAAATTAACTTCCAGGTTTTCGCGGTTGTTGAAATCTGAATCGCCGTTCAGAAACTGATCAACATCGGCGATACCGCCGTTTTCTTGGTTGTTGATATTATGGTGAATAAAGTGTGCGAAAGCTTCATATTTACCTTTGGGTGAACGGTAATGGGCAGAAAATTCCAGGGAATTATTTGCAGCTAAGGAATTGCGATATAAACCTTGCGAACGCAAACCGATATATTCCACCGCAAAATTAAAATTCTTACCGATGTTTTGGGTGTAGGTAGACTGCAATGCGGCACCGTTTCGCATCGCATTGTGGTAGACGAAGGCGGTGGTGGGCGTCTTCACGTCATAGTAACGGATATCGCCGATGCGCTTGATGAGGTACGATTTGTTGGTGGGCAGCAGCGAGAGATTCTGTTCAGGATTGAATTCAAAAAGCAGTTGTTGGAACCCGGCGCCAATATTGGCAAAAGGCACGCACCCGAAATTGTCGCGGTTGTTGTATTGCGAAAAGATATAGGTTTTGTCCGCCGTCAGTACTGTATCAAAGACTTTCTTTTCGGAGAACTGCGTTTGGTATTGGTAGTCGTTGATGGTAGGTTTAAAGATTTTCAGACTGTCTTTAAAACCGGAGTCGATAACGAGTGTATCGCCGGGCCGGACGCGGTTGGAATCTGTTTTGTTTAAGGTTTGCCCGTTGGCAAAGACAGTAAAAAACAGGCTTACGAACAGAAGATACCTCATTATAATGGATTGGGGTACAAATGTAAGGATTTGGAAGATAAAAATTGCGAGGTGCCAGGCGAGTTGCACGGGCGCGAACGACGATAGTTTTCGTGGGCGTGGCATTGAATGCTAGTGTGTAAACACAAAAAAGCCGCCCAAAATGGGCGGCTTCAATAGTCATCATCCGTTGTTACGGATTCGAAACATTCGGATTCGCGTTTAATTCCTTCTGTGGAATTGCGAAGTGAAATTTAGGATCTCCCGCAGGAATATCAAATTTTCCGAAGTTCGCATGGTTACTTCCTGGGTAAACGCGCACAAGGCTTTCGTTGAAACGCTTCATTTCCCACCATTCGCCTCCTTCACCCCAGAGTTCGATCTTTCTTTGTTTTCTGATCTCCTGCAACAGTGCTGCTCCGGAGTAGTTGGACGCACTAAATGCGCTGTCTCGCGTTTTTACCAAAAGATCGAGAACTGCCCGTGCTTGAGTTTCATTTCCGCTGCGCGCCAATGCTTCAGCCTCGATGATGTAGAATTCGGCTGCACGCATGTACAGATAATCGCCCTCGAAGAATGTATCGTCATAGAACTTCACGTTCGCATATTTTGGTAGCTTGTAACCGTCAACAGTTGCGGCGGCTCCTAAAAACCAGTCTTTACGTATGTCAGTTGCAGGAATTGCATCATACAGTCTTGCATCTATTGCTCTGTAAATACCCAGCAGTCCAGCATATCCGTCATTTATGTTACTCATATGAGAGAAGAATGAGGCATATAAAGTGGTGGTAGAACTGTTGATATCAGAACCCCACATCCACTCGGGATTTGAGATGAACTGGAAACCGTCTTTTAGCTGTGCTTCTGACATCAGAGGATACGACTGGCGTGCTCTGTTTGCATAAGATGCTGCTTTAGTATAGTTCTTGGTTTCCATATAAGCTCTAGCCAGGAATCCCGCTACAACGCTCTGGTCTACACTTTCCTTGCTAGGACGGGCGTATCCCTCTAGTAGCTGATAGGACTCTTCTAAATCTGTGAGGATATTTGTCCATACTTCGGTTGTCGCTACACGGCTCTGTACAGAGATCTCACGATCGCCTTCAGAATAGTAAGGAATACCAAGGTCGCCCACTGCATATGTTCTGATCAAATCCATATAAGCCATTGCGCGCATTGCCAACGCTCTACCCTTAATATATTTGGCAGCAGGAACAGCCTGCTCTCCCGGAATCTGTTTCAGTACTTCGTTCATATTATAAACGACTTTGTAGTTGAATCTCCAAACCATTTCGTTTCTGGAGTTATCCACATTTCTGGCTACGTACTGGTAGTAAGAATTAAACCAGTGACTGTTCGTCATTACCAGATCATTCGTCATATGGTCTAAGCCTGTCCGAATGGACATATATCCGAAATCATCATGCGCACCTCGGTCATTTGTGTTGAACTGAACAAGGTAATTGTTATTACCTGCTTCGGCACCGCCTAAAACGGTTACCGCTTTTTCGGGAAATTCTTTAAGAAGATCCTCGATCTGCGTGCTCGAAACGTTACCCTGCGGCTCAGTTTCAAGAAGGCTGTCCTGTCTGTCGCAGCTTACAAGCACGACAGCAGCTGCCATTATACTGAAAATATACTTTTTCATTGTATTAAATTGTTATAAATTAGAATGTTACGTTCGCCCCAAAAGAAATTGTTCTAATCGGAGAATAGTTACTTGATGAAACGCCAGTCAGGCTCATACGAGGATCATACCCCTTCCGCTCTGACCATACGTGTACGTTATCTGCTAGTGCGTAAAGTCTCAAAGAGTTAATGCCCGCAAACTGTACAAGATCCGGATTAAATGTGTATCCCAAAGAAACATTTTGCAAGCTCACGTAGTCGCTTTTAATCAGCCCGAGTGTAGAAAGACCATAGTTTTGTCTGAAGTCATCTGCTGTTACAACGGGCAATTGTGCTGCCGTATTGTTCGAAGTCCAGGTTTTATAGAAATCTTCGTGGAAGTTTTCTCCAAGGCCACCGCCCATGAGGTTCATATACATACTGTCGTAGCCACGGCCTCCGAACTGGTATGCGAAGCTGGCACCGAAGTCGATGTTTTTAATCTTGAGATTCATTCCGAAGCCTCCGTATACATCCGGCAAAGCAGTGATGCCTGTATCAATCAGCGTAGCCGCACTGTAATCTTCAGTTGTCGTACGTTCGCCTGTGTTTTTGTCAACTACTGTCCACATGGCTTCACCGTTGTCTGCATTCACTCCTGCGAACTCACGTAGATACCAAGTGTACATAGAGTTGCCTGGCTTCAGAATGTAGCTTCCGCTGATAATTCTACCTTCTGGTGTAGTCGGAAGCGTCAGAATCTCATTCTTCAGAAGTGTCGCGTTGGCGTAGACGTTAAACTTGACATTCTGGCTGCGAATTACATCTCCGTCGATGGTAAATTCGAACCCACGGTTCTCCATATCGCCGATGTTGTCAGGCATACTCTCGAAACCTTCTGACAGTGGCAATGGCTTCATATACAGAAGATCATTGGTTCTTTTTACGAAGTATTCCGCGTCCAGGTTAATTCGGTTATTTAGCAAGCCGATTTCAAGCCCTGCATTGAAGTTTTTATTTTTCTCCCAAGTGATGTTTTTATTTCCTTTGAACACTTGATTGTAAGAAATCATCGGGCTGCTCACTGTCGTCTGCACTACCTCATATAAATCCAGGTACGGCAAGTTGTAGCCGAGGTTATCGTTGCCCACTTCACCATAAGAAGCTTTTAGCTTAAGGTTATTTACGATGTCATTACGGAAAAACTCCTCGTTACTCACAACCCATGAACCTCCTATGGAATAAAAGTTACCCCATCGGTTGTCAGCATGGAAACGTGAAGACCCGTCTCTTCTGACACTACCGCTCAGAAAGTACTTGTTTTCATAATCCAGATTCACCCTTCCGAAGTAGCTGTCCAGCGCATACGGCGTACCGTTACCTCTGGCGTCTACCAGTGTAGCAAACATGTCAGCATACACCGTGTTAGCAAGCAGACCGTTTGTCACATGAGTCTCAAGATAGTCACGATTGCGCTTATACGTTTCGTGCGCTGCCAGGACATTCACGTTAATTGGCCCCAATTTCTTTTTGTACTCCAGTAACTGCTGCTGGTTCAGTGAAGAAACGTTCGTATTCCAGTTATACAATCGTCCGTTTGCAGAAACCGCGTCTCCATATAAAGGCGTATCGAATGAGTTTGCCCTAAGGTTAGTGAACTCTCCTGTAACTTTGTAAGTAAAATCCAAGCCGTCCAATATAGTCAAGGTTCCGTAACCGCCTGCAAAAAACTGGTTGTTTTTCCGGAGTTTGATGTCGTATAACGCGGTGGCATATGGATTTTGCAATGCGCCGTACGTACGAACATTACCCGTGACGTTTCCTGTACCATCATCATACGCTCGCTCGCCTGTCGCAGTGCGCATGATGTTTCCGTCCTTATCGTACGCGTGCAGCGGATAGATTGGTGCGATGCTTCGTGTCCACTGGAACGGGTTGGAATATGCGGTTGAACCGTCAAATCCGTCGGGCGCGTTTTGTGCCGTAAAGGAGTAAGCAAGGTTACCACCAAATTTCAGTCGCTCGCCAAGTTTCGTATCAGCTTTAATACGGCTGGTAATCTTCTCCCATTTTGAATTCACCATATAGGTGTCGTTTGCCTCGTAACCTAATGAATAATAAATTGACGTGTCGCCTGTAGATGCAGCGGCGCTGAAGAAGGTATTCGTATAGAAGCCATCCTTAAACAAGAAATCCTTCCAATCTTCCTGATACATCACTCGAGCGCTCGGATTGAACTTACCGTCGGCACCGATGATTTGATCGTTTGCGACGTTTGTGACATTATAACCCAAACCCTCGTCGCCTGTGATTAGTCCGCCGATTGCTGTTTGATGTGCTTGCGCAGCAGTTTGTCCGGTCGCAATCGCGCCATTCTTCAGCAAGTTGTAATAGTATTCGTAGTACTCAGGAACACTTGACGAAATTGCATACTCAGGGATACCGCGCGACGCTACTCCTGCTCTCAGGTCGAGGCTATATTGCGTTCTACCCTTCTTTCCTTTTTTCGTTGTAATGATTATTACGCCGTTCGCTGCCCTGTTCCCGTATAAAGAACTGGAAGCTGCATCTTTAAGGAAGGACATGGATTCGATGTCCATGTTGTTGATGGCCGAGATATTTCCGGAAAACGGAACACCATCAACGACATATAGAGGATCTGAAGATCCATTGATGGAACCCACCCCTCTGAAACGAACAAGGGGCGCCTGGCCCGGGAGTCCGTTGCTGGTAAAAACCTGTACGCCAGCTACCTTTCCAGTCATACCTTGCACAACGTTTGCAGCGGTAATCTGCTCAATTTCTTGCGCTTTGACAACCCCAACAGATCCCGTAAGAGACTCCTTAGTCTGCGTACCGTACGCAACTACCACTACCTCCTCGATATTCTGAGTTTTGGTAGAATCCTGCTGTGCTATAACAGCCTGACCTGTAAAAAACAGGACGCCAGCCGTCAGCACTTTTAATTTCACATTCATATTAACACTTTTTAATATTATCAGACAAATATGTTAATAATAATTAATATAACCAAATTTTTATTTTGTTAATCGTATTGTAATATACGTTACTGCTCTAATAACGCTTACTTTCTGCGTGGATTTTGCGGCTACGAGGGGGAATTTGAATAAAGTAACGGCGCTAAACTTTTTCCACATCACAATTTAGCAAATACCTCACAAAAGCAGAAAGCCGCCCGTGCGGGCGGCTTTCTACGAAAAACCTCTTTGATATTTACTAAAGAATGTTAAAATTTAAAATTCTAAAGTTCATTTTGTTTTATAACTCCCTGCGATGCATTAATTTCATCCTGCGGGATTAACCATGTCCATCTCTTGTCATCTGGCGCGATGTAAAGAACGTTGTTGTTTACTACTTCTGAAACGTTCGTTCCATTTCGATCCAAAGGAAGATTAAGACGTTTCAAATCCAGGAAACGGAATCCTTCGCCCCAAAGCTCCAGTCTTCTGCTCGTCAGGATCTCATCAATATACGCCTGTCCGGTAGTCGTTGCGCCGGCATACTCAGGATTACGGTTTTTCTCCAGCATGTTGAATACTTCTTTGGATTCTGCTTCCCGGTTATTTCTTGCCAAAGCCTCAGCTTCAATCAAATAGAGTTCTGCCGAACGCATCATCGGGATATCGCCCAAACAAACCGTTTGTTCCTTCACCAAAAACTTTTGGCTGGTGTATGGGAATAAACTGTAATTGGCATAGTCCTTCTTCTTCACCACTTTTCCGTCTTTCATCTCGGTTAATAAACCGAGGTGATTACCGGTAGGATCGATTACCTGAGTTCGCACATCGGTCGTCGCAAATTTATTATAAAGCTGGCTGTTCACCACTTTGGGAGCCTGGCGGATCTGCGAAGAGTTATAGTTTCGGGACATGTATGCCATGAAGTTTCCGAAATAGTCGGTAGTAGCGTCGATTGGGCTATAACCCCACATCCACTCACCATTGTTGTAGTCGTTGAATCCTGCTTTATAACTAGCATTGCTCATTAAAGCAAAACCGGTGCGGGCCTCTTTGGCAAAAGTAGCTGCATCCGCATATCTACCCTGCGTAAGCGCTACTCTGGCCATCAAACCTCTCACCACGTTTTCATTGAAGTGAGACTTGTTCGATCTTGTTTTGCCTTTTAGAAGATCATAAGATTTCTGCAAATCTTCATTGATTACCTTGTAGTTCTCTTCCAGCGTATTGCGCGGGATGGGATCGATGCCAATATCCAGGCGCAATGCCATACCCATTTGGCTGTTATCCATACCCGGAACGTAACGCTTCGCATAAATTTGGTTTAACATATAATAGCTCAGCGCACGGAAAGCATAGGCTTCACCGACTACACGATCTTTATCAGCGGGCTCACCGGTGGCAGTCGGGGCACTGGTTAGGATACCGTTTGCCATTCTTATCTGCTCATAATAGAAGTCATAAGGATAGAAAAGGTTTCCCGAGCTGGCATTATTATTATCCAGCCAACGGATGGTGCTCACGTACCAGTTCGGTCCTGTAGCCGGGAAAATCAAGTCTTCTCCCATTACGTCCATATAGATCATGATACCGGTTGCACCGTTTTGTCCTTGGCTGCCGTTCTGTCGCAGATACATATTTCTATGCATACCATTGATCACGGTAGAGAGGTTGGCAACAGTGGCTGTAGCCGTCTCTTCGCTGACCGCATCGGTAGGGTCAGTTTCCAGATAATCTCGTTCGCAAGAAGCTGTCATACTTAATACCACGGAGGCGGCAGCGAGAAAGATTGTTTTTTTATTGAAAAATTTCATATTTTAAGATTTAGAAAGTTGTACTCAGACCAAAGGTAATGACTCTGGACGGAGAATATCGGTTTGAGGTAGTTCCGGAGAAGTTCTGATAAGGCTCCAATCCTTTTCTTTTGCTGCTGATCCAAAGATTTTCACCATTCACAAATAATTTCAGGCTGTTAAGGCCTACGGTCTTCATCATATTACGATCGAAGTTATAACCAATGCTTGCATTTCTCAACATCACATAACTCGCATCAACCAGCCATCTTGAAGATGCTGCGGCCGGCCCTGTGGTATAGGAAGTATTCAGTACCGGAATATCAGTAATTTGGCCAGGAGTGGTCCATCTGTTCAGGATATCAGTACTCAAAGCACCTCCTTGTGGATACGCATCCATTAAGTTGGCATAGTTGGTATCATAAATTAAACCACCAAACTGATAATTGAATGCGGCTGAGAATTCCCAGTTTTTCACATTTAATGTAGTAGAAATGTTACCGAAGAAATCTGGGATAGAAGAACCTTGATACTCGTAAAGTGCCTTATTTTGGTTCGTAGTAACGCTCTGCCCGTTTACGGTTCTTTCATCCGTCTTAGTTGCAGGTGTAGTACCTGCTTTTTCGGGATCTAATAAGAACAAACCTTGTCCGTCCGCAGGATCAACGCCTGCCCAAGTTCTTAACCAAAAAGCGTACATGTCTCTACCTTCCTCAAGTCGCTTGGAGCCATTAATGTAGGCTTTCTCTAACTTGGTGATTTCGTTTTTGTAAGAAGTTCCGTATGCAGTGATGTTCCATTTTACATTTTGGTTTCGGATCACGTCGGCAGAAAGTGTTATTTCATACCCTCGGTTTTCCATGTTACCAAAGTTGGTTTCAATTTCATTGTTAGGAATACCCGCTGTGATTGGCTGCTTTGTTGCCAATAGCAAATCACGTGTTTCCGAGGTATAGTATTCGAAAGTACCTTTCAAACGACGGTCGAACAATTCAAATTCCAAGGCAATATCCGACTGTGCTTTGGTTTCCCAACTGATTGATCTATCAGAAACCCTGGTCAGCATCGTTCCCGGTTCTGTAGCATTGTTATAGCCAATACCATATAAAGATTTGTAAGCATACCAGCTGGAAAGACCATCATTTCCTACTTCACCATAAGATCCTCTTAATTTAAGGAAGTTGATGTATTTTGAATCAGCTAAAAAGTTCTCTCTGGAAATGATCCAGCCTGCCCCTGCAGACCAGAATGACTGCCAGCGAACATCGGATGCAAACCTTGAAGAAGCGTCCCAACGAATAGAACCTTCCAACAAGTATTTTTCCATAAAATCGTAGTTCACACGGGAGAACCAACCTTCCTTCGCTCTACGGTTGAATGAAGAACTAAGTGAAGAATTGTCTACGAAATTATCAAAATCAAATTGCTCATCAAGAATTTGGTTTCTCTTATAGCCATAAAGGTAGTCGTATTTATATTCGGAATTCTCGTGACCACCCAAAATGTTGAAGTGATGATTTCCAAAGGTTTTGTCGTAGGTTAAGATCTGATTCCACGTAAAGTCTCTTCTGAAATAAGCAGTTCTTCCTGCAGACCCTTTCCCAATCGCATCACCGATTAGGGTGTTACCATAAGTTTTGTTTAATGAACCATTAAAGTTGTAGGCAGCGTTAGTTCTAAAAGTTAACTCCGGAAGAAGCTGCATTTCCACAAATGCATTTCCTTGTACATTGTAGGTATTGGTTGTGTTTTTATTTAAAAGTGTTTCCCAAACAACGTTTCTTCCTGAAGCTGCACCGGAGCCACGCATTGCGCCGGCATCGTACAATACATTACCTTCATCGTCATACAGTCTTTCGCCCGTAACAGGATCATGCTGATACACGCTATATATTGGTCCCATGGTGCGTGTCCAACGGTAAGGGTTGATGAAGCTGGCATTGCTGTCTACGCCATCTACTGCATTTTCGCCGCTGGTTACGGAACCGTTGAGGCTTGCCCCAACCTTTAGCCATGATTTCAATTGGGAATCTGCATTCACACGAAGTCCGATTCTTTCAAAATCAGATTTTATTAAATATCCTTCTTCTTTCATGTAGTTCATGGAGCTGTAGAAGGTACTCTTATCCGATCCACCGGAGAAACTTACGTTGTGCTCATTTCTTAATCCTACGCCCATCAGTGCATCCGCCCAGTTGAAATCATCATATTTCAAAGCAGCGTTCGGATTCAGTACGCCATCGATTACCAGTTGCGCATCCGGCACATTGAAAACGTTGGTTTTCAGGTTTCCTGAAATTAAATATTGGGAGGCATACGCATTGGCTGCTGCTAAGCCTTCTCCCGGCTTAGAAGTATACCGCCCGTTTCTCATCGCTTCCCAAGCCAGAACTTAATAGTCTGCCGGGCCGACTCGATCATACTCTTCCACAAAGCGGCTTACAATACCTGTACTACTGTTCAGCGTTAATCGGGTAGAATTCTTCTTTCCTTTTTTGGTTGTCACCATAATAACTCCGTTCGCTGCGGAAGAACCGTATAATGATGTAGAAGAAGCGTCTTTCAAAACGTTTAAGCTTTCAATATCATTAGGGTTAATAGAATTTAGGTCTCCAGGGAAAGGAATACCGTCCACCACAATCAGGGGGGAATTGGAAGCCAGGATAGAACCTGTACCCCGAATTCTGATAGTCGGTCCGTCCCCCGGCTGACCGGATCCTGACGCAATCTGAATACCAGCTCCAGCACCATCGAGTGCCTGAAGAACATTGGAAATCGGTCTTTCCTCAATCTGTTTGGCACCTACCTGCACGTTGGCACCGGTAAGTGTGGATTTTTTCTGCGTTCCGTACGCTACTACCACCACCTCTTCAATATTCTGAACCTTGGCGGAATCCGTCTGCGCCATCACCGCCTGTCCCGTAAAAAACAGAACGCCAGCCGTGAGCACTTTTAATTTCACATTCATATTAACACTTTTTAGTATATAGCCTGCAAATATGTTAATAAATATTAATGTGGGCAATAATAAATGTAAGCAAATCGGTCGGTAAAAAAAAATGACTAAACATCTTAAGGCGATAATTATCAAATACTATGTAGTTTGAGATTCTTTTTTCTGAATCTTCATTTTCTAAACATTCTACGCTGTGTTTTTTGTATTATCATTAAAAGGGCCGACCACAATTTATTTTAAACCTTAATTACTCGAAAAAAAAATAACCCGCCTTCCAGCGGGTTATTACTTTATAGTATAGCTTATTTCAGCTTTTTCTTCACCGAAACTTCTTCATAAACTTCGAGAATGTCACCGATTTCGATATCGTTGTAACCTTTAATGTTAAGTCCACACTCGTATCCTTTCGTAACTTCCTTAACGTCGTCTTTGAAGCGTTTCAAACTTTCAAGTTCGCCATCAAACTTTACGATGCCATCGCGCAGTAATCGTATTTTTGAGTTTCTGGTGATTTTGCCTGAAAGAACCATACATCCTGCAATGGAACCAACTTTCGAAATTTTGAAGACTTCGCGGATTTCCACGTTACCGATAACCTGCTCGCGGATTTCAGGTGAAAGCATTCCTTCCATCGCTTCTTTTACATCGTCGATAGCGGCGTAAATCACGGAATAGGTACGAATTTCAATTTCTTCCTTATCCGCCAGGTCTTTGGCGTTGACACCGGCGCGGACATTAAAGCCGATCATAATGGCATCGGAAGCCGCAGCCAACAATACATCAGACTCGGTAATCTGACCTACACCCTGATGGATGATCTTCACGCTGATTTCTTCGGTTGATAAACTTTGCAGCTGATCAGAAAGTGCTTCTACAGAACCATCCACGTCTCCTTTGAGGATAATATTGAGTTCCTTGAAATCGCCTAAGGCAATACGTCGGCCCAATTCGTCCAGGGTAAGGTGTTTCTTGGTACGGATCGACTGTTCGCGTTGCAGTTGTTCACGTTTGGTCGCAATGGATTTAGCTTCGCGTTCATCTTCGAAGACACGGAATTTATCACCTGCCGTTGGAGCTCCGTCCAAACCGAGGATAGTAACCGGGATTGAAGGTCCGGCCTGCTCCATAGGCTTGCCGCGCTCATCGAGCATTGCTTTTACTTTACCGTGATTTTTGCCGGCAAGTACGTAGTCGCCAACTTTCAGGGTTCCCGCCTGTACAAGAATAGTAGAAACGTAGCCACGTCCTTTATCCAGAGATGCTTCAATGACCACGCCACTTGCGTTTTTGTCCGGATTGGCTTTAAGGTCCAGCATTTCTGCCTGCAGTAAGACTTTTTCCAGTAAGGCGTCCATATTATTACCAAACTTGGCAGAAACTTCCTGCGACTGTACATTTCCACCCCATTCTTCTACCAATACATTCATGGACGAAAGTTGCTGGCGAATATTGTCGGGATTAGAGTTGGGTTTATCTACTTTATTGATGGCGATGATCATCGGAACACCCGCAGCCTGTGCATGGGAAATTGCCTCTTTCGTTTGTGGCATCACATCATCATCCGCTGCAATCACAATAATCGCAATATCGGTAATCTGGGCCCCACGTGCACGCATCGCCGTAAAGGCTTCGTGACCAGGAGTATCCAGGAATGTAATGCGCTGGCCATTTTCCAGCTGTACGTTATAAGCACCAATGTGCTGCGTGATCCCACCGGATTCACCGGCGATCACATTGGTTTTTCTGATGTAGTCGAGTAAGGAAGTTTTACCGTGATCTACGTGTCCCATCACTGTTACGATCGGTGCACGGAATTCCAGATCTTCCTCTGTGTCGGTATCTTCTTCCATAGCAGATTCTTCCACATCGGCATCAGCAAATTCGATTTTGTAGCCAAATTCATCGGCAACCAAAGTAAGTGTATCTGCTTCGAGACGCTGGTTCATGGTTACCATGACGCCCAGTGAGAAACAGGCAGAAATTACTTCTGTCGGACTTACATTCATCAAGCTGGCCAATTCGCCCACAGTAATAAATTCAGTCACTTTAAGAGTTCTGTCTGCTGCGTCGATCTCCTCCTGACGTTCGTCCTGTTCACGTCGGTAAACGCGTTTTTCTTTTCTGTATTTCGCGCCTTTGTTCTTACCGGATTTGCTGGTAAGTTTTTCGAGCGTTTCTTTAATCTGATTTTTAACCTGCTCGTCAGTAAGTTCTACCGGCATCACCGGGCCTCTTCTTACCGGACCTTTACGGTTATTGCCGCCGCCCTGTCCGCCTGGTCGGTTTCCTCCCTGGCCGGGTCTGGTATTACCCTGCCCCGGCGGGCGATTGCCCTGTGCTGCTGTACCGGTAGTGCCCGTAGGATTGGGTTTTTCGATACGCTTGCGTTTTTTCTTCGCGCCAGCGCCAGCCTTCGGTTTGTTAAACTGTGATAAATCCACCGTTTGTTTGAGGATTTTCGGACCGTCCAGCTTTTTGTAAACGGTTTCTATTTTATCCGGATTCGGACTGTCCGCCGTTTTAGGCGCTTCCGTATCGGGAGTGCTCACCTCAGCCGCCGGAGTTGCTTCCGGTGCGGGTGTTGGTTCCGGAGCAGGTACCGGAGTTTTCGCCGAAGTTTCCGCTTTTTTAGGTTGATCTTTCTTTGAAGACCGCGGGCGGTGTCCTTCAATCTGTGACAGATCAATTTTATCCAAAACCTTAAATTCCTGTTTTTCAGGCGTGATAAGTTTTTCCACCACAGGTTCTGGGGTTTCCGCAGGAGGTTCCGGCTGCACTTCTTTTGCCGCGGGCTTGCCTGGATTCAAGTCAATTTTGCCCAAAATCCGTGTTTCCGGTTTTTGGCTTGCTTTGGCTCTTATTACCTCAGGCTGCGCGGGCTCGATCTCCAGCTTTTCTTCCGGAGCTTTTGCGATTACAACCTCATGAGAAGCTTTCCGTTGTTCCCCGTCCTTGCGGAACTCCGCTTCCAATGCAGAATATGCCGATTCTTCCAATTTAGCGTTCGGGTTACTTTCCACCTCGAATCCTTTGGACTGCAGAAATTCTACCAGCCTCGTCATCGAAATATTAAATTCCTTAACCGCTTTATTTAATCTAATTTTTGGCATGTAATACTTTATACTTATTTTAATTTTTGGTAAAGTTAACTTATTTTAACTTTATAATCATTTAACAGCGCAATTAGTCCTCCAGTTCTTCACGAAGGATTTTTTTCACTTCTTCAATGGTTTCTTCCTCCAAATCAGTAAGATTCACCAAGGCATCGGTTTCTTTGTCGAGCACGCTTTTCGCAGTATTCAATCCTACTTTTCGCAGTTCGTCGATGATCCACTGTTCGATATCGCCTTCGTCTGTACCGGCAAATTCTTTCAGCTCCACATCATCGTCTTCGCTCGCTTCACGATAAACATCAATATCGAAACCACTCAGCCAGGAAGCCAGCCGGATATTCTGACCCTGTTTTCCAATCACGCGGGAAATTTCTTCCACCGGTGTGTGCACCAAGGCATAGTTGGTTTCTTCATTAATCTCAATATTATTAATGGTAATATTTCCCAACGCACGCTTTACCATGATTTCGGGATTTTTAGACCATTGGATCACATCGATATTCTCATTTCGCAATTCGCGCACAACACCATGAATTCTCGAACCTTTCACGCCAACGCAGGCGCCCACGGGATCGATACGGTCGTCATAAGCATCTACAGCGATCTTTGCTTTTTCGCCCGGGATACGGACCACTTTTTTCAGAATGATGGTTCCGTCCTGGATTTCCGGGATTTCCAGTTCCAGCAATTTCTCCAGAAAGCGGGGTGCAGTGCGCGATACAATGATCTGCGGTTTTGCACCTTTGAAATCGACACTTTCTACAACAGCGCGGATATTTTCACCTTTTTTAAAGAAATCCGAAGGAATCTGATTTTCTTTGGGTAAAATAAACTCGTTGTCTTCATCATCCAAAAGAATGACGTGTTTGTGGCGGATGTGGTGCACCTCGCCAAGAACGATTTCGCCGATACGATCGCGAAACTGCTCATAAAGAACGCCATTATTGTGCTCCTGCAATTTCGTCGCCAAAATCTGCTTCAGCGTAAGGATGCTGCGTCGGCCCAGTTTCTCAATAGGAATTTCTACCGTAAAATCTTCGCCCACTTCGAAAGTCGGGTCAATTTTTTTTGCTTCCGAAAGTTCTATCTCCAGGTCGTCGTCTTCCGACATTTCGTCCTCAACGATGGTTTTATTTAAAAATATCTGAAAGTCTCCTTTATCAGGATTCACGATAACATCAAAATGATCATCGGAATCAAATCTTTTTCTAAGTAATGTTTTCAGCGAGTCTTCAATAATCGCCATGAGGTCGATTTTACTGATGCTTTTTTCTTCTTTGAAATCGCCAAATGCTTCAATCAATGCTAAACCGTCCATTTATATATGTTTTGTTTTAGGTTTGAGATAAAAGTTTTTTTCAACTTTTAATTAATTCAATTTCTATCCTGCCGCATCTGTGCGGCAGATTTGTACTTTTTTTAAAACTGTATCGCAACAAGCGCTTTTTTAATATCGCTGTAGGCAATCTGCTTTTCTTCTACCACGTCTACTTTGCCTTTACCAATTTCTTTTGGCTTGCGGTATTTCAAAGTAAGTACAATGTATTCTTCTTCCACTGCGGTAAGTTCGCCCTCGATCTTTTCGGAATCATTCAGCAACACCTCCAAGTTTCTGCCGATATTTTTCCTAAACTGCCGGTGCGATGTCAAAGGTTCGCTAAGCCCGGCGCTCATTACCTGGAGTGAAAAATCGTGTTCTTCACGATCCATATTAAACTCTATGGCACGACTTGCATCGAGGCAATCCTGCAGAGAAACTCCATTGTCGCCATCGAGAATCACCGTGATGTCATCTGCTGCCGAAAATTTTAAATCAATTAAAAAAAGATCCGGCCGCTCGGCGAGAAATTCATTTAACAGACGTTCTATATTTGCTCTAAAGTCCATATTTCCTTCAAATAGTGTTACGAAAAAAGGCATTCTTCCGAAGGCCTTTTCATTATTTTTTCCGTAAATCCGATGCAAATATACGAACTTTATATATATTATCAAAAAAAAGCGTACTATTTCATTATTGCCGTAACATACCGATAAGCTAAATACTTACCTTTGCGAAAATTTAAATATAATAGTCTGTGAATATTACGATTGTCGGGACAGGATATGTAGGATTAGTGACCGGCACGACGCTGGCTGAACTCGGAAATACCGTGTATTGTGTCGACATTGATGCGGCGAAAGTAGAGCGGATGAAGCAAGGAATTGTGCCCATCTACGAACCCGGCCTGGAGGAAATATTTACACGCAATATCCAGGCACAGCGACTTTTTTTTACCACTGATTTGTCGGAAGCACTGGAGCAAAGCGAGGTCATTTACCTGGCACTGCCCACGCCTCCGGGAGAGGACGGTTCTGCTGATCTCTCCTACGTTCTTTCCGTAGCAGAAAAAATTGGCGAATTGTTGACCGATTACAAAGTGATCGTCAATAAATCGACGGTGCCCGTGGGTACGGCCGATAAAGTAAGAGAAACCATCGCGGCCAAAACGTCGGTAGAATTTGATGTTGTCTCTAACCCCGAGTTTCTGCGCGAAGGTTTTGCAGTAGAAGATTCTATGAATCCGGCGCGCGTGATTGTGGGTACCGAATCCGAACGCGCACAGGAACTGATGTCGAAAATCTACCAACCCTTCACCAACACCGGCACGCCGATCCTGTTCATGGACGAACGTTCTTCGGAACTTACGAAATATGCGTCCAACTCTTTCCTGGCGGTGAAGATTACTTTTATGAACGAAATCGCCAATTATTGCGAAAAAGTGGGCGCAGATGTGGACAAAGTGCGCCTCGGCATGGGCTCGGACGACCGCATCGGACACCGCTTTCTGTTTCCGGGCATCGGCTACGGCGGAAGCTGTTTTCCCAAAGATGTGAAAGCTTTAATAAAATCCGGAAAGCAGGAAGGTTTTGATTTCGAGATTCTGGAGGCAACGGAAGAAGTGAATGAAGCACAAAAAATTATTCTGGCCGCGGAAATTATAAATTATTTTGGCGGTGATCTGCGCGGAAAGAAAATTGCAGTTTGGGGCCTGGCTTTCAAGGCAAATACCGATGATATCCGGGAAGCCTCCTCACTGGATAATATTAAAATTCTTTTGGAACAGGGCTGCAAAATTACCGCTTACGACGCCATCGCGCAGGAGAATGTGCGCCGCATTTTGGGTGACCAAATTTCTTATGCGTCCGATATGTACTCGGCGCTGGAAGATGCAGACTGCCTGCTGATCGCCACGGAATGGAGCGAATTTAAAAATCCTAATTTCGAGCTTATGGCAGAACGGATGAAGCGAAAAGTAATCTTCGACGGGCGCAATATGTTTGCGCTGGAACAAGTAGAAGGCACAGGGTTTTACTATAAATCGATCGGGCGGAAAACACTGCAATAAAAATTAATGAATATCACTGGAGGTAAGTGCCGGCGCTCGCTGGGTTTTAAAAAAAAATATCAACCGAAGTTATTCGAGATCCGCGACGCCCGTTTTTATTAATTCAATCGAGATTTCTCTGCGGTTACCAAAAGTATTGTGTACCGCATCTTCACTCAGAACGCCACGCGGTAAATCCTGAGGGATAATGCCTGCATCATCATCTTCACGGTCTTTGTGCCAATTTTCACTGCCGTAGTAACTCATGAGCCGCGCGAAATCGTTTTGGTTTTTTTTCCATTTTTTAATTAATACTTCCATCTTCGAGATCAGCGAATCTGTTTCGTTCAGAATATTTTCCATTTCTGTGATGTTTTTGATATGGTTTTCCATTTTTTTGATTTTAATTAAATATAAAAAATTATGCTTACGGCTGCTGTGAGGCAAAAATCACGTTTCTTAAAATTTAGTGCCAGTAAATAAAATGGCGATAAATGCTGGATTTCTACAAAGAAAATATCTTGCCGATTGATTATTTTCAGGGGAACCTGCCCGAAGCCCGCAAATGTTGTAACCATAAAATTGAGAAGCAAAATAGAATTTTCTTGCCGTCTGTTTTTTTATTTGCCTTTCAGCGCTTATTTTTACAGAAAGAAACTTAGAATTCGCAGCATGCAAAAATCTTACGACAAACTTTTCGAAAATAACAAAAAATGGCTCGAGGCGAAGCTTGCCGATGACCCCGATTTTTTCACCACGCTTTCTGCCACGCAAACGCCGGAATACCTCTACATCGGTTGTTCCGACAGCCGCGTTTCAGCAGAAGAAATGATGGGCATGAAACCGGGTGAACTTTTTGTACACCGAAACATCGCCAACGTGGTGAACACGCTTGATATGAGTTCTACCGCCGTGATTCAGTATGCAGTGGAAAATCTGCAGGTGAAACACATCATCGTTTGCGGTCACTACGGCTGTGGCGGTATTAAAGCGGCCATGACACCCGAAGATATGGGTTTGCTGAATCCTTGGTTGCGGACCATCCGCGACGTGTACCGTCTTCACCAAACAGAACTCGACAAGATAGAATGCGAAAAGAAACGCTATGACCGCCTGGTGGAACTGAATGTGCAGGAGCAATGCATCAATGTGATTAAAATGGCTTCCGTGCAGAAAGAATATTTAATTGATGAATATCCTATCGTGCACGGATGGGTCTTCGACATGCGTACCGGAAAAATAATTGACCTGGAAATCGATTTTGAAAACACACTGAAAGACATTCAGAAGATCTACAATCTCACTGATTCCAACTGGGTGATGAGCCGGCAGAAAAATAAAAATATGCGGGAAAATCAATAGTTATTTACCGTTAAATCCGGTCATCGCATTTTGGATGCCGGCAAAAACAAAAGATAAGCACGCTTGGGAAAACTTCTCGATCCGTTCGGGAAGTTTTTCTTTTTCCTCTTCAGACCATTTGCCTAAAACATAATCAACCTGCTGGCCTTCCTTAAATTCCGCTGAAATGCCGAAACGCAGGCGTGGATAATTTTGGGTTTGCAGTTGCTCCTGAATACTCTTCAAGCCGTTGTGTCCCGCATCCGAACCTTTCATTTTCATTCTTAAAGTACCGAAAGGCAAAGCAAGATCATCGGTGACAATCATCAGGTTTTCCAACGGAATATTTTCTTTCTGCAGCCAAAAACGCACTGCATTTCCCGACAAATTCATATAAGTATCGGGCTTTAAAATAAAGAGTTTACGTCCTTTATATTTGCCTTCAGCCATCAGGCCAAAGCTGGAGGATTTGAAAGGAGCTTCTATCGTGCCGGCAATTTTTTCGGCAACTTTAAACCCGACATTGTGCCGGGTTTCGGCGTACTCTTCGCCCTTATTTCCTAAACCTACGATCAGGTATTTCATATTTTAATTGGTATACGTAAAAGTAGCATTTCCTTTGCTGCCGGTACCTTCGACAGGATAATTGTCCTGATACTGATAGGTAACCTGTGCCGTTTTGCCTTCGGTTTGCAGCTCGGTAAAATTATTAAGCGACAACCCAAGCGGCGCTCCGGTTTCCGGCCCAAAGTGTGGCGACAGCAGTTTGTACGCTAACGGGAAAACAGCAAAGGAATTCTTTTTTTCGTCATACAGCCCGAATCTTGCCACTTTAGATTCCGTGGTCGCCGTGGGATCGAGAAGCATGTCCTTGGTCAGTTGCCATTGCGAAACATTGGGTCCATCGTAAGAAATAATGCTTTCCATTTTCATATAAGGCTCAAAGGTTCCCAGATGATCAGGATTTTCTGTGCTGTGGACGGTCAGGATTCTGGTTGGTTTTTCGTCGGTGTAGGTAAATTCTGTTTTCGTTTTGTATAAGAGAAGCCCGGGACCGGCAGTCACTTCACCCTCGGCAGAAGTAAGAATATTATTATCGTAATGCATCGTTAATAATGCTGTGGCCGGCTGCCCCAAAACATTTTGTTTAATTGAAATTTGTGAAACTTTATTGCCGTCATACATCAGCGTATAGTCGCCTGCATGCTCACCGTCAGAAACCACTTTTACGAGCTTATTTTCAGTGTAGCTATAACTGACATTCTGCGTCATTCCGTCCCATGTCGCATTCACTTTTGAAAGATATTTTACCGCAGCAACCGAATCATATTGAGGCGGCAGAACGCCAAACAGCAAATCGCCGTTTTCGGCACGGTTGGGCTCACAAGACAGCAGCAGCGCGGCAGAAAAGACAAAACTAAAGATATAAAGAAGATTTTTCATTGAATTAAATTTAAAAGACAAAATTACGGTATTTGAGGAAACTTATATTTCCCAGACTTTTAACGTAGCGCGACAGCTTTAAGTATTTCGAGTTAAAAAAAATTGTTACAGATTTTTCAAACACATTTGATTTTAGTTAAGCGGATTTCTTTAAGAAGCCAAAATCCTTTGCAGGACCTGGTTTACCTCATCTACATTCTGCACATTTTCCTTTCGCATCATCAGTTGGTTTCCATCCTTATTCACTTTTTCCTTCAGCGTAGCTTCGGCCGGATTCTGGGAGAGATAAGAAATAATATTTTTAAACTTATCACTTTGGTAAAATTTATCCTGAGGATTTGGCGGAAAATACCCCAGAAAAACACCGTTTTTCACCACAATTCTGTCGAAGCCAATTTCGGCGGCAATCCATTTCAGTTCAACAGACTTCAGCAGGTTTTTAGCTTCATCGGGCAAACTCCCGAAACGGTCAGTCAGTTCGTGCTCGAAACGCTTCAGATCTTCCTTATTTTCAATTTCGGCCAACTTCTGGTAAAGTGACAGACGTTCTTCGATGCTCTGCACATAAGAATCGGGCAGCATCAGTTCAAGGTCTGTATCAATATTCACTTCTTTGCTGGACTTAAATAATTTTTTGCGGTCGGCTTCATTCTCAAATAAATTTTCGAATTCTGCGTCGTTCTGCAATTCTTCCAGCGCTTCCTGCATAATCTTCTGGTACGTATCGAAGCCCATTTCATTGATAAAACCGCTCTGCTCGCCGCCTAGTAAATCCCCGGCACCACGTATTTCCAAATCTTTCATTGCAATCTGAAAACCGCTGCCCAGATCAGAAAACTGCTCAATCGCTTCCAGTCTTTTCCGCGCATCAGGCGTTACCATATCAAACGGTGGCGTGATGAGATAGCAGAAAGCTTTGCGGTTACTTCGGCCTACACGCCCACGCATCTGGTGGATATCGGCCATACCGAAACGCTGCGCATCGTTGATAAATATAGTGTTGGCATTCGGCACATCCACCCCACTTTCAATAATCGTGGTGGACACCAGCACATCATATTTTCCTTCCATAAAATCGAGCACATTACGCTCCAGTTGTTTTCCTTCCATCTTTCCGTGACCGGTAATTATGCGCGCGTCAGGCACCAGACGCTGGATCAGGCCGGCGATGTCCTTTAAGTTTTCCACACGGTTGTTGATGAAGTACACCTGCCCGTCACGTTGCAGTTCGTAAGAAATCGCGTCGCGGATAATTTCTTCATTGAAGCCGACAATTTGTGTTTCGACCGGTTGGCGATTGGGCGGTGGTGTTTTGATCACCGACAGATCGCGTGCAGCCATGAGCGAGAACTGTAAGGTTCGGGGAATGGGCGTCGCAGTTAGGGTCAAAGTATCGATATTGCTTTTCAGCGTCTTAAGTTTATCTTTTACAGAAACTCCGAATTTATGTTCCTCATCGATGATCAGCAGACCGAGATCTTTGAATTTTACACTGCTGCCCACGAGCTGGTGCGTGCCAATGACGATATCAATGGAACCATCCTGCAGCCCGGCCAACGTTTCAGCTTTTTGTTTTGCCGTGCGAAAACGGTTCATATAAGAAATGGTGACCGGAAAATCCTTTAGCCGCTCTTTAAAACTCCGGTAATGCTGGAACGCCAGGATCGTAGTCGGCACCAAAACTGCAACCTGCTTACCATCTGTTGCCGCTTTGAAAGCCGCCCTTATCGCAATTTCTGTTTTGCCAAAACCTACGTCACCGCAAATCAGCCGGTCCATCACGGTGTCATTTTCCATATCGTTCTTCACATCCAGGGTCGCCTTTTCCTGGTCGGGCGTATCTTCATAAATGAAGCTGGCTTCGAGTTCATTCTGCAGATAGGAGTCGGGCGTAAAGGGAAACCCTTTGGCAGTTTTTCGCTCAGCATATAATTTAATCAAATCAAAAGCAATTTGTTTAACCTTTGCTTTCGTTTTTTGCTTTAAAGTTTTCCAGGCGGGTGAACCGAGCTTGGAGAGCACGATCTCTTTCCCGTCGGGCCCGTTATACTTGGAGATTTTATGAAGCGAGTGAATGCTCACGTAGAGCAAATCGCCATTTTTATAGGTTAGTTTAAAACATTCCTGCACTTTCCCGTTATTATTCACTTTCACAAGACCCATGAATTTTCCGATGCCGTGATCAATGTGGGTAATATAATCCCCCACTTTCATCTGCATCAGATCTTTCAACGTGATCTGCTCTGATTTGGCGAAGGCATTTTTTGCTTTATACCGTTGGTAACGCTCGAAAATCTGATGGTCGGTATAGACCGAAACTTTATGGTCGAAATCGATGAAACCTTCGTGCAGTTCAGATTTAAACGATTTAAAAGGCACATCTTTTTCCAGTTCCTCAAAAATCGATTCCAGGCGTTCTTTCTGTTTTTCACCCGAAAAAGAGATCCAGGTTTCAAAACCTTCCGCCTGTTTTTCTTCCAGATCTTCCTGAAGCAAATCGAACTTTTTATGAAAACTCGGCTGCGGTTTTTGGTTGAGCTGAACGAGGGCACTTTCGCTTCCCGCCAACTGTTGCAGGGTAAAATCGATCCATTCAAAACGTTTCAGATCCTGCGTAAAATCTTCTTCAGAAACGAATAATTCCGCCGGTGTCTGATGCTTGATATCAGAATTCAACGTCACATATTTTTCCTCGGCTTTGGCGTAGAAATTTTTTATCGCCGAAATACCCATAAAGGCGTTCTTCGTTACTACAACTAAATCTTTCGGTGCCAGATTAAACAACGAAACCTTTGTTCCTGTTACCGAAAAATTCATATTGGAAACCAGCTGAAATTCAGCGACTTTATCTTTGGATAGCTGCGTTTCTATATCGAAAGTCTTGATACTTTCCACTTCGTTTCCGAAAAAAGTAATGCGAAAAGGCTCTTCGTTGGAATAGGAAAACACATCGACAATCCCGCCGCGCACCGAAAATTCGCCTGGCTCAGAAACAAAATCGGTATGCTGAAAACTAAACTGGTGCAGCAATTCTTCCGTAAAATTAAAATCCAGTTTGTCGCCAGTCTTAATGGTGTGGGAAATCGCCTTGAAATCTTCCTTTTTCATCACTTTTTCCGCGAGCGAAGAAAACGGCGCTACCATCACCCGGGGTTTTTTGTCCTGATGGATGCGGTTCAGTACTTCGGTTCTTAATACCAGATTGGCATTCTGTGTTTTTTCAGTTTGATAAGGCTCCAGCTGCGTTGGCGGAAAATACAGAACATTCTGTTTACCGAGCAAATCTTCGAGTTCGGAAGTGATGTACATCGCATCTTCTTTATCGTCGGTGAGGAAAAGGAGCGATTTGTTTTTAATTAAAAATAATTCGGCCGCAAATACAGCCGGCGCAGAACCCGCGAAAGATTTTACCGTAAGATGTCGGTTGGTATCGAGTTGCGCGAACAATTCTTTGCCGAAGCCCAGATGAAGCAGTTTTGGCAAAAAGGTTTCGGTGACTTTTTTTAATTGCATAAAACGAAGTGAACTAAAAATGATGCCGTATTGGCGTAAAACACAAACGCGATTCCGGGACGTGCTCCGAAATCGTTTGTGTCTGCAAATTTAGAGATAATTTGAAGATTACGCTGTTATTATCTGTTGGTAAATAATTGGCGTACCGTTTTTTCATTTATTTATTTGTTTGTATTTTAGCATCTGCTTCAGCAATCACAACAGTTGCGGTGCACTTTTTGCATTTCCCGCCACCGTGAATTTCTTCAAATTGACGAAATACGTAACCGCTTGCCGAGCAGATAATTAGAGCTACTTATCTTTTATTGACGAAGGACTGGCGGCTCCCTTGTTCTTTTGCTGACGCACACTATGATGAAAAAAAACTTTAACTATGAAAAAAATATCATTACTCCTTATTGCACTTTCGACCGCCGCAGGCGCACAACAAAAAAAAGCATTTGATGACGTACTCCCAAACCTCGAAGCACGAATTATAGCGGTGCAGCCGATCGGCAATAACGCACTCGCGAAAAACATGAAAATATTCTACGGAGTAGGTTTAGGGGCAAGCCTAATGACTCCAATCAAATTCGGCATTGGAGTGGATTATAATAGTTACATTTCCAATGTAAAAGGCGGACAAGAGCATTTCCTCGGTGAAATTGGCTCGCCAAAAATGACTAACGTCGATCTTTATCTTATCCGAAAAATGACCCTGTCGAACAGTTTTGAACTGGAAGCGTCCGCTGGGTTCAGTTATTTCAATGTTTCATACTACTTCACTGAAGGTGATAAAGAACGTTTTCATGAGACGGGTACCGGCTTTAACGTTAGCGCCAAATTTCTTCACACGTTGGATCGTGAAGGCCGCCAACAACTTTTCCTGAGCCCGAAACTTCAGTTTTACAGCACCGACAAGTACAATGATTATCAAGTTGACCAGGATTTCTATGGCCGCACTGCGTTCATTGGACTTGCTGCCGGATATCGCTACAATTTTTAATCAGACAAAAGGGTGGTTTTAAAAAATCGCCTACATTTGTCAGATGCTAAGCTTTATTAAAAAAACACTTGCATTGCTGTGGGCAAAGCAACATATTCGACGTGCTGAAAAATATAAACAAACTGCCGTTGCTGACCAGCAAAAGCTCCTGCTTTCGCTGGTGAGTACAGCGGAAAAGACTCTGTTTGGCCGTGCTCATCAGTTTGAAGATATAAAAAGTGTTGAAGATTTTCAGCAGCGTGTTCCTGTGGCCGATTATGAAGAGCTGCGTCCTTATATCGACAAGGTGAAACGCGGCGAGCGGCATATTCTGTGGCCCGGCACACCGCAATATTTTGCAAAAACTTCAGGCACGACATCGGGCTCAAAATACATTCCGATTTCTGCAGAAGGAATGCCGTACCAAACGGGCGCTGCACAAAGTGCACTGCTGCATTATATTGCTCAGAAAAACAACGCAGATTTTGTCTCGGGTAAAATGATTTTTTTACAGGGAAGCCCGGCTTTGGAAGAGATTAACGGCATTAAAACCGGCCGGCTTTCCGGCATTGTCGCGCACCACATCCCCTCCTATTTGCAGAAAAACCGGTTACCTACTTTGGAAACAAATCTTATTGATGAATGGGAAAACAAGATCGACGAAATCGTAAAAGAAACTGAAAACCAAGACATGACCCTCATTTCGGGCATTCCACCTTGGCTTATCATGTATTTTGAAAAACTCATTGAGCGCAGTGGAAAGAATATAACAGATCTGTTTCCTAATCTACAGCTCATCATTACGGGTGGAGTAAATTAT
>DKJL01000006.1:65921-66790 GCA_002454815.1 Flavobacteriales bacterium UBA6693
GTAAATTATGAACCTTACCGCGAGAAAATGCAGCAACTGCTGGGAAAACCGGTGGATATTCTACAGACATTCCCTGCGAGCGAAGGATTTTTTGCTTTTCAGGATGATTACAAACAAGAAGGTTTATTACTGCAGACCAACCACGGCATCTTCTACGAATTTATTGCACTCGAAAATTTCGGTAAACCTGATGCGAAACGGCTGACTTTAAAAGACATTGAGCTGCACAAAGATTATGCACTGCTGTTGACGACTAATTCTGGCCTGTGGGCCTATTCCATTGGGGATGTGGTGCGATTTATCAGCAAACAGCCTTACCGGATTTTAGTTTCCGGCCGAACAAAACATTTCACGTCCGCGTTTGGCGAGCACGTAATTGCCTACGAAGTAGAAGAAGCTTTGAAGGCTGCGGTCACACTTTACCCGGCGCAGGTTACAGAATTCCATCTTGCACCACAGGTGAATCCTGAAACCGGGCTGCCCTATCATGAATGGTTTATCGAGTTTGAAAAAGAGCCGACCGACATGACGGTATTCGCAGAATTTCTCGATGAGGAAATGCGCAAACGCAATAGTTATTACAGTGATCTGGTTACCGGGGGAATCTTGCGGCCGCTTGTAATCCGGAGTTTATCTAAAAATGCCTTTCAAAATTACGCAAAAGCAACAGGAAAACTCGGTGGGCAAAATAAAATCCCGAGGTTGGCGAATGACAGGAATATTGCGAAATTGCTGAATTAATTTATAAATCTTTAGTTTTTTTTCATAAATTAGCTCTTCCAACCTTAAAAAATTTATCAGAATGAAAAAACTTTACTTATTTGCTGCTGGTTTGGCTGTCTTCGGCCTGAACGCTCAAACCCTTAATA
>DKJL01000006.1:66842-553254 GCA_002454815.1 Flavobacteriales bacterium UBA6693
TTGGTGCTGCCTGCGTTTGTGAACGCTCAAACCCTTAATAATGTAGCAGAAATCCAAAATTATAATGGAAAGGCAACACAAACGCAGGCAGCACCAAGCACTGTGTTTACTCAAACGGCTAACAACCAAAATGGTTACGGCGTTGGCTATTTAGAAGCTTTTGGCGGGGGAATCTATCTTGCAGATGATTTTGAAGTCTCACAAACAGCAAAAATTACTAAAATCCGAACGTTTGGATTTACCACAGTTCAACCTTATACTACTCTTGGAGATGCGACTACGGAATTAAAAATGTATATTTTCGAAGATGGCAATGGCGCACCGGCATCATTACCTGCGGCAGCGTATAAAACGATCACCGTAGAGAAAGGTGCACCAGGTATTACCATCACCGTGAGTGGCCAGCTTTATGAAATGTCGATTGATTTGGTTGCGGCAGGGATTGATTTGACGCTGGACTCTAAAACAAGATACTGGTTTTCCGTAGCGCCGACGACTAACTTAGAAGACGACGTTCGATATGCCTGGTTCAAAGCGACCGGTAATAAATACAGCGGTCAGGTACAGTTGGTGGACCCAGATGATCTTTTCGAAATAGGATTGACAGATTGGACTCCGCTTAACGACATTTTGACAAATCCTTGGGGAGACTTCGGCCTTGCATTTACCATAACGGGCGAAACAGACCTTGGCGTATCAGAAGCTTTCTCCAGCTTTAAAGCACTGGTACACAACGACAGAACCACCAACTCTCTGCGCATTGTGCTGGGGGAAGGAAATCAATTATTAGGCGCAGAGGTGTATGATGCCACTGGAAAAAAAGTGATTTCTTCCGATAACAGTAATACGTCGTTGAATACGGTAGCGCTGCCAAGTGGTGTTTATTTTGTGTTACTTAAAACTAAAAAAGGAATTGAAAAGACGAAATTCATTAAATAAGTAACCTACTTTAATGACGAATCCTGTCAATGATGTAATGCCCCGCAAAAGTCAGACACTTTTTAGGGGCATTTTTTTATGGATCAAGAGAAAAATTTAGTATCGATTGTAAGTTAGAGTGTATTCGGCTTGTTCGCGGGAGGAAGATAAATATTTCGAATCTTTTACCAGGAAAAACGGATTTATTGATTTAAATCTTCGGACGTGGTTGAAAAGCAAAAGCCATCCACGGATTGAAGTATAATTCTGATTTAGCAATATTATTTAATTGTCAGCACAAATACGTTTAGTATTTCTACTCTTTTAAGAGAAGCGTACTGGCCTTAGATTTCCTGTAATCGCAAAATACTTTGCAAACTATGCACAATTTCCGAGTCTATAAAAGAACAGCCAACTCAACATGTTTAACTCGATAAAAATTAAATATAAATTCTGCAGGCTGCACGAATTTGTCCTCTAATTCGACACAAATTTCAGGCCCACCACCGAAGCGATCAGGGTAAAAACAAAAAACATCCGCCAGAAAGTAACGGGCTCATTGAATATGATAATGCCTGCTACAACGCCACCTACAGCACCGATTCCGGTCCAAACTGCGTACGCGGATCCAATGGGAATAGGTGAACTTCCCAGAGAAATTGCCTTATAAAGCAAAAACATACTCATGAACAGTGATGCAGCAAAACCCGCCCACCACAGCAAGCTTTCTTTTCCGCTGGTTTCCTGCGCTTTTCCCAGGCAGATGGCGAAACTGGTCTCAAATAATCCACCAATAATCAGTATAATCCAATTCATTTGGTAAAGATAAGATTTGCCAAGCGGCTTAAAAAAAATTTTTGCCGCCGTATAAAATCCGGCGCCGAAGTTTTACTTTTGCAAAATGATTTCATTACAGCCCGTCCAGACGCTGAAAATCCCCGAATTTCGTAATCTCATGGCCGGCCGTTTTTTCCTGGTATTGGCATTCCGAATGCTCGCCACGCTGATGGGCTGGTGGATTTATCAATTCACCAAAGACCCTTTTGCCATTGGGCTTATTGGCCTTTCAGAAGTTATTCCCGCCGTTTCCACCGCTTTATATGCCGGTCACGTCATCGATAATTCCGAAAAGAAACGTCTGCTGCTGATTTGCAATTATGCTTATGTGCTGCTAATCAGCCTGCTCGCGATTCCTGCTTTTTTTGGTCATCAACTGCTGCATTTCAGCAACGTACAGATTTCGTATTATATTTATGCAGTTATTTTTCTCACTGGTTTTTGCCGCGCCTTTATTGGCCCCATCATTCCATCAATGATTCCGCGCATCGTTTCGCGCGAAAATTTGCCGAACGCTATCACATTAAACCAGGCCACTTTCCTCACGGCCTCGGTTACCGGTCATGCTTTGGGTGGCTTTCTTATTCACTGGATTGATATTTCCGGAACCATTCTAGTGGTTGTCAGCGTAATGATTTTTGCGTCAATATTTTTCTGGTTTCTAGATCGTCATCCTTCCGAAAACCGGGATCTTACGTTGGGCGTCGTAAAAAGTATGAAAGAAGGACTCGCGTACATTTATAAAACAAAAGAAATTCTGGGCGCGCTGTGCCTGGATATGTTTGCGGTCTTATTTGGCGGCGCCGTAGCCATGATTCCGGTTTTCGCCACCGATATTTTAAAGGTCGGCGCCGAAGGTTTCGGTCTGCTCAACGCCGCTTCCGACATCGGCTCCATGTGCATTATCGTTGCGCTGTCCTTTATCCCGCTGCGCAAAAACCAGGGCAAAATTCTCCTCGCCGCAGTGGGAGGTTTCGGATTGTGTATCATCGGATTTGGTCTTTCGCAACTCTATTGGCTTTCGTTTTTCCTGCTCGTACTCAGCGGTATGCTGGACGGGATTTCGGTCGTCATCCGCGGCACCATCGTGCAACTGAAAACACCGGATCATATTCGCGGGCGCGTGCTCAGCGTTAATTCCATTTTCATCATGTCCAGCAACGAAATGGGCCAGTTTGAAAGTGGTGTCGCTGCAAAACTTCTCGGTGTCGTGCGCTCCGTTATTTTTGGCGGTACCATGACGGTACTTATCGCTCTGCTCGTCGGAACTACTGTGCCCAAACTACGAAAAATGAACTATTGATTTCTTGGAAGCAATGGGACGACGCTTGCTTTGAAAGTCCGTTCCGGCTCTTCATTGCAATCTTTTCCGCAGCTTCCTCGGCAGCTGCGGAAAAGGATTTTCATTCCGATCCGGGCTAGGAGACCATTCCGTGCACCTCCCGACTTATCAACACCGTAGCTAATTAATATACAGTGTATTAGATAAGATAACGCATCGAATGTTGATTAAATAATCGCCTCAAAAACTTAAAAAAACTATCTTTGTAGCATGACTCAGAAGGACACCTTATCATCGCTGATCCACGGGAATTTTGCCCAGGAGCTTTCCATCTCCGACGGCAAAATGCCACCTAACGCCATCGAATTTGAGCGGCTCGTAATCGGTACCTTCCTCATCGACAAGAAAGGACTGGATTATTCGATTGACCTCCTGACGGCGGACGTTTTTTATGATCCGCGTCACCAGGAAATCTTCCGTGCCATTACCCGGCTTTTCGAGGGAAATCATCCGGTCGACCTGATGACCGTGATTCAGGAACTCAAGAAAACCGAAAAATTAGGTTTTGCCGGCGGCGATCATTATATCATCGATCTTACCATGGGTGTTTCCTCGAGTGCACACATCGAATATCACGTGCGCGTCATCCTTGAAAAATTCATTCTTCGCAGCCTCATCAATGTTTCAGCCAACGTCATCGACAGTTCTTATAAAGAATCTACCGACGTTTTCGAATTGCTAGATAAGGCCGAACAGTCCTTTTTCGAAATTACCAACGGTACCATAAAAAAAGGTTTTGACACGGCCAATACGCTCGTAAAACAAGCGATTGAAACCATTAAAGCTTTAAAAGACAAAGAAGGAATTTCCGGAATCCCGTCCGGCTTTAAAGATATTGACAAAGAAACCGGCGGCTGGCAAAACTCTGATTTAATTATTATTGCCGCACGTCCTGCGATGGGCAAAACCGCCTTCCTGCTTTCCATGGCCCGAAATATTGCCGTAGAACATAATGTGCCACTCGCTTTATTCTCTCTTGAGATGGCATCGGTACAGCTCATCACGCGGATGATCGCCTCAGAAACCGGCATTTCTTCCGAGAAGTTGCGGAAAGGACAGATGTCCGATGAGGAATGGCAACGGCTGTTTTCCAATGTCTCCGCCCTGGAAAACGCACCGCTTTATATCGACGAAACGCCATCGTTATCCGTCTTCGATTTCCGCGCAAAATGCCGCCGCCTCGTGATGCAGCATGGGGTAAAAATCATCATGGTGGATTATCTGCAACTCATGACGGCCAATTCCGGCAAGGGAGGTGCCGGCAACCGGGAGCAGGAAATTGCCACTATTTCCCGCTCGCTGAAAGCCATTGCAAAAGAACTTAATGTACCTGTTATCGCGCTGTCGCAGCTGTCGCGAAGTGTGGAAACGCGGCCGGGAAAACGCCCTATGCTTTCTGACCTTCGGGAATCCGGCGCCATTGAGCAGGATGCAGATATCGTTTCTTTCATTTTCCGGCCGGAATATTACAAAATTACTACTTGGGACAATGACGAAGATGGAATGGAATCTTCCACGGAAAACCAGGCAGAGCTGATCATTGCCAAGCACCGGAACGGAGCCACGGCCGATGTACGAATGTCGTTCTTTAAGAATATCGCCAAGTTTGCCGACCTGGATCTGTTCGGAGGCGGCTACGGCTACCAGAATTCTAACTTTGGACAGCAGGAGGCGCCCAGTGGTTTTGAAAAAATAAAAACCACCATCGATCCCGGTGCCGCATTCGATATCGGCGACAAACAGAAACTTTCCGGTTCTTCTATGAACGATCAGGACGACGACGACGATTTTATGTTCTAAAAACATGAGTCTGAAAATCAATATTTACACAGACGGAGCCTGCAGCGGCAATCCGGGGCGTGGCGGCTATGGAATTGTGATGAAAGTTCCCGAAAAAAATTACGAAAAACGCTATTCTCAGGGATTTCGGCGAACCACGAATAACCGGATGGAATTATTGGCCGTCATCGTTGCACTGGAAAAACTTAAAACTGCTGAAAACGACATTCATATTTTTACGGACAGTAAATATGTGTCGGATGCTATCAACCAAAAATGGATTTACGGCTGGATCCGCAAGGGATTTAAAAACGTAAAAAATCCGGATCTTTGGCAACGGCTGATTCCACTTCTAAAAGAGTACAACCCTACATTTCACTGGGTAAAAGGCCACGCCGGACATACGGAGAATGAGATCTGTGACCAGCTGGCAGTTGTGGCGGCGCGCGCAGAACCGCTCGAAATCGACCGTTACTTCGAACAGCAGAACAACGGCGGATTGTTTGGTAGATAATTCTTAGTGGCTAATTTTATTCTTGTAAAACGCGTCAACTTTTCACGAGAAAAATTTAAATTCAGATACTTTCACAATAAATTACAATCGATTAAGAGTTTGATGATTAAGATAGAAAATGAAGATCAACCTTGTTTTTCAGACGGTCTATTTTAGTTTTAGGTCTGACAGAAAGCAGCGCATCAATATGTTTTTATTTTAATTTTCCCAGTTCGGAAGTAATGTTATATTTACAAAAAAAATTAAATGAAAAAAATCAACTTTTTTGGATTACTGATGATCCTCTTTTTTGTTGCACGATCGTGTGTGACGAGCGTACCGATGAATTCCGAATATCTTTCGAAACCTTCCAAAGTCGGGGTTTTTGTTAATTTTAACGAACCGCAGAAATACCGTGAAGGTTCACAGGGCCTGCTGGATCTGGCAGTAACTTCCGGTGATAAATATCAGCCTCTGCTGGATTTTGCCAAGACGCAAATTGACCGCAAACACGAGCTGGAAAACATCTACGCGCAGGCTTTAAAGGCAAGAGGAAAAGAGGTTGTAATCATTGATGAAAAATTTGATCCCAAAACAACTGAAAAATTTAAAGGTGACAAACAGGAAGGCAAGAAATATTACACGTACGACTTAAGATATCTGAAAGATAAATACCAAGTGGACGAAGTGGTATTTGTAAACGTCGATTGGGGCGTCATCATCAGTTATTACAGCATGATAGAAACGGGAAGATCGGGCTACGCTTATTTGCAAAATAAAGTGGTGAATCTGCAGGACAACTCTTTATATTTTTCCAATGATAATGCACAGACGGAAATCATCAAAGGAAAATGGAACGTGGCACCGAGTTATGAAAATGCCATCAGTAAAATTGATGCAGCGCTGAATAAAGCCATCAGCGTTGAAAAAGATCTATTTAAATAATCCTTATTTATAAGCCTAAACTTAAGAGCCCGAATATTCGGGCTTTTTTGTACGAAAGTTTCTGATTTATAAAACTCTATGAAGGCATTTCTCTTGTCATCCTTGACTGTAAAGCCAGAAATTCACAGATTCTCACTATAAATAGAGTTAGAAGAATGGCTGGTCTTTAAACATAAAAAAAATATTATAAAGTTTGTTTAACGAGTCTTTCCAAGCTCACAGTACAAAATCGCTCTTTCCAGCCATACGAACAGTATTTATTGTTTCCGTCTTGCAATTATCGGTTCGCGTCCATTTATTTATCTTTGTTAAATGAACTACCTCGAAGCACTGAACAACCGGTATTCCGTTAAGAAGTTTGATCCCACAAGAATCGTTGAGCCCGAGAAACTCTACCAGATTCTCGAAGCGGCGCGGCTCTCTGCCAGTTCGATGGGTTTGCAGCCGTATAAGATTTATATTGTGGGAAGTGAACCAGTAAAACAGCAACTGATTCCGGCATTCTACAATCCTTCGCAGATTTCTACCTGTTCACATCTCATCGTAATTACCTCCAAAAAACACTTGGAAAAAGAATATTTGGATGGTTATCTCCGACACATTACCGAAGTGCGGGGCACGCCGGCTGAACAACTACTCCGCTTTAAGGCGAACATCGAAGGTTTTACCAAAGACCAGAATTTCGTGCAACAACATTGGGCCGAAAAACAAAGTTATATCGCCTTGGCAAACCTTATGTTCGCGGCCGCCTTAGAAGATGTGGACACTTGTCCCATGGAAGGCTTCCGTGCTGATGCTTTGGGCGATGTTCTGATGCTGGACCGCGAAAAAGAGCAGGTATCCGTAACGCTGGCATTGGGATACCGTGCTGCCGATGATGCATTTCAGACGCTGAAAAAAGTCCGTAAACCCACAGAAAAACTGTTTAAGTTTATTTAAAATCCCGCACATGATCAAAGCTGACGTTCTTGTAATCGGCTCCGGCATCTCCGGCCTTTCTTACGCCATTAAAATATCAGAAAAACTGCCCGAGGCCAAAATCATCATCGTCACCAAGGCCGACGAAGACGAAAGCAATACCAAATACGCACAGGGCGGCTTGGCCGTAGTGACGGATTTCAGCAATGATAATTTCCAGAAACATATCGACGACACGATGCGCGCCGGTGATGGAGAAAATGATCTGGAAGTCGTAAAAATGGTGATCGAAGAAGGTCCCGAACGCTTCCACGAACTGGTGAACTGGGGCACCAATTTTGACGAGAAAGACGGCACTCTTCTGCTGGGCCGCGAGGGCGGACATACCGAAAACCGCATCGTACATCATAAAGATATTACCGGGAAAGAAATAGAACGCGCGCTGCTGGAAAAGGTGAGCGCTTCCCCCAATATCGAAATGATGGCGCACCATTACGTTATTGATCTTATTACCCAGCATCACGTGCCCGGGAAAATTTTTGATGAAAAGCACATTCACTGCTACGGCGCTTACATCCTGGATGAGAAAACCAAAGCCATAAAAAAAATCACCGCTAAGATTACACTCGTGGCAACGGGTGGTGCGGGACACGTGTACCGCAATACCACCAACCCACTCATCGCGACGGGCGACGGCATCGCTTTTGTGCACCGGGCACGCGGAAAGATTTCGAATATGCAGTATTATCAGTTTCATCCCACGGCGCTGTATTCCAAAAGGGACGGCATGCTGTTTTTGATTTCTGAAGCCGTACGCGGAGATGGTGCAAAGCTCCGGACTAAAGACGGGCAACCCTTTATGCATAAATATGATGAACGCGAAGAACTGGCTTCCCGCGATATCGTAGCGCGCGCCATTGATAACGAACTGAAAATTTCCGGTGACGAATATGTCGGTCTGGACTGCCGGGAAATGAACCGTGCGCGCTTCGTGGAACATTTCCCTAATATTTATCAAAAGTGCCTCGATGAAGGGATCGATCCTTTCCGGGAACTGATTCCGGTAGTGCCGGCCTGCCATTATTTAATGGGTGGAATCGACATTGACCGTGACGGGCAAAGCTCTATCCGCAACCTCTTTGCTGTGGGAGAATGTACCAATTCCGGCCTTCATGGTGCCAACAGGCTCGCCAGTAATTCGCTGCTCGAAGGATTGGTTTTCGGACACAATGCCGCCATCAAAACCGTAGAACTTTTACTTGAAAATGACTTTAATTTCGAAGACCTCAAAGCTGTACCGGAATGGAACGACGATGGGATGAAGCGGATGGACGAAATGGTGCTCATTACTTATCTGCGCCGCCAGCTTCAGGAAATGATGAGCGATTTGGTAAGCATCGTGCGCAGTAACGAGCGGCTGCAGCTGGCGGCGCGAGAACAGGAAGAAATCAGCAAGGCCGTGACTGAACTTTACAATTTTTCAATACTTTCGCCGCAGTTGGCTGAACTGAGAAACCTTACAAATATCGCATACCTTATCATCGGCGAATCGTTGCAAATGACCGAAAATAAAGGCGCTTTTTACAACAAAGATTTTCAACAACTTTAATAACTTTTTTTTAAACATGAAAAAACCATCATATATTACGAAAGACGCCATCAAAACATTTATCAGCAATGCGTTGGAAGAAGACATCATGGATGGGGATCATTCGACGCTGGCCACCATTCCCAAAGATCTTGAGCAGAAAGCAAAATTGCTCGTGAAAGAAGATTGCATCCTGGCCGGTGTAGAACTGGCGGAAATGATTTTTAAACATTTCGATAAAAAGCTGCAGGTAGAGCGACTATTGAATGATGGTGATAACGCCCGGGCCGGGGACATAGCCTTTTACGTGACAGGTAACGCCCGTTCGATTTTAAGCACCGAACGTTTTGTCCTCAATTGTATGCAACGCATGAGTGGCATCGCCACGATGACGCACGACTGGGACGCGCGGCTGCTGGGGACGAAAACAAAATTACTCGACACGCGCAAAACAACACCCAACTTCCGGCTTTGCGAAAAGTGGGCGGTAGCAATAGGCGGCGGCACGAATCACCGTTTCGGCCTTTATGATATGATTATGCTGAAAGACAATCACATCGATTACAACGGCAGCATTACCACTGCAGTAAAAATGGCCCGGGAATACCGCGAAGAACTGGGAAAACCTTTGAAAATTGAAGTGGAAACCCGAAATCTCGCCGAGGTGGAAGAAGCGGTAAAAGCAGGTGCAGACCGTATTATGCTCGATAATATGGACGTTCCCGAAATGCGTGAAGCGGTGCAACTGATCGACGGCGCCTGTGAGACGGAAGCGTCGGGCGGCATCACACGCGATATGCTGAAAGACATTGCGGCAACTGGTGTGGACTTTATCTCTGCGGGCGCACTCACTCATTCTGCCAGCAACATCGACCTTAGCCTGAAAGCGGTAAATTAAAGTTTACATATAAATCAAATATAATTGCAGCAATCCAGTAAAAACGCAATCTTGAGCAGACCATGAGAAAAGCTTGGTCATTTTCAAAAGACTGAATGTTTGATTCTTAGGGCATTTTTTAACAAAATTTTAAAATTTAACATATTGTTAATGGAAGTCCCGTTTAAATTAAATATTTTTGCACCACAATAAAATCTAATTTAATTTTTATTTCAAAAATGAATTTGAAACCATTAAAACAGTCGATGCTTACAGTGGCTATTACGCTATCAACAGCAAGTGTTTATTATGCACAGACTACGAAGGACACTATCAGTCGTGAAACTGATATCGAGCAGGTAGTTCTTACCGGAGTTGCGGATATTGCGAAAGATCGAAAAACTCCAGTAGCTGTTTCTACAATTAAAGAAGCGCAGATTATCGAGAAGCTGGGCAATCAGGAATTCCCAGAGATCCTGAACAGCACGCCGTCCGTATACGCGACAAAAGGCGGCGGCGGATTTGGAGATTCCCGAATTAACGTGAGAGGTTTTGATCAAAAAAACACGGCGGTCATGATCAACGGAGTACCTGTAAATGATATGGAGGGAGGATCCGTATATTGGTCTAACTGGGCGGGCCTTTCTGACGTAACTTCTGCTATGCAGGTTCAGCGCGGACTTGGTTCTTCTAAGCTGGCCATCGCCTCTGTAGGTGGAACCATCAACGTTTTGACCAGAGCAGCGGATAAGAAAAGACAAGGTAACGTGACTATCGGAGTCGCCAATGACGGCTACCACAAATCACTGTTTTCTTATAACACTGGAAAAAGTGAAGCTGGATGGTCTACCTCTTTCCTAATGAGCCGCACGGCAGGTTCTATGTATGCCGACGGCACCGAATTCGAGGGATACAACTACTACTTCGCCCTCGGTTTTAACCCTTCACCGAAGCATGACCTTCAATTCACTTTCACTGGCGCTCCTCAGTCGCACAATCAGCGCGGTTTCCAAAGTACGATTTATGATCATATCAACTACGGTGGAACCGAAGATGAACCCAATATAAAATATAATCAAAACTGGGGGTATCTTGATGGTAAAGAGTATTCAATGACAAGAAACTATTACCACAAGCCCGTAATGTCTTTGAACTGGGACTGGAAAATCACTGACGAAACAAAACTGAACTCTGTCGTTTACGCTTCTTTTGGTAGAGGCGGTGGGACTGGAGATGCAGGAAGAATTAACGGGAAAAACTATACAAGTTTGCCAAGAACCGCGGAGGGCTTGATCCGTTTTGACGATATAGTTCGTTGGAATCAGGGTAGCCCCGTAGCAGACTTTGGCGCCATTAATGCTACACCAGGAAGTGCAACCAGCAACAACGGAATTATCCGGAGATCTTCTATCAACTCTCATAACTGGCTTGGCGTGATCAGCAGTTTAAATCACAAATTCACTGATAACCTGAACGCAACCGTAGGGGTAGATGCGAGAACCTACGAAGGTATTCACCACCGGGTTGTGAGTGATTTCCTCGGCAATAACTCTTATACGGATCAGAGCAACATTAATAATAAGCCCAATGTAATCACAAACAGCTATTCAGCAACTCCGGATTGGAATGCGTTTGGCAAGAGTGTGGACATCAAAGATCAGCTAGCTTACAGCAATGATGGTCTTGTAAAGTGGTTGGGCGGTTTTGGTCAGCTTGAATATACCCACGATGCACTTTCTGCCTTCGTACAAGGATCTATTTCTAACCAAAATTTCCAGCGTATCGACTACATGTTGTATGCACCGGCAAATCAGAAAAGTGAAAAGGTAGATCTAGTCGGTTACAACGTCAAAGGAGGTGCGAATTACAACATTGACGAACAGCATAACATCTTTGCTAATGCAGGGTACTATGAGAGACAACCTTTCTTTGGCGCGGTGTACCTCAATAACAGAAACGACGTGAACCCGTCGCTTACCAACGAAAAAGTCGCTTCATTTGAAGTAGGCTACGGTTTCCGCTCTCAGTATTTTAATGCAAACCTGAACGCCTACCACACCTCTTGGGATGATATCTACCGCAGACTTACTGTACGCGCTAAACTTAATGGCGTAGACGTAACCGGTGTTGCAAACGTTCTCGGAATCCAGGAAATCCACAAAGGAATCGAAATGGACTTCAACGTGAAACCTGCAAGTTTTGTTACCATCAACGGGATGTTCTCCATCGGAGATTGGTATTTTGAAGGAAGCCCAAGCGCCTCTTTTGTAGAAGACCAAACTAACACCGTTATTCAGGAAGGCACGCTGGCGCTAGATGGCCTCAAAGTAGGTGATGCCGCTCAGCTAACCGCTGCACTCTCGGCAGATTTCAAATTAATGAAATGGTTAAACTTTGACGCACAATATCGCTACGCTGACAAACTGTATTCTGCGTTTGAGCCTTCTAGCCGATTAGTAACTGTAGCAAAGCCAAACCCTTCCGATCCTGCAGTTGAATTGCCATCGTACGGATTGATCGATTTAGGCGCTGGTGCGACGTTCAAGCTAAACAAAGATCAGGCTTTCAAACTGAGATTAAATGTGAACAACGTATTGGATAAAACATACATTGCTGAATCAAGAACCAACAAAGGTGCAGATACAAATCCGGCCAATAATTGGAAAGGCGTAAACAAAGCCAATGAAGTTTATTTCGGATTTGGTAGAACTTGGAACGCTTCAGTAAGTTTTCTTTTCTAAGAAGTACTTAATAATACATTTATAATCCCGACTATTAAGCCGGGATTTTTTTTATAATTCAATAAATATCAATATCCAGAAGCAAACTGTAGTTGCATAAAAAAGAAAAACGCTTAATTATAAAAAATTATTTTTATTTGTACAATTTTTTTACATTTAATTAATATATTTACTCAAAATTAAAACAATTCGATATGAAAAAAGCTTTATGTTTAATGTCATTGGCATTATTATTTGCATCATGTTCTAGAGAGGACATTTCGGAATCAAGTCGAACAAATGAAATTCTAAATGTTGGCATTGATAATACGATAATATCAAAAATAGATGGTCAATATTATATTAGCGATGATATATTAATAACCGAAGAGCAACTTAGCATTCTTAAAAATTCGAATCTTAATAGCAATAAAAGTGTTATTTCGAATGAACTCATAAAATCATGGCCGAGGGGAGAAGTGCCATATGTATTACCCCCTGGCTTTCCGTATGCAGGGCGCATTTATGATGCCATTGCGGCATATGCACAAAACACCGGCATAAAATTAATTCCAAGAACTACTCAGCCAGACTATGTCGAGTTCTACAGTACAGACGGAGATAGTAGATCTTATTGGGGCAAAACTGGTGGAAAGCAGCTTATTTATATAAATTACTATGCAGAAGCGGGAACGGTCATTCATGAGATAGGTCATGCCGTTGGTTTAGGTCACGAGCATCAGCGACCTGACAGAAATTCGGTAATATATGTGAATCCAAGTGTGGCAGGAAGTGCAGATTATCAAATATTACCAGCTTCAAAAGTTAAAACTGTTGGACCAATTGATTTTGGTTCCATAATGATGTATTCCTCTGGCCAATATATGCGTAAATTAGATGGGTCCGGATGGTTAGCACAGAGAGTTGCTCTTTCTAACACAGATAGATTAGGGCTCTATTATAGATATCAACCTTTTAATTATGATACTAGTTTACTGAATATAATTCAAGAAGACGTAAACGGTGCACAAGATATCTATCATGTAGAAATGAACGCTTCTATAAACTTTTTCAAGAATATCGCATTAGACAACCCAAACTTATCATATAATGTTAGAGTTGGGGTTCAGTTTCGAGAAACTACTTACGAAAACCAGAACGGCTTTACAAGTACTGAATATTATGATATGAATTCAATAAAAGGGGGCACGGTAACTTGGGAAAGTCGTACAGATACATATCAGAGTTATCCACAACCAGGACATCATGAGAAATTTGTTGAGAAAATATTTATTGAAAATTTATAGGTTTTATTATTTGGCAATTCCTTGAATTTACAGACCTGCCAGCATCAGATTTACTACCTGGAGTGCAACCCTTGGATTCAAGTATTCATTCTAATCCAGAAGTTTTTCTGAGACTTATACAAATCCCGGCCAATCGCCGGGATTTTCGTTATATTTGCCCTTAAAAATAAACTACTATGGACACATTCAACATTATCACGCAGGCACATAAAGGCTTTGCTTACCTGATTTTGCTTTCGGGAATCATTTTTCTGGTTGCGCTTTTAGTTACCATGTTCGGTTACTCGGGCAAAATCCGTAAGCTTCTCCGCGTCTCCACATTAGTCACCATGATTCTCTTTCATGTGCAGCTTATCGTCGGGATTTTCATGCTGGTTTTTTCACCAGGATTGAAAGGGGCGCTGGAAACAGGGACATTAATGAGCAATGCCACGGCAAGATTTTCCTATGTGGAACATCCTGTTTCGATGCTGATCGGCGTGATCTTAATGACCATCATTAATAAATACATGAAAACACACGAAACTTTGGCGATGAAGATTGTCATCATGGGCGTTATTGCGCTTGCACTGTTTGCGTATGCTTTTCCTTGGGCGCGTGTATTCCCGTCGCTTGTCGCATAAAGTTATTTTTTAATTTTATTTAAACACATGATTATAGCCGTTATTGGTGCTACGGGGATGGTAGGTCAGGTAATGCTGAGTGTGCTGGAAGAACGCAACTTTCCGGTCACAAAGCTGATTGCCGTTGCCTCTGAGAAATCTGTGGGCCAAAAGATTTTGTTTAAAGGAGAAGAAATTGAAATAGTCTCCATGCAAACCGCAATCGATCTTAAACCACAAATCGCTCTCTTTTCCGCCGGTGGCGAAACTTCCCTGCAATACGCCGAAAAATTCGCAGCCGCCGGAACTACCGTTATCGACAACTCTTCCGCCTGGCGCATGGATCCTGCTAAGAAACTCGTCGTTCCGGAAATCAACGCCGATCAACTTACGGTAGAAGATAAAATTATCGCAAATCCCAACTGTTCTACCATCCAGTTAGTAATGGCTTTGCATCCGTTAAATCTTAAATATAAACTTCGCCGCGTGGTGGTCTCCACTTATCAATCCGTTACCGGAACAGGTAAAAAAGCAGTCGACCAGCTAAACGCTGAGATCGCCGGTAATGAAAACGTAGAGAGAGTTTACCCTTATGAAATCTTTCGTAATGCTTTGCCACAGTGCGACGTATTTTCAGAAGATGATTACACCAAAGAAGAACTGAAACTGATGACCGAACCCAAGAAAATCCTGGGCGACGACAGCTTTGCTATAACCGCGACAGCGGTGCGGGTGCCGGTACAGGGTGGACACTCGGAAAGTGTAAACATCGAATTTGAAAATGATTTCGAACTCACAGAACTGAAAAATCTGTTGAACCAGACCCCCGGCGTTACCGTATTAGACGATGTGGAAAAACAAATTTATCCCATGCCGCTTTATGCAGAAGGTAAAGACGAAGTATTTGTAGGTCGCATCCGCCGCGACACATCACAACCCAAGACGCTGAATCTCTGGATTGTGGCCGACAATCTGCGGAAAGGAGCTGCTACCAACGCGGTTCAGATTGCAGAATACCTGAAAGACAACAAACTTATTTAAATCCAAATGCTCACCCGGTGAGCATTTTTTTATTATTAGGATGATCAAACAATCAATCATTGAGTAGTGAAACTTATGACTAGAAACCGATTTGCATTTCAGCGCAACGTCGCACTCATGGGAATTGCACTGTTTCTGGCAAAACTTTTTGCCTGGTATGTAACGAATTCTGATGCCGTATTTTCTGACGCGATGGAAAGTACCGTAAATATCGTTGCCGCATTTATGGGTTTGTATGCTTTATTTCTGGCAGCCAAACCCAAAGACCAGGCGCATCCTTACGGCCACGGAAAAGTAGAATTTGTAACCTCCGGATTGGAAGGCGGACTCATTATTTTGGCCGGCGTTCTTATCATCATTCAGGCCATCGGTTCGTTGATTCATGGCAATAAGCCGCAGCAACTGGATTGGGGAATCGCAATCATCGCAATTACGGGATTGATTAATTATGTAATGGGCCACATTTCGTATAAAAAAGGAATTCGCGATCATTCGCTGGTGTTGCAGAGTTCGGGGAAACATTTAAAAACAGACACCATTACTACGGCTGGGGTTGTTCTGGGCCTTCTTTTGGTTCAGGTAACGCAACAATACTGGCTGGACGCGGTTATTGCCCTCTTGTTTGCGGCATACATCATTATCATCGGATACCGTATTACGCGGAAATCTTTGGGCGGCATTATGGATGAATCGGACACCAAAATGCTTCGGAATCTTTCCACTTTTCTGCAGGCCCACCGACAGCCACAGTGGGTCGATCTTCATAATATGAGAATCCAGCAACATGGACGCGGATTGCACATTGATGCACATCTTACCTTGCCATGGTATTACGAGCTGCGAAAAGCCCATCAGGAAATGGAAAAACTTTACAGATTAATTGGTGAGAACAAGGACCGCACGATTGAATTTAATTTTCACCTCGATGACTGTAAATCTTTTTCGTGTAGAATATGCGCGCTGTTCGAATGTCCGGTGCGTCAACATGCGTTCGAAGGTCACGTTACCTGGAATGAAATGACGATCACGCAGGAGAACAAACATTCCGTTAACGATCTTGCACGGAAAGATGCTGGCGATAGTAAAACGTCGGAATAATCAGCAATAACGTAAGTGGCTGGATTACAAACCTTCGCATGTAAAAGGAAAAAAGATAACCGACTTCAAATTCCATGTAAATACAATAGAGATAAATAGGCAGCGTAATTATAAAGACCAATAATAGCAGCACGCCCGCCTGCAGCGTCCAGCGTTTATTTCTAAATAATAACTGCACGATCGCCAGCGAAAAGATTAAATTTAAAAAAAACCGAAAGATATAGTTGAAGATCAGCGGCGACCAGTTGAAGGGCGGAAAAACAGCGTGACGGTTCGCGGATTTAAAAAATGTAATAAAAGGATCATAAAACACTTGCGATTCAACCACACGCACAGCGATGAGACCCAATACTGCGATGCCGATCAGCACCAATCTAAGCAGTTTCATCAACAACTTTTTTCACTGCAAAAAATTTAATCCAGATCAGCCACAGCACTACGACGCTTCCATAAATAATGGCGGGAAAAAAATAATCGTGTCCGATTTTACTGTATTGCGGCATTTCCACGATCAGGGCATTGAGACCGACGATGCGAAGAACGTTCACAATGTGGAGAAAAATCAGGCCGGCAGCGACGAAAAGAAATGTCTTTGCACCTTCATAAAAAGCCAGCACAAACGACGCGAAAAGAATCATGACCGAAATTGCGTTACAACCTTCCACCATTCGGGAGACGTAAGCGCCTTCCACAAAAAACCAAGTGGTTTCATCCGCGGGCGCGCCGGGCACCATGCGCGAAACGTATCCGAGTTTATTTTGAATGAAAGTTACCTGCTCCATTACCCAGGTCGAAAAACCGTCCAAGCCGGTATTCCGATAGCCATTAAGATAGAACTGGTAGCCCAGCACCAGAATAATGTACAGCGCAACAAAGCGCAGCAACACTACGAAAACAGGTTTAAAATCGCGAAACATCGGCACAAATATACTCTATTCTACCATAAGATTTGATTATATTTGTGGCGTATGACCCTTCAAAACGCCCGGCAGTTCTTCGAAAATTTCATCGGTGTTCCTGCACAGGAATTCATTCTTCTTGCCCAAAGCGGTTCGGCGCGTCGCAACTACTTGGCTGCCGATGCCAGCTCGCGCTACGTTGTAACGTGTAATACAAATGTGGCGGAAAATGAAAGTTTCTTTTACTTCTCAGAGGTTTTTTCGTCGTTAAACGTACGTGCACCTAAGATTTTCCAAATATCAGAAGACCGCCAAATGTACGTTCAGGAGTTTGTAGGCGAGCAGACTTTATCCGAAATTATCACAGAAGAAGGAACCTCACCGCGTGTCGAAGAACTCGTTCGGAAAACGCTGAAACAGCTGGCGGAAATTCAAAAAAAGACCCGCGGCACTGTCGATTATTCGAATACATTTGAATATCTCGCATACGACGAATTGCCGATTACCAGTGATTTATTTTACTTTAAAAGTTTCATTGTCGATATCCTTGAAATTCCACACCAAAAAGGCATTTTACTGAAAGAGTTTGCCGAGCTAACAGATCAACTGGCAAAACTGCAGCCACGAGGTTTGATGATGCGCGATTTCCAGGCGCGGAACATCGTGATAAACCATTCGGGCGAGCCTTTTTTTATTGATTATCAAGCAGCGATGTACGGACCGCTGATGTATGACGTGGTTTCATTTCTGTTTCAGGCAAAGGCTGACTTTTCTCCGGAGTTCCGGTCACGAATGTTGGAATATTATTTTTCATTATGGCCCGACGGTGAGGAAGTTGAGCAACTTAAAAGCGCTCTTCCACCGCTGCAGCTGATCCGCTTTCTTCAGGTGCTGGGCGCGTACGGTTTCCGCGGCCTTATTCAGAAAAAAAACCATTTTATGGCGAGTCTGGACGGCGGCATAAAAAATTTGACTGAATTTTCGAACGCCTGGAGTGAAATGAAAAATTATCCCGAACTTCAACAGGTAATCCTGCGGCTGAACGATGAAACTACGAAACATAAAATAGCAGAGTTTATCCGTCAGAAATACTAATATTAAAATAGATTTATCTTGAGTTTACATATAGAAATACACAGTTTTTCCTATAAAATCGGTGGAATACCGGTAGACAAATCCGGCAACGGCGGCGGTTTTTCGTTTGATTGCCGCGGCATCCTGAATCCCGGCCGGCTGGCTGAATACAAAACACAAACGGGTTGTGATAAAGACGTGCAATACTTTTTGGAAACAGAAACAGAAATGCCAAAGTTTTTAGACCTGGTAAAAAGTATCGTCTCGATTAACATTGAAAATTACCTGTCGCGTGGCTTCGAAAATCTGCAGATCAATTTTGGGTGCACCGGCGGACAGCACCGCTCCGTGTACGCCGCCGAAAAAACAGCCGCTTTCATACGCGAAAATTATCCCGCAGCCATCGTTACCGTTCAGCATGATGAGCAGCCGCAGCTGTGCACTGACCAATGAAAGCGCTGATTTTTGCAGCCGGAAAAGGCACGCGGCTCAAACCCTTCACCGACCATCATCCGAAAGCGTTGGCCACGGTAAACGGCGTTCCGCTTTTGGAAAGAAATCTCCGTTATCTTCAGCATTTCGGCATTAATGATTTCGTGATCAATGTGCACCATTTTGGCTCGCAAATCTGTGATTTTTTAAAACAAAATGATAATTTCGGGGCAAATGTTGAGATTTCCGATGAACGTGATGAACTGTTGGAGACCGGCGGTGGCCTGTTATTTGCGCAGAAATTTTTGGATAACGGAGATGATTTTGTGGTGATGAATGCTGATATACTGACGGATCTCAACCTGGATTTATTGATAAGGTACCACCGCGAGAAAAAAGATTTTGTTACTTTAGCCGTCTCCGACCGGAAAAGTTCGCGCAAGCTACTGTTTAATAATGAAATGGTGCTGAAAGGCTGGCAAAATGTAGAAACTGGAGAGCAGCGTTTAGCCGAATTTAATTCTGAATTTAAACCATTGGCTTTCAGCGGAATTCATTGTATAAATCCACAGTTCTTCCGTAAAATACAGCGACGCGGCACATTCTCGATCATGCAGGAATATCTTGACCTGATGAGTTCAGAATCCATCCACGGCTACGAGCATTCTGCCACCATTATCGACGTAGGCCGACCTGCCTCTGTAACGGAAGCCGAAAAATTTTTTAAATAAAATGAAAAAAATAAAACGAGGAAAAGGCACCACGAAACTTGCTACCGGCAGCGCCTTTGAAATTGACCAAAAAATCCAGAATTCGTTTAAAGAAAAAACCTGGGACGAAACCGTCACCAAAGACAGCTGGATGGTTTTCAAAGTTATGGCTGAATTTGTAGATGGCTACGAAAAGATGGCGAAAATCGGTCCGTGTGTTTCCATTTTTGGATCTGCGCGGCTACGTCCGGGTGATCATTATTACGAAATGGCGACAGAGATTGCCGAGAAGATTACGGATATTGGTTTCGGAATCATCACCGGCGGCGGTCCCGGTATTATGGAAGCAGGAAATCGCGGTGCGCGGAATGGCGGAGGGAAATCCATCGGTCTTAATATCGATCTGCCTTTCGAGCAGCACTTTAATCCTTATATCGACAAAGGCCTCAGTATAGATTTTGATTATTTCTTCGTACGAAAGGTGATGTTTGTCAAATATTCTCAAGGTTTTGTGGTGATGCCGGGTGGTTTCGGCACGTTGGATGAGCTGATGGAAGCGCTGACACTGATACAGACCAACAAGATCGGACGCTTCCCTATCGTGTTGGTAGGCTCTAAATTCTGGGGAGGTCTGTTCGACTGGTTCAAAGGCACTTTACTGGAAAATAAACTGATTTCCGAGGAAGATCTTGAACTCTACCGCGTGGTCGACACCGCCGAGGATGCAGTAAGTCACATCAAGGCTTTCTACGATAAATACACGGTTAACGTGAATTTTTAGTTGGCACTATATTTGAGAACAACAAGTACAATTTAAGGTGATGAAAAAATTTTTATATAGTTTATTAATTTTTGCATCGATGCTGATGATGAGTTTTGCCACTGCAGAATTTTACTCCTCGATGACGAAAGTGGATTATTTGGAAGCAAGCAAAACGCTGAAGTTTACAACTAAAATGAATACTGCGCATATTTCTGATGCCATCAAAATCAATCCCAACACGGCCGGTTTCGAAGCCGAAGTAAAAAAATACGTTAACAACAATTTTGATCTTTATGTGAATGGCGGCACCCGTACGCTCACTTTCACCGGAAGTCAGGTAAACGGCGAATCGGTTTGGGTATATTTTGAAGCCAATGGCGTTACAGATATCAGCACGATCCGAATTAAGAATACCATTTTACTCAGTACTTTTCCAAAACAGTTTAATCTTGTAAATATCGCCTACAAAGGAAATCAGAAAACAATGAATTTCCAGCGTGGCAAAGAAGTCAATGAAGTACGCTTCTAAGGACTTTTGAAAAAATAAAACCTCCGATCACAGTTATCTGTCGATCGGATTTTTTTATTATCGGTTCTGCAGCTGTTGCATACCCTCGGATGAAACCATATCGTAGTTCCAGGCCGGCTCGAAAGTGAGATTAATCTCGATCGTGTAGCCCGGAAATTCCGCTTCGAGGGCATTCTGTACGCCGGTCTGGATGGCTTCGCCCATCGGGCAATGCGGTGTGGTGAGCGTCATTGTAATTAAAATGAGATTTTCCGGTTTAAATTCGATGTCATAAACCAAACCCAAATCCATGATGTTGACCATCAGTTCGGGGTCGATAACTTCGTAAAGTGCCGCCTCGGCACGGCCTATTTTTTCATAATCTTCGTGCGTAGAATCCAGTATCATAATTTTTGTTTGTTTTTGTGAAAGATGATTTTAAATACATTGAGGTTATAGATGACCGCGACCGCGAACCAAAATATTGCGCCCAGCTGGATAATTGCGATTTCCTGAGCGATAATGCCCGACGCAAAAACCACCATGGCGGCGATGAAAAGATACCATTGCCAGACGGTGAGGCGTTCGCTGTACAGATCCTTAGGCAGCGGCACTTTCACCTTGCCCGACAAACTTTTGTACTGGTTGTTCCAGATGATAAATGGCAGGGTTTTGAAGGTTTTGCCCAAAATAATACTGGTGATCCAACCCATAAAAAGCATCGTTCCGTAAAGAATAATCCAGCGGTAACCGGCAGCATAATAAACGGCCGGCAACAAAAGCACGGCTAACACAAGCGAGACAAATGACAGAAAAGAATGCTTCATCAGCAGCTCCACTCTTTTGCGCAAACGGTTGCGATAATTGTCATAAAGATACAGCAGCCAAAAAATGATCCCGATTAAAACAATAAAAGCATAGACCAGCACGCGCGCAGTGATTCCAAGAAAATAACCATCTGCCAGAAAAAGAATCAAACCTGCATTTTGAAAGAAAAACGCCCATTTCAGCAAATATTCTTTCGTCGATTTACCCAACAGAAACATAGGAACCAACTTCGTACTCACACCGGTAATCAACTGCAGAAACCATCCGGCGAAACCAGCGTGTGCGTGCAGTTTTAAGATTTCAAGATGACTGGTGCTGAAAAATGAATATTTAAGGTTGATCGCCAGCAGAAGACCCATGGTCACCGTTGCCACCAACCAAAGTGCGGAACTCAGAACATAGATTTTCTGCACGGAATACTTGGTGCAGATCATCGTTGTTTTCCAGACGTTGATGCAGTACAGTAGTGCCGAAATAACGATCAGAGAACCGCCGGTGATCATCATAGGACCCACATTCAGCGTCCAGAAATTAACTGTAAGCAAAAGCATTCCGGCTGTCAGGGTATACCAAACAAAGGACGCCAGTTTTTCGCTGTAGAGATCCCGTTCGCAGATGACCGGCAAAAGCTGATGTGCAGCACCAAAAATTATCATCGTGCCCCAGCCCAAGGCGGCCAGATGAACCATTGTAAGCAGGTGTGGCGTAAAATAATGTTTCGCGAAAGTCTCCGGACTCCAAACCATCAGCAGCGTAAGTGCCAGAAAAACCACTGCGCCCGCCGCATAAAACGGAAGTACGGCGCCATTGCCGGGAGCTTTACCTATATTGATCTGCGCCATTTTATCTTTTAAAAATCAGCATTTTAACGTTGTTTTCCTCGTATTCGCAAATGTGTACCTCAAAGTCTTTATCGGCTAACTCTTCCAGCAGATAAACCGGTACGCGTTTATGGTGGATGTAAAGTGCAGAATCTGCCTCAAGCGTTTCCAAAGCTCCTAAAATTGCATGCATCGGTCCGGGCATCTCCAGTGCGCGTACGTCCATTTCTGTGATTTTATCTGTAAACTGCGCGCTGATTCTTTCAAAAGTCTGCACATCATCCATATTCAGCTTTTGTGCAGGTACAGATTCCGCATTTTTTTCTTTCTTTAAAAAATAGGTGCGGAATTCTTTTTCGTTAATTGTTTCTACGAAAGCATCTTCGGCTTTTTCCTGCTTTAAAAGATGAATTAACGGTGTAGGTACAAAGCTGTTAATGACACAAAGAATTTTTCCCGATGGCACGTCCTTGAAGCGATGTAATATTTCTTTCAGCGGATCTGCTCCTTCGTCAATAATCGGCCGGACGTCGTACCATTCTATATCGCCGTCATTTGCTGAACTGAGCCAGACAGGTTTTATTTCGTCTTTATTGGTCTCCTGCGCCGCGTCTTCCCTAAACGAAAAACCCAGCGGCCGCAAAACACGCTGAAATTCCGCAACCGTAGTTCCGCCCATTTTCGCTGCTTCTGCAATGGTCACACGCGAAGCCATTATTTTCCGCAAAATAGGATTTTGCAGTTTCTCTAATGGTTTGGCGAGTGAGGCGATAGCGCGGATGCTGTCGGAGTTTTGTTTGATCAATTCCGAAATCTTGGTATTGGCGGTAATATATTCCATACTTTGATTTTAAAGATTTAAAGTTACAATTTTGTACGGACCTTGTCCACATACAAAAAGACAGCGCGCCCAAAGACGCGCTCTTTTCATAGGTTATCCTTAAGCCTCGGCCAATAATCGGTCTTGCGCCACGGCTCTTGGGAAGAGATAATTATTCTCCAGTCCCAACATGGTGTGTACTTCGCGCTCGAATTCTTCCAGTTTTCGGAATAAATAACGGTAAGAATTACAGGCTTCCGCCGGCGGCGTATAATCGTTGGTCAGGCGGCGTATAAAACTGAGATCTGCGAGTGCCACTGCGTGTTCTTTGGTCAGCAGATCGATCGGCTCGTGCAAAGTGCCGACTCTGTATGTAGTTTCCATGCCCGCATCCTTGGTCTTGGACACGACCTGATCGATTACCGGGAAAAGAACATTTTCTTCCTTCACCATATGATCCAGTAAATCCTGCAGAAAATGATAAGTGATGGTAGCAATTCTGTTGAGCTCCGGATGCCCGTCGCCGTGATGTTCGGAAACTTTTATGGCAAGATCATTCAGGTTTTCAGCGTTTTCCCGGATATATTGGTGATGCCTGGTCAGGATATAATCGGTAAGTTCCGTAAGTTCACAATTTGCATAATCATGGCTGAAAGCTGCCGCCGATTTTGGGGTCGAGGAGTTTTGTTTCTTGTTTTCATTACAGGAAAAATCAACGCCTTTTGCTTTCAGCAATTCTGCTTTTTTTACGTCTTTTTCGCTGATCATTCTACTTTGTGTCGGTCCATCACCTGTCGCGTTTTTAGTGATCTGCACGACAAATTCTTCCGGGCCCTGCTGAAGATATTCCCAGGTGAAAATGTTCCCGCGTTCGCCAATGAGTTCGTAATAAAGTGGTTTCGGATCGTGGTCGTTCTCGATAATGAAAACTTCGCCGGGCTTCAGCGCATCGAAATATTTAAATATAGTTGGATGTTTCAAACGTGGTTCGATGGCGGTAACATTAAGTCTTTCGATTTCCTTTTTTGGACTTTCAGCCGGATTTTTAGTGATCTGCACGACAAATTCTTCCGGGCCCTGCTGAAGATATTCCCAGGTGAAAATATTTCCGCGTTCGCCAATGAGTTCGTAATAAAGCGGTTTCGGATCGTGGTCGTTCTCGATAACAAAAGCTTCGCCGGGTTGCAGCGCATCGAAATATTTAAATATAGTCGGATGTTTCAGGCGCGGTTCAATTTTGGTCACATCAAGTGTCTGTAGGGTTTCCATAGAATGAGATTTATTGGTCTTTTTTAGTTAAATGTTATTCGCGTCGCAGCTGCAGTTCTTCATGGTTTGCCATTCTGAACTGTTCCAGCGTGGTATCGCTGTAGATTTTGTGCAGCTGGTCGCGTGCTTCTTTATAGGTGTTGTGGATGGGACAGGGATTCTTCTCCGAGCAATATGCGAGACCGAGTCCACAGCCTTGAAAAATTTTTTCTCCGTCCACTGCCCTGATAATGTCTGCCAGGGAAGCCTTGGCCTCCTCATCGGAAATACAGAAACCGCCGTAGCGGCCTTTAACGGAGTGCACAAAACCCTGGCGGGTGAGCCGCTGCAAAATTTTAGCAATAAAAAGCTGCGGCGAATTAATACTTTTTGAGATTTCTCCAATGTTGACGCTTTTCCCATCGCAGGATTGCTGTGCGATATAGATCATGGCGCGCAAAGCGTATTCACAGGTTTTCGAAAGCATCTCTTCATCGGTTTTGCAATACAAATATAAACAATTAATATAATTCGGATTCTTTTGTCTTATTTAAATTTAAATAAAATTAATCCTCGAGAAGTTGTCTCACCGGTAATAATTAACCAAAAAAAAGTCCGCCTCATAACGAAGCGGACTTAGAATAATTAAAGCAACAATTATTGTACTTTAATATTGTCAAGTTGGATGGATGTGGTGACCCCCGATCCGTTTCCGACATATTTAAACATGATATAACCTTTGCCGGTCAGCGAGGAAGGAATTTCATAGCTTCCCGCCGGCGTGAAGGTCCCGTAACCGCTGGTCGGTACACGTGGTACAGTGAAGCTGGAGCTGATATCAGTAAGTTTGGCTTCGGTAACGTCACCCAAAGGAACGTAGTCTGTGGAAGTGTACACTTTCAGCGCATCACCTTTGTAGAATCCGACATTAACATCGAAAGTAATGTTCTTTCCGGGCGTGAAGGTGACCGGAACGATAAAGAAGGTTTCAAATGCTCCTTTTCCTGCGTTGGCGCTAAGTTCAATATAATTGTTACCACCGTAATTTTTCATCTGCCAATAGCGGTTGCCGATCAATGGATCGTTGATGTACGGCGCAAAAGTATCCTGTAAATTTCCTGTGAAACTTTCGAAGGTTTCATTGAGCTCCGTAGGATACGTTATTGCTGTACCACCTTTTGCTGGTGCAGCATCAAAACGGGTTCCTGTAGCGGGGATATCAACGTCTGCCAAACCTCTAATGAGCATCTGGTAGCTGCTGTTATATTTGCTGACCACGAAGGTAAGTGTGCCGCTGCCTTTTGGCAATAAAGTGGAACCATAAGAGGCAAACCCGGAGTTTCGAAGAATTGAAGATCCTCCTGTTTTATCCTCAATGGCGCGGTCCGTATCAACGCCGGCGCCACTTACGTAATCGATATACGTTTTGTTGGTAGGATAAATTTCGCCGATTCCGAATTGTACGTTCGAAACTTTCACCAGCGTATTCACATATTTTTCCTGTGCAGCTGCCGTGAGACTTGGCAATTCTGTAGGCACGATAGTGACGATATCCGCTTTATTACCTTCGCAGACCGCAGAAATATAACGTCCGAACAATGTTCCCGGAATTCTGCCGATGGCGAAAGTAGGATCCACAGAACCGATTTTTACGGTACCGCGGTCTAAACCTAATCTTAATCCTTTTGCATTGATTCGGATATGAGTTCCGACCGGGAAATCAGCATAGTTGCTGGCGCGGTCTACCTCCATCTGCATTCCCGCAGTAGGATTTTCGGGTTTGTCCTGGAAGGAAATGGTCTTATAGAAGTTTCCGTTTTCGTCGGAAGAAATCACATAGGCATCAAAAATCTTGTCTTCTGTAATGAGCAGGTATCCTGTAGCAGGTGCCATCGCTTTGAATTCTGCCAGCGTAGTGTTGGGCGCATCAAATTTATTGTTACAGTTAATCGGCGGCGTATCCCATTCGTCCTTGTCTACGCACGAGCTCAGTGTAACGGCGGCCAACGCTGCTACAAAAGCGGTTTTAAAATATTTTTTAATATTCATTTTGTTGTTTTTTTTAAATTCTGAAACTTATTAAAATCTAAACTGAAGGTTTACGAAATAGGATCTTCCCTGGGTATAGAAATATTTCGGTCCGAAGAGCGGAAATTCTCTGTTATTTTCTTCCACATAGCCTGGGAAGGTTACGCGTCGGGTTTGCTCGAAACCTCCGGTGATGTAGCGCGTATTGTCGAAAATATTGTTAACCGATGCGGTCAGCAAAACGTAATAAGGTCCGAATCTCCAGGATTTTCCTGCGTTGGCATTAAAGAAAAACGCGGACGGCAGTTGCGTCGGCTGCAATACTCTTCTCAGTTCCGGCTCATCCAAACCGGCGTATGGCGCTCCTGTAACCGGATTTTGCACAAAACGTTCGGTTCTCAACAGCGGAGAAGGATCGAGGAAGTTATCATCCAGATAATTCCAGTTGGCGCCCAACCACCAGTATTTCGGCGAATTATAACGCAGGCCGAGAGAATAACCCTGCTGTGGTGTACCTCCCTGGCGTGAGCCATTTAAGTAGGCTTTTCCAAGATCCAGATAAGACTTTCCATTTTCAAATGTTCCGGCTGCGTCCGAGGCGAAATAAACATTAGGATCATTGCGGTAGGTGTACTGACCGTAGCTGGCCAAACCTTGCGCAGAAAGTGTCGGTGTAATTTTTACATCGATTCCCAGCTCGCCACCCATATTCCGTTTGTCTACATTCGACATGGTTTGGGTAACGAAAGCACTCTGCACATTTCCTACCGTACCATCCGCACCTGTAGTCTGAATCTGGATACCATCCGCAAAGAAACGCTGTACATTGGTATCATTTTGAGTATCAACCAAAAAGCCTGTAAGGCGCATTTTGAAGAATGGACTGCTGATTACGTAGCTCAGGTCGTTTGCGTTCACCACCGTGGTGCGAATGTTTGGCGCCACAGACGAGTTCACTCGCGGATTGATGAACAGATCCTCCAGGAATGGTGCCTGAGAAAAATAGGCTCCGTTATAAACGAGGAAATTTCTACCATTAAGTTTATAAACCACCTGGCCTTTCAAACCAAATGTCCAGAAATTATAGTCCGCGCTTTTACCCAAAGAATCGTCATAGAGATAATGATCGTACAGTCCTTCGCGGTAAGAAGTAGAATATCCGGCTAAACCTGAAACAAATACATCAAAAGCTCCCGTTTGAAACTTCAAGCCTGGATTTACTTTCACTTCCTGACGGCCGAAAATGTAATTGTAATTAATCTTATCTCCTACACGCTTGGTTACATTGGTTTCGCCCTCGTTATACAGCCCGCTTTTTCCGGGTTGATTCGTTGCGGCAAAAGGATCTCTATTGAGCGCGAAATCTGCGCCCAATAAATCTTTTACTTCGCGGTACAATTCGGAGCGGTAATTCTGATAAGATACATTCAGCAGAAGACGCGTCGTATCATCAAAATCATAAGTGTAATGCGTTCCCGCATTAAATATTTTATCATCGCTCACATCACTTACCTGAAAGTACAGCGCGCGCTTACCGGTCTGCCCATAATATTCAGCCGGCGTCTGATTTCTGTTTCGGCGATAAAGCGCGTCCCAGTCAATTTGTGTAAAGGCAGGGTCACCGTTTCGCCAGCCTGCTAAAGAGGTAGCATAGGCGTCCTGCGCCGTAGTGGGCGTCTGCTCCGGTCCCACGGTTACAGATGCATCAGGATCTAAAGAATCGTAATAACTTGGTAAATACCGGTAGTACGACGGCGAAGGATTCGGTACATTCTGCCAGTCTAAACGGGCACTTTTATCTTTGCCGAACTGATAGGAAATCGCCGTGCGCAAACTGGAGCGTTTGTTGATTTTCCAGAAATCCTGCAACTGAATGATTGGTTGGAATCCTTCTCGCACACGTTCGCTCCGTTTTTTTCCATCTTGCCAACCCCAATAGGAATTATAATGTACACCGCGATAATCATACACCTCCTGTGTGCTTGGGCTTGCAGTAGAACGCCGGTACGGTGAGGCAAAAGCACTTAAACTCAGCGAGTGTGCATCGTTGATTTTTTTCTCCACGCCCAAAAACGCTCCGTAAGCGTCATAGAAGGTCCCTTCCTGGATGCCTTCCTGTGCCCAGCGGCGGGCTCCCATTGCGGTGAAGGCCCAGCCGTTCTTATTCATTCCGGAACTGTAGCGCACTGACGCGCGGTTGCGGTAATTTCTGTTCGTCAGGGAGTACGTTGCCTGCACTCCTTTGCGGTACTCACTGGCATTGGTATTTTTATAAATTACAGAACTGGCACCACCAAAAGCATATTCCGACGGTGCGTGGTTGGCTGCGATTTCCGGGTACCGAGTAATCTCATTCAGGCCACCCCAATTACTGAAGTCCACGTTGCCGTTATCGGCTTTCACCATCGACACACCGTTCATCATCGTTTCGCCGGTACGCCCGTCGATACCGCGTGGGCGGAACCAGTAAGCACCAAGATCGAAAGCAGCAATCCTGCTGAACACGTCCTGCGAAGACTGCAGAAGTCCTACGGTGGAACTTTGGCTGGAGTTTTCCTCGTCGCCGCTGTTTTCCAGAATAACCAAACCTTGATCTACCCCTGTAAGCGTGGAATAAAGTGTGACGACACCCAAATCCTTTCTTTTTTCGTCACTAATGTTGAATTCCAGCACTTTCGTTTCGAAATTGGGTTTGGTGACGACAATTTGGTAACGGCCGGCCGTAAGATCGACAAACTGGAAATATCCGATCTTGTCTGCAATTACCTCGGAGCCCGAACCTTTTAGGTCGATCTCAGCATTTTCCACCGGCGCTCCGTTCGCATCTTTTACATAAGCGTAGACCGTGGTCTGGGCGAAGTAGAAAGAAGCCGGGAGCAGTGTAAATAACGAGATTAAAGATAATTTTTTAATCATGTTGATAATTTATTTATGCGCTGAACCGAATAATCAATTCAGTAATTTAAGTAGAGCAAATTTAAGCATAATAATAATACTTTAATTCAATTTAACATTATCACCTGCCAAAACATGATAAGAATTAGTGACGCTTGAAACTCGTGTCGCCAAAAACATTTTATCACTAACTTTGGCGCATTAATTAACTGAAATGAAAAAATATAGCAGCTTATTACTCCTGATGATCATTTGTATGGCCAGTGCGCAGCAGAAAGGTCAGGTGAGAAAAGTAGCCACCATCGGCTTTCTGAATGTAGAAAACCTCTTCGATACCATTCCGTCCGCAGATTATATCGACGGTACCAAAGATTTTAGTAACCCTGCCTTTCACCGCAGCGTACCGCTGGACTCGCTGAAGTATCTGGAAACAACGGAAGATTATCGCGGCGTTTGGAGCAATGAGTTGCTAGTGGGGAAGAAAGTCGTGCGCAAGCAGATTCTGGCCGACGATTTCACCGTGAACAGTCCGAAAAACTGGAACACGAAAAGTTATAATCAAAAAATCGCCAATGAAGCACGCGTGATTTCGGAGATGGGTGCACAATACACCAAAACGGCACCGGCAATTGTAGGACTAATTGAAGTCGAAAACCGCCAGGTAATAGAAGATTTAATCAAACATCCACTGTTGGCGAAATATGATTACGGCATTATCCACTATAACTCTTTCGATGCGCGTGGAATCGACGTAGCACTCATTTATCAGAAAAGACGCTTCACTCCGTCGAATTCTTTAAAGAAAGAAATAAAAATATTTAATGATGACGGTAAACGTTCTTACACCCGTGATATTGTGGTAGTAACTGGCTTCCTGGACAACGAGAAAATTGCCTTATTTATGAATCACTGGCCCTCCCGAAGCGGTGGTGAAGCGAGGTCTTTGCCCAAAAGAAATGCTGCAGCAGTGGTATTGAAACAGCAGATGGACAGCATACGGAATGCAGATCCCTCGACGAAACTGTTTGCGATGGGCGACTTTAATGACGATCCGGTCAGTACGAGCTTAAAAAATTATCTGAAGACAGCGATGACGCCAAAAGAATTGAGCGCCGAAAAACCTTATCTTAATTTAATGTATCCTTTGTATAAAAAAGGGGTTGCTTCGCTGGCGTACCAGAACGCGCCGAATCTTTTCGACCAGATTATTGTTTCGGCCAATGTAGTTGCAGATGAAGTGGGCAGCGGATACAGTGTTTACAAAGCCGAAATTTTCGCACCGCCTTATCTCATCAACCGACAAGGAAACTGGAAAGGTTATCCCCTGCGCTCTTGGGATGGCGACCGTTTTACAGGCGGCTACAGCGACCACTTCCCGGCCTTCGTAGTGTTGCAGCGCGAAGCCAAGTAAATAACAAAACCGTTTCTGCTGAAGCGGTTTTTTTGGCTGTAAATTTGATTTGATTTAAAAAAAATCATGTATAGAATAATGATACTCCTCATCGGACTGATGATACTTGTCAGTTGCAATACGCCAAAAACTGCTGCCGATAAAAGCACCACCTCAATACAGGCACAGAAAGACGACGACGGCGAATATGATCTGGAAGTGCTGGACAGCCAATACCAATATTTCCTGAACGCCATTGCCAGACCGATGAATATGTTCTCGGAAGCTTCCCTGAAAACAAGAAACCGAATGCTGGTAAGCGAATGGAATTCCTACTATTATTCCGGCCGCTACCGAAACGTTATCGAGTCTTCGATTGACTACGATCCTAATATTGATTATGGCCTAAAATACGAATACAAACTTTACCAGGTTTTTGCTTTTGTCCGGTGGAAGTACGGCCTGCGCCTCAATGGGCTAAGTGGTGCTGATATGCGGTAACAAAAAAAGTTCAGGAAATCCTGAACTTTTTAGCATGTAAAAAAGCGAGTTTACTTATTAAATCTTTCTTCCACTTTGTCCCAGTTGATGACATCGAAAAAGGAAGAAACGTAATCCGGTCTTCTGTTTTGGTAATGCAGGTAATAAGCATGCTCCCAAACATCGAGTCCTAAAACTGGTGTTCCTTGGCAATCTGCCACCGGCATGAGTGGGTTATCCTGATTCGGTGTGGAACATACCGTTACAGAACCGTCATCTTTCTTGCAAAGCCAAGCCCAGCCGGAACCGAAACGTGTTTTTGCTGCTTCTGCGAAATCATTTTTGAATTTTTCAAAACCACCGTAATTTTCGATAGCGGATTTTACGTTACCAACCGGTTCTTTACTTCCGCCCGGCGTCAGAATTTCCCAGAACAAAGTGTGGTTATAGTGACCACCACCATTGTTGCGAACTGCAGTTTTGTCAGTTCCTGTTTTACAAACTTCTTCGATCGACTTGTTTTCCAGGTCGGTGCCGGCAACAGCTTTATTCAGATTATCTACATAACCCTGATGGTGTTTGGTGTAATGAATCTCCATTGTTTTTGCATCAATGGTAGGTTCCAGTGCGTCGTACGCGTATCCCAATTTTGGTAATTCGAAAGCCATAATATTTAATATTTTATAGTGTTATGCTCAAATTTAACCAATAAAATCCTCAAATACAAAAAGCTGCGGCCACTTTATAAAATCTTTAACATTGGGAAATTTATCAATGTAAAGCAAAGCAGTAAAAAATGCTCCGTCTTTTCTTTATTATTTAATTCTTTATAATCAGAAAACGATTAGTCACATTACAAAAAAACCGTGCTCAGCGGAAACTGACACGGTTTTTATTTTTAAAAACATTCTTTGATTATCGGTTCATCGACATCAAAAATTCTTCGTTATTCAAGGAGTTTTTAATGCTTTTCTGCACGAATTCCATCGCTTCTACGGGATTCATGTCGGCCAGATATTTTCTCAGAATCCACATGCGCTGCTGCACGGTATCTTCTAACAAAAGATCATCTCTTCTGGTACTGGAGGAAGTAAGATCGATCGCCGGATAAATTCTCTTGTTGGCAATTTTTCGGTCCAGCTGAAGTTCCATATTTCCGGTTCCTTTAAATTCTTCAAAGATTACCTCGTCCATTTTGGATCCTGTATCGATCAGCGCAGTAGCGATTATCGTTAAAGAGCCTCCGCCTTCAATATTTCGTGCAGCACCGAAAAAGCGTTTCGGTTTGTGAAGCGCGTTGGCATCCACACCACCGGAAAGAATTTTTCCGGATGCCGGAGTTACGGTATTGTACGCTCTGGCCAGGCGGGTAATAGAATCCAGCAAAATGACGACATCGTGGCCACATTCTACCATTCTCTGAGCTTTGGATAAAACGAGATTAGCAACTTTTACATGCTTGTCTGCCGGTTCATCAAAAGTAGAAGCGATTACCTCAGCGTTAACGCTGCGTTCCATATCGGTAACCTCTTCCGGGCGCTCGTCGATAAGTAAAATCATCATATACGCTTCCGGATGGTTGGCCGAGATAGAATTGGCGATCTCCTTAAGCAACATGGTTTTACCGGTTTTGGGCTGTGCCACGATCATGGCGCGCTGTCCTTTCCCGATGGGTGTGAACAGATCTACAATACGCGTAGAAAGTGTGGCATTTTTTCCGGTTAAATTAAATTTTTCTTCTGGGAACAAAGGTGTCAAGAACTCGAAAGCTACGCGGTCCTTGATAAATTCCAGGTCGCGGCCATTAACCTCTGTAGGTTTTAAAAGTGAAAAATATTTCTCTCCTTCTTTTGGCAACCGCACAATTCCCCGTACGGTATCACCCGTTTTCAAACCGTAATTACGGATTTGATTGGTAGAAACATACACATCATCCGGCGAAGAAATATAGGAAAAATCCGATGAGCGCAGGAAACCGTAGTTGTCCGGCAGGATCTCCAGCACTCCTTCTATGGTGACCAGACCGTCAAAATTAAAATCTTTCTTTGGCGCTTCTTCCTGTTGGTCGCCATTCTGATTCTTGTGTTGATTTTTATTCTGGTTGGGATTTCGGTGCGAAGGCTGTTGTTTATTGTTTTGGTTCGGGTGGTTGTGCTGCTTGTTATGCTGCTGCGTATTTTTCTGTGTTTCCGCTTTTTCTTCCGGTGCCTGTGAAGATTTATTTTCTTCTGCCACCGCCTGTTCCTTTTCCTCTGCCGCCTTGGGCTGAGCAGCGCGTTGTTTTCTTCCGCGTTGATTCGGTTGCTGTTTTTCCGCCGATTTTTCTTTTTCTGAGGAATCTTTTAGCTGCGCTTCCGGTTTTTGTTCCGCATCTTCTTCTGTTGATGCAGGAGTATGGGGCTTTGCAGCCTTAAGAGCTTCTGCGTTTTCCTCCGGAGCTGCGTCGGTCTCTTTGGTTGGTTTTTCCGCTTTCTTTCGCGGGGCGGCCTTTTTAGCGGCAGGTTTTTTCGGCACCGCAGCCGGCTTCTCTTCCGTATTTACCGGGGTTTCCGTAGAAGCATAGTAATCTTTGGCGATTTTCGCATTGGAAGCTTGGAAATCCAGAATAGCAAAAATCTTATCGTTCTCAGTGCTGTTTTTAGCAAGTTTAACGCCCAGATCACTGGTAATTTTGACCAAATCAGCATCGGATTTAGCCTTTAACGTTTCAATATTGAACATAAATGTTGCGTAAAAAAGTAATTATAAGTAAGTGTAAGTAAGAAGGTTAAGTCGGGCGACTTTTCTTAAACAGGTCATTAGACTGGCAAATCTACGGTAATTTTTTAATTATGCAAATAATTATTGCTATTTTTGTGAGCAGATTATCATCATTATGTTGCAGAGAATACAGACGGTATGGATCTTCTTAGCCATCCTGGCAGCCCTGTTTTTATTTATCACCGCGCAGGATTTCCCCCTGTTCGGGCCGGTGCCTTTTATCTCTGTAGCCTGCGTGATTTTGGTAATCTTTGGCTTCCTGAGCATCCTCAGCTACAGGGAACGAAAAAGACAAGTCCTGCTGAATAATATCAGCATTGGTATAAACGCTTTGTTGCTCGGTTTATTGGCGTACTGGCTACTCACTTTACCCGGAGGAATGGATTTTCCAGAGAAGGGTATTGAGCCTGTTTTCCCGTTAATGGCGATTATTTTTTTAATGATTGCCAATGTGTACATACGGAAAGACGAACGGCTCGTAAAATCTGTGGACAGACTCCGCTAAACGTACAACGATTTTTTTTGAGTGAAACAGTTCCTTTGGGAACTGTTTTTTTGTTGCCGAATCTTTATCTTTAGCAAAAAAAATCACCGATGTCCAAAACATTAGCACTTATTTTATTGTTTTTCGCGATGTGCGCTTATGCACAGAAAGTAAGCCAGGAGCGCGTCACCACTTTACTTTCAGATCTTGCCGCAGATTCCATGCGCGGCCGCGAAATCGGTACGCCCGAAAATGATTCTGCCGCCGTTTATATCGCACGCGAATTCCAACGCAACCAACTCGATTTCTGCGTCGGCACCTCTTATCTCGTTCCTTTCGAATATAAAGGAAAAGTGGTGTACAATGTCTGTGGAATCAGAAAAGGAAAATCAGAAGATTTCCTGGCCTTTACCGCACATTTTGATCATATTGGTGTTTCAAATAAAGGCGCAGATACCGTATATAATGGCGCAGACGATAACGCGAGTGGCGTCACGGCGGTCATTGGGCTGGCAGATTATTTCCGCAACCGCGAACTCGATTTTAGCCAGATGTATATTGCCTTTAACGGTGAAGAAAAAGGCATGAAAGGCTCTAAAGCCATTGCAGATGTTCCCGAACTTCAGCGTAATTTCGGAAAAGTGCGCGCTTTATTTAATTTTGAAATGATTGCCACAGTTTCCCAGTTCGGCGCCAATACCATGTTTATGACGGGTGATGAATTTTCAGATCTGGATGAAATGCTTAATGCCAGCGCCGCCAATGGATTAAAAATTCACATGGATCCATACGCAAAACAGCAACTCTTCTACCGATCTGATAATGTGGTTTTTGTGAAAAAGAAAATCATTGCCCACTCATTTTCTACCGTAGATATGAATACTGCCACGCATTACCATCAGCTTAGCGATGACGTTGGCGTGGTAGATTTTGCCAATCTTACCAGCCTCATCAACAATACCGGTGCAACGCTCGAAAAACTCGACAGCCGAACCTTCAAGCCCACTTATTCGGAGCGCGTAAATTTTAATTAAAATATACAGCCGTTCAAAATTCCGTATTTTTGCGGCTTATCTTTTTTTGAATGAAACCTTTCCAACGCATTTTATTCTTTGCCCGGCCCCATCAGCGTTATTTGTTCGCCAGTATGTTTTTTAATATCATGTACTCCGTGCTGAATATTTTTTCTGTGGCGACGATGCTGCCGATTTTAGGTCTAATGTTTGGGACAGTGGAAAAAGTCGACACTTCTGTCGCTCCAGTAAATTCAGGTAAAATCGTTGATTTTTTTGGGTACGCAAAAGATTGGGCCTATTATACGATACAGCGTCAGATCGATGCTCACGGTGCCGTGAAGGTGCTGGCCGTACTTTGTGCTATCACTGCATGTGCCTTTCTATTGCGCAATATCTTCCGCTATCTTGGTGCTTATTTGCTGGTAAATTATCGTGTAGGCATCACCAAAGACCTGCGCACCGCGATGTACGATAAATTCCTAAAACTGCCGGTTTCGTTTTTTACCGAAAAAAGAAAAGGCGATATGATGTCGCGTATTTCCAACGACATTGGTGCCGTGGAAGGCGGCATCATGGGAAGTTTGGTGGACGTGATCAATTCACCGTTCATGATTTTGACGTCACTGATTACTTTATTTATACTTTCGCCGAAACTTACGCTGTTTTCGTTGTTGGTTTTCCCCGTCATGGGCGGCTTGATTTCCTGGGTCGGCAAAAGCCTGAAAAAGCAGGCCACCGCAGCGCAGGAAGAACTGGGAAATCTCTTTTCTTTGGTGGACGAAACATTAAAATCATCTAAAATCATCAAGATTTTTAATGCTGATAAAATTCTCAAAAACCGATTTGGGACCACTACCGATAACTGGCAGAAATATGCGATCGGTATGAGCCGCCGACGCGAAATGGCCTCGCCGATGAGCGAATTCCTGGGATCCGTCACCATCCTGATTATTACCTGGTTTGCCGGTGTCCAGATTTTGAATGAACAAACGATGGAGCCCGAAACTTTTTTGGTTTTTATCGGTATATTTTTTCAGATTCTTGATCCGGCGAAGAAACTTTCCAGCGCGATATCCAACATCCAAGGCGGCATGGCCAGCCTGGACCGCGTATCGGAAGTGCTGGATTATGATTTGAAAATCGACGAGATAGAAAATCCAATTCCTGTTTCCACTTTAAACGGGCAGATTGAATTTAAAAATATTGGATTTTTTTATGATAAAGACAATGTAATCCTGAAGAACTTCAACCTCACCATTCCAAAAGGAAAGACCGTGGCACTGGTAGGCCAATCAGGCTCCGGTAAAACGACGATCGCCAATCTGCTCGCGCGTTTTTATGATGTATCGGAAGGAGAAATGCTCGTAGACGGAAAAAACATTAAAAACTTAAAAGTAACCGATTACCGTAATCTGTTGGGAATGGTGACGCAAGAATCGGTTTTGTTTAATGATTCCGTTTTTAATAATATCCTGATGGGCAAGCCGGAATCCAGCGAGGCTGACGTAATATCTGCAGCAAAAATCGCGAATGCACATGACTTTATAGAAAGTTTACCGGAAAAATACTACACCAATATCGGTGATGACGGCAACAAATTGTCGGGCGGACAAAAACAGCGCGTCTCGATCGCGCGGGCAGTTTTAAAAAACCCGCCAATCATGATTCTGGACGAAGCCACTTCTGCATTGGATACCGAAAGTGAAAGATTTGTGCAGGAGGCGCTAGAAAAGATGATGGAAAACCGCACTTCGTTGGTCATCGCACACCGACTTTCCACCATTCAGAAAGCGGATTGGATTGTAGTGATGGAGCGTGGGAACATCGTAGAACAGGGCACACACCAGGAACTCTTCGAAAAAAACGGAGTTTATAGAAAACTGGTTGATCTGCAGAATTTTGGGTAAAGAATGACAGAAGAACTTTTTAAAGAAAGAGAAAAAGTAATTCAAAAAAGATTGAAAAGTATTTCTAATCGAAAATATAAAATTATCTGGGCAATTTTTGTAACTCTTTTCTATCCTTTTGTAGTGCCTTGTATTCGCTTCCGAAGAATGGAAGGCACTTTCGGTGAAACGTTGGGTTATTGGAATACGGTTATGCTTTTCCTTATCACCACGGTTTTCATAATGTCAATTGGGTTGTACCAATTTATTGATAAAATCAAGAAAGATAAATTTGATGCAGAAGCTGATTTGAGACGTTTAAAAAAAGGAGTTCACAGAGGTTAAGTAAACACCTATCTCCCAATCATTTTCTTAATCGAATTCAATTTCATCAACGCTTCAATCGGCGTTAGAGTATTGATGTCAATCTTCAATAATTCTTCCCGAATATTTTCTAAAACAGGGTCATCTAACTGAAAGAAAGAAAGCTGCAGACTTTCTTCGGTAATTGCCTTGGCCGCACTTTTGGAACCGCTTTGCGACCGGCTTTTTTCCAACGTTTTCAGCACTTGGCTCGCGCGGTTAATTACTTTTGATGGCATACCGGCCAACTTCGCGACGTGGATACCAAAGCTGTGCTCGCTGCCGCCGGGAACTAATTTCCGAAGAAAAATAATGCTTCCTTTATGCTGCTGAATTGAGACGTGAAAATTCTTGATACGTTCGAAGTTCACTGTCATTTCATTGAGTTCGTGGTAGTGCGTCGCGAATAATGTTTTCGCCTGCGTCGGATGCTGATGCAGATATTCGGCAATCGCCCAGGCGATAGAAACACCGTCGTAGGTGGACGTTCCGCGCCCGATTTCGTCAAGCAGAATTAAACTGCGGTCTGAAACATTATTTAAAATATTGGCCGCTTCGTTCATTTCTACCATGAAGGTGGATTCGCCTGAAGAGATATTATCACTGGCTCCAACGCGCGTGAAAATGCGGTCGAGAATACCGATCTGCGCATGCTTCGCCGGAACAAAACTTCCCACTTGGGCAAGCAGGCAGATAATGGCTGTTTGTCGCAAAATAGCGGATTTACCAGACATATTCGGTCCTGTTACCATGATGATCTGCTGCGTTTCCCGGGACAGAAAAACATCATTAGGAATGTATTTTTCACCTAAAGGCAGTGCGTTTTCGATAATCGGGTGACGCGCTTCTTTCAAATCGATATCATAAGAATCGTCGAGTGATGGCCGTGTATAACTTTCCGAAACGGCCAATTCGGAAAGCCCTACTCCACAATCCAGTTCTGCAATAATTTTCGAATTATCCTGTATTTGATCGATGTACAACATTACTTTTTCGCAGACTTCACGGTAAAGTTGGTACTCTATTTTCGCAATTTTTTCTTCAGCGCCGAGAATCTGTTCTTCGTATTCTTTCAACTCCGCTGTGATGTAGCGCTCTGCATTTACCAGTGTCTGTTTCCGGATCCAGTCTGCCGGCACCTTGTCTTTGTGTGCATTCCGAACTTCGATGTAATAACCGAACACATTATTGAAACTGATTTTTAAACTGCTGATTCCGGTACGTTCCACTTCTCGGTGGCACATTTCGTCCAGGTAATTTTTACCCGTGCTTTGCAGGCCGCGCAAATGATCAAGCTCTTCCGAAATACCGGCTTTTATCACCTCTCCTTTTGCCAGCTGCACCGGTAATTCTTCATTCAAATGCTGATGGAGAAAAGTTATTAAGTCGTCCATCGAAATGATCGGCGAAATCCAGGCGAGCATCTCATCGAAAGGATGCAGTAAAGTTTTAATATTTTGAATATTGGTAAGACTTTGCCGCAAATAACCCAGCTCTTTCGGTCCTAATTTTTCGGAAGCCAACTTTCCCACCAGCCGGTCGAGATCGGAAATCGATTTCAGCAGCGGAAGAATTTCATATTTCAGATTTTCCTGTTTGTTGAAAAACTCGACAAGGTCAAGACGGCGATTAATTTCATTCACGGATTTCAGTGGTAAGATCAGCCTACGTCTCAGCATTCGGCCGCCCATTGGTGTGCTGGTTTTGTCTACGATGTCCAGCAAAGATTTACCTTGCACGTTGCTGGAAAAGACAATCTCGAGATTGCGCAGCGTGAAATGATCCATCATCAGATAATCATCCTTCGGTATCTTCTGGATCCGTGTAATATGCTGCAATAGAGCATGATGCGTATCTTCTACGAGATAAGCAAAAATAGCGCCTGCTGCTGTAATTCCCAGTTTTAATTCTTCAGTTCCAAAACCTTTTAATGATTGTGTTTTGAAATGACCGGTAAGTTTTTCGTAGGCATAATTGTACTGAAAAGCCCAATCTTCAAGTTTAAAGCTATTTCGGTTGCTGAGTTGCGTCGGAAGCTGCGTGGTCCGCTGATAGATAATTTCGCTGGGATCAAAAGATGCCGTAATATGCAGCAGTTGTTCCAGATTGCCTTCGGAAACCAGCAGTTCGCCGGTACTCACATCGACCAGCGCGAATCCGTATTTTTCTTTTTCTTTATGAACGGAAAGCAGGAAATTATTTTTTTTCGAGCTCAAAACCTGCTCATTGAAAGTAACTCCGGGAGTAACCAATTCTGTGACGCCACGCTTTACGATACCTTTCACCGACTTCGGATCTTCCAGCTGATCGCAGATGGCCACGCGCAATCCAGAGCGGACAAGTTTTGGCAGATAAGAATCAATGGAATGATGTGGAAATCCCGCCAGCTCAATATGGCCATCGCCGTTGGCACGTTTTGTCAGGACGATTCCTAATATCTGCGCCGTTTTGATGGCGTCGCTTCCAAATGTTTCATAGAAATCACCGATTCGAAACAGCAATAAAGCATCCGGGTATTTCGCCTTGATGGTATTGTACTGCGTCATTAATGGAGTTTCTTTTTTTGCCACGGGAATAATTTTTGGGAGAAATGGGAAGCTTGGAAACGGTTGTAAAACCTTAATTTTGCCAAAAATACGAAAATGTCATCCACGAAGAAACTGAAACTCGAAGAATTGGGAAGAATCGATATTCAAACCTTTAAAGCAGCTGCCAAGACGCCGCTGGTGGTGGTACTGGATAACGTGCGCAGTATGCATAATGTAGGCGCAATTTTTCGCACCGCGGATGCTTTTCTAGTCGAGCAAATCGTTCTTTGCGGTATTACGCCCCAGCCTCCACACCGCGAAATTCATAAGGCGGCACTTGGTGCTACAGAGAGCGTGGACTGGATTTATCAAAAAGAAATTTCCGAAGCCTTAAATAATTTAAAAAAAGAAGGATATAAAATAATCGGCGTTGAACAAACCACCAACTCTGGCCCGCTCACCGATTTTGACGTTGAGAAAACCGAAAAATATGCAGTTGTACTGGGAAATGAAGTCGACGGTTTGAGCGACGACGCGCTTTCCCGTTACGATGCTTTTGTTGAGGTGCCGCAATTAGGCACCAAACATTCTCTGAATGTATCGGTTTGTGGCGGAATCGTGATTTGGGAATTTTTTAAAAACTTAATGTAAGAGTATTAATTAATTTTAATCGGAGTAAAAAAAATGCTTACGTTGAAATTAAAAAAAGTTTACAATAAAGAAACTGAAATGCAGTTTCGATGCTGTAAACTTTAAAAATTATTACGATTTCGGAATCACTAGCGCCAGCCTCCGCCCAGCGCACGGTACAACTCGATACCGGCGTCGAGTTTGGAATATTCTGCGTTCGAAATATTAAGCTCTGCATTGAGCTGGTTGGCAGAAGCGTTGAGAACCTCCAGATAGTTGGCTAATCCGTAATTCACAAGCTCCTGCGAATATCCCACAGACTTCTCATACGCTTCCATTTCTTTACGTTTAAGACTGATAAAGCCGTCCTGCGCCTCATAAATTTTCAATGCATCGGAAACTTCTTTTCCAGCCGTCAGCACTGCGCGGCGGAAATTAAGGTAAGCGATTTCTTTGTTGGCTAAACTTACTTCGTACTGCGTGCGTATCTGTCTTTTATTTAAAATCGGTTGCGTGAGACCACCAACAATATTCGCAAATAAAGCGTTGGCACTGAACAACTGATCGAGATCTCCTGCGGAAATGCCGGCGCCGCCAGTCACGCGCAGGGTTGGGTAAAAATTGGCTTTTGCGGCATTGGTGAGTTCGAAAGCATTCATCAGCCGGTATTCGGCAGCTTTTACGTCGGGGCGGTTGGCCAGCAGATTTACCGGATAGCCCAGTTTCATACTCATCGGCATTCGCTGCGCGGCAATCGTGGTGCGTTCTACGGCATGTGATGGTTCGGCCATCAAAAGGCTCATTGTGTTTTCCAGCAATTCAATCTGGATATCGATACTGATCAGCAGCGACTCCGCGTTGTAGACCAGCGCTTCACTCTGCTGCACGGCAACTTCCGTTACGGTCCCGGCTTCTTTCAAAGCCGTTGTTGTTTCGAGGTTTTTCTTTCTCAGTGCGATGGTTTTGCCGATGATTTTTTTCTGATCATCGAACGTGAGTAACTGGTAATAGGCAGATGCGACGGAGGCAACAAGATCGCTTTTCACGCTTTGGTGGCCGGCAACAGTCGCGAGATAGTTGGCTAACTCTGCTCTTTCCTGCGCCTTTAGTTTGCCCCAAACATCGATTTCCCAACCGAGATTGGCAGAAATATCAAACTGGTCGCTGTACTTCCGTCCATTTAACATTTGGCCAGACTGTGTGCGCAGCGATTGGGTTTGAAAAGTATAATTAGGTCCCGCCGATAAAGTGGGCAGATAAGCCGCTTTACTTTGTTTAAGATAAGCATCGGCCGCGCGGATATTCTGCAGAGCCACGCGAACGTCCAGATTATTCTCCAGCGCGGTCGCGATGTGCCGCTGCAAAACGGGATCGGTGAACATATCGCGCCAGGATATGGTCGCCATACTCACTGAGTCCTGCGGCAGAAGATCGGTACGGAAAAGGTTTTCGTCAACCGTTTCGGCGGGCCGCACATACTTTTCGCGCGTCATACAGGAAGTGAGGATGAGCGTTGAAAACACGATCGAAAGTATATTAAAGTATTTATTCATTATTGCTGTTTCTTACTGTATTTAAAACTTTCAATTATTCAGACAAATTAATTTCTTCCCTTTTTAAAGGAACAATTTTCTCCTGTAAGTACTGGAAAATCACAAAGAGTATTGGAATCGCAATCAAGCCGAAGAATGTACCGATCAGCAAGCCGGAAGCTGCTCCTGTAGCAATCGACCGGTTTCCGACAGAACCGATGCCATTGGCAAATACCAGCGGAATCATACCAAAAATAAAGGCAAAAGAAGTCATCAGAATCGGACGTAGCCTTGCTTTCGCGGCATTGATGGCGGACATGGCAATCGTCTCACCATGATGGCGCCGCTGCACGGCAAATTCAACAATCAAAATTGCATTTTTGGCCAGCAAACCGATCAGCATGATGATAGCAATCTGGAAATAGATATTGTTTTCCAGACCAAAAATCCTCTGGCCAAAAAAAGCACCAATTACTCCCAAAGGAAGTGAGAAAATCACTGAAAACGGCAACATATAACTCTCATATTGTGCGGCCAGAATGAAGTACACAAAAAGAAAACTCAGCAAAAAGACGATATAAGTCTGCGAGCCGGCTTTCATTTCTTCCTTGGTAAGCCCGGTAAATTCGACATCATAATTCGCCGGCAGATTGTCCGCCGCCACTTGCTGGATCGCTGTAATAGCATCACCTGTGGAGAACCCCGGATTACTGGATCCGTTGATGGCTACTGACGTAAACAGGTTATAACGCTCCAGCGACTGTGGACCAAAGCTTTTCTCTAAAGTTACAAACTGGGAGATGGGCGCCATGGCACCGGTGTTGGTTTTTACGAAAATAGAATTGAGGTTTTCCGGCGACTGTCTGTTTTCCGGCAGTGCCTGGATCATCACACGAAACTGCTTTCCGTATTTGGTAAAATCTGAGGAATAAATTCCGCCAATATAACCCTGCATGGTACTCAGAATATTGTTCAGCGATACGCCACTTTCTTTGGCGCGCGGAACATTAATGATCATTTGGAATTGCGGATAATTCGTATTGAACGAAGTGGAAGCAAACTGAATTTCCGGTCTTTGCATTAAAGCGCCCACGAAATTCTGAGTTACTTTATTGAGTTCATTAATATCACCACCCGACTTGTCCAGCAAAACGGTAGAAAATCCGTCACTGGAACCGAAACCAGGCACACTTGGCGGTGAAAAGAAAATGATTTTTGCGTCAGGATATTTTGCGGTGATACCGAATAATCTGCCTGTAATCTCATCGATACTCTGTCCGTCGGCTTTGCCACGCTCGTCGAATGGTTTTAATTTAATAAAGGCCTGACCAACGTTAGAACCCTGCCCGGACATAAAACCGCGACTCGCCGTAAAGGTAACGTTCTGCACGCCCGGAAGTTTGCGCGCTTCTTTCTGAAGATCTACCAGGATATTGTACGTTCTTTCCATCGATGCTCCCGGTGGAAGCTGCACGTCGGTAAACAGAATCCCGCGGTCTTCTTTAGGAATAAAGCCGGTCGGCATGGTAGAACTTGCCCACCAAAAGGTAATCGCTCCTGCGGCAAAAATTATGAGCAGGCTCATCCATTTATGTCTTAAAAGAAATGTGAAGGACTGACCGTATCTTTTGGTTCCGGCATTGAAGCCTGCATTAAATTTGGCAAAAAACTTTTGCATAAAATTCATGCTCGCATATTCTTTGGTGTGATGTGCAGGCGGTTTTAGGAACATCGCGCAAAGTACCGGGCTGAGCGTCAGTGCATTGACGGCTGAAATTAAAATTGCAATAATCAGCGTAATTCCAAACTGCTGATAAAACACACCGGTAGGACCGGTAAGGAAGGTGACAGGAATAAATACCGCAGCCATCACCAGCGTAATGGAAATAATCGCGCCGGTAATTTCGTCCATGGCTTCTACAGTCGCTTTTTTTGCATCGGTAATACCACTTTCCATTTTGGCGTGCACCGCTTCCACCACCACAATTGCATCATCCACCACGATTCCGATGGCGAGTACCAATGCGAAAAGCGTGAGTAAGTTGATGGAATATCCAAAGAGATTAAGGAAAAAGAAAGTACCGACGATAGAAACAGGAACCGCGATTGCCGGAATTAAAGTCGATCTGAAATCCTGCAGGAAAATAAACACCACCAGGAAAACCAGTACAAAAGCTTCCAGCAACGTGGTGATCACCTTGGAAACGGACGCTTCCAAAAACTCATTCGTATCAAAGTTAATATTGTACCCGATGCCTTCCGGCAACGTTTTTTCGGTTTCCTTCAATAATGCTTTTATATTGGTAATAATTTCCTGCGCATTGGAGCCCGGCGTTTGGAAGATCCCCATACTGATGGAGCGGTTTCCGTCGCTTTCACCGATTCCTGCGTAGGACTGGGCTTCGAGTTTAATTTCTGCAACGTCTTTTAAACGCAGAAATTCGCCGTTGCCCAAAGCGCGCAGTACCACATTCTCAAACTCTTCAACTTCGTTATACTTTCCTTTGTAGGTAATGATATACTGAAATGAACTACCGCTGTTTTCGCCCAATGCGCCGGCAGCGGCTTCTCGGGACTGTTCGTTAATCGCTGCGGAAACTTCAGTCGGTTCTAATCCATAGGCGGCCATTTTAGCGGGATCCAGCCAAACTCTCATCGAATAGTTTTTACCGCCGAATGCCTGTGCGTCACCCACACCATTTACCCTTTTCAGTTCGGGAATGATATTGATATTCATGTAATTCTGCAGCCAGACTTCATCCAGATTAGGATTGGAAGTATAGAAACTCAGGAACATCAGGGCGCTGGTCTGTTGCTTATTGACCTGCACTCCGGAGCGTGTCACCTCTGAAGGCAAAAGCGGAATGGCGCGCTGTACCTGATTCTGGACGTTCACTGCTGCGATGTCGGGATCAATTCCCTGTTTAAAGAAAATCTGAATGGAGGCCGAACCATTATTACCGGCAGACGAAGAAATATAATCCATCCCTTCCACACCATTGACCTGTTCTTCGATGGGGATAATGACACTGTTCATCACCGTCTGTGCATTGGCACCGGTGTAGTTCGCCGAAATTCTCACCGTCGGCGGCGCGATGTCGGGATACTGCGTGACCGGAAGTGAAATAAGTCCCAGAATTCCCAGCACGACAATCATGATGGAAATTACGGTAGATAAAACCGGTCTGTTTATAAATTTTTTAATCATTTTAGAAAATCGGTTTTATAGCATCAATAATATCGTCGAACTTTTTGGGCTGCGATTTTACAGGGGTTCCGGTGCGCAAAGAGCCAACGCCTTCTGCCACTACGATCTCACCTTTCGCCGCACCTTCTTTAATGATGACCATATTGTTTACACGGTCCACGACGGAAATCACATTGCTTTTAGCGGTATCCTGCTCTACTTTGTAGATATAAACCAAACCCTGCTGCTCGTAGGTAGCGCTTTCCGGCACCACCAACGCATTATCATAGGCAATCGGGATGCGGATCGTTCCGCTGTTTCCGTTACTGAGCAGTTTATCGGGATTCGGGAACGAAACACGGAACTGGATACTTCCCGTTGTAGGATCAATCTGTCCGGTCACCGCCTTAATGGTTCCTTTCTGACCATAAATTTCCTTGTTGGCCAGCACCAGTTCTACCGGCGGCATATTGCGTATTTTCTCCGGCATGGTAGCACCAGGCGAATTTTTCAGAAAATCGAGGTATTCTTTTTCATTCATCGAGAAATAGGCGTAGAGTTCACTCGTATCGGACACTGTGGTAATCGCCATCGGATCGCCCGGACCCACAAGACTACCGTTTCGGAAATTAATCTTGCCTACCACACCGGAAATAGGCGCACGGATAACGGCATAATTAATATTTTCCTGAACGCCCTGGAAGTTAGCCTGCGCCTGCGCTACGCCGGCACTTGCCTGCTGTCTGGCCGCGATAGCCTGAGAAACCTGAGCCTGCGCGCGAGCTAAGTTAGCCTGCGCAGTTTGCAACTGTACATTGCTGATAATATTTTTTTCCACCAGCGGACGAAGTTTGTCCACCTCCACTTTGGCGGCATTTACGGCAGACTGGGCTGCTTTTACATTCGCATCAGATGCTGCAACATTGCTCCGGGCAGCGCCTACACCTGCTTTGGCAGCATTAGCGGACTGGCTGAGCGAGTTGGTCTCCAGGCGAAAAAGCGGTTGTCCTTTAGAAACATATTGACCTTCATCTACCAACACCTGCGTGATGTAGCCCTGCATTTTGGCACGCACCTCGTTATTCACGCGGCCTTCGATGCTGGCGGGGAAAGTGCTATAACCTACCACGTTGCGGTTTTCTACCGCTACGGTTGCTACGACTTTTGGGCCCTGCGGGGGTTTTTCCTCCTTTTTGGTGCAGGCTGTCACCGAAAAAACAGCCAGTGACAACAAAATCAATTTATTTCTCATAATATATCTTTTAATCGTTCAGTTTCTTTTTAAACGTGCGTGTCGTGAATTCTACAAATACTACTTTATAAGTCTTCTAAAGTTTCCCGGATGTGGGAAATGCTTTTTTTGAACAGATTGCTGTAAACTTCAAAACGGCGCAACTCTTCGGCAGACATTGGCCCGCGAAACTCTTTCAGCTGGTGCAGGATTTCCGATTCGCGCTGCATTTTTTCGATAATTTCCTCGAAACGGATGCGCATGTACTTTTCGTTGAGCACAAAAAATCGTTTCCGTTCATCGATCTTACTAAAGTCGCTGATGATGTTGAGGTTCAGCAGCAGGTTCAGGTTGGAAGAAACAGAACTTTTGCTGGCGGCAAAAATATCGACAAATTGGTCGAAGGACGCTCCTCTGCGCTCAAAATCAAAAATTAAGTACGCGTAAATTTTCGCAGCAAGCGGTGGAAGCTGAAAAGCAGCACCATAAAATTTCACCATGTCGCGGAACAATTCCCTGTCGATTTCAATCATCCTGAATTTCGTTGCGTCAAAAATACAATTTTAGTTCTGAACCAATCGAACCTGACATTGATTTTGGCAATCTTTAAGATTTTTGAGGTTCATATTTAACGGTTATTAGAGATAATTTGGTAAAAAAAATCCAGTCTACGGCAATGATGAGATCAGATTAAATTCATTATTTTTGTTTGATGGATTTGAGAGATCAGCTGAAGAATATGTTCCCGGATCATGAGGAACAGGATTTTGAAATGCCTCAGGAAGCATTTGTGCAGAAGGAACCGCTTGTCTGCAAATTTGAAAAAAAAGGACGTCACGGAAAGCCGGTGACGCTGATTGAAGGTTTTGAAGGTCCTGACGAGGAACTGAAAACGATTTCTAAAAAAATAAAAAGCACGCTGGGTATCGGGGGCTCGACAAAAGAAGGAACCCTCATCATCCAAGGTGATAACCGCGAAAAAATTATGACGATCCTGCAGGAAATGGGCTATAAAACGAAACGTGTTGGAGGCTAAGTTTTCTTTAATCGCACTGTCCCGCAGCCCGACTTGAGTGGAGCTCTCCGCCGCCGCGGCGGAAGCGGGAACGGAAGGCGGGATTGCCTGCCCAAATAAAAGAAATTACAAAAATAAAATAGTATGTTGAATAAATTAGCCTCGTCTGAGCTGGTGCTTAACGACGACGGAAGCGTCTATCATCTAAATCTGTTGCCCGAGCATATTGCGCCAAAAGTTTTATTGGTCGGCGATCCGGACCGTGTACCGAAAGTTTCGAAATATTTTGACACCATTGAGGTACGCAGAAACAAGCGCGAATTTTACACGCACACCGGCACGTTGCGCGGCGAAAGAATTACAGTAATGTCTACGGGAATCGGCACGGAAAACATCGATATCGTGATGAATGAACTCGATGCGCTGGTGAATATCGACCTGAAAAACAAGGAGTTTAAAACGGAGCACACGGCGCTGGAATTATTCCGGATGGGCACCTGCGGCAGCGTAAATCCTGAGATTGAGGTCGACCAAATGCTGGTGACAGAAAATGTGGTGGGGCTGGACGGGCTGCTGCATTTTTATCAGGACTATGATTTTGAAAATGAGTTTTCCCGAAATTTTATGGAGAAATTCCCGTACGAAAAAATTAAGCCGATGCTGTATTTTTCGGACTGGACGGCCGGAATGGGCGACTATTACAAAGACGCGAAATACCACGGAAATACAGCGACGTTCCCCGGATTCTACGCGCCACAGGGGCGCCAGCTGCGTCTGAAAGCAATCGACGATCAGTTTCTGGAAACGCTGAATGATCTGGGCGTTTCAAATTTTGAAATGGAAACCTCCGCGATCTACGGCCTTTCGAAACTGCTGGGTCACAAAGCCATCACGGTAAACGCGGTGATCGCGAACCGCCGGCGCGGCGAGTTTTCGGCTGACCATCATGCCTCGGAAAAGAATATGATCGAGTGGGTTTTGGAACGCGTTATTCAATAATTCACAATACAATTGCCGGAGTTCGCTTCGGCAATTTTTTTTAAAGTTCCGTTTTGCAATGACAGTTGATGACGTGATCATTCACCAAACCCATTGCCTGTAAATAGGCGTAAACAGTGGTAGAACCGAGGAATTTGAAGCCGCGCTTTTTAAAATCTTTTGCCACTACATCGGAAAGTGGTGTGCTGGCCGGCACCTGCTGTGCATTTTCCGGGTAATTGATAATTGGATGTCCGTCGATAAAATTCCAGATATAGGCTGAGAAAGAATTAAATTCCTGCTGAATTTCCTCAAAGCGCTGCGCGTTATTAATTGCGGCTAAAATCTTGAGCCGGTTGCGGATAATTCCGCTATCATGGAGCAGACGATCGATATCGGAATTGGTGTATTGGCTTATTTTTCTGTAATTAAAATCATCAAACGCGAGCCGGAAATTTTCTCTTTTCCTGAGAATGGTATGCCACGATAGACCTGCCTGGAAACTTTCGAGAACCAGAAATTCGAACAACTTTCGATCTTCAAATACCGGCACGCCCCACTCTTCGTCGTGGTAAGCGCGGTATAAATCGTCGACCTCGGCCCAGGCGCATCTTTTCATAATGATTTTTTGAAAGGTAAAATTAAACAATCGTCCGGCGCCGGTTTTTGGTTTGGCAAATCATTAAGAAATATTTAACATAACGTTAGATAATTGGGGAATAGATATTGCAACTTACTAAACATTAAATTACATTCATTAAAAACAATTTATTATTATGGACAGACAAGATTATAACAAGGCGGAAAGAACAGTAGACGATGCAAAATGGACGGTAAATGACTATGCCGACCGTGCAAAAGACTACATCCGCGATGAAAAAAGAAGAAATGCAACTCCGACTCAGGAAGGCTGGATGGAAAGAGCCAAGGATAATATTGGAGATGCATGGGAAGATACCAAAGATGCCGTTTCCAGCGCTTGGGAAAAAACCAAAGACTGGACCGATGATGCTTGGGAAGAAACAAAAGATGCCGCAGAAGATGGAAAAGCAGAAGTAAGAAAAGCGACCAACTAGGCAGTAAATACTCTAAAATAACCGAACCGTATTTTTATACGGTTTTTTTTGTGGACAGCTGAACAAAATATTTTTCTACATTTGTCTTAATTAAATTTAAAATTATGTCATACGGATTATTGAAAGGAAAGAAAGGAATTATCTTTGGAGCGCTGAACGAGCAGTCGATCGCGTGGAAAGTTGCAGAACTCTGCCACGAGGAAGGCGCAGAATTTATTCTTTCCAATGCTCCGATAGCCATGCGTATGGGCGAAATTGATGAGCTCGCAAAAAAAACCAACTCCGATGTGGTGGCGGCCGACGCTACTTCCGTGGAGGATCTTGAAAAACTCTTCGCACACGCGCAGGAAAAATATGGCAAAATCGATTTTATCCTCCATTCCATTGGGATGTCCGTAAACATCAGAAAAGGTAAATCCTATACGGATTTGAATTACGACTTCCTGGAAAAAGGCTGGGATGTCTCTTCAGTTTCCTTTCATAAAGTCATGAAGGCTGCCTGGGATAAGGACATTATGAATGAATGGGGTTCGATTTTAGCACTAACCTATATCGCGGCACAAAGAACTTTCCCAAATTACGGCGATATGGCCGATAACAAATCCTATCTGGAAAGTATCGCAAGAAGTTTCGGATATTATTGGGGCGAAAGAAAAGTTCGTGTAAACACCATTTCACAGTCTCCGGTAATGACCAAAGCCGGCGCCGGTGTGAAGGGCATCAGCGGCTTTTTTAACTTTGCCGACAGCATGTCCCCACTTGGAAACGCTGATGCTACGGACTGCGCCAACTATTGCGTAAGCCTGTTCTCGGACCTTACCCGTAAAGTAACAATGCAGAATCTCTTCCACGATGGAGGATTTAGCAACACCGGAGTATCACAGAAAATTGTAGATAAATTCGACGATTTCGAAGGATAAAATTCAATACCAACTAAAAACTTCCGCCTTGTAAAAAGCGGAAGTTTTTTTATCGGGTAACCTGTGGCAGTTCCGGCAGACTTTCATTGCCGGTTTCGGAAACACTTTGCACCGCAAAAAGGAAATTATCTTTCGAGAGCGGCACCGTGTAAGAAGTGGCAGTGGTAAATATTTTGTGCGTCCATACAGAAGAATCTGTTTCACGGTAAAGAATGTTATATCCTTTTATTTTTCCCGTGTCCGGCTTTTCCCAACTGAGTTTTGTGGAATTTGAAAGTTCTTTTACGTCCATCAGCACGCGTTTTGGCGGCGGCACCGATTTAGCAAGGTTTGCCATCACAGCAATATTAACCGCCGTATTGGTCTTCAGATAATCAAAATCCATGAATTCGATCAGGTCGCCGTATTTTTTGCCATTCTCGGTTCGAAGGTCCTGATGTTGGTGATCGTAATTTTCGTAATAATCCGTCAGTCGCACGGCAGTAAAACCATTGTTGACAAACGGGGTATGATCGCCGCCTCGGAGAAAACGGTCATTACGATAAATAAGTTTAATGTCAATATTCTTCACATATTTTTCACCGATTTCCTTTACGTAGCGGGCGAGCTGTCTCGCTGCTCCATCATTTTCCAAACCAAGCCCTCTGATTTTTGCTGCGGCTTTTTCCGTGTCCAACGCCGGCAGACCTTCGCTGAAAACACGGAGTTTCGGTACGCCGTCATTTTTTGGCGCGTCGAAACTGTTGTTACCGATCATATCATTATTCAGTACCGCCTGTATTTGCCAATTTTCGGCTTTTGCTTTATCCGCCAGCATTTTGGCGCCAAGCAAACCCTGCTCTTCGCCGCTTACTGCCACAAAAAGAATACTGCCGGGAAACTTAGATTTGCTCAGAATTCGTGCACTTTCAATCACCGCTGCAACACCGCCGGCATCATCATTGGCCCCCGGAGCGGCAGCGGTAGCATTCATCACATCGGAAACTCGGGAATCGAGATGGCCGGTGATAATGATGATTCGTTTGTCGTTGGGATCAGTTCCTTTCAAAAAAGCGATCGGATTCCCGAGGTTTGTAATTTTATCGATACGCCTGCCGTCCGGTTGCAAATCTTCATTTTGCAGATAAACGTCCATGCGGCCGTCGCTGTTTCGCGCATAATCTTTGAACCTGGAGAGCACCCAATTTCTCGCTGCGCCAATACCCTGCTTTTTATCCGTGGTAGAACTCATGGTATGCCTAGTACCAAAACTTACGAGCCGCTCCACATTGGCCCTCAGGGAATCTTTGCTGACGGCATTCACGTACCGCGAAATTTCCGTGTCTTTCTGTACCTGCTGGGCACTTACCGAAAGTGCGAGGGTCGCTGCCAGAACAGTGATGGTTTTTTTCATTTTAAATTTTTTATTTCGTTGCTAAAAGTTTCCACTACATCATCTGCCGTTGCCCAGGATGTGATGAGCCGTATGGCCGCGTGATCGTTCTCTAATTTTTTCCAGACATAAAAGTCGAACTTTTCCGCGAGTTTTTCGATATGTCTTTCAGGTAAGATGGGAAATATTTGATTGGTAAAAGTTTCACATAAAAATTCGCAGCCTATTTCTGTAAAAACTGCTTTCAGTTTCATTGCCTGTTGGTTGGCGTGCTGCGCAAGTTTGAAATAAAGATCATCTTTAAAAAGCTCCTGAAACTGAATTCCCAATAGCCGTCCTTTTGCCAGCATTGCACCTTTTTGTTTTAAATGAAATCCAAATTCGGGCTGCAGTTTTTCGTTGTTGATGACAATCGCCTCGCCGAGCAAAGCGCCGTTCTTCGTTCCGCCGAGATAAAAGGCATCGGTATATTTTCCCAAATCCCCAAGGGAGATATCATTTGTTTCTGCCATCAGCGCGTGCCCGATTCGTGCACCATCCATGAACAAATACATTTCCCGCTCGCGGCAAAATTCATAAAGTGCGATAAGTTCGCTGCGCGAATAGATGGTCCCTAATTCTGTAGCGTTGGAAATGTAAACGATTTTTTGTTTTACCTGATGGGGTTTATTTTGATGTTGCTCAATAAGTTTCGAAATACTTTCAGGTGACAGCTTTCCGTCTGTGCCCGGCAATCCATGTACTTTGTGCCCTGTGGCTTCAATAGCGCCTGCTTCGTTAGTAAAAATATGTCCGGTATCAGCAGAAACTACGCTTTCGTGAGGCCTCAAAAAAGCGGAAAGTACCAATAAATTCGCCTGCGTGCCACCGGAAACCAGATAGATGTCGGCCGTTGGGTTATCAATCTGATTCCTGATGAGTTCTGCGGCCTGAAGCGAGTAGTCATCAAGCCCGTAGCCTGGCTGCTGCGAAAGGTTGGTTTCCAGCAGCGCCTGAAGAACTCTGGGATGGGCGCCTTCAGCGTAATCGTTTTTAAAAGAGTATTTCATCAATCAAATGTAAGAATTTGGGTGATAATAACTTATATTTTAGGTGGCTTCACGGTGACCAAATTGTAGCAAATTGCGATCTTTGACGCATCAATTACAACAAAAACTAATAACCTTTTTATAACTTTTGAAGTATGGATTAATTTTATTCACTTCACACATTTCTAACTTTTATTCTGGAATAAGACGCACGTAGAGGGTGTCTTATTTTTTTAAATGCAACGTGCGCATCAGTAATCAGCCAAGGCGATCCCGGCTTACCAATTTTGGCACATCGTGATAAACGCGTAACTTTGTAAAGATCATAAAAATAACAAAAAATACACCTATATGTCAAAAGCAATTTCGCAAGTTCCGTTTGCTGTGAATGAACCGGTAAGAACCTATGAACCTGGTTCTGCAGAAGTAAAATCACTTATCGCAACGTACAAACAAATGTGGAAAGAAAACGTTAATATTCCTATGGTTATTGGCGGAAAAGAGGTTACGACCAGCGATACAGTGGCGATCACTTCGCCGCAGGATCATCAGCACCAACTCGGTGTTTATCATAAAGGCACGATGCAGCACGTAGACGAGGCCATTAATGCGGCTCTGGCAGCAAAAGAAAAATGGAACAATCTTGGTTGGGAGCAGCGCGCAGCAATATTCCTGAAAGCAGCGGATCTTATTGCCGGACCGTACCGCGACCGCCTGAACGCGGCCACCATGATTGGCCAAAGTAAAAACGTACACCAGGCGGAGATCGACGCCGCCTGCGAATTCATCGATTTCCTGCGTTTTAACGTAGAATTTATGACAGAGATGTACAGCGAACAGCCCATTTCTGACGAAGGAATCTGGAACCGCTCGGAATACCGTCCGTTGGAAGGTTTCTGTTTTGCAGTAACGCCTTTTAACTTCACAGCGATTTCCGGTAATCTGCCAACCTGTATGGCGATGCTTGGTAACGTTGTGGTTTGGAAACCGTCCGACAAGCAAATCTACTCGGCAAAAGTCATTATGGATATTCTGACTGAAGCCGGCCTGCCAGCCGGCGTTATCAATATGATTTTTACAGACGGCAAAGAAACTGCCGAAAAAGTACTTGCGCACCGCGATTTTGCAGCACTTCACTTTACCGGATCTACCAAAGTTTTCCAGTCGATGTGGAAAACTATCGGCGACAATATTCACCAGTACCGTACGTATCCAAGAATCGTTGGGGAAACCGGTGGTAAAGACTTCGTTATTGCGCACCCTTCTGCGAATATTGCGGCCGTGGCAACCGCCTTGGTTCGTGGTGCTTTTGAATATCAGGGCCAAAAATGTTCTGCCGCATCGCGTGCTTATATTCCCCGCTCTCTGTGGAACGACGTTAAAGAGGTGATGGAAGCACAACTAAAAAGCATAAAAATGGGAAGTCCGGAAGACCCTTCCAATTTTGTAAATGCTGTAATAGATAAGAATTCATTTGAAAAGTGTAAAGGATATATTGAGCGTGCACAAAAATCCTCCGACGCCAAAGTAATTATCGGCGGAAATTGTGATGACTCAAAAGGCTGGTTTGTTGAGCCGACCGTTATCGAAGCGAGTAATCCAAACTATGAAGCGGTTTGTGAAGAAATCTTCGGTCCGATTCTTTCCGTTTATGTGTATGAAGACGAAAAATGGGAGGAAACCCTGAAACTTGTAGACGAGACCTCTCCGTACTCGCTGACAGGCGCTGTGTTTGCGCAGGATCGCTACGCGGTAGATGAGGCGTATAAAGCACTCGAAAATGCAGCCGGAAACTTCTATATCAATGATAAGCCGACCGGCGCAGTAGTTGGTCAGCAGCCATTCGGCGGAGCAAGAGCTTCCGGCACCAATGACAAAGCAGGATCTAAAATGAACTTGTTGCGCTGGGTTTCGGTACGTAGTATAAAGGAAACTTTTGTTTCTCCAAAAGATTATAAATATCCTTTTTTAGGATAAGAAAGTAACGATATGAATCATCCGTCTGTTTTGCAGGCGGATTTTTTTTGGGATTAATTAACAAAACATTGGCAATACAATAATTTGTTTGGCACAGAATTTACATCCTCTACCGCATCAGTTAATCATTTTTATTAAACAAAAAAAAATACAATTATGGGAGCTAAAAGAAACGGAGTGCTTGCATTGTTAGGGTTAGGAGCCTTGGCATGGTGGAAATATAAAAATTCCAGTCCGGAAGAAAAGCAAGCAGTGAAAGACAAAGTAGACACAGCGAAAGACAATTTCAACAGATGGGGAAATGATATCAAATCAAAAGCCTCAGACGTTGCTTCGCAGGTTCAGGACAAGATAAACCCTGATACGGATTCCACAGAAATCCCAACGCAGCAAAGCTAGACACACTTATCACATTCATATATTTATTAAAAGCCACAGCGCAATTGTACTGTGGCTTTTTCGTTTATATGTTTAAAGGAGAGTTAAACTAAAGTTTAATAAACCAGTTTCTATTTAAGTAAGGCATCAAAAGTATCACCTGCGCGGATGTCTCCGGTATTATAACCTTTCATGAACCATTCTTTCCGCTGAGCAGAACTGCCGTGCGTAAATGCCTCCTGATTGACATATCCCTGAGACCTTTTCTGAATATTATCATCGCCAACCGCTTCAGCTGCAGAAATTGCAGCCTCCAAGTCGCCTGGCTCCAGGATATTCTCACGGTTGTCGGTTTGGCGAGCCCAAACACCCGCATAAAAATCAGCCTGAAGTTCGGTAGCTACGGAAACACGGTTCATGTCGGCTTCGGAGTATCGACCGCTGCGACGCAGCTGATCTACTTTTTGTGTTGTTCCCAGTAAGGTCTGAACGTGGTGTCCCATTTCGTGCGCCATTACATAAGCGATGGAAAATTCATTTACCTCTGCACCGAAGCGCTGCTGCAGTTCGTTAAAAAAAGCCATGTCCATATAAATCGTCTGATCGGCGGGGCAGTAAAAGGGTCCCATCGCAGACTGCGCCGCGCCACAACCAGATTGTGTAGCGTTGGTAAACATTACTACACGCGCCGGCTCATATTGCATTCCGTTTTCGTTAAAAATCTTGGTCCAGGTACGTTCGTTTTCGGCGGTAATCATCTGTACAAATTCGCCCAGTTTATTTTCCTCAGCGGTAAGTTCGCGCTGCTCGGTCTGTGGTCCGGCTTCTCCCATTCCGGAAGAGAGAATCGCAGAAGGATCGCCACCTAAAAAGAAGATTATTGCGGCGATGATCAGCGAACCGAGTCCACCACCAACCATCAGCCCGCCGCCTCCACCGGATCCGCGTCGGTCATCCACGTTTCCACTTCTGTTATTTGTCCATCTCATATTAAAATCTTTAAATTTTTGAAACAATATTTTCCTGAGTAAATTGCTCGAATTTGGTTAGCAGAAGCGTCAGCGTCGAGTAATTAACAATCATTTCTAGGCAGGCAAAAACCGTTCCCGAAGCACTTACTGTCGCAGAAGTGAGAAAATTTAAATATAATTAATGGTAAAGAACGGAATAATTCCCTATGGAAAGCGCGGACAAAAGTTCTGAAAAAAATTTCGACGGTCCTATTGTGAATTTGCTGGTGAAAGAGTATGCTTTACAGCCAGCTGCGACGGAAAGCGATCATCTGCAGCGCGGTAACGGCAGCCTCAACACCTTTATTTCCATGCTTTCCACCACTCCTTGCTATCGATTGCTCCTCGTTGTCATCCGTCAAAAGACAGAAAATCGCCGGAACGTCGGTTTGGAGATTGCATTCCGTAATTCCGTGTGCAACGGCGGAGCAGACATAATCGAAGTGCGGAGTTTCGCCACGGATAACGCAACCAATGGCGATAACGGCATCGAAAGCTCCTTTTTTACACAGTTGCATCGTTGCATAGCTCAGTTCGAAAGCGCCGGGAACTGTGAATACATCAATATTTTCAGCTTTCACTCCTTCGTGCTGCAGAATTTGCAGCGCGCCGTCGCGCAGATTGTGGGTAATATGCGCATTCCAGTCGGAAACAACAATGCCAATTCTGAAAGAACCGGCATCGTTTATTTGTAATGGTTGGTAATCGGAAAGATTTACGGTTGCCATATTTTTTGTTTTAATAATATTTTACCATTTCGATATAAGCCTCGGACATTCCATTGTCATAATCCTGATACTTTTCGTCGATAGTGCTGAAATACTTCTTAGCATCTTCGTTCTTTTTAAGAGCCAGCGCAAGCATTCCTGCTTTCCGCGTGAAGTAATAGCTGGTATAAGGATCATCTGAAGCTGAGATTGCTTTGCTGACCAAGGAAAGCGCTTCGTCGCTGCGGTTAAGGTTTGCCTGGCTGTCTGCCATCGCACCATATTTCAAAGCCATAAGAACTTTGCTGTCGGAAGAAAATTTATCCAGCAGATCGTAGGCTTCCTGGTATTTTCCTTCTTTATATTTAATTAAACCTGCGTTATAGGCAGAAAGTTTTCCCACTTCGGTATCGCTGTAATCTTTGTATGTCCCAAGATATCCCGGATTTGCAGCATTTTTGCCGCCCAAAGCTAAATCTTCTTTGCCTTCTGCTAAATTTTTCTGCGCCGCCAGATAGCTAAGGGTCGCTTCTTCATTACGTGGTTCTACGTAAAACTGCTTATATGCGAAGAAACCGAGTACTCCTATGACCAACACACCAAATATAATCGAAAGAAGTTTCGCGTTTTTTTCGACAAAACGTTCGGTATCCAATGCAGTTCGGTCCAAATCTTTAAAAACCTCTACCGTTTCTTTGCCCTCCACCTCTTTTTTATTCGATTTAAATGTATTTTTAGCCATGTTTTTATTAAAATTGAAGTGCAAATTTAACTGTTTTTAAACGATATACAAAATTTAGTTTAGTGCGTTTAATTTTGTTTAAATTTCGCTTTTTCCACATTGTTAGCTGCTGTATATTTAAGTATCACGATGCGTTCTGAAGCAGATCTAAAAAAATCAGTAAGTAAGAATTTCAAATGTTTCTGCGCCAAACGGTTTCAGGCGCTCTTTACCTTTAAGTTCTTCCAGGCCAATCAGAAAACTGAATTGTGAGACGATGCCACCTTGCTTAAGAACGAGTTTGGCAGCGGCTTCCGTGGTTCCGCCTGTGGCGAGGAGATCATCGTGTATCAGTACGCGCTGGCCTTCTAGTAATTGTCCGGTGCGCATTTCTATCTCGGCGGAGCCGTATTCTAGATCATATTTCTGACCGACGAAAGGTGGCGGCAATTTTCCCTTTTTGCGAATTAAAATAAAAGGCACGTTCAGCTCCATCGCGATGGCGATCCCAAAAAGATAACCGCGGCTTTCGATGCCGCAAACGGCGTCTATTTTGCCGCGACTAAAAGTAGCCAATTCCCGGATTACATCTTTGTATAATTCCGGCTTTAAAAATATAGGCGTAATATCCCGGAACTGTATGCCCGTTTCCGGAAAATCGGGTATTGTTTCTATTGTCTGCTTTAAGTTTTGAATGAGTGGCTGATTCATTTATTTGATTTTATAGCTTACTATTTTCCAGTCGCTGCCCGTGTTTTTCAAACCAAAAGTCACCTGAATTGCAGTGGTGTTTCCATTTTTGTCGACGACGTCGTAAGTTGCATTTACCGATGAAGTCTTGGGAGTCGACGTCGTGGTTGTAATATTTTTCACCGTTACATTTTTTACACCACCAAACCCTGTTGTCGGATTCGAAAACTGTTCAAAAGATCCCCACGCCGGATTGTCTGCGGTTTCGTAAGCGCCGCGCAGATTTTGTGCTGAAAGGCTGCTAAGAAATTTTGAAACTGTATTTTTCGGATCAACAGCTTGTGTGGCTGAAACTTCGGAGGGTTGAGTTTCATTAAAATCAGGAACTATGTCCTCAGAAGGACGCAAATCCTGAGTGGTAGAGTCAGCTGGTTTTCCAGCCGGCATTAGTAATGCCTTTTCATTAACATCAACACCGACCTTTGTCATTTTTAAAGTCTTTTTGCTCGTTTTTACAGAGACCGTGATGTCAATCGCCTTGTTTACAATTTTTTGCGCTGGCAACGAGGAGAAACGCAAAGTAAAACCTTTGAAATTATTATCCTGCATTAAATTTTTTGACTGTAACACCCTGTTCCCGCCGCTGTAAACTTCCATAACGACTTCTAAACCTGCTCCTGAAAAATCAACTAATTTGCCACGTTGGTCGAGGAGCCTTGGGACAACTTGCAGTGATTTTGGACCAAGCACTTCGTCGTTTCCAAGCGTACTCACATTTAGTGAGATTGAGGCGGCGCTGATGTCATTTGGATCGGATTCACTTGCCTGCTCGTTGCCGAAAATATTCATTTCACCCAAAGATGGCGGACCGGTGCTGCTCCAGTCTATACCGTGTTTTTTAGCAACACCGTCGGCTAAAGAAAAAATTTGCGGCACTTTCATTCCGTTAATTAATTTACCCATTTCCATCAACGCACTGTGATCGCCTTCAGCTTCAACGCCGAATGTTTTAATAATATAGAGCGCTTCATTGAATTTTACCTGTTGCAGCGTATTGAGGCTGCTCGCCATATCGTTGATACTGGACTGCAAAGACTTTGCATTGCTCGCATCTACTGCCGATTTTTTGCAGGAAAGCACTGTAAAAGAAAGTATGACGAGAAGCAGAAATGCCAGCACCTTAATGCCTGGGAGCTCTGATTTATAACGATATAGCATAAAATTCATAAGGAATTGGGTTTAAAACAAATGTATAAAAAAATCCCGACAAAGGTCGGGATCATGTTTGGAGCATTTCTTCTCTTAGAAGGGATACTCATAAATTTTAGATTCATGCAAGTAAGGATTACCTTCTGGAATCAGTCTTAACTTGGATAGAGTAGTCATTACGACATATACAAACAATCCTAATCCGAACATTACGGCACCTAGATTAAGTAAAAGTCCGTGGATATTCTCCCAATATGGACCAACTGTTCCCGGCATCACCATATTAAAATAAACGAACCATTGTCCTGCGATAATAATTACCGCCATTGTAGACATCACTTTAAAGTTTCGTTTGATACTTGAACTTACCATTACCAAAAGCGGTATGAAGAAGTTCAATGCCAGGATGATCCAGAATACCCATGTGTAATATTCAAATCTTCCAAAGAAATAGTTCACTTCCTCCGGAATATTTGCGTACCAGTATAACATAAATTGTGCAAACCAGGTGTAGGTCCAAAGCATCGTACTGGCGAAAAGAAATACACCAAGATCATGCAAATGATTATCATTGAAATGTGGTAGAAATCCTGCTTTCTTAAGATAAACACTGATCAACAATATCGTAGCGATAGAAGCTGCCAGTGTTGACACCATTGCATACCAAATATACATTGTGGAGTACCAGTGCGGGTCGATAGACATTAACCAGTCCCAAGCCCAAGCCGCAGAAGCAAAACCAAAGAAAGCGATGTAACCAATATTCCAGTTGTAGTAAGTGGCATAGTCGGCGCGGTTTTTTGTTTCGTCAACACGACGAGACTGTTTGCGTAATTTCCACGCGAAGAAACTTGCTCCGAGTACATAAATCAGTGTTCTGACAATATAGAAAGGAATATTTAAGAATTTTTTCTTTTCAAATAAGATTCCGTCGAAATTCGGGTTGGTAGGGTCGGTAAGTTCCGGATCCATCCAATGGAAAAGGTGGCCAATATGCGTTACGTTCAAAATCATAATGATAATGATTAGGGCGCCTGCAAAAGGTATAAATGATGCTATTGCTTCCATTACGCGCAGAATGATGACTGACCATCCTGCATGGGCAGCCGTTTGGATCGCATAGAAGAACAATGCGCAGCAGCTCAGTGCAAACAAAAATACCGCAATGGTGTGCGCCGCAGCCAGGGGCTGATTGTGCACCTGCATTTTAGCATGGCCGAGATGCGCTGTGTGATCCTGTGGGCCTACAAGCTCGCTGGAATTGGAAGGAGCGTGTTTGCCGCCTTCGTGCACGGTATGCATCATGTGCTCTACCGCAGTGTCATCCAGTCCGCTGTTGATGAAATATCCAGCGCCGAACAGCACCAGTCCCAGCACAATAAATACGATTGAATATAACCTTAACTTTGGTGAAAAACTGTACATTTTTTTACTCTTTTTTATTTTTTAGTACTCGTGCTTTCTTCTGCACCGGCCGCATCGGTTTCTGCAGGAGTTGCTTCAGCTGTAGCAGCTGATGGTGTTGCACCTTTTTTAAATTCGTGCATCACGTATTGTGCAACTCTCCAGCGGTCTCCCGGCTTCAGTTGTCCTGCATAAGAACCCATGGCATTCCTACCATGCGTAAGAACATAATGGACAGAGCCGACGGTAATGTCTCTATCAGCAAATTTTGGAACACCGGAATAAGCTCCGTTTTGAACGATTGGCCCCTGCCCATCACCAGCAACACCGTGACAAGCTGCACAAGTCTGGTCAAAAAGCAATTTGCCGCGCTGAATGTCCTTGTCCATCATGGCAGCATCAAGTGGTGAAACCGTCAGTGATTTTGAAGCGTCATACCCTTCGTTATATTCGGCAGGTTTCATTGCTTTATTCGCTGCAGGGTCTGCGATTCCTTCGGGGTTTTGAGCCACGGTACCATTCACCGGACCTAAACCTGTTGCACCGTTTTGGTGAACGAAGGCAGGAATCTCATTATCGTGCTTGGAATATGCGTCCTCAGCTTTCATCAGCGGATCATAAGCCACGGGAAAGTACATATCTGGAAAATACACGAGTGGCGGAGTCTCCTTGCTGCAGGAGCTTAGTGCTACTGCTGCACATCCCAGGATCGCTGTAATTTTTAATATATTCTTTGTCATCTGGACAATTTTAATTTGTTTATAATTAGATAGAATCAATAACTGATTCCCATCTTAGGCGTCTTTTACCGTTATTTCTTCTACGTTGGTATCGATCAGGATTTGTTTAACGGCTTCCACGTCGTCCGTAACAAATTCCATCATGAACTTATCGTCTGTAGTTCGTGGATCAGGGTTTTGTGGTGGACAGCCCGGATACATTTTATTCCGAACAAGAAAGGTAAGCGACATCATGTGCGCTGCGCAAAATACCATTAATTCAAACATTGGCACGACAAAGGCAGGCATGTTTTCTCCCCAAGTGAAAGACGGCTTACCTCCGATATTCATTGGCCAGTCATGATTCATTGTGTACCACGTTACAAGGCTTCCAATCATAAGACCGTACACTGCATAAAGAAAAGCAGCATCTGAAATACGTGTTTTCTTCAGTCCAAGTGCGGTATCAAGACCGTGTACCGGGAAAGGGGTGTAGACCTCAGCAATCGCGATTCCTTTATCGTTAAATGCTTTTACGCCATCCAACAAATCGTCGTCGTCGGCATACATGCCGTATATTCTTTTAATGGTGCTCATCTTCTTCTTTTGCTTTATAAGTTTCACCTGATATTTTCAGAATTGTTTTCAGTTCTGCCTGTGCAATTACCGGAAACGTTCTGGCATATAGCAGAAACAGTACTCCGAAAAATCCGATTGTCCCAAGATAAACTCCTACATCAATGATGCTGGGCTTAAACATTGTCCAGGAACTTGGCAGATAGTCGCGCGAAATATTTATTACAATAATATCAAAACGCTCGAACCACATCCCTATATTAATTACCAGTGCAATAATAAAAGTTGCCATAATGTTTGTTCTAATCTTTTTGAACCAAAACAGCGCCGGGATAACCAGGTTACAGATGATCAAGGCCCAGAAAGCCCACCAATAAGGACCGGTTGCAGCACCCGGAGAAAGGTATACAAAGTCTTCATAACGGGATCCCGAATACCATGCGATGAAATACTCACAAGCGTAGGCAACAGTTACCATACCTCCGGTTACCACAATTACGATATTCATAATCTCGATATGGTACATGGTGATATAATCTTCTAAATGAGCGACTTTCCGGGCGACTAACAAAAGGGTCTGCACCATCGCGAATCCGGAGAAGATTGCTCCTGCAACGAAGTAAGGCGGATAGATGGTGGAATGCCAACCTTTAATTACCGAAGTTGCAAAGTCAAAGGATACTGTGGTGTGTACGGAGAATACCAATGGCGTTGCCAAACCGGCCAATACCAAAGAAAGTTCCTCGAAACGCTGCCAGTGTTTGGCTTTACCGCCCCATCCAAATGAAAGGAAAGTATAGATCCGTTTTGTCCATGGTGTTTTTGCACGGTCACGCACCATCGCAAAATCCGGAATCAGCCCCATAAACCAGAATACACTGGATACGGAAAAGTACGTTGAAATTGCGAATACGTCCCAGAGAAGTGGCGAGTTAAAGTTAGTCCACAAAGAACCAAACTGGTTTGGTAATGGGAATACCCAATATCCTACCCAAACTCTACCCATGTGAATTACCGGGAAGATGGCCGCCTGTACTACCGCGAAGATGGTCATCGCTTCCGCAGAACGGTTCACGGACATTCTCCAACGTTGTCTAAATAATAAAAGTACGGCAGAAATAAGCGTACCGGCGTGGCCGATACCTACCCACCAAACGAAATTGGTGATATCCCAACCCCAGTTGTTAGTGCGATTCAGTCCCCAGGCACCAATACCGGTACCAATGGTGTATGCAATACAACCGAATCCATAGACGAAGAGCACCAGCGCGATCCAAAAAGAAACCCACCATAGCTTTCCTGCTCTTTCCTCTATAGGTCTGGAAATATCTTCCGTTATATCGTGATAAGTCTTGTGACCAATAATTAAAGGTTCCCTTATCGGAGCTTCGTAATGTCCTGACATTTTTTACCTATTTATTATTTAAACATTATTTTCTTTTCTATTTCTCACTTTCGTATGATAGAAGACATTCGGCTTGGTACCGATTTCCTCCAGCAATACATATCGTCTGTTCGTGCTGAACAGCGCCCGTACTTTCGAGGCTTTATCATTCATATCACCAAAAGTGTAAGCTCCCGTAGGACAAGCGTTGGCGCAAGCGGTAGAGAATTCGCCATCTTTTACGACGCGTCCTTCTTTCTTGGCTTCTAGTATAACGTTCTGTGTCATTTGAATGCACATTGAACATTTCTCCATGACCCCTCTTGTACGCACTACGACATCCGGGTTCAGCACCATTCTGCCTAAGTCATTGTTTTGGTTAAAATCGAACTTATCGTTTAGATTATAAGTAAACCAGTTAAAACGACGAACTTTATAAGGACAGTTGTTGGCACAGTACCTTGTACCGATACATCTGTTATAGGCCATTTGGTTTTGTCCCTGCTTACCATGCGACGTAGCTGCTACCGGACATACGGTTTCGCAAGGTGCGTGGTTACAGTGCTGGCACATTACCGGCTGGAAAATCACATCCGGGTTTTCAGCTGGATGATTAAGGATCCCACTTTCCTTGTTGAAGGCGTTACCGTACATCCCCGGAACATCCAGTCCTGCCGCAGCCGCTTCCGCTCCGGAAAGTTTACCGTCTCTGTTGGTATCATACTGCTCCGGCATTATCGTTGTGTAATAGCGGTCAATGCGAAGCCAGTGCATATCACGGGACATTCTCATCTCTGCTTTTCCTACTACAGGTACATTATTTTCTGCGTGGCAAGCAATGATACAAGCTCCACAGCCAATACATGAATTCAGATCTACAGAAAGATTGAAATGTGGACCATCTGTATCATCAAACGCATCCCAAAGATCAATTTTACCTGCTGGCAGAGCGCCACCGATTGTATGATATTCCAATGGCTTATTCCAGCCAAGTTTTTCGTCGTCAAATTTCACGTTGAGGAAAGTATCCAGGGATACTTCACGCGCAATTTCGTAGCGACCCATCAAAGTATTCTGCAACTGGATACCGGCAAATTCGTGCTCTCCGCTTACTTTTTCCAAAGAAACATTAGAAATCGTGAGGTTTGAACCATCAAAAATCGGATAAGCATTTACACCCGTTTCAGCAACTTTCCCTGAGTTCTTTTTGCCGTAACCAAGCGCCAGACCCAAAGACCCATCTGCCTGTCCTGGCTGTATGAAAACCGGAACACCCTTCAGCGTCACTCCGTTCGCGGTAAGATTGACAATAGAACCGTCGAGCTGCATTCTGCCGTTTAAGTCATTTTCCAGACCAAGACGTTCGGCATCTTTTGGAGAGATCGTCAGGTAGTTGTCCCACGTCAATCGGGTGATAGGATCAGGCAATTCCTGTAACCATGGGTTGTTGGCCTGCGTGCCGTCTCCCATTGCCGTATTTGTGTAGAGTACAAGTTCCAGATCCGAAGCTTTAAAGCCGGAAAGTTCCGAGACAGCCTGCTGAGCATTCCCTCCCGCATAGCTGAGAGTCGCTGTGTTGCCACCCGCAAGGATGCCATTGTATAAAGCTTTATTGAAGGAAGTTCCGCCAATCATGGTGGCAGCATTCGCTTTCAGATAATCATAGTAATTATTTCCTTCAGCACCTTTACCATTCATCCAGACAAGAAGAGAATCTTCAATCTGTCGCGATTTGAATATTTTTTGAATAGTGGGTTGCATCAGCGTGTACACTCCCGTTTGCGGATTTAAATCTCCCCAGCTTTCCAGCCAGTTTGCCACAGGAATTACCGCTTTTGCAGCGCGATACATTTCGTTTTTCTTATCAGTAACCGCAATTACGTACGGTACCTTTTCCAGTGCCTTCGTAAAAGCTTCACCTTTATTGTTGGAATAAGCCGGGTTCACGTTATTGGCAATCAAGACACCAATCTGTCCCGAGTTCAGCCAGCTCAAGAATTCCTGGTAACGGGCACCGTCAAACTCTTTCAGGAAGTTCGCTTTTCCGGTAAAGGCAGTGGAACCGAGTTTTTGATTAATTAAATTTGCCAATACGTGAGCAGCTTTAGAACCATCTGCAAACACCACAGCATTGCTGCCCTTAGCCTGAAGTTCTTTCACAATTTCACCAGCTTCTTTGCTGGTTGCTCCACCGTTTAATCCGTTGTAAACTTCAACAAGAACTTTGTTCACTGCGCTCGGCTTCAGTCGAATTCTGGTATCCGCGTTTGCGCCGGAAAGTGACATGTTCGACTCGATCTGGATGTGGCGTAGCATATTCGGGCCTGGCTTTCTCGCTACAGCATAAGAAGTATCGAGGTTACCACCGCTGTAATCACCAAGAAAATCAGCCTGGAAAGATACAACCAACTGTGTTTTCGAAAGATCGTATACAGGCAGCGCACGCTGACCAAACACTTCCTGCGCAGCATCCAAAGCGGCAGAGTAAGGAAGCGCATCATAAGTTACCAGTTCGGCCGTAGGATATTTGGTCTTAAATTCAGAAAATAATTTTTTAAACGTTGGGGACGGGAAGGAATGAGAAAGAACAACAATCTTCTTCCCAAAGCCTTGCGCTTCAGACAGACCTTTCAGCACGAAGTCGTCTACCTTATCGAAAGTCTCATCTTTACCGTTCAGTTTTGGCTGCTTTACTTTATCATTGTCGTAAAGCGAAAGGATAGCTGCTTGTGTACGTGCGCGTGTTTTGCCAAGATCTCCTGCAACCGGGTTAGGCTCAATTTTGATCGGACGTCCTTCGCGAGTTTTCACAAGAACACTGGCAAAATCGAAACCATCGAAAAAAGTGGAGGCGTAATAATTTGGCACTCCGGGAATAATTTCGTGCGGTTTTACGACGTAAGGAATTGTTTTGATAACAGGCGCCTCACACGCAGCAAGCGTGACAGCAGCGGTTGAGAATCCCAGAAGCTTCAGGAAATCGCGTCTTGAAGTTCCGGATTCGGTTGATTTGTCGGTCCCCAGCATTTCCTCGACAGGAATTTCATTCTGAAATTCTTTCTGAGCCAATTTCCCGTTTAGGGTTGGGTCCTTCAGTTCGTGAATACTTCTGAATTGTATTTTATTTGAAGCCATTGATACTTCTAATTTTTGTTATTAATAATGACATTTACCACACTCAAGACCTCCGATGGCATCCACGGTAACCTTGGTACCGTTGCCGTATTGCTTTTTCAGCTTATCGTGAAGATTCTTGAAGTATTCTTTGTTATACCCATTGTCCATATCGATCTCCGTCGTTCTGTGGCACTCGATACACCAGCCCATTGTAAAGTCGTTGGCCATGTGCACTACATTCATTGTATCCACCTGCCCGTGGCAAGCTTTACAGACAACGTCTATCTTAGCATCCGGGTTTTTCGCATTATGTGAATTCAGGATTGCCTGTTCGCCTGCCACCACGTGCTGAGCGTGATTAAAGTACACGAAATCCGGCATGTTGTGAATTCTCGTCCATTCCACCGGCTGCGTTTTCCCAGTGTACTGTTGGCTCTCCGGATCCCAACCGGTGGCAGCGTAGATTTTCTGAATTTCACCGTCGTAGAATGCTTTATCTTTTCCTGGTTCCAGATATTCGCCGTTGTACTCAGAAATATTTCGGTGACAGTTCATACAAACATTCATTGATGGAATTTCAGAAACCTTACCGTATTTAGCTGAAGAGTGGCAAAGCTGACAGTCGATTTTATTTTCGCCGGCATGAATTTTATGAGAGAAATAGATGGGTTGTTCCGGCTTGTAACCTTTATAAACACCGATCCACATGAGGCTGTTCCAGACGCCATAAGCGGCAAAAACACCCAGTAAAACCAGCAAACCTTTTCCTACATAATGATATTTGCGGTACAGCTCACCAAAACTAACAGCGCGTTTTTCATTAACACCAACAAGCTCTTCGCTCTGCTGTAATTTCACTAATTGACGAAGCTGCAGAAGCAACCAAACCAATAAACCACCGATGGCCAGCAGTGAAATCAGGATAATTTTGGAAGTGGAAGAATCTTCCGGTGTTGCTGCAGTGCCCGCGGTTCCGGCAGCAGCGCCGGCGTCAGTAGCCGCGTCGGCTTTAGGCTCAGGAGCAGGCGGGTTCGTAGTATATTCCAGAATATCGTCGATTTCCTGATCGGTAAGATTCGGAAACGGCAACATCTCTACTTCGTTGAATTTTTCAAAGACTTCGTTCGCGTATTTGTCACCGGAAGCCCGGAGTGCCTTGTTATCCTTGATCCATTTGTGCAACCAGTCTGTATCGAGATTTTGTTCCGTCTTCAGCCTGTCTACGACACCACCTAAAGCCGGACCAACAAGTTGTTTGTCCAGTGCGTGGCATGCAGAACAGTCTGCTTTGAAAAGCTTTTCACCGTTTTTGGCATCTCCCTGAGCGTAAATAGAAGCACTGGTCGACAGCAACAGACCTATCGCGATAAGACCTCTTTTGTAATGCTTTCTCCAACTAATCATTTATAAAATCTTGGGTTAGTAAATTATATTGTGTTTACTTTCAACTTGGCAAAAATAACATTTTTAACAGAATTTAACGGCTGATTGGGGAAGCGTCGCTGGTTTTGGCTTAATTTGTAACTGTTCTAAATAAGTTTTTGTGCCATCATTTTTATTTGTTTTAAATTTGCCCAAATTAAATTAAATGAAACATTTTTTTAAAATAATCGCTGTGTTTTGCGTGCTCGCTTCAACTTCCGGCGCCGCGCAACAAATCATTAAAAACGACACACTCAACGGAACTGCCCTCACAATGGTGATGGATGGCAAAGTGAGTGATCTGCTTAGCGATATCGAAGACAAATGTGCTACACCAAAGAATACCTACGCCGGCAATAACGACGAACCACGAATCTCGGCTCCGAAAATTTCCGTGCCGGAACGAGAGCTTACCAACGCAGAAATCTGCCGCCGTAACCCCAGAATTATGGGCTATAAAATACAGGTCGCTGTCGTTAAAAGTAACGCCCAGGCAAGAGAAATCGGCTTGAATTTCCGACGAAAATTTCCGAACATGAAAGTGGAAATTGACGCATCTCTTCGCCCCAACTATAAAGTATTGGCAGGCAGCTATTTCACAAAACAAAGTGCCGGCGCAGATTTGTCCCGCGTTAAAAGCAGTTTCGGCAGTGCCGTGGCGGTACAATACCGTGTTTTTTGCGTAGAAGCGAAATAGGCGAACATAAAAAAAACAAACAGCCGCTTTCTTTTTGAAAGCGGCTGTTTGTATTTATTGAGGCGGTGCAGGATTAGTTTTTCACCAGCAGGCGAAACCCTTCACCGTGTACGTTGATGATCTCCAGACCATCATCTTCTTTCAGTAATTTCCGTAGTTTAGCGATGTACACATCCATACTTCTGGCGGTAAAATAATTCTCTTTTTTCCAGATTTTTCTTAGCGCCAAGTCCCGCGGCATAAAGTCATTGCGATGCAGGCAAAGCAGCTTCAGCAATTCATTTTCTTTCGGCGAAAGTTTATAATCCGTGTCGTTCACGCGTAACTGGCGCAACATAGAGTCGAAAAAGATATTACTGATTTTGAACTGTTCTTGATCGCTGTCTTCCAGAACGGCGCTACGCTGCAGGATTGCCTTGATTTTATAAAGAAGCAATTCTGTATCAAATGGTTTGGTAATATAATCGTCCGCGCCCAGCTGGTATCCTTTCAGAATGTCTTCGCGCATATTTCTGGCGGTAAGGAAGATGATGGGGATATTTTTATCGATGCGCTTCACATCTTCCGCCAGGCTGAATCCGTCTTTTTTCGGCATCATCACATCGAAAATGCAGATATCAAATTCGTTCTCGGTAAACTCTTTCAGCCCCTGTTCGCCGTCCGTGGCCAGCGTTACCTCGAAGTTGTTGATAGAAAGATAATCTTTCAATACGGCGCCAAAACTTTGGTCGTCCTCCACTAGTAAGATCCTGTTGCTCATAATGTTAGTATTTAGTGTTATTGCGGCTGCCGTACCTCTAAGTGTGACGTAGCGCTTTTTTTTATTTTTATTTTTAGCTGTTCATCGGCAGTTTTATGGTAAAGGTGCTGCCTTTATCTTTTTTGGAATCCACCAGAATTACCCCTTTATGCAGTTCGATGATTTTCTTCACATAAGACAATCCGAGGCCTTGTCCTTTTACGTTGTGAATATTGCCGGTCTCCTCCCGGAAAAATTTCTCGAAAATCCGGCCTTTGTTATCGGTTTCCATCCCGATGCCCTCATCCGAAATTTCGATGACGTACCAATTGCCTTCATTTCTTGTACTTACCTTAATGACCGGCGCCTCCGGCGAATATTTATTGGCGTTATCCAGCAGATTCACCAGCGCATTGGAAATATGGAATTCGTCAATTCTAAAACTGTACCTGGTCGTGTTGAATTCCTGCAAAAGCACACCGTTGCGCTGCGCCACAATAAGGCCGAAAGATTCTGTAATGTCTTTGATCAGTTTGCGCACGTCGGTTTCCTTCAGGAATAATTTTACCTCGTTGCGCTCCAGTTTAGACATATTCAGCACATTTTCCACCTGCTTTTTCATGCGCAGGTTTTCCTGTTTAATTAAGGAAGAATAATATTTTACCTTTTCCGGATTAGTCGCGATCTTGTCGTTGGTTAATGAATCTGTGGCCACGGAGATCGTTGCCAGCGGTGTTTTGAATTCGTGCGACATATTATTAATAAAGTCCGTTTTCACCTCAGCGATTTTCTTCTGCCGCATCATATAATTGATGGAAATAATGTAAATTCCCAATATGGTCAGCAGCGACATGAAAGTTCCAAGCAGCATTGGCAAATTATTTTTTGCCAACGAATAATCTTTTCGGGGGAAAACGAGCGCCAACGTGTACAAAGTCCGTTCTTCATTATCCGTGAAAAGCGGATAGGTGTACGTGCTTTTATCCTTTTGGTCCACAAAAACCTCGTTAACGACCTTTGTGGGTTCATTCTTTTTGTTCATCACGGCGAAACCGAAATTGGTATCGAGCCCGTTCAGTTTTAATTCTCTCGCCACTACAGAATCCACCGTTTTCGCATCGACACGCTTTTCAATGGGCAGATTGGAGGCATTCAGTTTAGCGAATTCGCGCAGTGCATAGGTATTATTATTGATGTCCTTGCTTAATTGTTCCGTTAGCGGTTCGGATACATTCGGCTCTTTTTTTATTTTTAAAATTCCTTCGTCGGTGTAGAGTTTCGTCAGTTTCAAACTGTCACCTTTCTGTGAGATGGGGATGTTCTGATTTTCCACAATACTCTTCTGAAACATCAGCGTCGAAAGATTGGCAGAATCTGAGTTTTGCTGGATGTAAGTTTCCGTAAGCTGATTGTTGCCGGCGATCACATTTTTTCCGAAGTTCTTATACTCCTGATTCAAATATTTATCGACTTCAAGCTGCGAAATCTTCTGGGCCGAAGATTCCATACTTGAATACACTTTGTTGCTAAAATCCTGGTTTAAGGCTCCGTACAGTTCTTTCAGCCAGTAAAGCTGCAGCGAAACAAAGACGATCATGGAGATCGTCATCAGTATAGAAATGAAAGGAATAAATCGGTTGTTAATCTGTGGCATTTAAAAATGAAATGTTAAAATTAATCATTTTAAGACTATAATAACAAAAAAAAGACCAAATTATTATTTGTATTTTCTTAAAAACCTTTTTTTTAACGTTTTATGCGAAATATCCAGTCATAAAGTGGTCGGTACAAGAATATTACCTTAAGCTTCTTTGAATATTAATTACATTTGTAAGAAAAGAACCCTATGAAACACCATATAACTTTTAACATTGACGAGCAAGCGGCAACTATTTACGTAATGGCAGTGTATACTACCGCCGCACAAAACGTCTGGAATTGCTTTACAAAGCCGGAACTGTTGGAAAAGTGGTGGTTGCCAAAACCCTGGACTGCGAAAACTATTGAGATGGACTTTCGTGCCGGCGGGCACTGGCATTACCGTGTTGTAAACCCGGAAGGAATCGAGCGGGAAGGAAAACTGCTCTATCACGAAATAAATTCCGGAAGGAGTTTTGATTTTCGGGATGAAATAATGGTAGAAAACACAGGAAATATTGCACCCGCTCCGAATTGGCTGGTGGGCTTTACGGGCGTGGAAGAAGGCATGAAACTCACCATCAACCTCCATTGCAGTTCTGCGGAAGAACTGCAACAAATGATTGATCTCGGTTTTGAAAAGCGCCTGAAAGACAGCTTGGAACAGCTGAGGATAATTTTGCAGGAGCAAACTGTCTAAAAAAGTTCTTCGTCAATAAAGTACTGTATAATTGCTTTTTTCATGAGCAATTGCTGCTCGTTCGGCTTCAGCGCAGGCAGCGCTTCCAACTCATCGAAATGGGGATAACCGTCGTCATCGTAGTGTGAAAATTTATAATAACCGAAAGGTTCCAGCAAACGGCAAACTGCGATATGCAGCATGTTCAGCTTATCATCTTTGGTGTATTTCTGCTGGCCACTCCCCAATTCCTGCAGACCAATGAGAAAAAGCATGGTATCAATCTGCGGATGTTTTTCGGTATCAAAATTTTTCACAAAGAAGGCTTCCACATCTGCCCAAAGTTCGCTTTCAGATTTATTTTCCATCTGTTTTATTTTCCAGTTTTAGAAGAAAGGCGAATTCCAGCGCGTCTTCCTTTAATGATTCGAAGCGCCCGCTGGCGCCGCCGTGTCCCGAGCTCATATCTGTTTTAAAAAGCAGAAGATTATCGTCGGTTTTCAGGTCTCGCAGTTTTGCCGTCCATTTTGCGGGTTCCCAATATTGCACCTGGGAATCGTGCAAACCTGTGGTAATAAGCAAATGCGGATAGTTTTTGGCCGTGACATTGTCATAGGGCGAATACGATTTCATGTATTCATAATATTCCGCATCTTTCGGGTTGCCCCACTCATCAAATTCACCCGTCGTGAGCGGAATGGTTTCGTCCAGCATCGTAGTGACTACATCAACGAAGGGCACCTGCGCTACAATACCGTTAAAAAGCTGAGGTTCATAATTCATTACCGCGCCAACGAGCAGACCGCCGGCGCTGCCACCCATTGCATAAAGATGAGGCGAAGAAGTATAACCTTGCTGCACAAGATATTTTGCTGCATCGATAAAATCAAAAAAAGTATTTTTCTTCTGCAGCATGCGGCCTTCTTCATACCATTCGCGACCGAGATATTCCCCGCCGCGGACGTGTGCAATCGCGTAGACAAACCCACGGTTCAACAATGATAAGCGCACGTTCGAAAAACTTACATCTACCGTGTGTCCATAGCTTCCGTAGCCGTATAATAATAACGGAGTTGCGGCATCGCGAGGTGTATCTTTATGATAAACCAGTGATATGGCGATCTCTTCACCATCGCGCGCCGGCGCCCAGACACGTTCTGAGATGTAATTTCTCGCGTCAAAATCTCCACCCAACACCTCCTGTTGTTTCAGAAGTTCAGTGGTGCGCGCATTCATATCATATTCATAAGTTGCGCTCGGCTGCGTGAGCGAGGTGTAGCCGTAACGAAGTTTGTCGGTGTCGAATTCCAGATTCAAACCGATATACGCAGTATAAGTAGGATCAGAAAAAGGCAGAAAATGTACCGATTTTTCTTCGTTATCGATAATTTTAATTTGCAGTAACCCTTCTTCTCTTTCTTCCAAAACGAGGTAGCGGCTGAAAATTTCAAAGCCTTCCAGCAGCACTTCTTCGCGGTGCGGTATCACTTCAATCCAGTTTTTTTTGCCGGGTTCGCTAACTTTACTTTTTACAATTTTAAAGTTGGTCGCCTCGTCTATATTGGTAATAATATAGAACTCGTCGCGAAAATGCTCTACCGCATATTCCAAATCTTCTTCTCGAGGCTCGATAATCTGCCACGTCGCCAGCACATCGCCGGCGGGGATAAAACGGTGCTCGTCCGAGTTGGTACTGGAGCTGGCAATAAAGATATATTCCTGCGATTTGGTTTTGTAAACATTTACATCAAAAGTTTCGTCCTCTTCATGAAAAACCAGTACGTCCTGCGAAGAATCGGTGCCAAGTTCATGCAGAAAAACTTTGTAAGCGCGCAGGCTATCGTCTTTTCTGATGTAGAAGACGTGACGGTTATCATTGGCCCAGACCACTTTTCCCGTCGTATTCGGTATTTGGTCCTGCAAAACTTCGTCAGTAACAAGATTTTTAAAATTTACCGTATAAATTCTGCGACCCAGCATATCACTGGAGTAACTGATGAGTTCATTGTTCGGCGAAACGGCCACACTTCCGACCTCAAAGAAATTATGGGGTTCGGCCAGAATATTCACGTCGAGTAACAACTCTTCAGCGTTATCCAGCGTCTGATATTTTCGGGTGAACAAAGGATGCTCGTGCCCGCTTTCGTAACGCACGATATACCAATATTGATTAAAAAAATAGGGCAGCGATGCGTCGTCTTCTTTATAACGCGCTTTCATCTCGTCAAAGAGTTCTTTCTGAAGTGGCACCGTATCCGCCATCATGGCTTCCGCGTAGGCATTTTCCTGTTCGAGATATTCGAGGACTTCCGGCTGCTCTCGTTGGTTCAGCCAAAAATAGGAGTCGACGCGCAGATCTCCGTGAATTTCGAGATGCTTATCAATCTTTTTTGCTTTGGGTGGTGTCGGTGAAATCAGCGATTTATTTAAAGGTGTTGATTCTTTTTGATTCATCAGCATTAGTGAATTAAAAATAAAAACCGGCTTTCCTTTGAGAAAAAGACGGTTTATAAATTTTAAAAAAATTGAGTAATTATTTGTCCGTATTTCTGATGTATTTCTCGATCGCCATCGTCATCGACGGTGATTCTTTGCTAGGCGCCATCACATCTACACGCAAACCGGCGTCAAGAGCAGCCTGTTCTGTAGTAGGACCAAAAACCGCAATTTTTGTGTCGTTTTGTTTGAAGTTTTCAAAGTTTACTCCCAGGGACCGCACCCCTTGTGGACTGAAAAAAACGAGCATATCGTAATCATCAATCTTAATATCCGTAAGGTCGCTGCAAACGGTTTTGTACATCGTAGCGCGCGTCCAGTCGACAGAAGCGGAATCCAGCGTTTTCTGAATGTCTGCACTCAGAATATCGGAGGCTGGCAAAAGATACTTTTCTGACGGAAATTTTTTGAACAATGGCAAAAGATCGCTGAACGTTTTTTCACCGAATGAGATTTTCCTTTTCCGGTAAACAATATGCTTTTGCAAATAGTTGGCAATCGCCTCAGACTGGCAAATGTAGCGCATGGAATCCGGCACTGCAAAACGCATCTCTTCCGCCAGGCGAAAATAATGATCGATCGCATTTTTGCTGGTAAAGATAATGCCGGTGTACTGAGCCAAATCAATCTTCTGGGTTCTAAGCTCCTTCGCATCCACGCCTTCCACATGAATGAAAGGTCTGAAATCAATCCGGATTTTTTCCTTTTTTGCGATTTCCAGATACGGCGAAGATTCGTTCGGCGCCGGCTGGGAGACCAGTATAGATTTAATTTTCATCATCGTTTTTTATTAAAAATAAAGTACACTCCAAACCGCCAACACGGGTGCAATTTGGAGGGTGCAAATATACAAAAATTTATAATACCATTTTATGGGCAGAATATGCTGTGGTGAAGCGATATACAGCGCTATTTTCATTAACAAAATAACCAGAAATCCACCGAAATAATAATCGTAGGCTTGCCACGGATCAACATTAAAATAATAATGAACGATCGTCGTAATCATCACCACCACGGAAACGATAAAATAGAACTTTGAGGCGGCAAACTGAACGTAAGGCCACCGGTGCGCGGCGCCCGCGGCAGAAAGAAAAAGATACGTAAAAAGGCTCCGAATCGTAAAAAAAAGCAATAAAACCCAAAAGGTAAAACCGAACTTATTCAATTCATAACCAAACAGTTGCATCCCCCTGATTGCGTTGGGCACTACGGGTACCATTTGTGATATCAGCGTAGACAATGACAGAACGAAGACGAAACCAACAATTATCCAAGTCAGCAAATTATTAGGCGCGTCGGCGAATTCCTCTGCGAGAAAGACGCGTACCGAGGAGTCTCGGTGCAGATACAGCAGCATAAAAACGTACAGCAAAATACAGCCGGTGACGATGAAAACTACCCAATCATGTTGCTGAACGATTCTTACCACCTCGTAATTTTTTTGCAAAAGTAGTGATATTCACCACAATATTACAAGTCGGGAAAGCGTTTCCTCTGCTGAAAGTAAAGGGGGAAAAGTTTATCTTTGCACATTAAAATTTTGGATGAAGAAACTCGTCATCATTCCTACTTATAATGAAATCGAAAATATTGAAAAAATCATTCTGGCCGTATTAGGTCTTAATGAGGATTTCCATGTTTTGGTGGTCGATGATTCCTCGCCTGACGGCACAGCACACGCAGTGCAGCGCCTGCAGCAACAGTTTCCGGCACATCTTCATCTAAGCGTTCGCCATGTGAAAGATGGACTGGGTAAGGCATATATCCACGGTTTCCGCTGGGCACTTTCGCGGGACTATGATTACATTTTCGAAATGGATGCCGATTTCTCGCACAATCCGCAGGATTTAATCCGTCTTTATCAGGCCTGCGAAAACGCCGACATGAGCGTTGGTTCGCGTTATTCGCGCGGCGTGAATGTCGTGAACTGGCCCATGGGGAGAGTTCTGCTTTCCTATTTTGCGTCCAAATACGTGCGGCTGATTCTCGGCATTCCCGTGCACGATACGACGGCAGGTTTTGTGTGCTTTTCCCGACGTGTTCTGGAAGAAATCGGATTGGATAAAATTAAATTTAAAGGCTACGGATTTCAGGTTGAAATGAAATTCAGAGCCTATAAAAAAGGATTCAGGATCGTCGAGGTCCCGATTATTTTCACAAACCGGGAACTTGGCACCAGCAAGATGAACGGCGGGATTATTCACGAAGCCGTTTTCGGTGTCCTGAGTCTGAAATGGAAATCAATAATCGGCACGTTATGAAAAGATGGATATTTCTTCTGTTGACCATTGCTTTAACGGGCTGCACGGAACTGATCGATCCGCCAAAACATTTAGTACCGAAGGATACGATGGCTGAGCTGATTGCTGAATTTGCAATCAACGAGAACCTCGGTTCCATTACCGAAAACGCAAACCTCGATAACGCCACACGCTATGCCCTTCAACAAAAAAAAATAAAAGGCCAGGATTTTTCTGACAGTTTTAAATATTATGTCGCGAGCGGCGACATGAACGCGATCCTCACGCGCGCGCAGAAAATCGTGCTGGATAAAAATCCCAAAGCCAAAGAATACATCGAAAAACAACTTAAAGAGGACAGGAACGTTCCTGTATTTGAAAGATAAATTATGTCCGAATTTTTCACAATTAATAATACCACCGGCGGAAAAGCCAGAGCCGGCACTATCAGCACTGACCACGGCACCATCGAAACCCCGATCTTCATGCCCGTCGGCACGGTAGCTTCGGTTAAAACCGTGCATCAGCGCGAACTCAAAGAAGACATCGGCGCCCAGATCATTCTGGGCAATACCTACCACCTGAATCTTCGACCGACGATGGATGTCATGCAGGCCGCGGGAGGACTGCACCGTTTTATGAACTGGGACTTACCTATCCTCACCGATTCCGGTGGGTACCAGGTTTTTTCTTTATCTAAATCCCGCAAACTGACCGAAGAGGGAGTGAAATTCAAATCGCATATTGACGGCAGTACGCACTTTATTTCGCCGGAAAAATCCATGGAAATTCAACGCCAGATAGGCGCTGATATTTTTATGGCCTTTGATGAATGTACGCCGTATCCGTGCGACTACAATCTCGCAAAAGATTCAATGGAAATGACGCACCGTTGGCTGAAGCGCTGTATCGCCTGGACGGATGAAAATCCGGAACTGTACGGGCACAAACAAAACCTTTTCCCCATTGTTCAGGGGTCCACTTATTCTGATCTTCGCAAAATATCTGCGGAATTCATTTCGGAACAGAACGCGGCCGGAAACGCCATCGGCGGATTGTCTGTGGGCGAACCGGAGGAAGAAATGTACCGCATCACCGACGAGGTTACCGACATTTTGCCGAAAGATAAACCCCGCTATCTAATGGGTGTGGGAACGCCGTGGAACATATTGGAATCCATCGGCCTCGGCGTTGATATGATGGATTGTGTAATGCCAACCCGAAATGCCAGAAACGCAATGCTTTTCACCTGGAATGGCGTGATGAACATGAAAAACGAGAAGTGGAAGGCTGATTTCTCGCCGCTGGACGAGATGGGAACGAGCTATGTGGACCACCAGTATTCCAAAGCGTATGTAAGGCATTTGTTTGTAGCAAAGGAATATTTGGGCAAGCAGATTGCATCCGTTCATAACCTTGCTTTTTATCTGGATCTGGTTCGAGTTGCGCGTCAGCACCTCGTGGCAGGCGATTTTTACGAGTGGAAGAAATCGGTTATCCCTAACCTCAAACAGCGTTTGTAAACAATAATTTCTTACTGCATGAAAATTATTGACGTTTATATTATCAAAAAATATCTGGGCACGTTCGGTTTTATGCTGGGCCTGCTCAGTATTATTGTTTTGGTAATTGACGTTCAGGCAAAAGCACCACGGATAGAATCCAACGGGTTTACAGTCGGTGAATTTTTGGTGAATTTTTATCCGTTCTGGATCGTGAATCTGATCATCACCTTCATGTCGATTCTGGTTTTTATTTCGGTAATATTCTTCACTTCAAAAATCGCCAATAATACAGAGATTGTAGCTATAATCAGTTCTGGTGCGAGTTTTCACCGTTTTGCGCGTCCCTACTTTATTACATCGGGGCTTATCGCGGTGGCCGCTTTGCTCGTTAATCATTTCGTATTGCCCATTGCGAATATTAAAAAAAACGAACTCGAACCCTACACTTATAATGCGAAAAACCGTGCAGAATTCACGGGAAGTTCGGAGGTTGCCACACAGCTTTCCAAGACGGAATATATTTTCATTAAAAGTTATAATAAACGCGAAAAACGTGGCTCCGGTTTTCTGTATCAAAAGTTCGACGCCAAGCGGAATTTGCTCTACCAACTTAACGCCGCCGATTTTTCCTGGGAAGCCAAAGAACGGCATTTCGTGATGAGCAATTTTCTTGAGAAAACCTTCCTGAAAAATGGAACCGAAAAACTGAAAGACGGCAATACCATTACGAAAAACTTTGGCCTGCCGCCGGAAGAACTTTTTCCTGATGTACTTTTGGGACAGAATAAAACGACGCCGGAATTGCTTACTTTCATTCACCGTGAACAGGAAAAAGGTAACGCAAATCTTAACACTTATTTGAACGAACTTTATCAGCGCACCTCCATGCCTTTTTCTGTCATTATACTTACGTTTCTGGGCCTTGCCCTAGCGTCGGAAAAAAAGCGTGGCGGCCTCGGCGTGAACCTCGCAATCGGTATTGCACTGGCCTTCGTTTTTGTATTTTCGTTTGAAGCGCTGAAAGTAGTTTCTGAAAACAGAACACTGACTCCGATGGTTGCGATGTGGCTGCCGAATATGGTGTTTGGTCCAATCGCCTTGTGGCTGTATTTTCGGCGGGCTAATCAGTAAAGCATTTCCAGTTCTTTATGCGAAAAATGGGAAAGACCGTCTTCTTCCAGTTCTACGCATAATCTCCCGTCGGCCTCGACACTACGGATAATGCCATTTTGTCTTATATTTTTTATTTCGAAAACTGAGATCACATCTTTGCGATAAAGTGAGGCGTTGATGTGGCGCAATACTTCTTCCGCCGGAACAGGCTGAAGTAAATTCTCCGAAAGCCAATTGTGCAAATCCCCGGTCAGGGATTTTAAGTCGGGTTTCAGGCCGGTTTGCGTGAACAGAGAAGCTGCTTTAGGTAAATTGTCGAAATTTGTCTGAAGCACATTCAATCCAATTCCGACAATATAACACGGCACCGCGTCGAGCGTACGGCGTTCTATCAGCAGGCCCGAAACCTTTTTATCTTTAATTATAAGGTCGTTGGGCCACTTAATCGCGGCGGGTGCAAGCGTCAAATTGGCTACAAATTCGGCCAGCAGCTGCGCGGTACGAAAATTGAACAGATGTGCCGGCAGCGTTGCACGGTCCACCGGCACAGCCAGAGAATACGCGAGATTAAGACCGGCACCGCTTTCCCACGAATTTCCGTATTGCCCTTTGCCTTTGGTTTGATTAAAAGTATAAACCGCGGTGGGCACTGGATTTTTCGCCGAGAAATAATGAAAAATCTCATCCTGCGTGGAGGCGCATTGTGAGCGGTAAAATAAGCTGTTCATTTATGAAAACTTTAAGACGACATAGGCGTAAATGTGGGATAATTTAAATAAAAAAACAATAAATTTGCAGACAATACAAAAATTTTAATGAATAAAACCGTAGAAAAGCAACTGCTGATCGACACCATCGTAGCAGCAATACAAGATACTAAAGGCGAAGACGTCATGATCTTCGATCTCTCTAAGATAGAAAACTCCGTTGCACAAACTTTTGTTATCTGTACCGGAAACTCCAACACCCAGGTTTCTGCGATCGCCGGAAACATCGAAAAGAAAGTACGAAATGAACTTCAGGACCGCCCGTGGCATGTAGAAGGTACGGAAAATGCCCTGTGGGTGCTGTTGGATTATGTATCCGTCGTGGTACACGTTTTCCAGCGGCAAACCCGCGAGTACTACGAAATCGAGGAACTCTGGGGCGACGCAATCATCACCAAAATCGAATAATAACTACAGCAGTTGACGGAAGCATTGTTTCGTCACAATTTTTATCATACCTATGAACAATAATAAAGGATTCAACTGGTTTTTCCCGATCGTCATCGTAGCGGTGGTGCTCTTTTTCTTCTCCAATATGAACGGAGATTCCAGCGCCAATACGCTGGACGAGGAAGGCTTCTACCAACTGATGGAGCAGGGAAAAATAGATAATGTACTCATCTATAAAGACACAGAAAAAGCAGATGTATTTCTGACCAAAGCAGCAAAAGCCGAACGCTCTACCAAAGAAGTGGCGGCACAGCGCAGCCCTTTTTCTGCATTTGATTTTTCACCAAAACCCGATTATACACTCAGCTACGGAGACCTGCAGCTTTTTCTGGAAAAATTTGATACCATCAAAAGTGAAAATCCTGCAGTGACCACCAAAAAAGACTACGGTATGGGCAAAAACCCAATGACCGAGCTGCTCTTTACAGCCCTGTTTTGGATTGCCATTATGGCGCTGTTCTATTTCGTCATCTTCCGCAAGATGATGGGCGGCGGTGGCGGTGGAGCCGGCGGACAGATTTTCTCAATCGGAAAATCCAAAGCCAAACTCTTCGACGAAAAAGATAAAGTTCAGGTGACCTTCAAGGATGTTGCCGGGCTGGAAGGCGCTAAAGAAGAAGTTCAGGAAGTCGTTGACTTTTTGAAAAATTCAGAAAAATATACGAAACTCGGCGGTAAAATTCCGAAAGGTGTACTGCTTGTAGGGCCTCCGGGAACCGGGAAAACCCTCCTGGCCAAAGCCGTGGCCGGCGAAGCCAAAGTGCCGTTTTTCTCACTGTCCGGATCGGATTTTGTGGAGATGTTCGTCGGCGTAGGTGCTTCCCGTGTGCGCGATCTTTTTGCACAGGCAAAAGCTAAATCCCCTGCCATTATCTTTATCGACGAGATCGATGCCATCGGCCGTGCGCGTGGAAAAGGTAATATGACCGGTGGAAACGATGAACGCGAAAATACGCTGAATCAATTACTGACAGAAATGGACGGTTTCGGTACCGATACCAACGTTATCGTGATGGCGGCGACCAACCGCGCGGATATTTTGGATAAAGCACTTATGCGTGCCGGACGATTTGACCGTTCTATTTACGTTGATCTTCCTGAACTGCACGAGCGACGCGAGATATTCGACGTGCACCTGGCTAAAATTAAACTGGAACCCAATATCGACCGTGAATTTTTGGCAAAACAAACGCCAGGCTTTAGCGGTGCAGATATTGCCAATGTGTGTAATGAGGCAGCACTGATCGCTGCCAGAAACTCACATGAAGCCGTCACAAAACAGGATTTCCTGGATGCGGTAGACCGAATTATCGGTGGACTGGAGAAAAAGAATAAAGCCATTAAACCTTCAGAAAAACGTCGCGTGGCGTACCACGAAGCGGGCCATGCCACCATTTCCTGGTTGGTGGAACACGCTGCTCCTTTGTTGAAAGTAACTATCGTTCCGCGCGGCCGCTCCTTAGGCGCCGCCTGGTATTTGCCGGAAGAACGACAGCTCACCACGACGGAGCAAATGCACGATGAGCTTTGTGCTACTTTGGGCGGACGTGCCGCAGAACAGGTTATCTTCGGAAATATTTCCACCGGTGCACTTTCCGACCTGGAGCGTGTTACAAAGCAGGCGCAGGCAATGGTAACGATCTACGGACTCAACGATAAATTGGGGAATATTTCTTACTATGACAGTTCAGGACAATCTGAATACAGTTTCGGTAAACCTTACTCCGATCAAACCGCGAAAATGATCGACGAAGAAATTTCTAAAATTATTGAAACTCAATATCAGCGTGCGCTGCGCATTCTCACCGAGAATAAAGACAAGCTGGACGCGCTGGCCGCAAAGTTGCTGGAGAAGGAAGTAATCTTTAGAGAAGACCTTGAAGAAATTTTCGGCAAGCGTGCCTGGGATCCGGAACTGACAGAGCATCCGGTTTCCAACACGCACAAAGGAGAAACACCGGAGGAAGAGCCCGTCATTGTAGCGCCGGAATCTGGCACACAACTTTAGAAACACAGTAAAAAATCCTGAATATCGGTTTTGCGCCGGTATTCAGGATTCTTTATAAGCCGATTGTTCATAAAATATCTTTATTTTTGTTTAACAGTCTTATAACCCTATTAAATTGAGTTTATTTAAGAAAATAGTCGGAAAAATTTTCACCCAACAGGAAGAGGATGAAACTCAGGATCTGATCAAAATTGGTGATCAGCTCAAAAATGCAGATTTGGATTACAAGTTTGCCCAACTCTTCACGCATTCCGGCGGTTTCTTTAATTATTGTGCAGACGAGGCCGAAGCGCTTCAGACACTCAACCACATCCTGAAACTGGAACAGATAAAGTCTGTTTTCTGTTGGGATCAGGAACTCAAAAACTTTCTGGACGTTGTCGATGTTCCTTATACGCCGAACCTGGAACTTTTCAACGACTGCGCTTTTATCACCTGCGAATATCTTATTGCTTTCGACGGCCGCATCATGCTGTCGCACAATAACATACTCCATTATCATTCTTCGCGGTTACCGCAAAAAATTGTGATTATGGCTAATGTTTCGCAGATCGTCACCAACCTGAACGATGCCATGAGCAAGATCAAGCGCAACGGTAATATCCGTAATCTTACATCCATCAGTGGAAGCAACTCCAAACTCGACACGCCCAACAAGGATAATACAAAACTTTTCTTACTTTTGCTGGAAGATTAAAAACCTCGCAGCAATGCACAGCGTCGCCTTTGTGACGCTTCTTATTTAAGTAATTATTTTGGATAAAAATTTGGTTCTTCGCCTTTTCGGTGGTGCTCTTTACGGCTTTCTGGTAATTTTCTGTACCACACCGCTCGGCGCCGAGTGGACCAATGCCATCTCGCCGGGACTTGTGAAACAGCAGGATCTCTACTACGGTCTGATTACTTTCTTCTTGTTTGTCGGCGCTTGGGAGTGCGTCCGGATTATGAAATTCAGCCCAAAAAGCTGGGAAAAATGGGTCGTTTTTCCTTTACTTATTTTTGTCTTTTATCAATTCTCCAAGCGATATTTTAACCGCAGCTTTTATTTTAATTTCAATTTATCCGAAATTCTAGCGCTTTCGCTTATCGTTATTGCGGTCGTTACTTTATTCAAATTTTCCAAAGAACTCTACTACGAAAACGGCAAGCTCATATTTACCGTCGTTTACACCGCTTTGCCTTTCAGTTTTGCCTTAGGTTTACCCAAATTTTCTGTTTTGGAAAATACCTTCTCTCTGGAAGTATTTTTCCTTTTTTTGCTGATCTGGAGCAGCGACACCTTTGCTTATTTTACGGGTAAATTTTTGGGTAAACATAAGATGGCTCCCACCATTTCTCCCAAAAAAACCTGGGAAGGGTTTGCCGGCGGAGTATTCTTTACCATTATTTTGGGTTATTTTATCGAAAACAGTTTTCCCGATCTGCGTGGCAACTTCATTATCGTAGGCCTTTTAGTTTCCGTGTTCGCACCAGCCGGCGACTTGGTAGAAAGCCAGCTCAAGCGCACTTTTGCCGTCAAAGATTCCGGAAATATCATTCCCGGCCACGGCGGAATCCTCGATCGGCTGGACAGCTTCATTATCTGTGCGCCGATGGTGTACCTTTACTTTGTATTAGAAAAATTACTATAAAAATGAAATTGCATAAAGAATCGAAGGGAACGCTCATCGTATCGAGTTTGGTTTTCGCCGTTATCAGCATTCTGTCGGTGTACTATCTCAAGATGTGGGGACTCGTTATCGTGATCCCGACTCTCGTTATCTACGGGCTTATTTTCTGGTTCTTCCGCGTGCCCAACCGCGATATCCTTGATCACAAAGAGAATGTAATCGCGCCGGTAGACGGCAAAGTCGTGATGATAAAAGAAGTGGAGGAAAATGAATTCATCAAAGGTCCGGCAATACAGATCTCCATTTTTATGTCGCCGCTAAATGTACATATTTGCCGATATCCTGTTTCCGGTACGGTGATCTATAAAAAATACCATCCCGGTAAGTATCTCGTTGCCTGGCATGAAAAATCATCGACTCAAAATGAGCGTACCACGGTTGCCGTAGAAAGTGTGACCAATCATAAAGTAGTTTTCCGGCAGATTGCAGGGTATGTAGCGCGCCGTATTGTTTTCCGCTGCAACGAAGGAGATGCTGCAAAAGCCGGCCACGAGTTCGGTTTTATTAAATTTGGTTCGCGCATGGATGTATTTTTACCGCTTGATGCGGAAATTCTCTGCGCTATTGGGCAAAAAACAAAAGGCGGTATCGACGTTATTGCGACAATGAAAGAATAGCGCGCGCTGCCGCAAGTAAATTCCGGATTCTTTGAGGTCCGGATTTTTTTTGGTACTTTTAAAATTACTCAAATACTACATGATGAAGCTACCTATATATCTTAGCGCAATTTTTTGTCTCTTACTTTTGTCCTGTGAAAACCCTGAGAAAGAAAAACAACTGGAGGAAAGAGAAAATGCTTTGCAGGTTCGCGAGCGCGAATTCGCGGCAAAATTACAGGAGTACGAAACCCTGAAACAATTGCGCGACAGCCTGAATACCCTCCCCGAAATGGACACACTCGTCATCACTTCACAAATCCCTGAATACGTTTCAGGCAAATGGAACGGGAAAATGATCTGCACCGAGTCCGACTGTTCCGAACACGTCATCGGCGATCAGCGCAACGACATTTGGTTCTTCTCGGATCAAAACGTAAAAATTATAAACAAAACGGGCGGCGAGAGGAACTACACCGTGAAAGTGGAAGGAAAAGAACTAAAGCTGGCAGCAGACCACAGCAGCGGTAATCCCAATAATTCAGAAATTATCCTGCAATTGCCCGACGAACCTTCGGAACGGATTAAAGGCGTGCGCACTTTCACTGGCACCAGCTGCACGTCGAAATTCTCTATTGACTTAGAAAAAATCAAAAACTAACGTATGCTCACTTTATTAAAAGTCGGCCAGTTCGATCTTCCACTAGAAGATCCTGTACTGAAGTTCCTCGTCGTGCTGATTATCATTTTGTCGGCGCCGTTACTGCTCAACAAAATTAAAGTTCCGCATCTGCTCGGACTCATTATCGGTGGTGCCGTTATCGGTCCCAATGGTTTGAATGTCCTTACGCGCGACAGCAGCATCGTGGTCACCGGGACCACCGGTTTGCTTTATATTATGTTTCTCGCCGGCCTCGAGATCGATTTAGCCGAATTCAAGAAGAACAAATGGAAAAGTCTTGCTTTTGGTGGTTATACCTTTGTTATACCTTTTATCTTTGGGATTGCCACGGCACATTTTATTCTGGAATATAACTGGCTGACGTCCTTCCTGTTTGCGAGTTTATTTTCTTCTCATACTTTAATTTCCTACCCTTTGGTAAGCAAACTCGGAATTGCGCGCAACCGCGCCGTAAACATTACCGTCGGCGGAACCGTCATTACCGATATTCTAGCGCTGCTTGTACTGGCGATAGTAGTCGGAATGACAACGGGAGAAGTCAATGCGGCTTTCTGGACAAAACTTTCCGTGGGCATCGTATTGTTTGCACTCGCTGTACTGGTCGGATTTCCGCTGATAGCGCGGTGGTTTTTCAAGAAAGTCAGTGATAAGATCTCGCAGTATATATTTGTTCTGGTGATGATTTATTTTGCTGCCCTCCTCGCAGAACTTGCGGGAATTGAAGCGATTATCGGCGCCTTCCTCGCCGGACTTGCGCTGAACCGTCTGATCCCATATACTTCCTCACTGATGAACCGCGTGGAATTTGTCGGAAACGCCATCTTTATTCCTTTTTTCCTGATCAGCGTCGGTATGTTGATTGATTTTAAAGTGTTTTTCAAAGATTTTGAGACTATTAAAGTAGCCGGACTGATGATGCTGATTTCGATAGGCGGCAAATATCTGGCCTCGATGGCTACACAAAAAACATTCGGCTACACCAAACCTGAAGGTGGCATTATTTTCGGGCTAAGTTCCGCTTCTGCAGCCGCCACGCTGGCGACTGTTACCGTCGGATATAACATAATCATTGGCGAAACCGATTTGGGAGAACCCATCCGATTGCTGAACGAAAGTGTGCTGAACGGGAGTATTCTGCTCATCCTGGTTTCGTGTACGATTTCGTCATTTGTCACACAGAAAAACTCGGAAGATCTCATCAAGGCGGAAAATGAAAATACGCTGGCTGACACCAACCCCGAGGTTGAGAATATTCTGATGGCAATCAACGATATCACCACCGTGGATCCGATGACAAGCCTAGCATTGTTAATCCGTTCGAAAACGGAGAAGGATAATGTTTTTGCCGTCAACATCATTAATGAAGAAAAGAATGACTCTTCTAAAAAGAATGCCGAAAAAATACTGGAACTGGCAGTTTCTACCGGCGCGGCGGCCGACACGAAAATTACGCCGCTCACGCGCTATGATACGGATGTTATCGGCGGCATCAGCAATGTAATTAAAGAATACTCCGTTACTGATCTTATGATCGGTATCAGCGATGAGAAAGGCTTTTCACCAAGTTTCGTTTATAACCTCTACAGCGGCTACCTGAAAAATAATGAAGCTAACTTAATGGTTTATTATGCGGCGCAACCGGCGGCCACCATTCAGCGGTACATTGTTATTCTCTCCGAAAATGCGGATAAAGAAGTCGGTTTCTTCCATTCTTTGCTAAAAGTATGGAATATTGCACGCAACTCCAGCTCCAAAATAGAATTTTACGGCACTGATGCTACCATTGCTATTATCGAGAATATCCGCAAAAAAGTGAATATCGAGGCCAGCTTCATTATCTTTAATAGTTGGAATGAACTCGATAAACTTGCCGCGAAAATGAAAGAAAACGACGCGTTGATTATCTTTATGGCTCAACGGGGAATGATTTCTTACGTCCCGCAGATGAACCAATTGCCGGATTATCTAACCGAGCGCTGCAGCAACCGCAATTTCCTGCTTGTTTATCCGTCTTACACCGATACAGAACGGGCACAGCGCGATATCCGCGATATCAGCAGCGCCCACGATTTTGTCGAAATCGGTAAAATTGTAGGCCGTCTCTTCAAATAAAAAAGAGCTTCCGTACGGAGGCTCTCTTGTTTTTTTAATTAAACTATCGTTTTAGATCGGTATCAGAATAACAGCAGCTACGGCAGCTAACGCTACAAAGACAGAGGAAACCACGTTGAATTTTTTCACCTCACGAACATCTTTTTTCTCAATTACGACGTTTTCACCGGACTTTAGTTTACCATAAATCTTGGTATCATCCTGCTTCAGCACTTTTACTTTCATCGTGCGCGCATCATTCGTCTGGATGTTGTAAGTAGTGTAGAGATCCAGCGAATTACTGCGAATCGGCTTTTGCGGCGTTACCACCTGCGTCTGGCAGGAAACAAGTATCAAAATAAAAAAACTTATCGCTAACAACTTTTTCATTCTCAAAATTTTATTCAAATGTAGCAAATTTAATTTATTTTTAAAAAGTGCCGCCGTCTCTAGTGTTCGGTACTGTTGAGCTTCTGGGCAATAAGCCAAGCCTCACTCCAGCATGCCTGGAAATTAAATCCGCCTGTAATGGCATCAATATCAATTACTTCACCGGCAATAAACAGATCCGGAAGAACTTTCGATTGCATGGTTTTGAAATTGATTTCCTTTCTTTCTACACCTCCTGCCGTAACAAACTCATCTTTGTACGTTGATTTCCCGGTAACGCTCATGCGGTTTGCACAGAGATATTCCAGTATTCTCCGGAGTTCAGCGGTGGAGATGTTAGCTATATTTTTATTTAAATCTACTTTTGCGAGGAAAAGGATTCGGTGCCAGAAACGGTTGGTAATATCGAATATCCTGGCGTTTCCAATCGTTTTTTTCGGGTTAGCGACTCTATAGGCTGTGAATTGCTTCTCAGCATCTTCCGCATCGCTACCCAAAAAATTAACGACGATATCAAACTTATATTTGAGTTGAGCCAGTTCCCGTGCTTTCCAGGCAGAAAGCTTAAGAATTGCCGGACCGGACAATCCCCAATGGGTGATTAATAAAGGTCCTGATTCTTCCATTTTGAGTTGGGGAAGACTTACCTCCGCAGACGGGAAACTGGTACCCATCAGATCCTGCAAAGTGTCATTTTTTATATTAAAGGTAAACAGCGAAGGCACCGCCTCCACCACGGTATGCCCAAGCTGGCGTATAATTTTGAGTGACTTCGGGGCACTTCCGGTCGTGTAGATTACATAATCTGCTTCAAATGTTTCCGACAAAGTGTGTACGGTAAAATGCGAATCCGTTTGCAGAATTTCGGTAACGACCTGCTTGGTCCGCACCTCGAAATTCTTGCGGCGTACTTCGCCGGTGAGCAGATCGATAATGGTTTGCGACGAATTGCTTTCGGGGAAAACGCGCTGATCATTTTCGATATTTACACAGACACCGCGCTCCTGCAGCCATTCCATCATATCGGCCGGCTGAAACTTGTGGAAAACGCTGAGCAGTTCTTTGCTGCCGCGCGGATAAAACTGCACGAGTTCTTTGGGATCGAAGCAGCCGTGGGTAACATTGCAGCGCCCGCCGCCGGAGATTTTTACTTTCTGCAGCACGTCGCTGTTTTGCTCCAGGATGGTAACGTGGTATTTGGACTCGTCGAGATTGGCGGCGCAGAAGAATCCGGAGGCGCCACCGCCAACGATGATAATTTGTTTTTTAATCATATGACTAAAGTCTGGAATGAAGCGCAGCTGCCGAATAATGTCGGTGAGTGCGCGGTAGATTGCAAAAATACCACTTTTCTAAACCACGTTTAATGCTTATTTTTACGAAGTGTAAACGTCTTCGTTAAAACAAAAGGACCTGCGCCCCGACTTGAGCGGAAATCCTTTTTGCCGCTTCGGCAAAAAGATTGGGAGCGGAAGGCGGAAAAAGGCGCCCAAAAAAAAATACATCTATGGCTGATTTTCATTATAAATTTGAAGTTCGATGGAGTGACATCGATGCGAACCGACACCTGGCGAACTCCTCGTACGTGGAATACTGCGCACAAACGCGTATGGCTTTTATGAATACCCACAAAATGGGTCTCAAGGAACTGAGCCGCTGGGGCATAGGGCCGGTAATTCTGCATGAACGGTATTCTTTCTTCAAAGAAATCTACGCGGACCAAACCGTTTTTGTGACGGCGGAAATTGCGGGAATGTCGGGAGACGCAAGCATTTATCAGTTTGTTCACAAATTCTACCTGCCCGATGGCACACACTGCGCGACGGCCGAAGCTACGGGAGTCTGGATCGATACGATGCTGCGAAAATCTACCACGCCGCCGGACGACGTGCTGGAAGTGCTTCAGGAATATTCCGGTGAACACATCAAAACGCTGACGCGGCAGGACCTGAAAGATCTACCCTTCAAACCGCAGGATGTGGAGCCTTTCCATAAACGCAATACCTTCACGTGGCGGAAAGGCAAAGATGAAAAACCTGCGGAATAACCGCTACAAACCGACAATAAAAATCCTATGCTTGAAGATAAAAGCCCGAACCTGACGCCCGTTTCTGCCTATGGCGAATTTGGTCTGATAAAACACCTCACCGAACATTTTAGTTTAGAAAACAGTTCGTCTCAACTTGGCGTTGGCGATGACTGCGCTGTGATTGCGCCGGAAGGCCGACAAGTAGTCATCTCCACCGATATTTTGGCGGAAGGCGTACATTTTAATTTGGGTTATGTACCGCTGAAACATTTGGGTTATAAAGCAGTGGCGGTAAACCTGAGTGATATTGCGGCGATGAATGCGAAACCGACGCAGATCCTTGTCGCGGTAGCGGCATCCAACCGTTTTCCGGTCGAAGCTTTTGAGGAGATTTACGCCGGGATTGCGCTTGCCTGTAAACATTATCAGGTCGATCTGGTGGGTGGTGATACTACCAGCTCCAACTCGGGACTGGTGATTACGATAACGGCGGTCGGGATGGAAAATAAGGAGAAAATCGTGAGTCGAAGCGGTGCTCAGCCAAACGATCTGCTGGTAGTAACCGGCGATTTGGGAGGCGCTTATTTAGGATTGCAAATTCTGGAACGTGAGCATTCCGTTTTTCTGGCGAATCCGAATATGCAGCCTGAGATGGACGGTTACGACTACATTCTGCAGCGCCAGCTGAAACCGGAAGCTCGAACTGATATAAAAACTATTCTTGCTGAGCTGGAAATCCATCCTACTGCGATGATTGATGTTTCGGACGGTTTGTCTTCGGAAACGCTGCATCTTTCTGACCAGAGCAAAGTCGGATTCCGGATTTATGAGGAGAAAATTCCGCTCGATTCGTTGACGATCTCGACGGCGGAAGAACTTAATCTAAACCCCGTGATGTGCGCACTGAACGGCGGCGAAGATTATGAACTTTTATTCACTATCGCGCCTGCTGACTTTGACAAAATTAAAAATCATCCGGACTTTACAATCATCGGTCACGCTGTAGATCTGGAACAGGGAAATTACCTCGTAGCGCGCGGCAGCAATGAACTTGTAGAACTGAATGCGCAGGGTTGGGATGCTTATCTGAAAAGTAAGCGCGGGTAATAAAATACTTTTAATCATTTTTAAAATGTATTTCTTTCCGTTGTAAAATGAATGGGAATTTATTGTCCGGGCTGGTGTGTGTTAAATTTTTTGATTTTAATTTAATTTCACTGATGAAAACCAATTATTTGGCGGTTTAATTAAAAGAAATCCTAAACTTAACTCCGGCGACTATTTTAATTAAATATTAATTCACATTCGCAGAAACTTATTTACCTCGGTATAGAACCACGTAATCCCAAGGTTTTAGTGACAGCGTCAAATCCGCATCCAGAATTTTTTCTTCGCCTGTAAAAAGATCGGTATACGCGCCAACGTCCAGTGAAGTATCAAAGTTTACCTGCACAGGCATCTTGCTTAAATTCATAAAAACCAAAACTTTGTCGCCATTTTTCTCTCTAACAAAGGAGATTGCCTGGTCCATCCCATCGTTCATAATGCGTATCATTTCGCCACCCGCGCTGCCATTCCACAACGCCTGATTGCGGAGTTTCAGCTTAAAAAGCTGAGTGAACAGCTTTTCATTTTCACTGAATTTCCAGACAATCGGGTCGCGCTCGAAGAATTGTAAAGACCGATCCAGGCCGGCTTCCTGACCGCTGTAGATCAACGGCATTCCATCCATCAGCGAAGTGAAAACGATCGCCGCGGGCAGCGCAGCACCAAAATTAGTATACTGCGTGCCTTCCCAGGAATTTTTGTCGTGATTGTCGGTGAAGTTCATGCGGATGCCGTCGCGCGGAAAAATGGAAACATGTTCAGCAATATAACCTTCGCTCAGCATTTTTACATTTTTATCCTGCTTTGCTATTGCGTGCAGCACATTCCAAAGTGTCCAGTTATAGGTGGCATCGAAAGCCTTTCGGTGCAGTTCTTTATCTTCTGCCTCGGCCAGCATGAAAACGGGTTTTATGCCGTCCAGCTCAGCACGGGCATTTTCCCAAAAATCGAGCGGTACAAAGCTTGCAACATCACACCGAAAACCATCGATATTGTAATTTTTTACCCAAAACTTCAATGCTTCCGTCATGTATTTTCTCAGGCCGGGCTGGCTGTAATCAAAATCGATGATATCATCATAATCGCGCCACGGCGTAGACTGAAATTTTCCGTCCCGCGTTTTGCTGTACCATTCCGGGTGTTGTTTTGCCAAATCGTTGTCCCAGCTGCTGTGATTGGCAACCCAATCGATAATCACATACATCCCCTGATCGTGGATGGCTTTTACCAAATGACGGAAATCCTGCTCGGTGCCAAATTCAGGGTTGACCGCTAAATAATCTTTTACGGAATAATAACTTCCCAAAGTTCCTTTCCGGTTGACGACACCAATCGGCTGCACGGGCATAAGCCAAATAATCTTGATTCCCATTTTCCGCAAACGGGGAAGCTGTTTTTCCACTTCTTTAAAAGTTCCCTGAGTAGAAAACTGCCGAACGTTCAGTTCATAAAGGGTCGCATTTTTCACCCAATCAGGATGCTGGATTTCAACATATTTTTTGGGTTGGTAACGGGAGTCGGTTTGTGCCATAACAGTATTTAAGAATAAAAGCAGCAGCAGGGAGGTCCATCTTGCGCAGGTCATCATCAGGAAATTTAGATCGTTAAAATTACCATTAAATTTATAACTGAATTAAACGGTGCGGGCGAGATCCAATTTTTAGGTGCAGAATTTGCAGCATGCAAAGGCGCTTTGGGCGCATCTGTTTTTTACTTTAATTTAAATAAGAATACGATCATGATTCCTAAAAAGATTCATTACTGCTGGTTTGGCGGCCACGAAAAGCATGAACTTGCCCAACACTGTATCGCTTCCTGGAAAAAAATCCATCCCGACTTCGAGATTATTGAATGGAACGAAACCAATTCGCCGCTGGAAGATAACGCGTATGTGAAAGAAGCTTTTGAGCAGGGGAAATGGGCTTTCGTTTCCGATTATGTGCGCAGCAAAGTAATGTATGAGCACGGCGGGATTTACATGGACACGGATATGGAGCTGAAACTGCCGCTGGATGAGTTTCTGGAAGAACGTGCCATTTGCGGCTTTGAGGTGAAAGGGGTTCCCTACTCCGCGTTTTGGATGGCCGAACCGAAGCATCAGCTGGCAAAAGATTTTATGGATTATTATCAGCGTCAACCCGGTTTTGTGGAACGTATCAACACGGATATATTTTCAGAAATGCTGGAAAAAGAATACGGCGCCAACCGCTACAGCGATACGATACAACAGTTGAAGCATGAGGTAACCCTTTATCCATCGGTATATTTTTCGCAGGATCTACCGCGCAATTACGTCAGTCATCATTTTAATGGCTCGTGGTTTGGCGGCGATGCAGAGAACACGCATAAAAAAATGGTGAACGTCTATGGTCTGCTGGAGCGGCTCATCAATTATCCCGATGCGGCAAAAGCGATAGAAAGTATTTTGGATAAACATAAAATTATTGACGTGAACAAGCTGCTGGATTTATTGCCGAAAGAGAAAATCCGCGATTATTTAGATCAAAAATAGAAAATCATTCTTTCGATTATTCTAAACAAAAAATCCCAACCTTGCGATTGGGATTTTACTTTTATTAAAACGCTTTAATTAAGCATTCGGCTCGATAGATACAAATGATCTGTCGTTTGCTTTCTTTCTGAAAACTACTTTACCGTCTACCAAAGCGTGCAGCGTGTGGTCTTTGCCCATGCCCACGTTTTCACCCGGGTGGTGCTGCGTACCGCGTTGTCTCACGATGATGTTTCCGGCGATTGCTTCCTGTCCTCCGAAAATCTTTACACCCAATCTTTTGGAGTGCGATTCTCTACCGTTTTTGGAACTACCAACTCCTTTCTTATGTGCCATTGTATTATAAGGTTTTTTGGTTTAAAATTATTCAGCGCTTTCGCTGTTTGATGTATTTTCTGTTTCCCGCGCTACCTCAGCAGTTTCTTTAGTTGCTTTTGGAGCCGCTTTCTTGTCAGACTTATTATTATCAAAACCCGTAATTCCTGTGATCTGAATTTGAGTTAAAGATTGTCTGTGTCCGTTTTTCTTTTCGTATCCTTTTCTTCTTTTCTTTTTGAAGACGATTACTTTATCCGCTTTCACGTGATCCAGGATTTCGGCATCTACGGTGATACCGCTTACAGCCGGGGCGCCTACTGTGGTGGTTCCGTTCACGGTAAGAAGCACTTTATCGAAAGAAATTTTACCTCCTTTGTCTCCTTTCAAACGGTTCACAAACAGCTTTTGGTCTTGCTCAACTTTATATTGAAGCCCTGCTATTTCTACAATTGCAAACATTGTTTATAAATTTTGTTTAGTTAATTCGAGGTGCAAAGATATAAAAATATTTGTTATCCACACTGCTTCGGCTGATTTTTATTTTTAAACTTTATTTGTTTTTTCTGCTTGCTCTATTGCATAAAATTTAATATTTATATACTTTAGCAACACTAACCATTAAATATAGCTTAAATGAATGCCAAATTCACAAAATGTTACTTCTTAGCAGCGGCGATCTCTTTTACCCTAGCAGCCTGTACCGCGGAAGACCGCGATCCGATGGCAGAAACGGAAAATATCTCTGCACTCCAGCCAGAACAGCCGGGAGCTTCAGATCTCAGCTGCTCCTACGTCGACGGCAACTGGGCAAGCAGTGCGGTGCTGAAAACCGGTCTTACCAGCAGCACCGATACCAACTTTATGGTGGCACAAAACACCAAAATTGCAGGACTTTGGGGCCGTAGCGCACCGACGCTGCGCTTTGTGAGCGACCCGTCCAACCAGAATTCTACCTATAATGCAATTTCCTATTCCACAGGAAAAATTTATTACGGCTATGCAATTTATTATGATGCTAAGGCCAAAGGTGGAAATATAGTGAACGCAATGATCCTGGCGCACGAATACGGGCACCAGCTTCAGTATATTTTCAAGATTCCGTCGGTTACCGAATCTACTGCGCGCGCTCATGAACTGGAAGCAGACGGTTTCGCTGGATATTATCTGCGTCGTCCGAATGGCTATAACCAGTCCTCTTTTGCGGCTATCGCAGCTGCTTATGAATTTGCAAAAAGCATTGGCGACTATGGCACCACCAATCCGGGACACCACGGTACGCCTGCGCAGCGACGCTCGGCTGTCCGTCTTGGTTTCCTATTGGGACAGTACAATCTTTCGGCGAAGGATTTCGATTATAATTTCTTCTATTATTATAACGGCGTGCTGAACGGAACTTACCGCAACAGCCAAAACGCGGAATTCGCAGAATTGGATGCCTACATGCAACGTTATCTTGAAGAGCTCAAGGACATCCAGGAAGGCAGAATTGGCGCCGAAGAATGGAAACAATTGGACTAACCTTAACCACACATTCATATTTTCACAGAAGAGACAGAGCTACGGCTTTGTCTTTTTTATTGTGAATTTTAATTTTATTTACATTTACAGCATCATCCGGAATTTATGAAACGAGATCTCTACATCGACTTTGCCAAGGGTTTTGCCACCCTCTCTGTTATTTTTATCCATACCGTTTTTTGGTCAGGGCAGTTTTATGTGCCTACCGAACTCCGCGTACTTTCGCTTCTTATTGATGTCCCGTTGTTTTATGCGCTGAGCGGACTTACGTCCGGAAATAATGTCGAAAAAACATTCTACCGACTGTTGAAGTTGCAGATCACCTACATGATCTTTATTACGTTTCTTTTCTTTTTAGATTATTTATTTAAAGTTTTTGGCCTAAATCTGTTCGGCCTGGGTTGGATGCAGGAATTCTACAGCACATTTGGTACGAAATACGTCCCACGAAGTCTGTCCGATGTTCCGCAATGGCAAAATCTGGGTAACTGGTATCTGCATCAGTACACCAATGCGGACACGTTTCCGGTAGTGATGGGAAGTTTCTGGTATCTGAAAGTTTATTTTATCCTTACCGTTTTTGGCGTGCTCGTACTGAGGTTTTTTCCGAAACATCTTAATTGGTTTATTGCCATTTGTTTCGGCCTTACGGTCTTATTTAATGTATTCCCGCACTATTATCCGACCGGACAAGTAGGCTATGTCGCGTTTTATCTGGGCGTATTTCTCGTGGCCCATCAACTGAAAGGGAAGAAAATTCCCGCCCGTTGGATTCCGATTCTCTACGGAGTTCTCGCTGCTGTCTTGGTTTTTTTATTCTGGAATTACGGCGCAGAATTATTTTTAAAAATGAACAAAGCCAAGTTTCCGCCGAAACTGCTGTACATTTTTTGGTGTAGTTTTTCACTATTGACACTTCTTGTTTTGTACAACCGCCTGAAAATTGGAAAGAATAACTTTATTACATCAATCGGGAAAAACGCGATCTTTTATTATTTCGCACAGGGCATGAGTTCTTCTCTAATTTATTTTGTCGTTGTCCGGCTAAAAACCGATATCTCGTGGGGCATACTGGTGGTTCTTATCTTTGCTTTGAACATCATGTTGGCGGTTGCGATTGCCTGGATTCTGAAAAGACTGGACGCCTTCGCCTGGAAGATACTGGAGTATCTGCGAAAAAAAACTGCTTCCGTTTAGAAGCAGTTTTACAATTATTAAGGTGCGGTGCGGTCTCCACGATTACCGCGTGCTACTACGGCGATCAGGATAATGAGGAGCAATGCTCCTACTACCCAGTACAGCGGATTGGTAAACCATTCTTCTGTAGTAGTGGTTTTAGTAGTGGTAACATCTACATCCAAGCCCGGAGCCGCATCCTGTGCGAAGGCCATGACACTAAATAAGAAAGTAAGTGCCAAAATTCCGAATCGTTCCAACTGGTGTTTTACTACGTTCGTTTTCATAATTTTTATTTTTTTAATGTTGCTTGGGATTATCCAACATTTATGCCATCAGAAGTTGATGCGTAGTTTAGCCGTGGTGGATTGACGTTTTTATCTGTGAATTCCGTTTCTTCACGGTGGATTTTTATTTAATTAAATTTGCCACAAATTGTTCATCATGTTTAAATTACGATTGCTGACCGACCCGCGCTGGGCGAATATTGCGGAAGGAAACCTGGAGGAAATACTCACCGATCATGCCTGGTGCGAGCAGAAAGCAACTACCAACGCTATCACTTTAATTACCATGTTGCCGGAATATCCCGCCATCGTAACAGAATTGTTGAAAATCGCGCAGGAAGAACTCGATCATTTTCAGCAGGTGCACGAAATCATCAAAAAGCGAGGCTACACTTTCGGTCGCGAGCGCAAAGACGATTACGTTGGGCAACTTATGAAATTCATCGTGCGCGGCAGCCGCGAAGATTATATTATCGACCGCATGCTGTTTGCTGCCATGATCGAGGCGCGCAGCTGCGAACGCTTCAGGGTTCTTACCGAAAATATCAAGGACGAAGAACTCAAAACATTTTACAGAGATCTCATGATTTCCGAGGCCAACCACTATACCATCTTTATCACTTTTGCGCGTGAGCTTGGGAATACCGAAAAAGTAAACCAACGATGGGAAGAATGGCTGGATTATGAAGCAGAAATCATCAAATCGTATGGTAAGAAAGAGACCATCCACGGCTGATTTTCTCTGGCGGCATTGCTGAATTTTTTACTTATTTTTACACGGATTAATATTGTAGCATTTTCTGATAAACCATGAACAGACAGCGGTACGAACAGCTCTTCAATACTTTGGCAAAATCGTTTTTCCAGGGTCTGCTCATCATCGGCCCTTTCGCCGTAACGATTTGGATTATCTGGTACATCGTTTCGAGTATCGACAACATGATTCCGTCTTTGTCGGCCCAATTCTATCCTGGCATTACTTTCCTCATCGTCATTGTAAGCACCACGCTGATTGGCTACCTCGGCAGCAAGTTTATCCTCGGCCGCGTGATCGTCGACAGTTTTGATTATCTGCTGGAGCATACGCCCGGCATTAAATTCATTTATACCTCGCTAAAAGACGTGATGACCTCTTTTGTAGGTGACAAGAAAAAATTCAATCAACCCGTACTCATCAAGACCGTGACCGAACCGGAGATGTGGCGTGTGGGTTTCCTTACCCAGAGTGATCTTTCTTCCGTCGGCTTTCCCGAATACGTTTCTGTGTATCTGCCGCACTCTTACGCAGTTTCCGGGTGGGTGGTTTTTGTGCTGGCCGAAAATATAGTTGTGCTCGAGAATGTCACTGCAGCGCAGGCCATGAAGTTTGCCGTGAGCGGCGGTGTGGCAGGTTTTCATTCGGATGACAATGTTTTTAAGGCGCCGGAGTGAGTGAAGATCAGCGTGAGGCTGACTTCAAATAATAATGACTTTACTTTAAAGTTTATTTTATCTGAAATTTAAATTCAGGCTCGAGAATCATTGCAATCTCACTTCAATTTTATCCAATTTTATCTTATGAAACTTCCCTACGCCGAACCGTTTAGAATTAAAATGGTCGAAAACATCCATCAGTCCACACCTGAACAACGCATCGAATGGCTTAAAGATGCCCACTATAATTTATTTAATTTAAAATCTTCCCAAGTTTTTATCGACCTGCTCACCGACTCGGGTACCGGCGCCATGAGCGACCGGCAATGGGGCGCGATGATGACCGGCGACGAAAGCTACGCGGGTTCGAAAAGTTTTGAACAACTTCATGAAACCGTGCAGAATATTACCGGTTATCCGTATTTGTTACCTACACATCAGGGTCGTGCTGCGGAAAATGTGCTTTTTTCTGTGCTCGTGAAAGATGGCGATATTATCCCCGGCAACTCCCATTTCGATACCACAAAAGGACATATCGAAATCCGAAAAGCTCACGCGGTGGATTGTACTGTTGACGAAGCATTTGATATCGACGATCCGCATTTATTTAAAGGAAATATCGATCTGCAAAAACTTGAAAACGTTTATCGATCATATCCCAAAGAGCAGATTCCGTTCTGCCTTATCACGATTACCTGTAATTCTTCCGGCGGCCAACCCGTTTCCCTGGAGAACATGAAAGCCGTAAAAGAACTTTCCGACAGGTATGGAATTCCTATCTATTTCGACTCGGCACGATTTGCAGAGAACGCTTATTTTATCAAAAAAAGAGAAAAAGGCCAGGAGCACAGAAGCATCAAAGAAATCGCTAAAGAAGCTTTTTCTTACGGCGTCGGCATGACGATGAGCTCCAAGAAAGATGGGCTCGTGAATATAGGCGGTTTCATCGCACTGAGTGATGCTGATATTTTTAAAAAAGCCTCCAATTTCACCATTATATTTGAAGGTTTTATCACCTACGGCGGCATGGCCGGACGCGATATGGCAGCCTTAGCTGTTGGTTTGAATGAAGCCACCGAGTACAACTATCTCGAAAGCCGTATTAAACAGGTAGAATATCTCGGCAAAAAATTGATCGAAATGGGCATCCCGGTGCAACAACCAATCGGTGGACACGCCGTCTTTATTGATGCGCTGAGGTTTTTACCCAATATTCCGCGCGAGGAATATCCGGCGCAGACCTTGGCGAATGAAATTTATAAAGAAGCCGGGATCCGCACCGTAGAAATCGGAACTTTACTGGCCGACCGCGATCCGGAAACCCGCGAAAACCGCTATCCAAAACTGGAATTGGTACGCCTGGCCATCCCTCGCCGAACGTACACCAATAATCATATGGATTATATCGCTGCCGCGGTGAATAACGTGTATGATCGGCGCGACCAGATTACGAAAGGCTACAAAATTATTTGGGAATCGGAGATTCTGCGGCACTTTACGGTACAGCTGGAAGAAATTTAAAAACTGTAATAATCAGGTCTTTCGCCAAAAACTACAAATCGCTTCATTTGAAGCGATTTTTTGTTGATGCATAAATAACTTTTACGGCGTTTGTTATTATTTTATAATTTAGATAAAATTTTTACCAATGAGCCATGGGAAACTTCGACAAGAAAAAAGCTGCCTGAATTGCGGTCATAGTGTTAAAGAGAGGTTTTGCCCCAAATGCGGCCAGGAAAACAGTGAAACCCGAAAGCCGTTTCATTATCTTTTTACTCACTTCATCGAAGATCTCACTCATTACGACGGCCAGTTTTGGGCAACCATTAAAAATCTGCTTTTTAATCCAGGCAAATTAACACAGACTTACCTCAAAGGAAAAAGACAGTGCTTTGTACCGCCGGTAAAACTCTATATTTTCATCAGTTTTATTACCTTTTTTCTGTTTTCTGTCTTCCCGCCTTTTAATATTGATTTTAATGGCGGCGCGGACTCAAAAACTTTAAAACAAACCAAACTTATTACCAGTGTCAGTAGCGCGGCTTTACAGAAAAAATTTGACAGTCTGAAAATGCAGGGCAACATAACACGGGAAGATTCTATTGCACTGGAGAAAGTTACTGCCGCTATGATTGATTCGGCTTCGATGGGTAATCTCGCAGGCAGTTTCGACATGGATACATCGCTGGACAAAAACACTGGTTTTCAGGGCCATAAAAACAGAAAGGCCTATGATTCCGCGCTGGCTAAAAACCCGAAATTCCTCAGCTTTATCGAAAGACCCGTAGCGCACAAGTTTTTTGAACTGAAAGAAAAAGGTGCAAAAAAAGGAGATATTGTCCGGAATTTCGCAGTTACTTCTTTTCACAATCTGCCGAAAGCACTCTTTATTTATTTGCCACTATTTGCCTTTTTCCTTTGGATTTTTCACAATAAGAAAAAGTGGTGGTATTTTGATCACGGCGTTTTTACGCTGCATTATTTCGCTTTTCTTTTGCTGAATATTGTGCTGTATTTTATGCTGTATAAAATCAATAAACTCATTGACTTCCGAATTTTGAAAGTGCTGATTTATCTGCTGATGACTTTATCTTTATTTTACAGTATCATCTACTTTTTTTTGGCACATCAGCGGGTGTACGGTACGAAAGGTTTTCTAAGCTTTTTACTCGGCACAGCTTTATTTATGGTAAATTCCTTCGCGTTTTTATTCCTGCTGCTGGGTCTGGGGCTCATCAGTTTCCTGATGATCCACTAAATCCGGAGCATTTTTTTTCTGCTCAAAGAAAAACAGATCCTGAATTCTAACCCCGATGGCAGTGGAAATCCTTTTTTGGTGCTGGCAAAGCAGTGGCAAAAAAGATTGCAACGGACAGCGGGTGGAGTCTTCGGACACATAAGAAAACCTTCCTGTTCCTAAAAAACATCCGCCCAATTGAGTATATTCTTTATTATTTTAAAGTTTGGACTTTCCGCGAGCACACATAATTTCCCAGGACTTAATGCGGTCTGAAATTTTATTTTCAACTTTAAATTATCCTTAAATTTGCGGTCAGCACTTTTTATAATGAAGCAATATTCCGACAAGCGCAGTATTCAGATTTTGGCTTATCTCCTGCAGGAGTACGGCGTTCACGATGTGGTCATTTCACCCGGTTCGCGCAATGCGCCGCTGGCCATTCATTTCAGCGAAACCGATGCGCTGAACTGCTACAGCATCGTCGACGAACGCAGTGCCGGTTTTGTGGCGCTCGGCATGGCAAAAAGTTTAAAAAAGCCGGTGGCAGTGAGCTGTACCAGCGGTTCGGCAGCGGCCAACTATTACCCTGCCGTCACGGAAGCTTTCTACCAAAATACGCCGTTACTCCTCCTCACCGCAGACCGGCCTGCAGATTACGTGGATATTTTTGACGGGCAGACGATACGGCAGAAAAACCTGTATCAGCAGCATTCCTACGGAGATTTTCAGTTGGTAGAAGACAGCGCAGAAAATGCCGACGAAGAAAATTTTAATACTATTAAAAAAGCCATCGAAACCTGTTTCGAGCAGCAAGGGCCGGTGCATATCAATATCCCGCTTGCGGAACCGCTCTACAATCTGGTGTCTGAACTGCCAAGATTTCCACCGGTGGAGAAAACCATCCGCCAGCAAAAGTTTGATTTTCCCGGTAGGCTCGCGGCTCAGTGGAATACAGCAAAACGCGTGATGATACTGGTCGGGACACGGGATTATAGTGACGAATTGGAAATGCAGCTTTCGCAACTGGTAAAAAATCATTCGCTTGTAGTTCTCAAAGAAGCCAACTCAAATCTGCGGCATCCCAAATTTTTCGGGCATATCGACCGCTATATATTTAATTTTACTGAAGCCGATTTTGCGCTGTACGCGCCGGATTTGCTGATTACTGTGGGCCAGAATGTAGTTTCAAAAAAAGTAAAACAATTCCTGCGCAAAGCACAGCCGACCGCACATTGGCACGTCGATCCGATTTGGCAGCCGGACACTTATTTCGCGCTGACCGAAAAAGTACAGACTTCGCCCGAAAAACTGTTTGCCGAACTGCTGAAAAATGTATCGCTGGAGCCCAGCCCATATTACAATCTTTGGGATGTACTGCGCGATAAAAAAGACCGTAAACACGCGGAGTACTGCCTTCGAACGGGATTTTCCGATTTTAAATTATTTGAAATCCTGTCTGCAAGTTTACCCGAAAAAGCAAATGTTCACATCAGCAACTCCTCCGCCATCCGCTACGCGCAACTGTTTGATTTCCCCCAGAATAACATTTACTGCAACCGCGGGACCAGCGGGATCGACGGTTCTACTTCTACGGCGATGGGATTTGCGATGAAGAATCCGGACCAAACCGTTCTGGTGACCGGTGACATCAGTTTTTTCTATGATATTAACGGGCTGTGGAACAACTACATACCACCGTACACAAGAATCATCGTTTTTAATAATGGTGGCGGTGATATTTTTAAAATCATTCCGGGACCGAGTTCGACCAACGCACTGGACGAATTTATCATGACGAAACACCATAAAAATGCGGCACATCTCGCGGCGCATTTCGATTTAGCGTACACTGTCGTTGATGATGAGGAAACTTTAGCGCGCGTTTTTGAAAACTTTTTTAAACCGTCGGAAAAGGCAAAAATTCTGGAAGTTGACACGTCGAAAATTGAAAACGCTGCCGTGTTGAAACAGTATTTCGAGTTTTTAAAGTAAAGAAAATTTACAGTAATCCGCGAATCGCCGAAATTGGATAAACGATTCCTTCGCCGAATCTGTTCATTGCATTGATAAGTTGAAAATGCGTAAAATCAGTAAAATTACCAAGTGTAATAGAGGTAGAAATTATTTTACCGGTATAGAGCAAATGCTGTCGCTGTACGCCATTCAGCAAATAAGTGTGCGGCGTGAAGGCTTTTTTATCTTTAAAAAAGATAAGATTGGAATAAGACGTGTCGGTAAGATGATTGTTTTGTACGACAATGATCTCGTCGCCGGGCGCAGCTTTTTTCATTTGTTGAAATTCCGCACGGTTTTCCAGTTTAAAATTATAATTAACTGTGTTGTTTTCAACCAGCTGAAATTCTGTGTGCTTTTGAGGAATATAAAGAATGATCTTCACGTCGACAATTTCCTTCAAATCGTAGACAAGCCGCAGTTTGAAAAGCCCGGAATCCCCTGTGTGGACCGACTTCAAAATCTCATTAATATTTATTTTCGCTGAGGATCCGAAATGCCGCAAGGTGCGGTTAATTCGCTGTTGGTGTAACTCAGCGAGAAAAATTTGGCCGTCTTCCAGTCTGATGCTTTCAATAAATCGGGACATAGATTTTGTTTTTCATTTCCTCGTATTCGTCGTCCAGGTTACTGAGGTGCGTTATCCCGCCACCGCTTCTGAAATACATTTTATCGCCCTTTTTTTCGATGAACCGAATCATCACACACGAATCTAAATTTTCGCCATCAAAATAACCGCAAACGCCGGTGTAAAAACCGCGATCATACTTTTCTGCGGTACGGATTATTTCCAGTGTTTTGTTTTTCGGCGCGCCAAGAATAGAACCTGCCGGCAGAAGACGCTGCAAAATATTGCCGACCCGACCGCGATAAGAAGGCTTCATTGTGCCGGAAATATCTGAACTCATGGCGATCAGGTTTTTCTGTGCCGTGGCAAGATAATCAAGCCGTTGGAAATTGGTGACTTTAACATCATCAGCGATGATACTGAGATCATTGCGCAGCAAATCTACGACCGTATAATGTTCCGCCAACTCTTTCGGATTTTTCTTTAAAATTTCGGCAGCGTTTTTGACCGCGGCATCAATGGTTCCCTTCATCGGATGTGTAAAAACGCGGTGCCCATTAATCTTAATAAACGTTTCGGGCGAAAAAAGCACAAAATGATCTTGGTACAAAACTTTGTATTTCGCTGAAGACTGAGCGTAGATTTCTGCCAGAGAACGGTTGACGGAAATTTCCGTTTTGCAGGTATAATTGGCCAGATAAGAATTTCCCAGTGAGAGATGCTCCTTTACATGATGAAATCCGCGCGCGTAAGATTCGCGGCTTTCGGGGAAACTTTTTAAACTCACTTTTTTGGCATCCGGAGTAATGGCGCCTGCAGGAGCGTGATTTTGAAAGTCAAAAGACAATCCCTTTGCTTCCAGTTCTTCAGGCAGAAATACCAAAACATTTTCGAGCAGAAAATCGGTCATGAAAAAAAACGGTGCCTTTCGCAGCGACAATTCATCCATTTTCTGGAAACCGGGATGTGAATAACCTGCCATGACGCAAAAATACTTTTTTTAAAATTTAATCTTTTGCTTTTCCTTATTTTTGCCGGATGGACAACAAATATCCCGGCGCTGTAGGTCTCGGCGCAGTACTGAAAAGCGCGTTTTATTACTGGAACCGAACGCTGGTTTACCAACTTTCGTACAGCCTGCTGTTTTTCTCGTTATTTTTCTTAGGATATTTCTATCTCTTTCGATATTTCGGCCTGTGGGATGCGCTTTCACCCTACACCGATTTAGTGCAGACTGATATGGCTGCTTTTAACCAAAAGGCGGCGGAAGTGGCGCAGTTACCGCAGACACAGGGCTTCGTGCTGGGCTTATTTATTTTATTATCGCTCGTTGGGCCACTCAACGTGGGTTTTTACGAAATGTACAGGAAGATTGATCTGGACGAAAAAGTAACTTTAAATGATCTTTTTGCCGGTTACAGAGGTTTTGATTTCTTTAAATTTTTCGGTTTCTATCTCTTCTGGTTCATCGTTTTCTCTTACGCCAACTCACTGATTGTCTTAGGTTTCGTGTGGATAATGATCACTTTATTTTGTGTGCCGCTGATGTATTTCCGCAACGCAACCAGCTTCGCAGGAATTCGGGAAACATTCGGGGTACTTCGTCAGGATTTCAGCACGCCGATCATTGCAGCGGTGGTAGCAATACTCTTCAGTCTGTCAGGTCTGATTCTGTTCGGAGTCGGTTTTCTGCTCACTTTCCCATTTTGGCATGCCGTGGTCTTTTCGCTGTATCGGCAATATTTTTCTTTTGTACCCGAAAAATCTTCAGAGTAATGTAGGTTTTATTGTTTTTAATGATAAATTTGAGCAACATTAAACAATAAACAAATGGAAACTTTTCAGGACTTTGGTGAAACGCAGGTGCCGGAGCGATCGGCCGGCTCGATTATTACGCACGCGTTCGAAATGTATAAGGGCATTTTTCTTTATGCAATCGGTGCGATACTTCTTATGATCGCTATATCGGTAATCATACAACCGGTTTCCGGCTTTGATTCGGACGCGGTGATGGAAGAAATGAGATCGTCGCCGGAGAGTTTTGGAGAAAACATCTGGGGAATCCCCGGAATCAAAACGTACTACGGACTTTCGGGACTCATCAGTATATTGCTGATGCCTTTGTATGTCGGAATAATCTATCTGGCAAACCGCTACAATCTGAAACAAAAACTTTCGTTTTCTGACCTTTTTATCGGTTACCGACAGAATTTTTTGAATATCATTCTGTACGCCGTTATTTCCAGTATTATTATGACGATTGCTTTCGCCATGTGCGTACTGCCGGGATTCTTCGTGCTGCCATTCCTGTTGCTGGGTTACCCCATTCTGCTTTTTGAAAACGCAAGTTTCTCAGAAGCGCTCAGCAAAGCTTTCGAAATAGGTAAAAAGAATTACGGTACGCTGCTCGGCGCCAGCTTTTTGGGCATACTCATCAGTATCTGTGGTATTTTCCTGTGCGGTATCGGTATCATCTTCACGGCGTGTTTTTATCTGGTGGTAATGTATTCCGCTTATTGTGCGTACTGCGGCAGGCCGCGTGCTATCGAAGAAAATATGGGATAACCGCTTCGGCAGTTTGACGAGAATAAATGTACATTTGAAGCCGGAACTTGTAGGTTCCGGCTTTAACGACCGACACCATGCCCAATAAACTTCATCAAATCAGCGAAACAACGATAAAACAAGTTTTCTTACTTGCGGTAATCATTATAATGGCAGCACTGATCTGCTGGCACCTTTCACTTTTTATCCCGTCTTTGCTGGGTGCCATCACGCTATATGTCATCACCCGCAAATACAATATGTATCTTCAGATGGACAAGGGTTGGAAACCGTGGGCCGCGGCATCGGTGATTATCGTCGGGACACTGCTTGTCCTTATTCTGCCCATTTATTTCATCGCCGATTTACTGATTGAAAAGCTCGGTAACGCGTCCGTTTACATGGAGAAATTCAACTTATTTGTCGACAAAATTCATGATTTTGTGTATTCGCGTGTTCAAATCGACATTCTGAGTCAGGAAAATCTGACAAAACTTAAAGACAATGTCGGGAAATACAGTGGCAAAGCACTCAGCGGAACGTTCAATACTTTGACAGTAGTAATGTCGATGTATTTTATCCTTTACTTTATGTTGGAAAAACCGCTGCTCTTCGAGAAATTATTGTCGAGTTCTGCACCACTGAAAAAATCCAATGTGTCGCTGCTGGGCGAAAAAATCCGGAAAATGGTGATGGCCAATGCGATCGGGATTCCGGTAGTCGCGATTGGTCAGGGCGTCGTGGCGATTATCGGCTATTTCATCTTTGGTGCACCCAGCCCAATTCTACTTTTCGCGCTTACTTGTGTAGGCTCTATGTTGCCAATTGTTGGTGCAGCTATTGTCTATATTCCTGTTTGTGTATTCATGATTGCGGAAGGACAAGTAGGGCCCGGGCTTGGTTTGGCGGCGTACTGTATTATTGTAGTGGGGCTTACAGATAACCTGCTGCGCTTCACACTTTTAAAAAAACTTGAGAACATCCATCCGCTGAACACCGTTTTCGGGATCATTATGGGACTGAATCTTTTTGGATTTATGGGTTTGATCTTTGGCCCGATCCTCATCTCCATTACGGTACTTCTTATTCAGGTGTACCGCGACGAATTTGCTAATGACGACCGTGAACTGATTCTGCCCGAACCGAAAGAAATTGAAGAAAAAATCGACCTGACCATTTAATTAAAAATAATGATTCCGGAACTTCGACCCGAAATATTACAGGAAATCTGCGAGACAGAAATGCCATTTGGCAAGTACAAAGGAACTTTGCTCGTGGATCTGCCGGTCAATTACCTGGAATGGTTCCAGCGCCAAGGCATGCCCGCCGGAAAACTCGGCATGCAGCTCTCCACGATTTATGAAATAAAAATGAATGGTCTGATGGATCTCCTAACGCCACTGCGCAGCGTAAGAAAACCCAAACTACCGCCGAAAACTACATTTCGGTTTTAAATTAAATCTTTTTTTTTATACCTAAGGAATTTATGCATAGATTTGTAATGCATACAATTCATTATGGCTAAAAAGAATGCACTTTACAAAGGAACGCTTCAGAACATCATCCTGAAACTCTTGTCGCAGGAAGTAAAAATGTACGGTTATCAGCTCACCCAGCGCGCAAAAGAGTTAACAAAAGGCGAACTCGAAATGACCGAGGGCGCGCTGTATCCCTTACTGCACAAGCTGGAAAGTGAAGGCATTATTTACTCCGAACTGCAAAACGTGAACGGGCGTGACCGGAAATATTATTTACTGACGGAGAAAGGCAAAGGCCTGCAACAGGAAAAGGAAACAGAAATGAGAAGTTATTTGTTTAACCTGAAAGCCATTTTTGACCTATGATCACCACCGAGCAACAACAGGCATTTGAAAAATTACTCGGAGGGAAAAATCTGCCGCTTGATCTGAAATTGGAGATTTTCGATCATATGATTGAACAGGCGATTTACAAAACGGACATTGAAAAAAAATCCTTTGAAGTAACCCTTCAGGAAATAAACAATAATTGGAAAGCCGATTTAAAGTTTAGCCGTTGGCCTCTACTGAATCGCCGAACAGTATTTGAACAAAAAGTAAGAAGCAGAAATGATTGGACGATCACCAAGAAAAGCCTGTTCTACTTTGCCTTATATACTATCATATCTTCTATACTAATCTTTTTTGATAACGATCTGGCAGCTCACATCATCTTTACAGTACACCTTTTGGCTGTTCTTGCTTTCGTACTGCATTGCCTATTCGAATTTAAACTTGTCAAAACAATTGTTGGCAACATCAGGAAGAAACGCATCAGTTTTATGCAAGCCGGAGCGCAGATATTTTTCACAGCTAGCCTTCTTATAGTGATGATACTACTGCCAGATTTCACTTCGAGATTTGAGAAATACGCAGACTCACTTTATACCATTATAAAATTCCAATCATTTTCGCAGGTGCGCGTTGGAAGCTTATTGATTTATTGGATTTATGATCTAATGTGGATCTGCGGCTATTTATATTTTTTGGAATACAGAAAGGCCGTTCGATTTCTACAGCATAAAATACACCTGAAACTATGATAACAGAGAATAATCAAACAGAAATCCGCAATTATCTTCTCGCCAAGAAATTGCCACTAGACATATTAATTGAAGTGCAGGATCATTTCCAAAATCAGATTTCCTGCCTGATGAGTGAGAAAAATTTAAGTTTCGAAAATGCATTTTTACAGACCCAAGTGCTATGGACACACGAACTGCAAATGGTACGAAAGTCATGGTTTTCATTTCGCAAGGTTCCGGCTCTGGTAAAGAAAATACAAACTGAAAGTAACCGCAACTTGTTAAGAAAAACTTCTATTTACGCAGCAATATCAACATTGATCATGCTCGTTGGCGCGATTCTGCTGCAAAGGGAAATCTTTACGCCTGCTATCGCGGCGGCTTATTTGGTAATGAATGTAACCGTATTTTTTGCCGTTTTGTTTCTTATTGTCAGCAACATCGGAAGACGTAAAACACGGGCCTCGCAGTACATTTACCAGAACTTTTTCTTTAAGTTCGTTTTCTTTTATATTGTATTAATTTTCAAAGAGTACAGAGCAGCAGCCACGAAAATCAAACCTTATCTTGCATAACGATGACTGAAATGCAACAAACCGAAATCCGCGACTACCTGCTCTCCAAAAATTTACCCATCGATCTATTGATGGAAGTGCAGGATCATTTTATAAATCAGATCGAAACGCTGCAACGCGACGACAAAACATTTGATGAAGCTTTCCAAAAAACAAAAGATACCTGGTTTACAGAACTTCGTTTTTCGCGCTATAAAATCCAGTTTGATCTCAACGACGTCACCCAATTTGAGAAGAAATTTAAAACGCAAAAACAGCGGCAATTATTAAAAAACAGCTTGGCGGTAGGTCTGGTGATTATCTTCTTGCTGTATGTTCTTACATTATTGCTTCCGTTCGAGGTTTACAGCGATGTCTTCATTGTCATCATTGCTGCTGTAGTTCTTACGCCAATTATTTTTTACTATGAAAATTACAAATTGTTTCGCCTCGCTAAAACGTATGGTAACTACAAACTGACGCTCTCGCAAAATGCAACCACAATTTCCCTGGTGACCTGTGGGAGCACCGGTGTTTTCCTTCACAATGTCTACTTACACGGAAAATCCATCTACCAAACCTTTCAGGCTGGACCGATGGATTCTTCATTGGTTATTACGTTGCTGTTTCTCTTGATGATCTGGCTGAATGTTTTTTGTTTGCTCTCCCAAAGGGATTATTTAAAGCAAATAAGACCGATAAAACCTTTTCTAAAATATTTGAAGGCCTCTTAACTTTCCGCTTTTAGTGCATTGATTTCGTCCCGCAACTGCGCAGCTTTTATAAAATCCAAATTTCGGGCGGCGGCTTCCATAGCTTTCTGTTTCTCCGCCACCATCTTCTCAATATCTTCGCTGCCGTAGCCGGCGGTTTGCTCGGCCACTTTTTTGAGGATTTCTTTCTGAGTATACTTTTCGTCCGGGAAATCTTTGCTTCGCCCAACCAATACTTCCGAAATTTTCTTGTTCAGTGAAGTCGGTACCAAACCGTGTTTTTCATTGTATTCCATTTGTTTCTGGCGGCGATAGTTGGTTTCATCAATGGTCGCCTGCATGGATTTGGTCATTTTATCGGCGTACATTATTGCGCGGCCGTTCAGGTTTCTGGCGGCACGCCCGACCGTTTGGATCATTGAGCGGCGTGAGCGCAACATTCCTTCCTTGTCGGCATCGATGATCGCGACGAGCGAGACCTCCGGTAAATCCAACCCTTCCCGCAAAAGATTGACGCCCACCAGAACATCAAACAAACCAACACGCAAATCCTGCATGATCTGAATTCTTTCCAGTGTCTCCACATCGGAGTGAATATAACGCGTCCGAATTCCGAATTTGGTGAAATACTTGGTCAGTTCCTCGGCCATTTTTTTTGTCAAAGTGGTCACCAGTGTTCTTTCGTCAATTTCTGCCCGTTTGGTAATTTCTTCCATCAGATCGTCGATTTGATTTAAAGATGGTCGGATTTCAATAATCGGGTCCAGCAGACCGGTCGGACGGATGATTTGTTCCACAAATTCGCCACCGCATTTTTCCAATTCATAATCGGCCGGCGTCGCCGAAACGTAAATGACCTGATTTTGGATTCCTTCAAATTCTTCAAACTTAAGCGGACGGTTGTCCATCGCGGCAGGTAAACGGAATCCGTGTTCTACCAAAACTTCTTTCCGGCTGCGGTCGCCGCCATACATCGCGTGGACCTGCGGAACGGTAACGTGGCTTTCGTCTATCACCATCAGATAATCTTTGGGAAAATAATCGAGCAGGCAGAAAGGTCGCGAACCGGGCAAACGTCCGTCGAAATAGCGTGAATAATTCTCGATGCCACTGCAGTAGCCGAGCTCTTTCATCATTTCCAGGTCGAGCTCGGTACGCTCCTGAAGGCGTTTTGCTTCGTATGGCTTTTCGATGTCATTAAAGAAATCTACCTGCTTCACCATATCATCCTGAATCTCGCGGATGGCGCTGACCTGGGTTTCTTTGGAAGTCACAAAAAGGTTGGCCGGATAAATTTGGATTTGGTCAAAATCTGCGATCACGCTGCCAGAAGTGGGATCAAAACTCTGAATTTTTTCAATTTCATCACCGAAAAACTGAATGCGGATACCGCTGTCGGCATAAGCGGGAAAAACATCCACCACATCCCCTTTCACCCGGAACGTACCGCGCGTAAATTCATTTAAAGTTCGTGAATAGAGCGCATTGACCAACGCATGCAATAACTGCGTTCGCGTAACTTTCTGATTTTTTTCGATGGAAATCAACGATTTATGAAACTCTTTGGGGTTTCCGATACCGTAGATACAGGAGACAGAAGCAACGATTAAAACATCGCGGCGTCCGGAAAGCAGACTTGCGGTGGCAGAAAGCCGCAGCTTTTCCACTTCCTCATTAATGGATAAATCTTTTTCTATGTAGGTGTTCGTAGACGCGATAAAAGCCTCCGGCTGATAATAATCATAGTAGGAAACAAAGTATTCCACCGCGTTTTCGGGAAAAAATTCTTTGAATTCCATGAAGAGCTGGGCGGCCAGCGTTTTATTATGTGCCAGCACCAGAGTGGGTTTTTGGACGTTCTGAATAACGTTGGCCACGGTAAAAGTTTTACCGGAACCCGTAACGCCCAGCAGCGTTTGGTACTTCTCGCCGATCTCCAGACCTTCGGTCAGTTTGGCAATCGCATTGGGCTGATCGCCAGTAGGTTTATATTCTGATTGTAGTTGAAATTTCATAGTGCAAATTTACGGAAAAGATACCATTTGCCTTTTTTTGCACGCGCTCTACGTTCGCGCTCGTTAAAGACTTTTTTTCCTTTGTTTATTTGCATCAAAAAAGAAGCAAAACTTTTGCTTCTTTATTCTTATCGTAGTTTTTTCTTATTCGAAAGTCATTGTCAATGGCATCATGAAGCGATAAATAACTGCTTTTCCATTTTCCATGGCCGGGGTCCACACTCTGTCTTGCGTAGAGGCCACGGCTCGTTCTGCTTCGCGGTTGAAAGCTTCGTTGTTTCCTTCTGCCCGGATATCACTTATTTTTCCATCTTCGTTAATGTTAAAATAGATCGTCGTGCGGATGGTGCCGGTTGTACCTTTTAACACAGAAGTATCGAAACTGGAAGCCAATAAAGTCCTGTAAGCATTAATTCCATTAGGAAACTGCGGTAAAATACCCTTAAATTCATGTGGCGGAGGAGGTGGCGGAGGAGAAGTTGGCGCGCTTATCTTTTCCTCTGGTTTTTTCCGAATTGTATCTGTCTTTATTTGCTCTGCTATCACTGCATCATTAAAAGTGTCACTGGAAGACCGTTCGATCTTGGCAACATCGGGAGCATCAGCGATTACTGGAAGACGCGTAGGGGATTTTGTAACTTTCGTAGCCGTAGCGGAACTGGTTTCGGTCTGGGCCGTCATTTTTTTCGCGAAAAGCAAAAAGAGCACAGCGACTAACGGAAGCAGACTTAATTTCTTCAGCCAGGAGAATCGGGATTTTTTAGTAGTCATCATAATAAATCGTTTTTTGGTGTTATTAAAATTGAATGATTGGGTCAGGTTAAGGTTTTGCGAACGCAGCACTTCATTTAAAATTAAACTTTGATAAGCGCTTCGATCGTAGCTTCTGCGCAGAACGTGGTCATCAGCGAGAAATTCATGATTCGTGATCATCGCCTTTTTGTAAAAATATAAAGTCGGATTGAACCAAAAAAAGATGCGCAGCAGCTCCACCAAGAAAATATCCATGGTATGTTTCTCGGTAACGTGACAATGTTCGTGGAGCAAGATGCGCTCATCGATTTCGCCGTCGATCACATATTTTCGGTTGATATAAATGGTATTAATAAAGCTGAACGGCGCCTGATCGCAATTCAGCACAACAACTTTCTGATTTTTATAACAAATTCTTTCGCCTTTCAGTCGCTTTATTTTTACAATGGAATAAATAAATCGGGTCAGGAAGAATATTGTTATTAATCCGTATAAAGCGATCAGAACCTGTGTCCAGTCGAATGCAGCGGATGTTGTTGAGGAGCCAACTTGGAAATGCTCTATGAGCTCACCCACGATCAGCCTTGGTTTTCTCTCCGTACGAAAAGGATCAGCAATGGTAAGCAATGGAACGGTATAGGAAAAAATCAGCGCGCCAAGCAGATAAAATCTGTTGAAGCCAAACGTTTTTTCTTTTTGTAAGAACAAATAGTGGAAACCAAAGAGTACCGTCGACAGTACGACTGTTTTTAAAAGTAGAAGTTCCATGTCATTTTTCTATTTGATGGTCAATGATATCCCGCAATTCCTTCAGTTCTTCTTGTGTCAGTTTTTTATTGCTGGCAAAGAAAGAGGCAAACTGCGAAACCGAATTATTAAAAAACCGATCGATCATTGCGCCCATTTCCTGATCGAAATATGTTTCTTTATCTACTTTCGGAAAGTATTCCCGCGAGTTTCCAAAAGTTTTGTAACCCACCAGGTTCTTCTGCTGCATGCGCTTTAGCAAGGTAGCAACAGTTGTCGGTGCCGGTTTTGGTTCAGGTAAGATTTCCAGAATATCCTTCATGAAAACTTTCTTTTGCTCCCACAAGATGTCCATAATTTCTTTTTCGGCTTCAGTTAATTTCTGTTTCATTTCTACACATTGTTAATTGGCTCTACAAATGTAGAATATGTTTTCATATTGACAATAGGTTTTCCGGGGAAATTTTCAAAAAATTCAAAAGGAACATTTTTTGTTATACATTTCTCTATTAAAAATCAAATTCCATGAAAACTTTATTGATTCTTCCGCTTGCTTTTTTATATTTAAATTCGTGCTCCGGTAGTTCTACCGCGATGAACAGTTCCGAAAATTCGCCGATGCACAACGGCGAAATGCAAAATCCCGAAAGTGCCAAAAAGCATTCGCCGGAATACATGCCAGCGTTTGCAAACCAAACCCGCGCAAAAGGCGTAAAAACCCAAGCGGAATATAACGTGGACGTAATCAATTCTAATCTGGAAAAACCTTGGGGAATCATTAATTTACCCGACGGGCGTTTTTTAGTTACCTCAAAAGAAGGTTACATGACGATACTTTCGGCCAACGGATTAATGATTACTAAAGTACAGGGTCTTCCTAAAGTCGACACAAAAGGACAAGGTGGCCTGCTCGACGTAGCACTCGACCCCGATTTTGCATCGAACCGCATGATTTATTATACTTTTTCCGAACCGGTTTCCGGTGGAAATCACACTGCGGTGGGAAAAGGAAAATTATCTGCCGATGAAAAAATGATTGAAAATCCCACCGTAATTTTTCGCGCGACACCGACCTATGACGGCAAACTGCATTACGGCAGCCGGCTGCTGTTCGATAAAGATGGAAATTTATTTGTAAGCACTGGCGAAAGATCAGATCTGGAAACCAGACCTCTGGCGCAAAGTACAACGGCTTATTTAGGTAAAGTTCTAAAAATCACTAAAGGTGGCAAAGCCGCCGCGGGAAATCCTTTCCTCGGAAATACCAGCTACAAACCTGAAATTTATACCTACGGACATCGTAATCCACAAGGTTTGGCGATGGATGAGAAAGGACAGCTATGGGAAGCGGAAATGGGCCCGATGGGTGGAGATGAAGTAAATTTAATTCAACCTGGAAAAAACTACGGCTGGGGCGACGTCACCTATGGTTTAGAATACAGCGGCAAGAAAATTAATAACGGAACAACGAAGAAAGAAGGCACTGTACAACCGGTTTATTATTGGGATCCCTCTATTTCGATGAGCGGCATCACCTTCTACACCGGAAATATGACCGAATGGAAAAACGATCTTTTCCTTGGTTGCCTGAGTGGCGAAAAAATTATCCGGCTAAAATTGGAAAACAATAAAGTCGTGGGTGAAGAATGGTTGCTGGAAGACCGCAAAGAGCGATTTCGGGATGTATTGAACGGTAACGACGGCAATCTCTATGGGATCACTGACAGCGGCAAACTGTACCGCATTGCTCAAAAATAATTACTCCTCCAAATATACCAGAGATCCCGCAAAATCATCCTCCAAATTCCGGAGGATTTTTGCTGATTTCGTTTTGTCCTTTAATTCATCAACGAAGAAATTAGTTTCGAAAAACTGACGGTGGACTCCGGGCAAAAGTTCCATGAAATAATCCAGACCGATTTGATTATTATGAAGATCCATTTTTTTTTCCAACGGTTTGTTGGGAAACAGTTCTTCATGCAAATCCGTCATACGTTTACAGTAACTGTAGGCTTTTTGTGGCGAAGTAATCTTGCAGCAATACATCATGATAAGGCACGTCCACAGTGAATGCCGGAACGCATTTCCAACGCCGTTATTCGAATGTGATCTGGGAAAATGCTTCTGGGCCAGCGTGAAACTTTTGAGTGTCGCATAGAATCCCATCAGTGACAAAAACGGATGAGACAACCCGAGCTGCAATAACTTCATAATTTTGGCGAAACTCAGCGATCGGAGTGCATTGAAAATAATTTTGATATTTTTCATAAAAGAAAATCCCACCTCGAAAGAGGTGAGATTATTTATATAATATTTCGTTGGTTAAGCGTGACGCAGAAGTTTTACGGTTTGCGAAACTTTCTCTTTGATCTCGGTGCGTTTAACGATAAAATCCACGAAGCCTTTTTCCTGCAAAAATTCTGAGGTCTGGAAGCCTTCCGGTAGATCTTTTCCAATGGTTTCTCGAATAACCCGTGGGCCGGCAAAACCAATGAGCGCGCCCGGTTCGGCCATAATGATATCCGCCGTCATCGCAAAGGATGCAGTAATGCCGCCAAAAGTAGGATCGCACAAATAAGCGATATAAAGCAAACCTGCCTCCGATAATTGCGCCAGCTTGGACTGCACTTTTGCCAGCTGCATCAGCGAATAAGTCGCCTCCTGCATTCTGGCGCCACCCGACTGGCAAATGATCATGTAAGGCAATTTATTCGCGATACAAAAATCCACTGCACGACGGATTTTTTCGCCCATCACCGAGCCCAGAGAACCGCCTATAAAACTGAAATCCATACAGGAAACCACCATTTCCTGACCGTTCACACGACCGGTGGCGTTGCGGATAGAATCGGTAAGCTTTGTTTTGGCTTTTACTTCTTTCAGACGTTCAGTGTAGGACTTCGTATCTTTAAAGTTCAGCATATCAACACTTTCCACGTTCGCGTCCAGCTCGGTATATGCATTGTCATCAAAGAGTATGGAAAAAAATTCGCGGCTGCCGATTCTTACGTGAAAACCATCTTCCGGAGAAACGTAGCTGTTTTTCTTCAGCTCCTCATGCTCGATGATTTTGCCGGTAGGTGTTTGGTGCCACAGCCCTTTCGGAACGTCTTTTTTGTCCTCGGTAGAGGTGGTTATATTCTGTGTTTTTCGTTTAAACCAGTCAAATGCCATTGATATAAATTTAGATTACAAATTTTAGACTACAAATAAAAACAAATCGCTTTTAAAATCCGCATCTAAAATAATTTTAATTATAGAGTGTCTACGTTATTGAGATCTTCGAAAGCCTGCACAAGACGCTTGCTAAAGGTCTCTTCACCTTTTCGAACCCAGCCGCGTGGATCGTAAAATTTCTTGTTCGGTTTATCATCGCCGTCCGGGTTTCCTACCTGAGTTTTCAGATATTCCAGTTTCTCTGTCATATAATCGCGAATTCCCTCTGTGTAGGCAAACTGCAGGTCGGTATCGATATTCATTTTAATGACGCCATAATCGATCGCCTCGCGGATTTCTTCCAGGGAAGATCCTGAGCCACCGTGGAATACAAAGTTGATCGGCTCATCAGCCAGACCGAACTTTTTCTCAACATATTTCTGAGAATTATCAAGGATTTTCGGCGTCAGCTTCACATTGCCTGGCTTATAAACCCCATGAACATTACCAAAAGCAGCAGCGATCGTAAAGTTGGGTGAAATTTGCTTTAAACGTTCGTAGGCATATGCTACCTCTTCGGGCTGTGTATAGAGTTTGGAGGAATCTACGCCAGTATTATCAACGCCGTCTTCTTCGCCGCCGGTGATGCCGAGTTCAATTTCTAAAGTCATCTCCATTTTGGCCATTCTCTCAAAATAACGGCAGGAAATGTCCATATTTTCTTCTAAAGTTTCTTCAGACAAATCCAACATGTGCGAGGAGTACAGAGATTTTCCGTTCTGCTTGTAGAATTCTTCGTTGGCATCCATCAGCCCGTCGATCCAGGGCAGTAATTTTTTCGCGCAATGGTCGGTGTGCAGAATTACCGTGGCACCATAAGCTTCTGCCAGAGTGTGTATATGTTTTGCACCGGCAATGCCACCCAGAATTGCAGCTTGTTGCCCTTCATTGCTCAGTCCTTTTCCTGCGTTGAAGGCCGCACCTCCGTTAGAGAACTGGATGATGACGGGTGCATTCAGTTTCGCAGCAGTCTCCATCGTGGCGTTCACGTTACTGGATCCAATAACATTGACGGCGGGAAGTGCAAACTTATTCTCTTTGGCGAATTGGAAAATATCGGTAACCATTTGTCCAGTGGCAACTCCGGCCGGAAACTTCTTGCTCATAATCAGTATTTTTATAGATTTATTATAAGATATTTTGAAAAAGTAAAGTTAGGAATTTTATGCGACAACTTTAGTTTCGCTTATCGTTGCCCCAAAGCAGTTTCTGGCGAATGGTTTCGTAAAAACTGAGGTTAGGCGGATGAATGAGCAGAATCTGAAAACGCGCTTTTCGTAAAACCACTTCCACGTCGGTTTCCATGTGAAACAACCGTGAATCCAGCGACAGCGAATATTGCGGCACGCGGCTTTTTACCTGAAGGCGGATTTCCACATCATCATTTACAATCAGCGGGCGCACGTTCAGGTTATGCGGTGCGATGGGTGTAATGACAAAATTATCGTTGTTCGGTGTTATAATAGGACCGCCACAACTTAGCGAATACGCCGTAGAACCGGTGGGCGTGGAAACGATGATGCCGTCGCCCCAAAAAGTATTCAGAAATTCTCCATTAATATAAGACTCAACGGTGATCATCGCCGTTGTTTCTTTGCGGGAAATGGTTAAATCATTTAAAGCAAAAGGAAAAAACAATGAACTGTTGGGTGAAACAATTTCAATCACCGATCTTCTGCTGGTTTTCACGTCGCCCTGCAGGATTTTATCCAGTTCAATAAACGCTTCTTCTTTTGTAAAACTGGCCAGAAAACCCAGCCGACCGGTATTCACTCCCACCACCGGGATTTCCAGATCCTGCACGAACAGCAGTGAATTAACGATTGTGCCGTCGCCGCCAAAGGTGAAAAACAAATCCACCTCAGCACGCCGCAGATCTTCTTTTGCCGCAAAAGTCTCGAAAACCTTGGAAAACTGCATCGATTCTGCCATCTGTTCGTACAGAATCGACTGCACGCCACGTTTCTCGAGCTCGGAAACAAATTTGCTGAGATATAAAAAAGTGTCCAGATCGCTTTTCTGGCTGTAGATGGCTGCTTTCATTTTTAAAATTCCATGTATTTCTGAAAAAACCCAAAGCGGTCTTTTAGCAATTCTTCTTTTTCATCATCGTAATATTTTTGCACTACACTGTAGCCATATCTTTCGAAGGTTTCATCAATGGAACTCAGGTTGGCACTGCTGATTTTCAAGGTGACCTGAACGTCTCCATCCACAAAAGCACTTACATAACAACCATAAATTTTCGCATTATTGCCTTCCACAATTTTGCAGATTTCCGTCATCGAATAGTTTTTTTCCGGCACCTGAATGACGAGCATTGCGCCGGTTTCCGAAAAAAGCGGATATTTTGCAAATTCACCGAAAAGATCATCACAGGAAAGATAACCCAGGTATTTTTCACTTTTATCTAAAATTGGTAAAACGTTGGTGCTGAAAGTGTGAAAGAGCTTCACGGAGTCCAGCATATTTCCGTCTTCGAATAAAGCAAACTTTTCGTAATGCATCTCAAGTGTCGACAGAGTACCTTCAGGACTTTCTTCGAGAAAAGCCTGGCTCAGCGCACCGAGATAAACGCCTTTTTTCCTGATAAAAATATGCGAGTAGCCAAATTCTTTTGCAATTTCGTTCGCCTCTTCGATGGAATCAGAAGTGCTGAAGGCCGGATAATCTTTGGAAACGTAGTCTTTGATAAACATTAGCCAAATTTAGCAAATTATTAAAAGCCAAACGAAAGTTTGCCACGATATCACTTTCTGACGAAAAAGCTTGCAGACGATACTTTTTCTTTAGTATCTTTGTAGCCTTTCATTTTTACTTTTTATTAGATTTATTTAAACTGTAGCGCCTTTTCGTGTTACAGTTTTTTTTATTTAAATACAATTTCGCGCGTTTTTTCTCCTTACTATAAGTAGTGAAAATCCTTTACTTTTCCTGTTTCGCTCGCAGAAAAATCAGCCCGGCCAGAATTATAACAGCGCCCACCACTTGCTTCGGGGTCAGAACTTCACCATCCAAAACACCCCAAAGCACCGCAACGATCGGCATCAGTAAAGTAACTGTAGAGGCAAAAAGCGGCGTTGAAATACTGAGCAATCGATAATTAAGCATCATGGCCAAACCGGTGCCGAAAATCGAGAGCAGACTGACAAAACCCAAACCGATAAAAAAACTTCGGTCTGCGTGCAGGTCCGTAAAAAACCCTGAAAGCACCAAAGCCAGCAGGGAGGGCATTATTAAAACAAAAGAAAAAACATACGCCGACAGTATCTTTGCGGGCACTTGGTGTAGTTTGGATTTCACTGTGGTCATCGAAATGGCGTAACAAAGCGTAGCGACCAGCAGTAGAACAACTGGCACCAATTTCAGATCTCCACCTGTACCGCCGGATAAAGCCAGGATACAGGCACCCGAAAAACTGATGGCTACACCAATAAGCTGCCGCTTCGAGGTGGCAAATTTCCAAACCAGCGAACCAACAATAATGACAAAGATGGGCATCATGGAATTGACAATCCCCGCAATACTGCTGCTTACCGACTTCTCCGCAATCGGAAAAAGGAACATCGGAATAAAATTTCCGGTCACGGCGGCCAGAATCAACCACTTCAGATGACGCCTGGGAAATTTAGAACGGTGCGAAATTGCCAGCGGCAAAAGCAAGAAACCGGCGATCAATACACGCAGTGCGCCGACCTGATATGCCGTGAAATGATCGAGCGATTTTTTAATTAAAATAAAAGACGATCCCCAAATTATCGACAGCGCGATAAGTAGGACCCAGCGTTCCCTAACCGGGTTCATTAGTGATTTTTAGCATAGATAAATATTCTTTTTTTGGAATCATTTCCGCGCCCAGACTTTCCAGATGATCAGAATGGATCTGGCAGTCGATCAGATTAAAGGCATCCTGATATTTTTCTACGAAATGGATAAAGCCTGCTTTGGAAGCGTTGCTGACGGCAGAAAACATACTTTCGCCACAGAATATCTTGCCGACATGCACGCCATAAAAACCGCCAACCAGTATATTATTCTGCCAAACCTCCAGGCTGCTGGCAAGCCCGTTTTCGTGCAGTGCGACGAAGGCTTCGATCAGTGGTGAGGAAATCCAGGTGTCCGGCTGGTCTTTTCTTTTTGCGTCGCGACAGGCTTCCATCACTTTACGAAAACAGGTATTTTCGGTAAAAGTAAAAATACCGTCACGCAGCACTTTCTTCATCGATTTGGAAATTTTTATTTTCTGGGGAAACAGAACAAATCTCGGATCCGGACACCACCAGAGAATTTCTTCGCCAGGGTTGTACCACGGAAAAAGCCCGAGTTGGTAAGCAAAATAAAGACGCTCCGGCGAAAGATCTCCGCCCACAGCAATGATCCCGCTGTCCGGATGGTAGTGTTTCGGATCGGGAAAAGAAATTTCGGCCGGATCGAGAATCATCATGACAAAACAAAATCCTGCCGCACCGGCAGGATCAATAGGTTTTGGTTAGAAAGGAAGATCGTCGTCTTCTTCTTCGAATACATTTCCGCCCGCCGGTTTGCTTGCAGCAGGTGTCGCTTGGGTAGGCTCATTAAAAGTATCTCCGCTGACGCTTTCCATTCTCCAACCCACGATGGAGTTGAAATATTTTACTTCGCCCTGGGGAGAAGTCCATTCACGGCCACGGATATTAATCGACACTTTCACTTTATCGCCTTCTTTTACCTGATTCAGCAAATCTGCTTTTTCCTGCAAAAACTCGATATTGATCGGTTGGGGATACTGTTCTTCGGTAAGAAGTACCATCTCACGTTTTTGAAATCCGCTTGCAAATGTTTGAACTTCAGTTATTTTCTTTACGGTGCCTTGTAATTCCATGATATAAATTCGTTAAGCTGTAAAAGTAATAAAAATGTGCTGATAAATAAAGGCTGGCTAAGAGATTGAGAAAATTTATTTTTTTTGAAAAATGTTTTGGTTTGAAATAAAAAAGTATCTATATTTGCAGTCATCAAAAAAGAACAGTGTTCATTAGCGGATGTGATGTAATTGGTAGCCATGCCAGACTTAGGATCTGGTGCTTCGCGGCGTGTGGGTTCGAGTCCCTCCATCCGCACCATTTTTTTTAGCTTCGTTTAATCGAAGAAACCTATGCGAAAATAGCTCAGCTGGTAGAGCACGACCTTGCCAAGGTCGGGGTCGCGGGTTCGAATCCCGTTTTTCGCTCTAGTTGCTACTGGCCTTGGTGGTGGAACTGGTAGACACGCAGGACTTAAAATCCTGTGTCCGCAAGGACGTACGGGTTCAAGTCCCGTCCGAGGTACTTTCATAGAAAAACGCTGTTAATCTCAGATTGGCAGCGATTTTTTTTTATTATTCAGTACTGTTTACTTCATAATTTTTTCTCTTATTTCCTCTCTCATCTTTTATTTAATTTAAACTTCAGTGCCCGGCAAAAGTAATCTGCGCTGCGCATGGTACTTTTTTTGTTGCTTTTTTTTAAAATAAAAGAAATCATGGCAAACCACACCCTAAAAACGTTGTCTGAAGTACTGAACAGTCTGATTAAACGTGGAATTACAAAAGAAATAGGCATGAATGAACAAAACGAAATGGTTTTGGGCAAAAATGAAAAAGTGTATCAACCGCAGGATCTCTGCATCGTAAAATCTTACCGCTTCGAAGGTGAAAGTAATCCGGATGACAACGCCGTGCTTTACCTCATCGAAGATATGGACGGCCAGCTTGCAACGCTGCTGGACACTTACGGCGCAACCAGCAACTATAACGGTGAAGCATTCGATAACTTCCTGCGAAAAGTACCCATCCACGAAAAAGCCGAGTACGACATTGAGTAAAAATAATTAATCCGGACCTTTACGATCCGGATTTTTTCTTGAAAAGTCTCTTAAAAAAGCCTTCTTTTTCAGCTTCTTTTTCAGCTTCTTTTTCCGGTTTCTTTTCTACATCCGGCTTCAGTTTCGTTTTAATTTCTTCTTTGGTTTCCTTCAGTTCCTTTTTATTTTGCTCCAAGGCCGTTTTGGTATTTTCTACCGTTTTGCGTACGCTCTGCTCAGTTTTGGGAGCGCCACCGCCGATGAGGGTTTTCTTCAAACCCTGTTCGATGCCGCGCCAGAATAAATTGAAAAACGATTTCGTCGCATCACGTTCAACGCCTTCCACTTGGACCGAAGCAGGAAAATTGCCGGAATCTGTTTTTACAAAAATATTGGCAATCGCCGAAAGTATCTGGTTTTTGTCGCCCGTTTCCTTTAAAAGTGCAATCTTCAGGTCTTTATGTACCATTTTCAATACCCCGCCGAGGCCGGTTTTGTTTCCTTTAAAATCAAAAATAAGATCCGAAATAACACCGGTTGCCTGTATTTTAAGATAGGGTTCTATAAAAGGATTAATGCGTTCCGCGGGTAGATCAGTAATATTACCGGCAATAGAAAACCCGTCGTCTTGCCGCGCTGTATCAAGCGTCCAGCGCACATTCATGGGAGAAGCGTTCATAAACCTACAAGTAATCGTAATAGGGATTTGTGTCGCCCGATTTTTATCTTTGCCGGAATTAATATTTTTCGCCGCCAGGTTAAAATTGTTAAAAGACAGCTTCCCAGGGCCATCGCTTTTTTTAGTATCTTCTTCGTAAACCAGCAGGGAATTCCGAATATTCAGATCTTGCACAAAAACAGGAAACTTGATTGATCTCAAAAGTTGCGAGTACATCGGCTTCACCGTCTCATCGTCTTTAGGGATTTTGCTTCGAAAAATATTGGCATCCGCATTATCGATGATCACTGATTTCAGATCCAGGAATTTACGCTCGGACAAAACATCCCAACTGCCTTCTCCCCGTATTTTTTTTGCGGCAAGTGTATACAGATCTTTTTCTGCGGGGATACTCCGGATAAACTGCGCGCGGCTGACCGTAGGTTTCATGGCAAAATCTGCCAGATCGAACTGATTTTTATTGATTTTAATCAAACCCGAAGAAATGCGATAATACTGAGTATTATAATTTAAAGCACGTGCTGTAAGCTGATAATCCCCGTTGCTGAAAGGAATCTTATCACGGATCGTGCGTTCGTCCATTTCCAGGTTTGCTGCCGTAAGGCGGATATCGCGCATTGCAATCGGTCGGTTTTTCGTAACAATCGTGAGTGCAGGCGCAGTGACGGAAACTTTTTTCACCCGCAGCGGAAATTCGATTCCGGCAAAAGTAGGCCGCTGTTTTTTTTCTTTCGCGCCTGTAATAATTTTAGCGGTAAGGCCCTCTGCCAGCACTTCTTCTACATCAAGTTTTAGTTTATCCTTATTAAATTTCCAGTCGTTGAGGGTCACTTTCAGTTGCTTCACCGCCATATCCAAACTGTTCGCTGAGCCTGAAGTAGATTTTACACTGATTTCTTTTAAACTTAAAGATTTCGGGGTAAGTGAAAGACGCTGTACCGCGACATTCTGCTGGCCGGAGTTGAAATTGAAATTGCTGCCGGCCACCCTGAAATCGTCATAATTAAAAGGAAGACTCCGATTTGCCGTGTCATCATTGATTAAAAATCTGTTGATTTCAACAGAAAGTTTTTCTGCGGAAAAGGTCTCTTTTCCGTCTTTCCGAACCTCCACTTTTGCATCGGTAAGACGCACATTTTCAAGTTCTATATCAGAACCGGAATTCTTTTTTTTGTCATTTTTTTTTGCACCTGTGGTATGAATGATCATGTGCGGCCGCAACACCCGCGCGTCGCTCATGGCCAGCTTTTCTTTTTTGAACTGCAAATCTTTAAAAATAATTTCAGGGGAAGTAAAATCAAAAAGAACGTTTTTTTTGGGATAAAATCTCCGGAAATTTTTATAGGAAAGCAGTGGTTTAACGACAACATCAAGAATCTTCATCTGGCCGTTTGTGGTAGTAATTTTTTTCGCCGTATACCGATACAGATTATCTGGACGAAAAAAAAAGTCGGTTCCGCTGATGTCGTAATGATCGAAAACGAAGGGAAGTTTCTGTTCAACGCTTTTCTCGGTCATCTTCAGGTTTTTCACCTTTAAATTTAAATCATCTACTCCTAAAAACTTTTGGCCGGTATGTTTAAATATATCGATAGCACCCTGAGTGATTTCGATATTTTTAAACCCGACCGGATTACGTTCTTTTTTCGTGCGGTCGTCTACGGGCTTTACCAGCACTATATTCAATTTTGGTTTCACCAACCGCAATGAAGTGGTGGAAATATTTTTTTTCACCAACAGATCGTAAATGCCGAGACGCCCTACTGCCAAAGTATCGACGGTGCCCTGCAAGCCAATGATGTTGGTATTGTCGGGATTGCTGCTATTAATGGAAAGGCCGGTCGCGACGATATCGCCCGTGTAGACATTAATGTCCAACGTATGATAATTAACGATATAATCGGAATTTTTTTTAATTAAATCAGGCAGATTCTTCTTCAACCAGAAATTCAGTCCGAAATTGACAATAAGCACAACAGCCAGGAGGATCGCCGCGGCAAACAGTAAAAAACGGGTATATTTTCCTTTCATGCAATTCGGACAGTCAATATTATGCCACAAAACATTGGCGCTGTGGCAGCGGCGTTATACTTCCAACTCCACGACGTAGCCCTCGTGGCCACGGATGTTGATACAGTCTCCATCATCGAACGAAAGATACTGACCTTTGATACCCCGCAGAACGCCTTCGAAATTCGGTACTTTTTCCAAACCAAAAGATGCGATTTTTTGCGGACGTTCATATGGAAAATCCAATTTAATGACCTTTTCATCATCAGTATAGAAGTTTTTGTAATCCTCGGGGAAATAGGATTTTATCTTTTCGCGGAAGTCAGCCAGGTCCAGGTCATCTTCATAATCATCTTCCAGCATTTTTCGCCAGTTGGTCTTGTCCGGAAGATGATCTTTCATTGCCACCTCGATCATGCCAGCTTCGTAGCGGTTGTCGGTTCGCGCAATCGGTAAGGCGAAGGTGGCGCCCTGATCAATCCAGCGGGTCGGGATTTGTGCTTCGCGTGTAACGCCCACTTTCACGTCGCCGGTATAGGCAAGATAAACAATGTGCGGCACGAGCTGTATGCTTTGTTCTACCTCCAGATCGCGTTCTTCAATTCCCAAATGTGCGGTGGAAAGTTCCGGGCGGATAATGGTCCCGCTCGCCCAGGGACTTTCGAAAAAACAGCGGCGGCAAAAGCCCATGCGGTAGATTTTTTCATCGCTTTGGCAGTGCACACATTCATACCCCAGATGCTTGAGGCGGATCTTCTTACCAATCAGCTGATTCATGTTGATAAGGTCGTGCGAAAGATTTAAGTAATACTGAACAGGTTTGCCGTTCTGCGTAGACATTTTCAGCAGCTTGCCGGAGAATTTCATCATCGATATTTCCGTAAAAATAATCATTTGATTTTAATTAAATTTGTGTCCTGCAAAACATTTTATGAATTACCTCGTCACGGGCGGCAGCGGCTTTATCGGTTCGCACCTCGTAGAACACTTGTTGAAAAACGGACATTTTGTCATTAATATTGACAATTTCGATGATTTTTATGATTATAAAATTAAAATCACAAACACTTTAGAATCCGTCGGAATTTCTACAGAATTTGATTTTGTTGAAAGAGAAAGAGATTTGCAGAAATTGATTTTCAAAACATCTTCACGCCAGTATCAGCTTTATTATCAGGACATACGCGATCTTGAAGGCTTGCAAAAAATATTTCAGAAACATAAAATAGATCTGGTTATACATTTGGCTGCACTGGCCGGCGTGCGTCCGTCTATAGAGCGCCCACTGGATTATGAAGAAGTCAACATCCGCGGCACGATGCATCTTTGGGAACTGGCGAAAAAGTATGAGATTACCAAGTTTTTAGCAGCATCGAGTTCCAGCGTTTACGGCAATAATGAAAAGGTGCCCTTCAGCGAAACCGACCGCGTGGACGAACCGATTTCACCTTACGCCGCCACGAAAAAATGCACCGAAATAATGGGTCATGTTTATCACCATCTTTACGGGATTGATATGATTCAGCTGAGGTTTTTCACCGTCTACGGTCCGCGGCAACGTCCCGATCTGGCGATTCATAAGTTTACCGATTCTATTGTTTCAGGTGCTGCCATTCCGTTTTATGGCGACGGTACCACCGCCCGGGATTATACTTATATTGATGATATTATCTCGGGAATACAAAAATCGATCAACTATTTGGAAGAGAATTCCGGCATTTACGAAATCATTAATTTAGGTGAAAATCAGGTCGTGACACTCAACGAAATGGTACAAACCATTGAAGAGTCATTACAACTTACGGCCGAGAGAAACTGCTTGCCCATGCAGCCGGGCGACGTCCTGAAAACCAATGCAGACTTAACCAAGGCGCGATCGATGATCGGCTACCAACCGGACACAAAATTCCAAAATGGCATAAAAAAGTTTGTGGAATGGTTTTTGAAAAAAGGATCCTGAAAAAAAAGTAAATTAATAATCAAGATTGTTGAAAATCAGGGACAAAAACATTTGTTATGTCACCGATTTTTATACTTTTGCAAAAAATAATATCATATGTACTGGACATTAGAACTGGCTTCCTATCTTAGTGATGCTCCCTGGCCGATGACGAAGGCAGAACTCATCGATTATGCCATCCGAACCGGGGCACCGATGGAGGTAGTAGAAAACCTTCAGGCCATTGAGGATGAAGGCGAAATCTACGAATCCATTGAGGAGGTATGGAGCGATTATCCTACCGATGAAGATTTCCTCTGGAACGAAGACGAATATTAACATTAGGCCGATCGTCGCCCGACCATCGGCATCTTCTATTTTTAGAAAAATTCTAAATTTCAACATTAAAATGGCGGAGTGTAGTTTACAGGACGCCGCAAGCAAGCAGTATGGGTTTTATAGATAAAGTTCTTAAAGGTTTTCTGGGTGATAAAAATGCAACTGACCTCAAAGACGTACGAAAAGTTGTTGTAAAAATAAAAGCGGCAGAGCCGGCAATTCAGGAATTAACCGATGACGGACTGCGCGAGAAAACGGCTGAGTTTAAAGAAAAATTAAAACTGGCCACGGCCGAACTTACGGCCCAAATTGAGCAGACCCAGGAACAGATCAAGAATTCCCTGAATATCGATGAGAAAGAAGCCCTCTTTAATAAAGTAGAAACCCTAAAAAAGGACTCCTACCAGATTGAAGAAAAAGTACTTGCAGAAATACTTCCCGAAGCTTTTGCTTTGATTAAAGAAACTTCTCGCCGCTTGGCCCAAAACGGAGAAATCCGGGTGACGGCCACCGAACTGGACCGTCAGTTGGCGGCTACAAGAGATTTCGTTGTTCTTGAAGGCGACACTGCCGTCTGGAAAAACGAATGGGACGCTGCCGGAACTCCGATCAAATGGGATATGGTACACTACGATGTACAGTTCATCGGGGGTGTTGTACTGCACAACGGTAAGATTGCCGAGATGGCCACCGGCGAAGGTAAAACTCTTGTCGGCACACTGCCTATTTATCTCAACGCTTTGCCGGGACGCGGCGTACACGTAGTAACGGTGAATGATTACCTCGCCAAACGAGACTCCGCCTGGATGGGCCCGCTGTATCAATTCCATGGGCTGACGATTGATTGTATTGACCTGCACCAGCCGAATTCTGATTCGCGCCGCCGCGCCTACCAGTCCAGCATTACGTACGGAACCAATAATGAATTCGGATTCGATTATCTGCGCGACAATATGGTGACTTCACCTTCTGAACTGGTTCAGGGTGAACTTAATTTCGCGATTGTCGATGAGGTAGACTCCGTGCTGGTGGACGACGCAAGAACACCATTGATTATCTCCGGTCCCGTGCCGCAAGGCGATCGACAGGAGTTCGATGTGCTGAAACCTTCCGTGGACCGCATCGTTGAAATTCAGAAAAAAACAGTTTCCGCTATTTTTAATGAAGCCAAAAAACTCATTAACAACGGGAATACCAAAGAAGGCGGTTTCAAACTGCTGCAGGCTTACCGTGGATTACCAAAAAACCGCCAGCTGATTAAATATCTCTCCGAAAGCGGACACAAATCTTTGCTGCAGAAGGTGGAGGGACAATATATGCAGGACAACAACCGCGATATGCCACAAGTAGACAAAGACCTCTACTTCGTAATTGACGAGAAAAATAATCAGATTGACCTTACCGATAAAGGCGTAGAATATATGTCTGCCGGAAATGAAGACAAAGACTTCTTCGTTTTAAATGATATCGGAACTGAAATTGCCGAGGTTGAAGCTAAAAATTTAAGCAAAGAAGAAGAATTCGAGGCCAAAGAAAAACTTTTCAGCGATTTTGCGGTAAAATCTGAGCGCATCCACACTTTAAATCAACTTCTTAAAGCGTATACACTGTTTGAGAAAGATGATGAGTACGTGGTTATCGATGGTGAAGTAAAAATTGTGGACGAGCAAACCGGCCGTATTATGGAAGGCCGACGCTATTCTGACGGACTGCACCAAGCGATCGAAGCCAAAGAAAATGTAAAGATCGAAGCGGCTACGCAAACTTTTGCTACCGTGACGCTGCAGAACTATTTCCGTATGTACAACAAACTTGCGGGGATGACGGGTACGGCAGAAACTGAAGCCGGCGAGCTCTGGGAAATTTACAAACTCGATGTTGTAGTGATCCCAACCAACCGCCCTATTCAGCGTGATGACAAACAGGATCTTGTTTATAAAACCAACCGTGAAAAATACAACGCTGTCATCGAGGAAATAGAACGGCTGACCGCTGCCGGAAGACCGGTTTTGGTGGGAACGACTTCGGTAGAAATCTCGCAACTATTATCCAGAGCTTTACAGCTTAGAAAAATTCAGCACAACGTACTGAACGCGAAACTGCACGCCAGAGAAGCAGAAATTGTAGCGATGGCCGGAGGCCCCGGCGTCGTAACCATTGCCACCAACATGGCGGGCCGTGGTACGGATATCAAATTGCAGGGAGAAGTAAAGAAAAATGGTGGTTTGGCCATCATCGGTACAGAACGACATGATTCGCGACGTGTGGACCGACAGTTGAGAGGTCGTGCCGGACGACAGGGAGATCCCGGAAGTTCGCAGTTCTATGTTTCCCTTGAAGATAACCTGATGCGTCTTTTCGGTTCGGAAAGAATCGCCAAGATGATGGATAAAATGGGGCACAAGGAAGGCGAAGTGATTCAGCACTCCATGATCTCCAAATCCATCGAGAGAGCACAGAAAAAAGTAGAGGAAAACAACTTCGGTATCCGAAAAAGATTGCTGGAGTATGACGACGTGATGAACAAGCAGCGCGACGTCATCTACAAGCGACGCAAGAACGCATTGTTTGGCGACCACCTGAAATACGATATTTCCAACATGATTTTCGATGTTTCGCAATCGATTGTGAGCCAGGGAAAAATCAACGGAAACTACAAAGATTTCGAATTTGAAGTCATTAAATATTTCACCATGGAGGCACCGTTCTCCGAGAATGATTTTAAAACCAAGCAAGTTCCGGAACTGACGAACATGCTCTTCAAAGCAGCTTCCGAGGATTATGAAATGAAGCTGAACCTGCTGAAAGAAAAATCGTTCCCAATCATTGAAAACGTCTTCCAGAACCAAGGTTCCATGTTCAAAATGATCCAGGTACCTTTCACGGACGGCATCAAGACGATGACCATCGTCACCGACTTGCAGCAAGCTTTTGAAACGCAGTGTGATTCATTAATCAACGATTTCGAAAAGAACATTTCGCTGGCTATCATCGATGAAAACTGGAAATTACACCTGAGAGAAATGGATGATTTAAGACGTTCTTCCCAAGGTGCGGTGTACGAACAAAAAGATCCATTGGTCATCTACAAGCAGGAATCTTTTTACCTCTTCACCGAAATGGTGGAAAAGATCAATAAGGAGATCGTATCGTTCTTGTATAAGGGAGAGATTCCGGCGTAAGAACAACAGTTATACTTTTAATACAAACTTCTTCGGCATGGCTGGAGAAGTTTTTTTAAAAATATTCACCTAATCATAAATTATTTATTGCAATTTTCACCTAAGACTTAAGATCAGCAGTATACATTATTGTTTTACTACCCTGTTCACATTACATGTCCTTTATTATTACGTTTTGTCTGCAGTCTTTACGCCTTGCACAATAATTTTAAAACAAAAGTAAATAAAACTTTTGTAGATTAAAACTTTTTAATATGTTTGTAACACAACCAAATATTAATTCCAAATTCAAAAATTATGAAAAAATTAGATGTGGTGCAAATGGAAAAACTCAATGGCAGCTGGGATTGGGGAAGATGCATAGGAGGCGCAAGTGGTGCGGCTATCTTGGTCACTCAAACTGGCGTAGTAGGCGCGGCGACTGCTGTTTCTGGTTGGGGAGGCCTTGCTGTACTTGCTGTAGCTGGCGCGGTCGGATGTGTAGGAGCTTCGTAATTTGAAAACAGTAACTAAACTGGGTGTGAATTTCGAAATTCGCACCCATTTTTCATGAAAAAAAATCTTTTATTTATTAAATCAATAGTTAATCAAGGTGCATACTTTCGCGCTAGTTTTTTGATCGATTTCCATCTGAAGCGGCTAGCAAATACATACTATATTATAGTCTATCTATTTTCCCTCATCTTTTATACTTTTATAACTGTCAGCAGCATCGGAATTGCGAGCGAGAATAAAATAAATCTAAACCTGCCAAACGGAACAGTTGAGTCAATAAACTTTTTACTGTTTGCTGCCTTAATTACTTTACAAACTTTAATATGGAAGGTGATAGTATCCGGTATCAACAAACAAGATAATAGCATCCTAAATATTATAAAATTAAACTGTAAAACTAGAGCGGAAAAAGTTTCTACTTATTATTCTACTATCTTCTTTAATGGCTTTAGTTTTAGGATTTTTCTTTCGGGAGTACTCTCGACACTGTTTGTAACCTCCAATTATTTTCCTGACCAGGTCTTATTCAATTCTATAATCACGCTATTAGTTTTATCGGCATCAACTATTGTTTTAGTTAGTTTAGAATGCTTAATTTTTTATTGTAATGTTGTTTCCAAAATAAATACTTCTGTTTTGACAATTGCTTTATTCGTAATTGGATTTATCAGTTACAATTACTTAGGGAAATTTGTGAACTTAAGTCTGAAGCATTTATTAGCTCTATTCGTAATTTCTATATCGGTATACATTTTAATTAGAAACTTTATTAAGCATAAATTGTGACGATTTTAAGGTACTTTCTTTTAACTTTTGTCAAAAAACTTATCTGGATACACTATGTTGCCTTCATTGCTATTTTCTTACTAGATAATAACGTACGTACCTATTTATTAACTTTGCTTTTTCTCAATCTTTTTATGCAACAAATAAAGATACTGAATTCATTTAAAGATTTGTTTCTTATGTGTAAACTATACAGAGTTTCATTATATCGTTTAGCATTATATAACTTTATCCTAAGTTTAATTTTACTTATCCCGTTTTATCAAATCATCGGATTTTACAGCGCATTCAGTATTCTGTTTTTAGGACTTAGTATAAATACATTAAAAGTTTTTTATTATGAATATTGTTGAGATTACGGAATTAAAAAAAAAATATGCAAACAGGATAATTTTTGAAGGTTTAAACATAGATATTCCTGAAAAAGGCATAATTCTGTTAAAAGGTAAAAATGGTATTGGCAAATCTACACTGTTAAAAATAATTTCTAAGATGACCAAGTATGATTCAGGATTTGTCAATTATAAAGACCCTTGTTTTTTTGAAAAAAGCGCGTTCTTATTGGATATACCTATATTCTTAGAAAGCCTAAACTTTAGAGATAATATGGAGCTGGTTGGAAGCCTATTAAAAATCTCTCAAGATGACGTTAATAAAAACATTGCAGAATATGGAGAGCTTTTCAGTCTTCCGCCGAACACCCTGTACGGAGAGTTTTCTTTGGGAATGAGGAAAAAAGCAGAAATTGCCAGAACCTTCATAAATGATCCAAAGTATATCTTTTGGGATGAACCATTTAATTCTTTAGATGAACAGAGTATTAAAATAGTTTGTGAAAAATTAATTAATAAAAGCAAACTTTACTTTGTTATTAGCCACGAGCGCTATTTAGACGAAAAAGCGACTCGAATAATTGAATTCTAAATGAAGAATACATTAACATTCTTTTTAATTATTAGTTGCTATTTGCTTACAATCAGTTTATCAAATAATTTGTTGCAAATTGAATCAAAAATATTTGATTTCCTTGCAAAGAGCTACCCAAATTCTGTCGTGCAAAACTATATGGAAAGCCAGAAGAAATGGTGGTGGTTGTCTTATATAGTGACCCCTTTGCTTATTGGGCTAAAGGTTATATTGGTGGCTTTCTGTCTCAATTTTGTAAAATTGCTGGATATACCTGCTTTGGAAAAAGTGAGGTTTTCAGAGTTTATCTTTTGGGCACTTATTGCCGACTCTGTGTTCATCATAGCAGGGTTTTACAAGTTCGTCAATTTTTATTGGATAAATACCGGTTATTCATTAGAGGATCTGCAAACCTATTTTCCTATTTCTTTGCTCAACTTAAAGGAACATATTTCAACAGAAAAATGGTTGGCCTATCCATTGCAGCTTATCAATCTGTTTGAATTGGCCTATTGGATTATTTTAGCAGTGGGCATCAGGGAGCTTTCAAACGAAACGATTAGTTATGCGAAATCTTTTGGCTTGGTAGCGCTAACTTATGGTGTCGGCTTACTTTTTTGGGTAGGGATCGTATCATTTGTCATATTAAACGCAAGCTATTAAAAATGGCAAAAAATAAATCTCTTAGGATAGCAGCTGTACTGATTCCGCTTTTTTTTATGGGTATTTTGCTATATCTGTTCAACAGCTATAACAATAAAAAACAAACTGCGGAGAAATTACAATCCATACCTGACTTTACTTTGAAAACCATTGAGGGCAACCTTTTTACTTCAAGGGATTTAGCGAAATTAGACAAAAAGGTTCTCATATACTTTAACCCGAGCTGTGAATACTGCCAAGCAGAAGCACAAGAACTTGCGAAAATAAATAATCAATATCCAGACATTCAATGGATTTGGATCGCTAGTGAATCCATAGAGCAAATTAAAACATTTGCCGAGAAGTACCGGCTAGATCAAAAAGAAAACATCTATTGGTGTCACGATGAAATGGCGACACTATATCAAAAATTTGCGATGAGTTCCGTTCCTTTCTTTCTCGCGTACGATAAGAACAACAAACTGGTTTTTAGAAACAAAGGTGCTACAAAGTTGGAGAAAGTTTTAAAAAGTTTTGATGAAATTAAATAAGCAGCTCCGGAAAACCTTTTCTCTACAAAAAGACCAAACAGATTGCGGCGTTGGTTGTTTACAGTCTTTAATACGGTATTATGGCGGAGATATTTCTTTAGAACTATTGCGTGAAAAAAGTGGCACCAGCAAAACAGGAACTACGCTACTCGGTTTGTACCAAGCAGCAAATGAAATCGGTTTTGATGCAGAAGGTTGCGAAGCAGATATCAATGCTTTAATTGAGCATAACGCGCCGGTAATTCTTCATGTCATTATCGATAATAAATACGAACATTATGTGGTATGTTATTCTTACGATGGTAATTTATTTACTATCGGAGATCCTGCAAAAGGGATAGAATATTGGACTGTCGAGCAATTGCTAGAAGTTTGGAAATCGAGAACCTGCCTTACATTAAAACCGAATGAGACCTTTCGCAAAGCAAAATTCGATAAGAAATTAAAACGGGACTGGCTGGTAAAGTTAATCAAGGAAGATAGCGAAGCGATTTACACGATCATTTTTTTAGGTGTTCTTTTTACACTGTTAGGAATGTCTATGTCCATATTTTCGCAGAAATTAATCGATGACATTTTGCCACAGAAGAAACTGAAAGTCCTGATTTTAAGCATTGCTTTTTTAGGGTTTCTGCTGATTGGCAGAGTTGTGATCCAAGCGCTTCGGGAACTGTACATCATCAAACAATCACAGGATTTTAATAAGCGTATTAACAGATCTTTCTTTTCTTCTCTCTTGCATTTGCCAAAGTTATTTTTCGACAGCCGGAAAATTGGTGATTTTGTTGCGCGGCTAAACGATACACAAAGAATTCAGAATGTTATTAAACATCTGATTACGGCAACTGCAGTTGATATCTTAACCGTCATTATTTCGATCAGTTTTCTGTTCATCTACTCCTGGAAATTGGCAGTTACCTGTATTTTGATTTCGCCGATTATATTTTTTCTCATTTTTAGATTCAATAAAAAAATTATTGAATCCCAAAAAAATGTAATGCAGTCTTATAGCATCAACGAAGCCAATTATATCGATTCAATCAGAGGAATCGATGTGGTCAAAGGATTTTCTAAACAAAATCTTTTTCTAAAGAGAAACGAAACCATTTTCGGTTTCTTTCAAACTAAAATTTTCGAACTCGGAAAACTGAATTTAAAAATCGGTCTGGTTTCTGGTTTAGCCTTGGTATTATTTTTATTAATCATCCTTTCTTTATCCTCCTACAATGTTTTAACGAACGAAATAAAAGTAGGAGAATTAATGGCGATTATTGGGATTTCCAGTTCATTATTGGGTTCTATAACCAATCTGGCATTGGTAAGTATTCCGATTCAGGAAGCGAAAGTAGCTTTCGACAGAATGTTCGAATATTCTTCTTTGGAGAAAGAGCAAATACACGGAGAAGAAATCTCAGAATTACAAAGCATTTCCTTACAAAGTGTGGATTTCAGATTTAAAGGAAGAGGCAAACTTTTAAGCGAGCTTTCGTTTAAAATCGAAAAAGGAAAAATCACTTGTCTTCTCGGAGAAAGTGGAAATGGAAAAACAACTTTAACCGAAATTTTACAAAAGAATTATCTGCCTGAAAATGGCAATATTATCATAAATGAAAGTTTAGATTTGAAAAATATCGCCATTGAAAACTGGCGAAATTTGATTGCTGTGGTTCCACAAAACATTCAACTCTTCAATGGAAACATTCTTGAGAATATCGTTCTGAATGAAAAGGTAGATGAAGAAAAATTTCAAAACGTTTTGTCTTATGGTTTTGAAAACTTCATCAATTCTCTTCCTCAAAATATTTTTACAATTGTTGGCGAGGAAGGCATAAATCTTTCTGGCGGTCAAAAACAATTGCTTGGGTGGATGCGGGCTCTCTATCACAATCCGCAGTTTTTAATTTTGGATGAACCTACATCATCTTTAGACATAGGAAACAGAACATTTATCTATAACCTGATCTTGAAATTAAAAGAAACGATGACAATTTTCATTATAAGTCATAATCTGGAAGATTTAAGCGAAATAAGCGATGAGATTCTGCTGCTGGACAATGCTACTATTAGAACTGTAACAGCACAAGCAATAACATCGTAAAACTGCATCTTTACAACATCCGACCTACGACGCTCTTCTCAAGGCGCGGTCTACGAGCAAAAAGATCCGCTGGTCATCTACAAACAAGAATCTTTCTATCTCTTCACCGAAATGGTGGAAAAGATCAATAAGGAGATCGTATCGTTTTTGTATAAGGGAGAGATTCCGGCGTAAGAATACCTCATGTACTTTAATACAAAACTTCTCCGGCATGGCTGGGGAAGTTTTTTCTTTTACGCCGCATATTTTTTAGTATTTTTAATGCTTAAATTCAATTAAATATGGCATTGATGGACCTTTCACGGCAGGTAGCGCTCGGCGTCGATATCGGCGGCACCAATACAAAGTACGGTCTGGTAAACCACCGCGGCGAAATCGTGGAAAAAGGCAGTCTGAAAACTGACCAATTTGCAGAGGCTCAGGACTTTATCGACGCGCTGCACGATAAGACGGCGCCGCTGCTCAGGAAATATTGTGAGCAAGATACCTTTGACGGAATCGGCATCGGGGCGCCCAATGCCAATTATTATTCCGGCACCATCGAGCAGGCTCCGAATCTTCGCTGGAAAGGTGTTGTTCCGTTTGCCGCAATGATGAACGAAAAATTTGGCGTCAGCTGTACCATGACCAACGATGCCAACGCTGCAGCTTTGGGGGAAATGATGTTCGGTGCGGCCCGCGGTATGAAAAACTTCATCATGATGACTCTGGGTACCGGTGTCGGCAGTGGGATCATCACCAATGGACAGCTGTTGTACGGTAGCGATGGCTTTGCGGGCGAACTGGGCCATACCATTGTAAAACCGGGCGGCAGAAAGCATTGGAGCACGGGCTCGGAAGGATCATTGGAAGCCTACGCCTCCGCTACAGGAATCGGAATTACCGCAAAAAAAATGCGTGCAGAATTTCCCAATTCGATGCTGAACAGTTATTCTGAGGAGCGCATCAACTCCAAAGTGGTTTTCGATTGTGCTATGGCGGGGGACCCTACAGCCATCGAAGTTTTCCGGTACACGGGACAAAAACTCGGGGAAGCCCTGGCCAACTTTGTAATGTTTTCTTCCCCGGAAGCTATATTGCTTTTCGGCGGCGTCATCAAAGCCGGAGATTTTATCCTGAAGCCTGCCAAACTGCACATGGAACGAAATCTGCTGCCGATCTTCCGGAATAAGGTAAAGCTCGTTTTCAGCGAGCTGGATGAGGCCGACGCAGCCATTCTTGGAGCGAGCGCGCTGGTCTGGGAAAGCCACCTTTTATAAGAAACCAAAAATATTTATTTCTCGTATATGATATCGGACAAAATTCAGTTTAACATTTATGAGAAAATTATTAATCGTAATGATCAGTGCACTTTTAATATCGTGCAACGGTCAGGAACCCAAAAAATCAGTAATAAACAATAAGATAATGGAGGAACAAAATTTAGAACAGATCACCTTTGGCGGTGGTTGCTTCTGGTGTGTCGAGAGCTGCTTTACCATGTTGAAAGGTGTGAAGAGTGTGGTCTCAGGTTATTCCGGCGGGCACAAAGATCAGCCGACGTACGAGGAGGTCTGTACGGGAGACACCGGACATGCAGAAGTAGTACAGATCACTTATGACCCGAAAACAATTTCCTACGCACAGCTGATGGATATCTTTTTCTTTCTGCATGACCCCACGCAGCTGAACCGTCAGGGCAACGATATCGGAACCCAATATCGCTCGGTGATTTTCTACAAAGACGAAGCAGAGAAAAAACAGGCGCAGCAAGAAATGGAGAAATCCGAAGCTTCAGGAAGATGGAACGGAAAATATGTAACCGAGTTTGCGCCGCTGGAAAAATTCTGGCCGGCAGAACAGTATCACCAAGGTTATTATAAAGCCAACCCGACGCAGCCTTATTGCAGCGCGGTGGTGGGACCTAAGATCGCCAAGTTCAAAAAGCATTATGGCGAAATGGGCATCATAAACGAAGATGCGGAATAAAATAAAGCGAAGGTTTAGCCTTCGCTTTTTTGATATTTAAACGCTTTTTAATGTTTAGACCTGAGTAAAAATAAATAGTACTACTGAAAGTTTTTTTCCTTCAATTAAATTTTATTTGAAGCGCAAGCTGTATTTAAATTTAACAGAGTTCTTCTTCTCACTTCTTATACTGTTTAAATAAAATTTGAAGTGAGCCTGAGTAAGTTTAATCAAATACAAATGATCTTTTCCCTTTTAGAATATTTAAGCAGGATTGACGACGCTTTAAAAATTAAATCATTATGTTTTCCTTTCATCGCTTACACTACTTAAATATAAGCTGCAAAACACGCTTTTCATCAAACAAAAACCCGCCGGAAATTCCGGCGGGTTTATTTATAAGGTTAAAGCTTCTTACTTCACCAGCGTCATTTCACTGATCAGGTGGCCTGCTTTTCCATATTTGTCGATGGTCCAAAGTACCATGCGTACATCCACGTTAATGGTTTTCTGCAATTTCGGATCGAAGATGATATCACCACTCAGCGCTTCGCTGTTTCCGTCGAAAGCCAAACCAAGCAGATTTCCTTCGCCATCCATAATCGGAGAACCGGAGTTACCTCCCGTAATATCGTTATTCGAAAGGAAGTTCACCGGCATAAAGCCTTTCTTGTCCGCGTATTGGCCGAAGTCTTTCTTCTTCACCAGATCCAGGAACCGCTGCGGCAGATCGAATTCTTCGTCACCTTTCTTATATTTCGCTACCATACCGGTAACGTCTGTATAATAATTGTCTTTCGCTTTAATACCTGCATAGTTACGGTCTGCTCTCTCAGGCAACGTGGTCACACTACCGAACGTAACTCTCATCGTAGAGTTGGCATCCGGATAGAAAGAAGTTTCCGGCTGAGATTTGCGAAGTCCGTCCAGGAAAATTCTGCTGTTTTTAGCGAACGCTTCATCTACTTTTTCAAATTTTTCGCTCGCCAGCTTTTGATCTTCTACAAATGCATTGGCCATCTGCAATAATGGATCGGCATCAATTTTCAGTCGGTCCGGGTTATTCACAAAGTTCATCGCTGATTCTTTGGTGGCAAAAATGGAAGAAAATGCGATGTTCGAAAGATTCTTAGCATCCGCTTTCATTAATGAAGGAGCAGCAACAGTATTGTTTACGCGCTGCTGGTAAAGGGCAACCATGGAGTTGAGCATTTCGCCTTCCAGCTTCACGTTAAGTTTTTCATAAATACGGTCGATGGCTTCTACCAGTTTCGGTTTCATAGCCATTCTGCCGGCCGCATCCTGGTCTGCGTAAGACTTTAACATTGATCCCAACTGATAGGCAACAGTAATGTATTTCGCATTACGCTGCAGTTGTGAAGAATAATTGCGCTCTACATTGCGATCCGACATTTGAGCATAGTTTGCTTTAATGTCTTGGAGGATATCGCCGTACATTGCTTTATTTTCCGGTAATAGGGCCCACGTTTCAAACTTTCTTTCCAGTGTTTGTTTATCTGCAACAGTACCGTTTTTCATTACAGCATCGATCGTTCCCTGACGGTTTTTCCAATAGTTTGCCACAGACGCGTACTGAGAGGCGTAGTTAATTTTGGTCGCCTGATCTTTGTCCATGTACTTTTTCATCACGTCCATGGCCATTTTAGAAGCTTCTACCCAAGCCGGATAATCTTTATTGACCATTTGCTCGATACCGAAGGAAGTAAGGAAACGGTTCGTACGACCTGGATATCCCATAATCATAGTGAAATCGCCAGGCTTGTATCCTTTCAGAGAAATTGGCAGAGCATGCTTTGGCTTCATCGGAACGTTGGTTGCGGAATATTCTGCCGGATTTCCGTTTGCATCAGCATAAACGCGGAATACGGAAAAATCTACCGTGTGACGTGGCCACTCCCAGTTGTCGGTGTCGCCACCATATTTCCCGAGCGAGTTTGGCGGCGTACCTACCAAACGAACATCTTTGAAATCTTGGTAAACGAAATAATAGAATTCATTTCCGTTGTAAAAATCACGAACAACTACCGTATATTTTCCGTTTTCAGAATTTTCTGTCTGAATCGCTTTGTATTCTTTCTCGATGACATTTCTGCGCTCATCAGCAGTCATCATATTATTTAATTTTGCGTTGACGCGTTGTGACACATCATCCATGCGAACCAGAAAACGCACAGACAAACCTTTGGCAGGAAGTTCTTCGCTGCGTTTCATCGCCCAGAAACCGTTGGTAAGGTGATCCTTTTCCGGCGTCGATAAGGCAGCAATATTACCATATCCACAATGGTGGTTCGTGAAAAGTAAACCTTCCTTGGACACCATCTCTGCCGTACAACCGCCGCCAAACTGCACGATAGCATCCTTGAGGCTGGAATTGTTGACGGAATAAATTTCTTCGGCAGTAAGTTTCAGGCCTTCCTTTTTCAGGTCGACACCATTGAGCCTTTTGATCATCGTCAAAAGCCACATCCCTTCATCTGCTTTTATCTGCAGAAAACTCAACATAAATGTGAGTAGTAGAAAAAGTCTTTTCATTTAAAAATTATTTAGATCGCTAATTTAAGAAAATCATTTTACTTGAAATGTACTAAAAGTGCGATTGCAGCTAATGTTTAAAACAAAAGCAAAGTCCGCGTAAGAAAAGTGTATGTTCGGACGCCAATTATATCTAAAGACAAGATCATCAGCGAAATACTTTCATATCACGTACAATATAAACTAAAAAGAAAATAAAAATTTATTTGTTTCCGGTACGGCGCATTTCGGTATGCGGAATATTGTCTTCCAGATACCGCTTCCCGGTTGGTGCAAAACCAAAATCCTGGTAAAAATGCAGCAGATAATCCTGCGCAGAAATTTGGATTTCGTCCGTGTTATGCCGGCTTGCAGAAGTAGAAACCGCCAAGGTCATCATTTTCTTGCCAAGTCCAAGACCGCGATAATCTGCATGGGTCGCCACGCGCCCGATCGACGGCACCTCATATTTGATGCCGGCAGGAAAGATTCGGCAGCACGCCACAGTTTTTCCGTCCATCTCTGCCCACAGATGCAGTGCGCGCAAATCGGCGCCGTCCGCCTCTGCATAAGGGCAATTTTGCTCCACCACAAAAACATCAATTCTCAACTGCAGAATGCCGTAAAGCTCCTCACCGGTGAGCTGATCAAAAGATTTGATTTGCCAAACAGGCAATATTTCAGAAGGTTCTGCTGGTATCATCAATCGAAACTTACCGCATTTTGTTTAAGAAAATCATTGGTCGTCGCAATAAATTTCAGGATTTCGTCGCCACCCGTTTTTTTCTCGGCAGATGTCACATAGACTTCCGGAAGGTCTTCCCAGGTTTTCAGCAGTTCGGTTTTATAATTTTCGACGTTGGTAATGATGACGTTCGGTTTTAGTTTATCGGCTTTCGTAAATACGATAGAAAAAGGAATTCCATTTTCGCCGCACCATTCAATAAATTCAATATCAATCGCCTGTGGTGTATGGCGCGCATCGACAAGAACGAATAAATTAACCAGGTTTTTACGGTTCAGGATATAATTGGTAATGAGTTTTTCGAAATCTTTTCGCAGACTTTTCGACACGCGTGCATATCCGTATCCCGGCAGATCGGTAAGATACCAAGCTTCATTGATCAGAAAATGATTGATAAGTTGGGTTTTTCCGGGCGTACCCGAAGTTTTGGCCAAATCTTTATGATTCATCATCGCATTGATGAGCGAAGATTTGCCAACATTGGAGCGGCCGATAAAGGCATATTCCGGTAAAACAGGTTCCGGACATTCCTGCCATTTGGCACTGCTCTTTACAAATTCAGCCGTTTTAATTACCATAATAAGTCCTTATTTAATAGAATAAAAAATGGAAGCTGATACTTCCATTCAAGTTTATTTAGATTCCTGTAGCCAGCTGTAGAGTATATCGTTAAATTCCTGCGGCTTTTCCATCATGGCAGCGTGGCCACAGTGTTCGATCCAATATAAATCGGAATTCGGAAGCGATTTGTGCATATCAATTGCTACTTCTGGCGGCGTCACGCTATCCTGTTTTCCCCAGATCAGGCAAACCGGCGTCGTGATCTTCGGAAGATCATTCAGCATATTATGCTTAATGGCACTTCGCGCGAGCATTACGGTTTTTATCCCTTTCATCCGGTCGTTCACCACGGCAAAAACTTCTTCAACCAAAGCATCGGTTGCGACGACAGGATCGTAAAATACTTCTTCCGTCTTTTTCCGGATATATTCTTTATCGCTTTTCCGCGGAAAACTGTCACCAAAAGTCCGTTCATACAATCCTGAACTTCCTGTAAGAACCAGCCGAGAAACCAGCTCCGGCCGGGCGAGCGTAAGGATCAGGCCGACGTGCCCTCCCATGGAATTCCCTACGACTACTGCAGCGCTTCCTACTTTTTCTTCGATAAACTTCGCTACATGCTTGGCAATTGTCGTAAGATTCGTGTTGAGTACCGGCAAATCATAAATTGGCAATACGGGCACAAAGACTTTATAACCACGATCGGCGAAGTAAGAAACCGTTTCTTCGAAATTGCTCAGGCCACCCATCAAACCATGTAAAAGTATGATTGGATCTCCTTCGCCCGCTTCGATAAAAGCAAATTTCTTTTCTTTTTTTGTTTTAAATATCATAGATTTTACGCTTTCAGCGTGTGCAAAAATACAAATTAAACACCAAATTACATTTTTCCCTTTATAATTTCTAATAAATGTAGCCATTTTTTCAGACACTTTCTGTCATCATCAAACGCAATTTTTATCGTCTTTATAAATCACTTTTAATCAATAAGTTAATGCCTTTTTCAAAACTTATTAACATTAAGTCGAAATGTGGGAGAAAGTGGGAGGCTTTAATTTTTTTTATATAAATTTGCCCCCAAATGAAGAGTTTCATCGGAACCTATGAGTGCAGGGTCGACGATAAAGGTCGGCTGAAACTCCCGTCAGCGCTGATAAAGCAGATGGGAGACTTCGACGACTGCAGTTTCGTCGTAAAGCGTGCGGTTTTCCAACCTTGTCTTGAGGTTTATCCGATGAACGGCTGGGAAATGCTGATGGAAAAGCTCAATAAACTCAACCGTTTTGTGAAAAAAAACGCCGACTTTATCCGAATGTTTACCGCAGGCGTGAAGGTTTCGGAACTTGATAATGCCGGCAGGCTTCAGATTTCAAAAGACCTGATGAATTTTGCCAGTTTGCAAAAGGAAGTGGTCATTACCAGTGCCGGTGAGCTGTTTGAGATTTGGGATAAGGAAGCTTATGAACAGGTAATCAGCACTTCAGAAGAAAATTTTGCCCAATTGGCCGAGCAGGTCATGGGCAGCCTTCCGCCCGACGAGGCAGTATAATCATTGATAAAATAACAATAGCTGAACAACAAAATATGTATCACAATCCGGTTTTGCTGAAGAAAAGCGTCGACGACCTTGTAACCGATCCAGACGGCGTCTATATTGACTGCACGTTTGGCGGTGGCGGGCACTCGCGCGAGATTCTCAGCCGTCTTTCCGGCAAGGGTAGGCTGTTCAGTTTCGATCAGGATCTTGATGCGCTTGCCAACAGCATTGACGACGCGCGTTTTACCATAGTCAATCAGAATTTCCGTTTCCTGGAAAATGCGCTCTTGATGTACGGCATTGGTAAAGTAGATGGCGTTTTGGCCGATTTGGGAGTTTCTTCGCACCAGTTCGATGCTACCCGGCGCGGCTTTTCGACGCGCAGCAATGCGCCCTTGGACATGCGCATGAACGTGAAGCAGGAACTGGACGCAAAAAAAATCATCAACGGATACGAAGAAGAACAGTTGGCCGACATACTTTACCAGTACGGCGAACTCCGCGATTCGCGTAAGCTGGCGCGGGAGATTGTGCGGCAGCGACAACTTAAACCCATAAAGACGACGGAAGAACTGAAAAGTCTGTTCTCCTACATTCCTCAGTTTAAACAAAATAAAGTATTTGCCCAGATTTTTCAGGCGATCAGGATTGAGGTGAACCAGGAACTAGAAGCGTTGAAAGAAATGTTGGTACAGGCACACCGCATCCTGAAACCGCAAGGCCGCCTGGTGGTAATTTCTTACCATTCCCTTGAAGACCGTCTGGTAAAAAGATTTTTGAAAAACGGCATGTTTGAAGGCGAGCCGGAACGCGATATTTTTGGAAACTATTCCAAAGCATTTCAGTTGTTGCAATCCAAAGCGATCGCGCCGGATCAGCAGGAAATAACTGAAAATTCGCGCGCACGAAGTGCAAAACTGCGCACGGGCATTAAATTATAGAAAAAGAAGGAGGGAGCTCGATGGCAAAAAAGAAACAGACTTATCATACCCCGAAGAAACTCACTTTTGTCGACGTGATAAAAGGGAATTTCCTCAACCGTGATGAAGTGAAAATTCATTACCGGTATTTTGTGCTGATTTTTTTCCTGCTGATGCTGATGATTTACAGTAACCACTACGTGAGCCAGCAAATCGAGCAGGTAAATATTCTGAAAGAACAAACTGAAGAGTATAAATCGCGCAATGCCTTTGCGCAGAGCCGCCTGATAAAAGTGAAATTAGAGTCTGAATTGGGAAAAGAAATGGTGCAGGACTCCCTGCTTTCATTGGAAAATCACCCACATAAAATATTGATAAAGCTAGACAGTTTAGATGGCGGTGCAGAATGAATTTGAAACAAAACGCGTTAAAGCGCTGCGGTGGGGCTACCTGTTTACAGGTTTTGCCTTCGTTTTGTTCTTGGTTTTTCTGGGCCGAATCCTCGTTCTGCAAAATACAAATGTGCAGGAGATCAAGGACGATTATATCAACAAAAATTACCGCGAAGCTACGCTGAAAGCTGCCCGTGGAAACTTATTTGCGTCCGACGGATCCATTCTTGCCACTACGGTGATGCGCTACGACGTGTACCTCGATTTTAAAATCATGAGAGACACGGTATATTCTAATAATATCAGTGCACTGACCGATTCACTGTCAAACATGTTTGGCAAACCACGCAGTTATTTCCGCAACCGCTTCGATCAGCAGCGAAAAGCAAAAAACCAATATTACAGCCTGGTGAAAGGTCTTGATTTTGACGATTATGACCGGATCCGAAAGTTTCCGATTTTTAAAAAAGGAAAAAACCGGGGCGGCTTTATTGTAGATCGTAATTACCGACGGGAACTTGCCACTACTCAAATCGGTGCGGGCACGATCGGGATGGATAACGGCATCACAAAATCCGGTCTGGAAGGCGCTTTTTCCAAATACCTCACGGGTGCCGATGGGACAAGACTCGAACAGCGCATCAGCTCCAGCCAATGGAAACCAATTGATTACTGGAAAGTAAGTGAACCGATAGACGGACAGGACGTCTACACTACCATTGATATCCGAATTCAGGACATCGCGCACTCTGCCCTGGAAAAACAGCTTATTAATTACGATGCAGACCATGGCTGTGTAGTGGTGATGGAAGTGGCCACGGGCAAAGTAAAAGCAATGGTAAACCTGCGCCGAACCGAGCCGGGCCTGTATGTTGATGCTTATAATTATGCACTGAAAGATGCCACTGAGCCTGGTTCTACATTTAAAACCGTTTCTCTGCTTGCCGCCATGGATGATGGATTCATTGACGAAAACACGACCGTGAATGTAGGCAATGGTGTCTGGACCTATGCGAAACAACGTATCTCCGACGGTCACGGCGGCGGCACTTATGACATTGCTGATGTGTTGGCGAAATCCAGCAATGTAGGATCTGCCAAGCTGATTACACAATATTACGCTGAGAAACCTGAAGTTTTTCTGGATCATCTCCGCAGATGGAAAATGTTTGACAAAATGGACATCGAACTGCCCGGAATCAGCAAACCTTATATCGTAACACCAAAAGAAAAACGCTGGAACGCGGCTACGCTTGCTTCCATCGCATACGGATATTCGTCCCGTTTTAATCTGCTGCAGCTCACTACATTCTACAACGGCATCGCCAACAGCGGCAAAATGCTGAAACCTTTGTTCATCGAAAAAATAATGAAAGACGGGCAGGTTTTATATGAGGCAAAACCACAGGTAATGGTCAAGAAAATGGCTTCCACGAAATCAATCAAAATGATGACCGGCGCGCTGACGCAAGCGGTGGAAAAAGGAACGGCCAAAAGTATCTTTACCCCAAACCTGAAGATGGCGGGCAAAACCGGAACGGCGCGGTTCGAATACTGGAAACCGGGACCGGTAAAGTATCAGGCGAGTTTTGCCGGATTCTATCCTTCCGATAATCCTAAATATACGTGTATTGTGATGATCAACCAGCCTGATAATTCGAAAGGTTTCTACGGATCGACGGTTGCAGCTCCGGTCTTTAAGGAAATTGCCGGTAAAACATTCCTGAAAACACCACAAAATATCGAACAGGAAATGCTGGTGGACAAAAAAGTGGATTTAAGCAAAATGACGTCTGCTCCCGTTAAAGTATCAGTGCGCAGAAATACCATGCCCAACATTACCGGACTTATCGGTAAAAATGTGATCCCACAATTGGAGAACCAAGGCTATCGCGTTGATTATAAAGGCGTAGGAAAAATAACGGAACAATTTCCGCTCCACGGAACAGTAATTAATAAAAACCAAAGAATCTACCTGCAATTGCAGAACTGATAAAGCATCATGAACTTAGATCAATTATTGCAAAATATTTCCGTGCTCGCCACTACAGGACCCGAAAATCCGGAAGTAGCAGCGCTCACTTTCGACAGCAGGACCGCCACGTCCGGCTCACTGTATATTGCAGTAAAAGGAACTACAGCAGACGGTCATGATTATATTACAGCGGCAACAGAAAACGGTGCCACAGTGATTGTGTGCGAAACACTTCCCGAAAGAACAGCAGAAAATATCAGCTACGTTACCGTTGCGGACACGGCTTCTGTGCTGGGCGAACTTGCGCGCAATTTCTATGGAAATCCCTCTTCCAAACTTAAATTAGTGGGGATCACCGGCACAAACGGTAAAACCTCCTGCACTACTTTGCTTTATGATCTTTTTAAAAAATTAGGTTACAGCTCTGCTTTAATTTCTACCGTGGAAAACCGGATTGATGAAGAAATTATTCCGGCCACACATACGACGCCAGACGTTATCCGGATCAACGAGTTGCTCGCGAAAGCCGTAGATAAAGGCTGTACTTATGCTTTCATGGAAGTTTCTTCACACGGGCTGCATCAACAGCGGACAAACGGTTTAAAGTTCAGTATTGCGGGATTTACGAATCTGACGCACGATCATCTGGACTATCACAGAACTTTTGCTGAATACCTTAAAACAAAAAAAAGTTTTTTTGATCATTTGGAATCCGATGCCATTGCCATTACCAATGCTGATGACAAAAACGGCAGTGTAATGCTGCAGAATACCAAAGCTTCCAAAAAAACATTCGCGCTGAAAAGCATGGCCGATTACCATGGAAAGATCACCGAGGTTGATTTTAATGGAATGCTGCTCAACTTTAACGGTAAAGAATTCTGGACCACCTTATCCGGAAAATTCAATGCCTATAATCTTCTGCTGGCTTTTGCAGTGGCAAGCGAATGCGGTTTTGGGGCAGAAGAAATCCTTTCCGCGCTGTCGCAACTTAAAAGAATCAAAGGCCGCTTCGAAACTCTGCGTTCGGATGGCGGAATTTTTTTCGTGGTCGATTATGCGCACACACCCGACGCACTGGAAAACATTCTGGATTCGGTGAACGAAATCCGCACCAAAAACGAGCGTCTCATCACGGTATTCGGCTGCGGTGGCGATCGCGACACTACTAAGCGACCGGAAATGGGTAAAATAGCGGCCAGCAAATCCACCCTCGCGATTATTACGTCCGATAATCCGCGCACTGAAGATCCGGCGCAGATTATTGCCGATATCGAAGCAGGCGTGGAGCCACAGAACTTCAGCAAATATATGTCGGTACCGGATCGGCGTGAAGCCATAAAACTGGCAATAAAATTCGCCGAACCAAAAGATATTATCGTCGTCGCCGGAAAAGGCCACGAAAACTATCAGGAGATCAACGGCGTGCGCCATCATTTCGATGATCAGGAAACCATCGTAGAACTTGCACAACTCATGTCAAAATAGACGAGAACTTAAATTAAAACAGAAAACATGCTCTATTACCTCTTCGAATATCTTAACAGCCACGGAATTCACGTTCCCGGCATGGGTATGTTCCGGTTTATCTCTTTCCGGGCAGGGATGGCGGTATTGCTGTCACTGACGATTGCGCTGCTTTTTGGTAAGAAAATTATTAATTATCTCAGGAGAAGACAACTTGGTGAGCTCGTGCGCGATTTGGGACTGGACGGACAAAAGCAGAAAGAAGGAACACCAACCATGGGCGGACTTATTATTATCCTGGCCACTCTCATACCGGTGCTGCTCTTCACCAAAATTATGAATATCTACATCATCCTGCTGGTGATTTCAGTCGCCTGGATGGGGGCAATCGGTTTCATTGATGATTATTTAAAGAAAATTAAAAAAAATAAAGACGGCCTCAGCGGGAAATTTAAAGTCATTGGCCAGGTGGGCCTGGGTCTTATCGTTGGCGTCACGATGTTTTTTCATCCCGATATTACCGTTAAAAGAAAATACGCAGATGCAAAAGAAGTCAACCGCAATAATGTGGAAGTGAACTTCATGAACACCGAGAAATCAACGGTTTCTACCGTGCCGTTTGTGAAGAATAATGAATTCGATTACAGTGGCCTGCTCTTCTGGATGTCCCCCGACGAAGCGCGTGAATGGGCGTGGATCGTTTTCATTCCCATCGTTATTTTTATCGTGACTGCCGTTTCCAATGGTGCCAATATTGCCGACGGTATCGACGGACTTGCAGCCGGCACCAGTGTCGTTATTTTATTAACCCTCGCCTTTTTTGCTTACCTCTCGGGGAATATTATTTTCGCTGATTATCTAAATATCATGTTTCTTCCTGACATGGGCGAAACTACCATTTTCACCCTCGCTTTAGTCGGTGCCGTTATTGGTTTTTTCTGGTACAATACGTATCCCGCGCAGGTTTTCATGGGCGATACGGGAAGTCTAATGCTGGGTGGCGTCATCGCGGTTCTTGCCATTATTCTGCGAAAAGAATTGCTGATTCCTGTACTTTGTGGCATTTTTCTCATCGAAAATGTGTCGGTAATGTTGCAGGTGGCAGTATTTAAATATCGAAAAAGAAAATTTGGGCTGGAATATGCTCAGAATAACCGTCTCTTCAAAATGTCGCCCCTGCACCACCACTATCAGAAAGAAGGTTACCACGAAAGCAAGATCGTGAACCGCATGATCATTATTGGGGTTCTCTTCGCCATTATTTGTTTAATCACGCTTAAAGTTCGGTAACTATGATGAAAATTGTAATATTAGGCGGAGGAGAAAGTGGCGTCGGTGCTGCGTATCTGGCGCAAAAGAAAGGATTAAATGTTTTTCTTTCCGATAAAGGAAGCATTAAAGACGAATATAGAAAACAGCTTATCGCGGCGAAAATTCCTTTCGAAGAAGGACAGCACGACGAGGCGCGTATCCTGAGTGCCGATTGGGTGATCAAATCTCCGGGCATTCCGAAAAAAGCGGATATTATATTTAAAATTGCTCAGAAAGGAATCCGTATTTCTTCCGAAATCGAGTTCGCAGCGGAATTTACCAACGCCAAAATCATTGCGATCACAGGCAGCAACGGGAAGACAACCACTACGTCCCTCATTTATCATATACTGAAAAATGATAAGGCAAACGTAGGACTGGCCGGTAATATCGGCACGAGTTTCGCGCGCCAGGTGGCCGATGAAAATTTTGACTATTATGTATTGGAGGTCAGTTCCTTTCAATTGGATGACATTCAAAACTTTCGCCCGCACATTTCTTTATTGTTGAATTTAAGCCAGGATCATCTCGATCAGTATAACTACAACTACGAAGATTACGCACTGGCCAAATTCCGAATTGCTGAAAACCAGGAAAACGAAAACTTTTTCATCTATAATAAGGATGACGAAATGAGTTTAAGCCTGCTGGAAAAACTCGCGATCCGCGCTAAAAAAATTCCGTTTTCGACCAAACAAAAACTGGGTGAGGGCGGTTATATAAAGAAAGATCAGATCGTTGTTGATATTGCCGATCAGTTTACTATGAAAATCGATGAGCTGTCGCTGCTGGGCAACCATAATATTGCCAACAGCCTGGCCGCTTCTATCGCCGGTAAATTATTGAATATCAGCAATGAAAGCATCCGAAACTCCCTGATGACCTTTCAGGCCGTCGAGCACCGTTTAGAACAGGTCGCTCAGATTAACGGGGTAACTTATATTAATGACAGTAAAGCAACAAATGTCAACGCGGCATATTTTGCCCTGGAAAGTATTAACCAGCCGATCGTCTGGATCGTCGGCGGCGTGGACAAGGGCAACGATTATACAGAAGTGGAAAATCTGGTCCGCCGAAAAGTAAAAGCCATTGTCTGTCTAGGAATTGATAACAGCCAGGTGGTGTCTTTCTTTAAAGATAAATGTGAGGCGCTCTACAGCACTTCAAGCATGTTGCAGGCGGTCGAACTTTCGCGCTCTATAGCGGTAAGCGGTGATACCGTGTTGCTGTCGCCGTGTTGCGCAAGCTTCGATCTTTTTGAAAATTACGAAGATCGTGGCAACCAGTTCAAGCACGAAGTACTGGAAAATACAAAGGAAAAAGAAAATGCAGGCACAGGAGAATAAATTTGAGTTGCTGAAGGGCGATAAAGTCCTCTGGAGCGTTATCTTGCTGATTTCGTTCTTTTCGGTGTTCCCGGTTTATTCCGCGAGTTCCAATCTGGAGTACATCGTAAACAGTGGTACCACAACGTCGCACTTAATTAAGCACACCATTTTCGTCGTTGTCGGACTTATTTTTATGCGTGGCGTAGGTTTGGTGAAGTATGAGTATATCGGAAAGCTGAGCAGTATACTACTGGTTGCCACTGTCCTGTTGCTTGGTTTCACGACTTTTTCCGGACAGACCATAGATGGTGCCTCGGCCTCGCGCTGGCTGAAAATTCCGGGAACTGCCATCTCTTTCCAGCCTTCTTCTTTTGCGTATTTAATGCTGATAATTTATCTCTGTCGCTATCTCACGAAGAAAATTAAACGCGAGCGGCTTCCACTTGAAAATATTGTCTTCATATTTTTACCGGTAATTCTTGTTTTTGGTCTGGTGGCAAAAGATAATGGCTCCACCGCGCTGATGATTCTTATGGTTTCCTTATTGGTAATGATGATCGGGCAACTCGACCGCAAATATATTTTCGGATTTCTGGGAATCGCCTCTGCCGCTATCGGGATTTTTATGTTTTTAGCTTTAAAAACAGAGCTCATCAGCAACAACCGCGTACACACCTGGATGAGCCGTGTAGAAACATTTACAAAAAAAGAAAATCAGATAGAAGACGAAGTTGATAAGGCTAAAAATTATCAGGTCATGCAGGCCAAAGCCGCGATTGTACACGGTGGCATTGCGGGCATGGGCCCAGGCAAAAGTGCGCTGAAACAAATGTTACCACAGTCAGCCTCTGACTTCATTTTCGCGATTATCGTCGAGGAATACGGATTTGTGGGCGCTGCGGTGCTCATCGCGCTCTATCTTATCATGATGATACGCATTGTCATGATTGCCAGCAAGATGCCCGCGTTCTTCGGCAGCTTACTGGTGCTGAGTTTGGGCACTATGATTTTCATCCAACTTAGTGTTAATATTGCTGTCGCGGTAAATCTGATACCGGTTACCGGCCAGCCATTGCCGCTGATCAGTTACGGAGGAACCTCCATGCTGGTAACCTACGTGCAGCTCGGTATTATTCTGAATGTAAGTTCACGCATCCAGGTATTCGATGAGGAAGGGCTGGGCAAAAAACAAAGTATTGAAGAAATAAACGATATCGCTTAAGAAAAATAAAAATGAGCAGAAAAATAAAAATTCTGATGAGTGGTGGTGGAACCGGAGGACATATCTTCCCGGCGGTCGCCATCGCGCAGGAAATCCGGAAAAGATTTCCCGACGCCGAATTTTTATTTATCGGAGCCAACGGAAAAATGGAAATGGAAAAAGTACCGCAAGCCGGCTTTCCCATTATCGGACTTCCCATCGCCGGTTTTGATCGCGGAAAACTGCTGAAAAATGTAACATTACCTTTAAAGTTAGTTGCAAGTCTTTTGAAAGCGCGGCGCGCCATCTCCAAATTCAAACCGGATTTCGCTGTCGGCACCGGAGGATTTGCAAGCGGGCCGGCTTTGTACGTGGCTTCAATGATGGGAATTCCCGTTTTCGTACAGGAGCAAAATTCACTGCCGGGCAAAACCAATCTTTTGCTCGCAAAAAAAGCTGCCGCAGTCTTCACTGCTTATCCCGATATGAGTCATTTTTTTTCCGGTAGCCAAACGCATTTCCTGGGAAACCCTGTGCGTCAGGATATCATTACCGGCTTAACCGACTCCCGAGAAGCAAAAGAGAAATTGGGCCTGGACAAAAATAAACTTACCATACTTTCAGTTGGCGGCTCTCTGGGTTCCCGTACAATAAACAACGGTTGGAAAAACAATATCTCTTCACTCGTCAGCAGCGGACTGCAACTCATCTGGCAAACGGGAAAACTGGATTATCAGTCGCTACGAACTGACTCTACCATCAGCGCGCACCCAAATCAAATCCAGGTATGTGAATTTATTTCCGATATGGCGCTCGCCTACTCTGCGGCAGACATCATCGTTTCGCGCGCCGGTGCTATTGCGATCTCCGAAATAGCTTTGGTACAGAAGCCGGTGCTGCTCGTTCCATTTCCGTTTGCGGCAGAGGATCATCAAACCAAAAATGCGCGCGCGCTTGTCGAAAGAAATGCTGCAAAGATGGTAACTGATGAGCAAATGCCTACAGAATTCTGGCCGACACTTTTGTCGCTCTGTGAAAGCGAAGAACTTCGCTCCGAAATGAGTGAAAATCTTCAGCTATTTGCGAAGCCTGCAGCCACACAGCAGATTGTCGATACCATTTTATCAATTTTAAATTTAAACAGACCATGAAACCATTTAACACATACCAGAATTTTTATTTTGTCGGTATCGGTGGTATTGGTATGAGTGCGCTGGCGCGATATTTCAAAGCGGCGGGCAACACGGTGCTGGGCTATGATAAAATGCAGACTAAACTGACCAAGTCTCTTCAGAGCGAAAATATTTTGATAGAATTCAGCGATGAAATTTCCTCAAATATCAGTCGATTGTTGCCCGAAGATACGCTGGTTATCTACACCCCCGCGATTAAAAAACTTGGTCTGTTAGATTATTTTGAAAAGCACGGCTTCACCATCGAAAAGCGAGCGCGTGTTTTGGGCAAAATCACGCAGGCTACCAACTGTATCGCCGTTGCAGGCACACACGGCAAAACAACCACTTCTTCGCTGGTGGCGCATCTCTGTGCTGTTGCGGAGCTGCCGTTCTCCTGCTTTCTGGGCGGTATTGCGGAAAACTTCAGGTCTAATTTTTACTTTAACGGTGATGAAATTTCGGTGGTGGAAGCCGATGAATACGACCGAAGTTTTCTGACACTTTCACCGGACTGGGCGGTGATTACCTCCACCGATGCTGATCATCTGGATATTTACGGTGACCGCGAAACAATCGAAAAAGGTTTTCAGGATTTCGCCAACCTCATCCCAAACGTCCGGCAACTGTTTATACGGAAAGGAATCCAAATTTCGCGAAATGCCAAAACCTACGCGGTGAACGAAACAGCCGACTTTTACTCTGATAATCTGAGGGAAGAAGGTGATAGGATATATTTCGACTTCCACGATGAAAACGGCAATACACATGAATTTGTGTGGAGCATTCCCGGCATTCACAATGTAGAAAATGCGACGGCCGCAATCGCGCTGCTAAGCACTTTAGGTGTGGAAATTTCTGTACTGCAACACGGAATCGAAAGTTTTGCCGGCATTAAAAGAAGATACACAAAAAGGAATTTTGCCAATGGTAAAATCTACATCGACGATTATGCGCATCATCCGACAGAACTGGATGCCGTCTTGAGTTCAATCAAAACCTTTTATCCGGAGAAAAAGCTGCTGACGGTTTTTCAGCCGCACTTGTTCAGCCGGACCAAAGACTTTGCAGAGGAATTTGCCAAAAGTCTTGCTGTTTCCGATGAACTTATTTTGTTGGATATTTATCCCGCGCGCGAGCTGCAGGAAGACTTTCCGGGCATCAGCTCGAGTTGGCTTCTTGAAAAAACCTGTTTGGCGAACAAGGAAGTTGCTGCTCTAGCCGAAGCGATCGAAAAAATTAAAGAAAAAGAATTCGATATTCTGCTTACTGCAGGTGCCGGTGATATCGATACTTTATATGATGAACTGGTAGAATGGCTTGAAAAAAAGGAATGAAAAAGAAGTTCAGAATATTAAAAATACTAGCGACCGTAGCGATCTTCGGATTCCTGCTGAGCTTTTCGCTGAAAAGATTTCATGGCAAACCCATGGAAAAAGTTTCGGTAAAAATGCTTTCTACGCAACAACCGGTATATTTCGTCGACGAGAAAGACATCCATTCGATGGTTGCAAAATCAAACCCCACCAAGAAAGTAGGCGACATCAATATTCCTGAACTTGAAAAAAAACTGAATAAACTGCCTGCGGTAGACAGCGCCAACGTTTATTTAAATTTAAATGGTAACTTAAACTTGGATATTAAGCAGCGCGTACCAGCGTTTCGTCTGAATAAGAACGGAACTGATTTTTATGTGGATCAAAAAGGAACAGCATTTCCCACCTCCACCAATTATTCCTTTCCGTGCCTGCTCGTTACCGGCGATGTGCAGCCGGAAGAATATCCCGCGTTGGTGTCGCTGGTTCAGAAAATAGAACGGGACTCGTTTGCCAAAAAATATTTTATCGGCATTACGAAACGCGGCGGAAATTACGAGTTGCTGACGAACGAGGGCAATTTTAAAGTAGAAATCGGTGATCTGGAGAATATTGATCTTAAAGTAAAAGGTTTTAAAGCATTTGTAGAAAAATATTTAATTTATCAGGATCCACAGAAGTACACGAAAGTTTCGGTAAAGTATGATAACCAAATTGTTACCACTTTAAATCCTTACTTCAAAGAAAATGACAGTATTCTGCTGATCGGAAAAAAAGAACTGGCAAAACTGCCGGCTTTGGAAAAAAGAAAAGAAGAAATAGCAAAGAAAAACGCCGCGGCGCAACGCCAGCGGTAAACGAAGAATAAAAAATCAAATCGACATAAAAAAATGGAAAATCACGAGTATTCAGTAGGCCTCGACATCGGTACCACCAAGATTGTGGCCATCGTCGGGCGCCGGAACACGCACGGAAAAATAGAAGTTTTGGGCGTGGGAACTGCTAAAAGTTTAGGTGTACATAAAGGCATTGTAAATAATATTGCGCAGACCATCCAATCCATACAGTCTGCTATTTCGCAGGCAGAGAACAGCTCGGGCGTAAAAATAAGCCGCGTTACCGTAGGTATTGCCGGTAAGCACATCCGTTCGCTGCAACACTCGGATTATATAATGCGCGAAAATCCCGATCAATATATTACCGATGACGATATTGAGAAACTAAAAGATCAGGTAAAACAACTCGTGATGCTGCCGGGAGAAGAAATTATCCACGTGCTTCCACAGGAATATAAAGTCGATTCTCAGGGCGAAATTCAGGAGCCGGTCGGCATGCACGGCACGCGACTCGAAGCCAATTTCCACGTAGTCGTCGGCCAGATGGGCAGCATCCGAAACATTGCGCGCTGCGTCCGCGAAGCAGGTCTCGAGATGGAATCACTCACGCTGGAGCCGCTCGCCTCCTCGGAAGCCGTACTGACCAAAGAAGAGAAAGAAGCCGGCGTCGCGATTGTCGATATTGGCGGCGGTACTACTGATATTGCTATATTTAAAGACAATATCATCCGGCATACCTGCGTAATTCCTTACGGGGGTGGGATCATTACCGATGACATTAAAGAAGGCTGCTCAATTATAGAAAAACATGCGGAAAAACTCAAGGTAAACTTTGGTTCGGCAGTGCCTGAGCTTGAAAAAGATACTACCTTTGTAACAATACCAGGCCTGTACGGCAGACCCGATAAAGAAATATCGCTCAAAACCTTGGCACAGATTGTTAATGCGAGAGTGGAAGAAATTCTGGAAATGGTCAACACCGAACTGAAAGCGTATGGTGCATTCGAACAGAAGAAAAAGCTTATTGCCGGTATTGTATTGACAGGCGGTGGCTCTAATCTTCGGCATCTGAGGCAGTTGGCCAACTATACCACTGGCTTCGACAGCCGCATCGGTTTTGCCAACGAGTATGTGACCAACGATAAAAGCCAGTATCTTAAGGGCCCCGAGTTTGCAACGTCCATCGGCTTGCTCATGGAAAGTTTGAGGATTCGAGATAAGAAAAGTACGCCGGAAGCGAACACAGATACGGTAGCTGCAGCAGCCGCAGAAAAAACCACATCGTTGGAAGTTCCGGCCGAACAAAGCAGCGAAGCAGTAAATGAGCAAGAAACTGCACAGACAGAGACCAACGTCAGTCGGCGAAACAAGCTCACGATCGGGCAAAAGATTATGGAGAGTATGAAAAAATTCTTCGAAGAAGTAGAATAAAGTAAAACAAACACTATGGAAAATATAAACACGGGATTTTCTTTTGATCTGCCCAAAGGAAATTCGTCAATCATTAAAGTAATCGGCGTAGGTGGTGGCGGAAACAACGCGCTGAAGCACATGTACGAGCGTGGGATCCACGGCGTAGATTTCGTTATTTGTAATACTGATTCTCAGACGCTGGATAATAATCCGGTTGCCAATAAAGTACAGCTCGGCGTAAGCATCACCGAAGGTTTGGGCGCAGGAGCCGATCCGGAAGTGGGCGAGAAAGCCGCTATCGAAAGCATCGAGGAAATTAAGGCTGCCATGGGACAGAATACAAAGATGGTCTTCATCACTGCCGGTATGGGCGGCGGCACGGGCACCGGCGCTGCTCCTGTCATCGCAAAAGTAGCCAAGGACATGGGCATTCTTACCGTCGGTATCGTTACCGTGCCATTTAGTTTTGAAGGAAAACGCCGTCTCGAACAGGCAGAACTCGGACTGGATAAACTTCGGAATAATGTAGATTCGCTTATTGTAATTAATAATGATAAACTCCGTCAGCAATTCGGTAACCTCGGTTTCAAATCAGGTTTTTCCAAAGCCGATGAGGTACTCACCAACGCTGCCAAAGGAATGGCAGAAGTAATTACCGGTTATTTCGATGTAAATATTGACTTCCGCGATGCGAAATCTGTACTTGCGAATTCCGGTACAGCCCTGATGTCCAACGGCTTAGCCTCCGGCGAAAACAAAGCCGAGGAAGCCGTAAAACGCGCCTTGGATTCTCCGTTGTTAAATGACAACAAAATCACCGGTGCAAGAAATGTATTATTGCTCATCCGCAGCGGTTCGGAGGAAGTTACCATGGACGAGATCGGTGTGATCATGGATCATATCCAGCAGGAAGCCGGTAATACTGCAGACATTATTTTCGGCGTCGGCAGCGACGAAGAATTGGGTGATTCTGTAAGTGTACTCGTGATTGCGACCGGATTCGCAAAAGATCACAAAAAACATACAGGCGTTAACGAAAAGGTGAAATTCACACTTTCCGACTCACGCGAAACAAGTATAAAAAAAGACGGTAATTTTTCGGATGGTCCGACGCACAGCGATATTAAAAAAGACCATATCGACGCCGGCAATCTTTTTATCCTGGACGATGAGGAAGATTATCCCTCCACTGACTTCAAAGCTTCGGGTGACAAACAAATGGTGATCGAACGGGAAGCCCGTACAGAAACACAGCCGTTTGAACAGGAAGAAATTTACGGCGATGACCGAAATGAATTTGATCTTTTCACCAGCGACGAGGAAGAAGACGACCTGGACACTCAGGCGTTTTCATTCGAAACTGAAGCACGCCCACAAAGAACTGATTTTCCCGCAACTCCAAGCATTGCAAAAGAAGAAGATGATGACATCAACTTTAAATTTTCTGTAAATGAGCCAAAGGAAAATGAATTTCCAACACCTAAAGTGGCTACAACCTCCATTCCACCGGAGCAAAGCAAACCGGCAGAAGAAGAAAAGATTTTTAAAGTAGAAGATGATTTTACCTTTATTAACAAATCCACTGCTAACGAAAAAGTACAGGAACGGCGCAATAAGTTAAAAGAATTTAACTCGCGCTATCAGACTTCTGATGCAGAAAATGATTTCGAAACTGTGCCCGCTTTCCGCCGCAAGAATATTTCTATTGGACAGGACAATGCTTCCGAGCAGAAAATCAACAGTTTTCTGGCAGAAAATGATGGTAAAATGCAGGTCCGCGAAAATCGCTTCTTGAATAAAGATGTGGATTAATTTTATTTTTTCCGAAGAAAGTAAATTCAGTTTAACGTTAAAAACCAGCAGAAATGAATCTCGAAAATTTAATTAATGAAGCCATTAAAACCGCAATGCGCGCCAAGGACAAAACTGCGCTCGATGCGCTGAGAGCCGTGAAATCCCAGATTCTTCTGCTGAAAACTGAAGCGCGTGGCGCAGATATTTCCGAAGCACAGGAAATCGCAATTTTGCAGCGTATGGTAAAACAGCGCCGGGAATCTTACGACCAGTTTATGGCACAAAACCGTGAGGACCTTGCGGAGGTAGAGCAGGCGCAAAGCTTGATCATCGAACAGTTTCTGCCACAGCAGTTGTCTGCAGAAGAACTGGAAACTGCCATTCGCGACATTATCAGCGAAACCGGCGCCTCCGACCTGAAAGATCTTGGTAAAGTAATGAGTGCCGCAACCACTCAGCTTGCCGGGCGCAGTGACGGAAAATCCATCTCTGCCGCCGTACGAAAACTACTTTCGTAAATACCGGATATTCAACCTTTGCATATCGATTTGATTGAACCTGCAGTGTCTGACACTGCAGGTTTTTTTAATTATAAAAAGTAAAAACGACCGAAAAATTCAGGTTTTCCTCTCCTGTTCTTTATCATTAATAATCCTTAAATTTGCATTTCAGAAAAGTTCTGATTAACAAACCAATTTTTTTAAATTTATAATATATGTATCCAGACGATTTAGTTCTGCCAATGAAGCAGGAGCTTACCGATAAAGGTTTTGAAGATCTTACCACCGCTGCTGAGGTAGCCGATGCCATTAAGAAAAGCGGAACGACGCTTTTGATGATCAATTCGGTTTGTGGCTGTGCAGCCGGTGCTGCCCGCCCGGGAGCTGTATTTTCACTGACAGGCGATAAGAAACCCGATCACGTTGTTACCGTTTTTGCAGGTTATGATAAAGAAGCTGTTGATGAAGCGCGCAAATATTTGGCACCGTTTCCTCCAAGCTCACCTTGTATCGCGCTGTTCAAAGACGGAGAACTTGTACACATGCTAGAAAGACACCACATCGAAGGAAATCCGGCTGGCGCGATCGCAGCAAACCTACAGGGCGCGTACGCAGAATATTGCTAAGACTAAAATCATAGTTGAACGCTTTATGTTCCAACTTTAATATCGCGTTACAGAACTTTCTGTAACGCTTTTTTTGTTTAAATTTTGGTTTGAAGGTGCGAAGTCTTGTTATTTTTAATTGATATAATGCCACTAAAATAAGCTCCGCCGACATTGGCCGAAATATATTATATTTGTTGATATGGCAACAAAAGCACTTTTCAATACTGTGGTCAACTGGTTTATCCGCCAACGCATCGACCAGATTCAGAACTTCATGGATCATCCGATTGAGACACAAAACGGAGTGCTTTTCTCACAGCTCTATCACGCCGAAGGAACCGACTATGGCAAGATTCACGGATTCAGTTCCATTTCAACTTACGACGATTTCCGCAGAAACATTCCGATCGTCACCTATGAAGATTTCGAACCGTATATTGAGCAGGCGCGCCAGGGAAAACGCGACGTTTTCTGGCCCGGTGCGGTAAAGAATTTTGCAAAATCTTCCGGCACTACCAACGCCAAAAGTAAATTTATTCCCATCACCGACGAGAGCCTGGAGCTTTGTCATATGAAAGCCGGCAAGGATCTCATTTCCATCTACGCCAATAATCATCCGGAGAACCAACTTTTTACCAATAAAAATCTGCGGCTTGGCGGCAGTGCAGATTTCTATCAGGATTTCAACACGAAATTTGGCGATCTTTCGGCTATTCTGATTGATAACCTGCCTTTTTGGGTAGAAATTACAACTACACCAAGTAAGAAAATCTCACTAATGTCGGAATGGGAAAGCAAGCTGAAAGCTATCGTTGCCGAAGTCAAAAACGCTGATGTTGGCAGCATCACCGGCGTGCCGAGTTGGATGATGGTTTTGCTGGAGCGCATTTTAAAGGAAACGGGCAGCGGCAGCATCTCGGAACTCTGGCCGAATTTGGAAGTCTTCTTTCACGGCGGAATCAGTTTTAAACCCTACCGCGAGCAATATCAGCAAATCATTGGAAAAGAGATTAACTATTATGAAATCTACAATGCTTCCGAGGGTTTTTTCGGTATTCAGGATCAGCATGGAAGTGATGAAATGCTGCTGATGCTGGATTATGGAATTTTCTATGAATTCATCCCCATGGATCAGTTCAATGCCGATAATTTGCAGGCTATTCCGCTGGAAGAGGTTGAAATTGGAAAAAATTACGCCATGGTCATCACCACCAATGCCGGTCTTTGGCGCTATCTTATCGGCGATACCGTTCGTTTTACTTCTCTGCAACCTTTCAGGATTAAGATTTCGGGGCGCACAAAACATTACATCAACGCTTTTGGTGAAGAGCTGATGATCGATAATGTAGAAACTGCACTTTCCAGAGCCTGCGAAGCGACCAGCGCCGCCGTAATGGATTTTACCGGTGCACCCGTATATATGCAAAATGGCGAAAGCGGCGCACACGAATGGATCTTTGAATTTACGCAGCATCCGGAAGACCTCGCGCGTTTTACCGAAATTTTCGATAATCATTTGAAATCAGTTAATTCCGACTACGAAGCGAAACGCTATAATGATATGACTTTGAAAATGCCGGTGGTACATGTCGCCCGGCCGCAGCTGTTTTATAGCTGGATGTCGCAGCGTGGGAAACTCGGCGGACAAAATAAAGTTCCCAGATTAAGCAATGACCGGCAATATATAGAACCCCTTCTGGAAATGAACGAGCGTACAACAGTGTAAATCCGCTGATTTCAAGTTCTCTGTTTTATTTTAAATTTTTTCAGCCTCAGCTTTTAATTTTTTTTCAGCCTCTATTTTTTCCTGAATTTTCTTTACAGAATCCTGCTTCCGTTGGGCAGCGCGCCGCATTTCCCGCACAGCATCAAGCGATGTAGCGCCCGGCGAAAATGAGTCGATAGCCACTGTGTCATAGGGCACAATCGGATTTTCTTTTTCAGCTACTGTTACAAGAGGCGTTTTCTTTTGTTTGCATGAAACAAAAAAAATGCAGCACGTCAGCAGATACAGTATTTTTTTCATCTTAATTAAATTGAAATTCCGCGATTACGGGATAATGGTCCGAAAGTTTTATGGACCGGTCCACGCGATAATGAATTGGTACAACTTCAGGTGAAACAAAAATATAATCGATGCGAATGGGAAATTTGTAATCATGAAAAGTCGTACCAAGTCCCCGCCCCACCGCAACAAACGCGTCGGTAAGTTTCCCGGCGATCTGGTAATATTCATAACTGTTGGGAACCGAATTGAAGTCGCCCGCCAAAATCACGGGGTACGGAGAAACCTCCACAGCGCGGCGAATGTCGCGAATTTCTTTTTCGTGAATTTTAAAAGTTGGGATCAGCCGTTTGACAATATATCGCACCGTGGATCTATTTTCCTGTAAATCGTCGGTCGGTTTTACTTTTTGTTTGTCGAACGCGAATGGGTTAAGATAGACGTTGATCACCCGGATAATTTTTCCTTCAAATTCAATATCAGCATAAAACGCATTGCCATTCCCGGTGGTAGCTATTTTTTCTGTCTTTAAAATTTTTGTTTTGGAACTGAGCTGAACGATAGGGTAAAGATCTGTGCTGTATTTATAGCCCGGCACATGAAAATCGGCTCCGCTTTCCTGCACCAGCAGAATGTCGGCGTTTTGTCCTTTTAAATAAGAATATAAATCGGTGCGGCCCATGCTGCCACTCTTTACGTTCATCGAAACGACTTTCAAATTGGCTTCTTTGGCCGATCTTTTATGCCAGTTTACCCAACGGCCGATGGGCTGAATCAAAATCAAAGTAAGTCCGATAAAGATTAGTGCCCGCTTTTTCAGCCTTAAAACCCACCATAAGCAAAGTACAACATGCACAATCAGCAGCGCGGGGAACGCCAGCGACAAAAGATTAAAATAAGGAAACATGCTGGGAACAATCACCGAGTTAATCGTGGTTCCCAGTAGCAGCAGAAATGTTATCAAATGTACTGCAGTGAACGCAAAACGAACTACTTTCAAGGTAAACAATTTAATTTATCCTGAAATGATCATTCTTCCAATTCTTCGCGAGAAAATATCCTACCAACGCGCCACCAATGTGCGCGAAATGTGCAATGCCTCCCATCGAGCCGCTGAAGCCGAGATACAATGAAATGACGATGATGCCCGGAAACAAATATTTTGCTTTCACCGGAAACGGAATGAACATGAAGAACAGTTTGGAATCCGGAAACATGGTCGAAAAAGCCGCTACCACACCGAAGATCGCGCCGGACGCCCCCATCATCGGAATGGAATAAATCTCCATCGGATTGGCGCCTTGCATAATTTCGAAATAGTTCCAGCCACAGTTCAGTGCATAAGCACCAATGCCGCTGGCGAAATAAAGAATGATGTACTTCCGGTCGCCCAGAACCTGCTCCAGCACCGGTCCGAAACTCAGCAGCGTAAGCATATTAAATAAAATATGCGTCAGGCCGATTCCCTGTCCCATCGGCGCGTGCATGAACATGTGCGTGATGAGTTGCCACACCTTGAAAAATGGCGACGCGATATAATACACCGAAAACATTTCGTAAAACAGCGGGAACGCAATAAAATTAGATGCCAGATAAAAAATGACATTCAGTATTAAAATATTGCGCGTAATCGGCGTTAGTTTTGGAAACATAAATTAAAATTTGTTTTTGAGTTCGTCCAGTGGCAGCGGAATAAAACATCTTTTGCCGGACGGCAAAAATTCGGGAAAACCCAGTGCGGTAAAGTCTTTAATCACCTGCTCAGCATCAATTTTATACAGAAAATCAAACCGCGATTTACTTTGGATGCGGTTCCATTGTGTACGGTAAAAATCCAGAAATTCGTCTTCCGTCCTGTATTCCAGAATATCAAAGAGGTTTTCCAGAAACTTCAGTACCTGCGCTTCTTTTAATCCTTGCGGCACCGCATCGATGCGCAGCACGTTATCGTTAGCAAGGATCATCTCGAAACCAAGTTCCGGCAAAAATTTCTTGATGGAACGAAACTTATTTTTTTCGATTTCGTTCATGTGATACTCCAGCGAAAACAACAGCGTATGCTTCTCAGAATTTCGTGCTTTTTTTGCATTTCTTTCACTTACCACCAAACGGTGCATGCGCCCCAGATCGAGCATCAATGTTTTTCCGTTCTTATTAAAAAGCCAGTAGCCGTTGGGCAGTCGCATCAGATCCTCATCAAAATCTTCCTCATCAAAAAGATTGATTTTTGACGGCTCTGCCGGTATATTCTGCTGATACATCTCCGTCATCGCTACCGTTTCACCCGGTGCCACACGTTCCTCCAGGAACGGATTATAATTACGGTCCACCACAACTACGGGCATTTTAAAAGCAGCACCCACCCTGGTGGGTTGTGAAACGAAAGCTTCCAAAGTATTATCACGCTCGAAATCCAGACTCGGTGCCACGTTATAAATTCCCAGCGCACGCTTGATAGTAGAACGCAACAGCGCGTAAATTAAATTTTCATCTTCAAATTTAACTTCGGTTTTCTGCGGGTGAATATTGACATCGACCTTCTCGGCATCCAGCTCCAGAAATAAAAAAAACGTTGGAATATATCCCGGCAGCAGCAGTCCTTCGAAAGCATCCTGTACCGCTTTGTTGAAATACGGAGTGCGGAAGTAGCGGCCATTCACGAAAAAAAACTGTTCGCCGCGCGTCTTTTTTGCACCTTCCGGTTTTGCCACAAAACCATTCAGCTTTACCCAGCCCAAATCTTCTTTAATGGGGATCAGCAATGGTTGCAGTTTCCGACCGAAAACATCAACGATTCGCTGCAGCGAACTTCCCTTGCGAAGTCGGAAAATAATGTCGTCATTATGGAAAAGTTCAAATTCGAGATTATCGTGTGCCAGCGCAATCCGCTGAAATTCATCGATAATATGGCGGAATTCGATATTATTATTTTTCAGAAATTTCCGGCGCGCGGGTACATTATAGAAAAGATTCTTAACAGAAAAATTTGAACCGGCAGCAGTCTGGATGGGCTCCTGAAACTGCAGGCCACCTCCTTCGATATAAATGTTGGTTCCGGTGACTGCTTCCGCAGTTTTGGTTTTTAGTTCCACCTGCGCCACGGCTGCAATCGAAGCCAACGCTTCTCCACGAAATCCTTTGGTGCAAATGCGGAAAATATCTTCAGTCTTGCTGATTTTGGACGTTGCGTGCCGCTCGAAAGCCAGCCTTGCATCGGTTTCGCTCATGCCGTGGCCATCATCGACCACCTGGATTAAATTTTTACCCGCATCGCGCACGATCAGTTCGATCTTAGATGCGCCGGCATCGATGGAATTCTCCATCAGTTCCTTTACAATAGAAGCAGGTCTTTGTACTACCTCGCCTGCCGCTATTTGGTTAGCGACATGATCGGGCAGCAATTTTATAATATCAGACATTCTTATAATATACATAAATAATCGGCTGCCGTGCAACAGCTGATCAGAGCTTGACACGGTACAAAAATCCAACTTTTCTTAATGGAATTGCTTTGTTTCAAATTAAATTTAAACGTAAATAACGTCCACGAAAAACTTTTTTTGCCAGCCTTTAATCGTGTAAAAATACTAAAATTATTCCGTGCCTTTAACGAAAAACTTCCCACCAATTGGCGGGAAGTTTTTGTAATAACTGTTACGGTTACTATTTTTTCAGCGTTTTCATTCCCATTTCGTAAAGCGCAAAACTCAGCATATCAGCATTTTCACCGATTACCTGTTCGGTGCTTCGGCCTGCGCCATGCCCGGCATTGGTTTCGATACGAACGAGAACGGGATTATTGCAAGACTGTTTTGCCTGTAACTCAGCACCAAACTTAAAGGAGTGTGCCGGGACCACGCGATCGTCGTGATCGCTTGTGATAATCATGGTAGACGGATAACAGGTGCCAGCTTTTACCTGATGCAGCGGCGAGTAAGATTTTAAATATTCGAACATTTCGCGGCTGTCTTCTGCCGTGCCGTAATCGTAACTCCAACCGGCGCCTGCGGTAAATTTATTATAGCGCAGCATGTCCAGAACGCCTACTCCAGGGAAAGCAACTTTAGCCAAATCCGGCCGCATTGTCATCGTAGCGCCCACCAGGAGTCCACCGTTAGAGCGGCCGGAAAGTGCCATATATTGTGGCGACGTGTAGCCTTTGCTCTGAAGATATTCTCCGGCTGCAATAAAGTCATCAAAGACGTTTTTCTTCTGCATTTTGGTTCCGGCATCGTGCCATTTTTTACCGTATTCTCCACCTCCGCGAATATTTGGTACGGCGTATACTCCGCCGTTTTCCATCCAGATCGCGTTCACTACAGAAAAACCGGGCTGTAGGCTGATATTGAATCCTCCGTACGAATAGAGAATGGTGGGATTTTTACCGTCGAGCTTTAATCCTTTTTTGTAATTAATCATCATCGGAATTCGCGTACCATCTTTCGAAGTGTAAAACACCTGTTCTGAAACATAATTTTCCGGGTTGAACTTCACGTTTGGCTTTTGGTAGACTTCTGATTTTCCGGTTTCTACGTTATATTTGTACGTCGTGCCGGGCGTAATGTAGTTGCTGAAAGAATAATACAGATCTTTCTGCTCGTCTTTCCCACCAAAACCACCAGCGGTGCCAATGCCGGGAAGTTCAATCGTACGGACGAGCTTTCCGTTATAGTCCAGTTGTTGTACCGAAGTGACGGCGTCCTGCATGTAGCGCGCGAAGATATAGCCTCCGCCTGTAGAAACGCTCAGCACGTTGGATGTCTCAGGGATAACATCGGTCCAGACGGAGGGATTATTAATATTAAATTTTATCAGACGCATATTGGGCGCGTTCTTATCGGTCATCGCATAGATTTCGTCGCCTTTGGTATCGACCACGTTCGTATTGTAGTCATAACCTTTCTGGATTGGGATAAAATCTGTTTTACGTTTTAAATCTTTGATGTAAAGTTCATTGCCGTTGGTCGCTTCCGAAGCGCTGAGGATTTGATAACGTGCATCGTCGGAAACACCAACGCTCATATATCGGCGCTTGAAGTTGTCACCACCTATAATGAGCTGATCGGCGTTCTGTTTTGTGCCTAATTTGTGGAAATACACTTTGTGCGTATCCGTTTTCGCAGAAAGCTCGCTGCCGGTAGGTTTATCGTAACTGGAGTAAAAGAATCCTTCCTCGCCCAGCCACGAAGGACCGGAAAACTTAACATCGACAATGGTTTCGTCAATTTTTTCTTTCGTTAAAGCATCAAGAATAATGATTTTATTCCAGTCGCTGCCGCCTTCGGAGATGGAATAGGCTACAAGATTTCCTTTTTTATTAAAGGAAACGCCTGCAAGCGAGGTGGTTCCCGCAGACGAAAATTTATTGGGATCAAGAAAAACTTCGGTTTTGCCGTTTTTGTCTGTTCGGTACAAGACTGATTGCGCCTGCAATCCGTCATTCTTGTAGAAGTAGGTAAAATCGCCTTCTTTAAAAGGAGCGCCGATTTTCTCATAATTCCAGATATTTTTTAGCTGTGCGCGCAGTTCTTCGCGAAAGGGAATATTTGCCAGATAATTATTGGTAAATGCCACTTCGCGCTGCACCCACTCTTTCGTATCAGCCGCGCGATCGTCTTCCAACCAGCGGTACGGATCGGATACGGCAGTGCCAAAATAGCTGTCCGTATGTTCTACTTTTTTCGTTTCCGGATATTTCAACGTATTTTTCATTTGTTGTGGGGCACAAGCCGTAACCAGAAAAGCGGCAGCGCCGAGCGCCAATGTTTTAATATTCATAAATCAGGATTTTCTCAAAATTAGGATTTTTAAATGAATTAGATCATATCGTGGTTCGCACTATTGCCGAATTTTCTACCCAATAAACAGGCGAAAAACAAAATTTCTTATTTATTGGTAAGACCGCAGTGCAAAAGGAACACAATTTGATGAGGAAGAGATTACAATTCTAAAACTATGAGCAAAGAAACGGGCATTTTATTGGCGGGTGGCCTCGGGCTCCTTTTGGGCGCGGGCCTGTATGGATTCCGGTATTTTCTGGTAAAGAAAAGTCGGGATTACGATGATTATTATGAAGACTTTCACCGTCATTTCATTCGGCCGAGCAACACAACACATGATGGTGTAGAATATTTGGCGATGCAGTAAAAGCATACTGTTTATATCACTAAATATTATCTATTAAAAAAACCTTCAGTTTTCCTGAAGGGTTTTCTACTTTTATTATTTATTAAATTTAAAAAAGATCTTTTTCTACGAGAATTCATTTTTTCTGAATATTTTGCTGTAAACGCTCAACGAAATCATAAGCGGCAGGACAGATCAAGGTATTCTTGACCGTGAGTGCATTGATCTGATAAATTTTCTTGCGGTCGGTGTGCGGGAATTCGCGACAGGCCTTTGGACGGACTTCATAGATGGAGCATGTATTATCATCGTTGAGGAACCAGCAGGGCAAATCCTGAAGTACCTTGTCCTGATCTTCATCGGTACGAAGAAAACGCTGCTCAAAAAGCGCTGGTTTCATTTTTAAATGTCGCGCGATACGTTCGATATCTTTTTCGGTGAAAAGGGGGCCGGTGGTTTTGCAGCAGTTGGCGCAGGAAAGACAATCGATGTTTCGGAAAACCTCATCGTGAGTTTCCTGCACGACATAATCCAGGTTGCGCGGTGGTTTTTTGCGTAGCGACTCGAGAAACTTTTTGTGTTCCTGGTTTTTGAGGGCGGCGCGTTTTTGATGAAATGCATGATCCATCCGGCAAAAATACGACGAAATAAACTTTTGGCGGAACGCCGGTGGAGAATGGTGACCTGCGGCCGCGATAGAAGCGGCTACCCCGCAGGGCGGCGGCGCAACGAAGTGGAGCCGCCGACCGAGGAGTAATAGCGGATAGCGCGAAATGTCCGCCCAAGAAAATACGGCACCTGTCGCCTCAATTTTTTGTAATTTTGCGGTATGAAAAAGTTAGAAACACGACGCGATATTGAAGATCTCGTGAATTTCTTTTATGACAGAGTGCAGAACGACGAAACGATCGGATTTTTTTTTAACGACGTTGCGAAAGTAGATTGGAAACTGCATCTGCCGAAGATGTATGCCTTTTGGGAAACGCTGCTTTTCGGGCAGATTTCTTACAAAGGCAATCCCATGGCAGCTCACTTTCCCGTTAATGCGGAAGTGGCGATGGAGAAATTCCATTTTGAGCATTGGTTGAAATTGTGGGTGGAAACGGTGGAAACCCACTTCACCGGCGAAATTGCTGATTTGGCGATTTACAAAGCGCGAAACATTGCGAATCTGATGGCGCATAAAATGGAAGTAGCGCGCAGGTTGAAATAATTATGGCACGATGACGGTAAATATATAAGCGGCAAGATTTACCAGCAAGACAGTTCCGTACAAATGATTGGTTTTTCCGCGGCTAAGCGACAGCATAACAATAAAGACGGAAAGCGCGAGCAGAATAATTGATTTCATATCCAGACCCAGAACGAAAGGAATATCGTAGGCAAGACAAACCGCGGAAATTGTAGGGATTGTAAGGCCGACACTGGCCAAAGCAGAACCGAGACCGAGGTTAATTGAAGACTGAATCTGATTGTTGCGCGCGGCGCGAATTGCTGCTACACCTTCCGGCAACAAGACCATAGAAGCGATAATGACGCCGACCAACTCGCGTGGTGCGCCAACGCTGTCGACAAATGCTTCGATCACCGGCGACAATCCCTTTGCCATAAAAATAACCACGGCGAGCCCAATGACCAGCAATACCAAACTTAGAAGCGTGCGCCTTGTGGTGGGCGGATCGGCTTCGTGTGCGGTATGATTTTTCTTTTCTTCTACGAAATAGTTGCGATGCCGCACATTCTGGAACATCAAAAAAGTGCCATAAATCGTAAGGCAGGCCAGCGAAACAAAAACCAGCTGCGCCTCGCTGTAGAAAGGGCCAAGCTCGGTAGAAGTGTAATTGGGCAATATGAGTGTGAGCACGAGGATGGCAACCAAGGCGACCAGATAGGTGGTTGCTGAATTAGTAATAAAAAACTGCTCTTTATATTTGCGGCTGCCGACCCATATGCAGATTCCGAGAATACCATTGAGAATGAGCATGACCGCGGCGAAAACTGTATCGCGCGCATAGGTAATTGCGCCGTCGCCACCCGAGAGCATGAAGGAGATAATAAGACCAACTTCTAAAATTGTAATACAGATGGCCAAAATAACCGTTCCGTAAGGCTCGCCTACTTTATGCGCTACTACTTCGGCATGATGAACAGCGGCCATAACACTGCAGAAAAGCAATGCGCCACCAACGATATTTGATAGCGGCGTATTATTCATAAAGCCAAGAAGATAGTAGACTCCGGCAATTACAGGAACAAGAACCGTCCAATGCAGGAACTGTTTATACTTCATATGGCGTTTTTCGCAAAATATAAAAAATAGCGCGAAAAAGAAAATGATAGCTAATGATATTAGTTGGGTTTAAGCGGGCTGCGATATGCTACAAACACGTTCTGTATATAAATAATGGAAGAAATAAAAACTTTTTATTTTCAGTTAACGCAGTTATGTTGGTCAGCCTTTTCACGTGGAACATTAGCATCAAAACGGAATAAACTAGAGCGGAGTTTCTGTGTTGTCTTCCTCCTCCACTTCATCATCGTGGTACTCGAAGAGGAAATCGTTGTATGGAAAGCGAGCAGTATGGATTTTCAGCACTTCGTCGTAAATCATTTTTTTCATTTCGGGAAAGTTTTGTTTCGTAAGCGCGGAAATGAAGACCGTTGGATATTTGGATTTTGACATCCAAGTACGCTTCCACTCTTCAAGCGAAACATTCTTACGCGTTTCGGGTGTAAGATCATCTTCAGCTTTCTGTTCATACGCAAAAGCATCGATCTTATTAAATACCATGATCATCGGCTTTTGATGCGATTCTATTTCCATCAGAATCTGGTTGACCGAATTAATGTGATCTTCAAAACTTTCGTGCGAAATATCAACTACGTGCACCAGTAAATCTGCCTCGCGCACTTCGTCTAAGGTAGATTTGAAACTTTCGACGAGCTGTGTAGGAAGTTTGCGGATAAAGCCCACTGTGTCTGTCAGTAAAAAAGGCAGGTTTCCAATGACGACTTTTCGCACGGTAGTATCGAGCGTTGCAAAGAGTTTATCTTCAGCAAAAACTTCTGACTTGGCAAGCGCGTTCATCAGCGTAGATTTGCCTACGTTGGTATAGCCGACCAAAGCAACGCGTACCATTTTGCCCCGATTATTACGTTGCGTGGCCATTTGCTTGTCAATGGTCTTTAATTTATCTTTCAATAATGAAATGCGGTCGCGGATTATACGGCGGTCGGTCTCGATTTCTGTTTCTCCCGGTCCGCGCATCCCGATACCACCCTGCTGACGCTCCAGGTGGGTCCACATTCTGGTGAGCCGTGGTAAAAGATATTCGTACTGTGCCAGTTCCACCTGCGTACGGGCGTAGGAAGTTTGGGCGCGCTGCGCGAAAATATCGAGAATAAGATTGGTGCGGTCCAGAATTTTTACATCCATTTCACGCTCCAGGTTTTTAAGTTGGGAAGGCGAAAGTTCGTCATCGAAAATAACGGTTCCAATTCCATGCTCGTGCACATAATCGCGGATTTCCTGGGCTTTTCCGCTACCGATAAATGTTTTTGAATCGGGCTGTGTCAACTTCTGCGTAAATCGTTTGTCGACTGTTGCACCGGCGGTATAAGCTAGAAACTCCAGCTCATCGAGGTATTCGGTGAGTTTTTCTTCACTTTGTTTTTGTGTAATAAGGCCTACAAGTACGGCCGTTTCATATTGGTGATTGTCTTTTTCTATCATATAATTCTACTTCATTTACACAAAGATAACATTTTCGCTATGTAATAAAATCCGGTTAGTAGGCGCGATGTTATATTTTATTTAATCCCAGTCTGACGCTACAAATTTCATCCGCTCGCCCGTCGGTGCGGTGAGGGTAAGGTAATGGCCTTCTACGCTATAATTGGTCATTTTGGCGAGCGCTGCTGCGAAGGCGCTTTCCAGATCCATTCCGCGGTCACAGTACATCATCGTGCTGCCGACCTCAGAAAATATCGCGCTTCCCTGAACAAACTTTGCGCTGAAAAACATATTGTTACAGCCCATATTCGCAGAATATTTTCCCGGGTTTTCTTTTGTTCCGATCAGGTTGATACCGGCATTGTTGTCGACAAACTGTTGTTTAGTGAATCCGTCTAGTTCTACAAGTTTCCACTCTTTTCTGAGGTTATCCGGAATGGAGGTTTGCGTGGTGCAATTGGTCATTAACATCATTAATAATGCTGCAGCAAAAAAAGTAAATATTTGTTTCATAGCTGATATAATTTTCTGCTACACGGCCAATACTGTGCCAGCAGGATGTAATTAAATCAAAAAAAAGAACGTCCTCTACAAAGACGTTCTATAAAATAATTATGTTTGTTTTTAATTGGGCTTCCAGTCTACCACTGCACGAATAAATGCTTCTGCATTTTCCAACGGAATATTAGGCAGAATACCGTGCCCTAAATTCGCAATATAACGGTCTTTGCCAAATCGGTTAATCATATCATTCACCATTTTTTTGATGGTCTCCGGTTTAGAATGCAGACGCGCCGGATCGAAGTTGCCCTGCAACGTCATCGTATGGTTAGTCAGTGTACGCGCCATTTCCGGCTGCAAAGTCCAGTCTACACCCAAGGCAGACACTTTCGATAACGTCATTTCTTCCAGCGCAAACCAGCATCCTTTCCCAAATACCACGACGTGCGTTAACGGGCTGAGCGCCTCAACAATCTGGTTAATATAAGGCCAGGAAAACACCTGATAATCTGCCGGAGACAGCATGCCGCCCCAAGAATCAAAAACCTGTACCGCGGAAACTCCTTTTTCTACTTTTCTTTTTAAATAAGCAATTGTAGTATCAGTAATTTTTTGCAGCAGCAAATGCGCCGCTTCCGGATTGCGGAAACAAAAACTTTTCGCAACATCAAATGCTTTAGATCCTTTTCCTTCGACGCAGTAGCATAGAATCGTCCAGGGTGAACCGGCAAAACCGATGAGCGGTATATCGTTGTCCAACTTTTGCAAAGTCAGTTCAATGGCATCGAAAACGTATCCTAAAGTGTCATTAACATCCGGCACGGTTACGCGTTCCACATCTTCCATGGTAGTCACAGGATTGTCGAGCCAAGGGCCAACGCCTTCCTTCATTTGAAAGTCCAGTCCCATTGCCTGAGGCACCACAAGGATGTCCGAGAACAAAATTGCAGCATCGAGCGGATAGCGACGGATGGGCATCATAGTAATTTCAGAAGCGAGTTCCGGGCGGCGGCAGCGCGTAAAGAAATCGTACTTGTCGCGCAGTTCGCGAAACTCCGGGAGGAAGCGGCCTGCCTGACGCATCATCCACACGGGCGGGCGATCTACTGTTTCGCCCCTTAAGGCTTTTAGATATAAATCGTTTTTAATCATAATCAGGAATAAGAAAGGATTGCAGCCCTTATTGAGATTGAATTTTATTTTTTTCTAACTGAATCAGCTGCAGCACACCGCTGAGGTCATTTTGACGGGCGGTATGGATATGCTTGGAGGTATGCAACGCAATTTCCGCGCTCGTCGTTTCGCCGATGGAAAAGATATGCTGATAATCCAGCTTGTTATTTTTGACGAAACTGCGGACGCCACTGGGCGAAAAGAAAACGACCGCATCGTGCGAAGGTTCGACTTTTGGATAAAGCAAATGCGTCTCGTAAACCACTACTTTCCGGTAACCGATGTTCTGTAATGGCAGCTGTTTTTGGAGAATATCCAGCGCAAGATCACCACAAAAATGAATAAAACTTTCTGTTGTACACTTGTCAATAATAAATTCGGAAAGATCGCGCGCATTTTTTTTCATTTTAAAAACACCGAAACCATGTTTACGCAACTGTTGTTTGGTTTTGCGGCCGACACAGTAAATTTTGTTAAAATTACGATCCGCTAAATTTTCGTGCGGCACGAAGCCATTTTCAAAAAAAGCCTCAACACCGTTGACGCTTGTAAAAATCAGTGATTTATTTTCAAGCGGAAAACCGTGTACCGCGCGGTGCTCTATTTTGATAACGTCCACAAAGTCGTAGGAAACGCTATTTCCCAGCACATCGGTAATTTCGTTTTTGTCGAGTTGTTTTGTAAACAGAATATTCATCTTTCAAAAATAATCATGCATTACTGCTGGGGCTAACCAAGCTGCTGTTTAATTTTCTCCATGAGTTCACCTCCGCCATTCTGCACGATTTTCTGGGCCATGATTTGGCCAAAATTTTCATGCGGATTCCACTTAAATATTTCGTCCGTTTCAATGCATTCTTTTCCGTCCAAGGAACAAAGCCGTCCGATGAAGCGCACTTCCTGTTCTTCATTTATGACAGCGTAGGCACCGATGGGAGCCGTACAACCACCTTCCAGCGCACGCAGGAATTCACGTTCGATTGTGATGCAAATTTCTGTTTCCAAATTGTTAATGGGTTGCAGAATTTCGCGCAGTTCCGGATTATCGGCCCGTGCACAAATTGCAACGACGCCTTGTGCAGGTGCAGAAATCATCATCGGAAGATGTTCATACTCGATCGGCAGGCCCATGCGCTCGATTGCAGCGAGGGAAAAAAGCGTAGCATCGAAATCCTGGTCTTCCAGTTTTTTAAGTCGCGTCTGCACGTTGCCGCGAATGTCTGAGAATTGAGTTTGCGGAAAAGCCTTTGCCCAAAAGGCACGGCGGCGCAGACTGCTGGTTGCTATTTTGAGCTCGTGTAACTCTTTATCTTTAGCGGAAGCCCGGCGGACAAGCACATCCTGGGGATAATCGCGCTGCAGTACGGCTACAATTTCGATGTTTTCCGGAAGCTGCGTTGGAATGTCTTTAAGTGAATGCACGGCGATATCGACCTGGTTTTCGAGCAGGGCAATATCCAGATCTTTGGTAAATATTCCCGTTATGCCCATTGCATATAACGGTTCTGTAAGGTTTTTGTCTCCGGCAGAAACAATGGGCGTAATATCGGTTTTATAATTTCTGTTCTGTAAGTTCCGTGCTACCTCACGCGCCTGCCATAAGGCCAACGGTGAATTTCTGGTACCAATTTTAATGCTTCTCATTGAACTCATTATTTGCCTGTTCTACTAAAATTTCGTGCATCAGCTTACTGATTTCTTCTGCGCGCCAAGGATTGTCGATAATATATTTTGCGAACCGATTGGTGATTTTCTGAATCAGGCGATCGGACAATTCCATATCGGCGACATCGACGTATTTATGTTTTCTGTGAATGTTGTGCATCTCGTTGCGCTCCATGTTTTTCAGCACCGCTTTGAAGTGATGGATATTGGGTACTAGTTTGCGTTTCTTCTCCCATTCCAGGAAATCCTTGGTCATTTCATCGATGATTTCCTCTGCCTTAGGGATTTCTTTTTGGCGCTGTGCCATTGTTTCGTTGATGTGCAGCGAAAGCTGATCAACGTCCACAAGTTTTACATTTTCGTTCTCGGTAACGTTTTTCTCCACATTATTGGGTATCGAAAGATCAATCACTAAAGTTTGGCGCCCGTTGGGAAAATGAGATTTATTAATAATAGGATGCTGCGCACCTGTCGCCACGATCAATATATCAGTTTGTGCAAGCTCCGACTGAAAGCTGTCATATTCGATGTGAGGAATTTTATACTTCTCCGCAATCTTCTCCGCTTTATCCGCCGAGCGGTTCGCGATCTTCACTTTCGGCTGATAAACATGCTTTACCAGATTCTCTACGGTATTCTGACCTATTTCTCCGACGCCGAGAAGCAGGATATTTTTGTCCGAAATTTGTGTTTGATTTTTAAGAATATAATGCACCGCAGCATACGATACTGAGGCGGCTCCGTTAGAAATTCCCGTTTCGTTCTTAATTCTTTTAGAGATCTGAATTGCAGAATTGATGGCGCGCTCCACAAAAGGATTGGCGTATTTCTTCTCCCGACGAAAACGGTGATAGGCATTCTTAATCTGGCCGATGATTTCAAAATCGCCAATGATCTGGCTTTCCAGACCTGCAGCCACGCGAAAGAGATGATTCAGCGCTTCCTCGCGTTTGAGGATTTGCACGTACTGCATAAAATCCGTCAGCGTAACACCAACGATACGACAGTACACTTCCGCGATAAGGAGATAATTTTGGGTGGTAGTATAGATTTCAGTCCGGTTGCAGGTAGAAACCACAAAGGCATCACCCAGACTCAAATCATGAATCTGGTTGACAAAATATTTAACGTGATCATCAAAAAAGGCAAATTTACCGCGCGTCTCCGCGTCGGCTTTCTCGAAACTGACGCTCAGGACTGCAAAGTTCGCCGTTTTATGAATGTTAGTATCCTTAATCATACACCAACCGCAAATTTAGCGTTTTATATTCAATTAATGCAAGAAGCACGCTATGATGAATGTCACCAGTAAAGCGACCGGCTGCTGCTGCAATTTTCACATTTTCAGTAAATACGGTAATTTTTGACAATTAAAAAGTCATCGCTGCGTAATGCTGAACTTTAATATAATTTTAACCTAAAATAGTACTGATGCAATTTTTAGAACGATTCTAAATTTATATCTTTGTACACTTTAAAATTTAGCATAAAATGGGGTTATTTGACATGTTCACTCAGGACATCGCGATAGATTTGGGCACGGCGAACACGCTTATCATACATAATAATAAGATTGTGATCGACCAACCGTCGATTGTAGCGATCGAACGTTCCTCAGGAAAACCCATTGCCGTGGGTGAGCAGGCCAAACATATGCAGGGCAAAACGCACGAAGACATTAAAACCATCCGACCGCTGAAAGACGGCGTCATTGCTGATTTCCATGCGTCTGAACATATGATTAAGGAATTTATAAAACAAATTCCGGCCATTAAAGGAAAACTTTTTCAGCCAACTTTAAAAATCGTCATTTGTATTCCTTCCGGCATCACAGAAGTAGAAAAAAGAGCGGTAAGAGATTCTGCGCAAAAAGTGAACGCCAAAGAAGTTCGGTTGATTTATGAACCAATGGCCGCTGCCATCGGTGTAGGTATTGACGTGCAGAAACCGGAAGGCAACATGATCATTGACATAGGTGGCGGTACGACCGAAATCGCTGTCGTGGCGCTGGGCGGAATCGTCTGCGATAAATCTGTGAAGATTGCAGGCGACGTATTTACCAATGATATTGCTTATTATCTGCGTACTCATCATAATCTTTTTATTGGTGAACGAACTGCGGAACGCGTGAAAATAGAAGTAGGTTCTGCCATTGAAGAACTGGATGTTGACATTGAAGATATTCCGGTACAGGGCCGTGATTTAATTACGGGTAAACCAAAAGAGATCATGGTGAACTATAAAGAAATTGCCCGCGCGCTGGATAAATCTATTATCCGCATAGAAGATGCTGTGATGGAAACACTTTCGCTGACACCACCAGAGCTGGCGGCCGATATCTATAAAACAGGAATTTACCTGGCCGGCGGCGGAGCACTGCTTCGTGGTTTGGCAGACCGACTGCACAAGAAAACCGGTTTGCCGGTATTTGTGGCCGAAGATCCATTGCGCGCCGTGGTACGTGGTACCGGAATTGCGCTGAAAAATATGGACAAATTTAATTTTCTAATTAAGTAACGAAACACTTTCATTTCACCGGATGGGATCCTTGCTGAGAATATTTTCGAAGAACGGTTTGTTCGTCTTCTTTATATTCCTGCAGCTCATTGCTCTTGTATTGATTTTCAGCCGGAACTCAATGCAACAGTCGTGGATTGCGGGGCAATCGGCAGCGCTCAACTCCTGGGTTTCCGGATATATTGATGAAGGCGCATCTTACCTTAAACTGAAACAGACCAACGAACAACTCGTCGCACAAAACAAAGCACTCATGCGCCAGCTTTATGGAAAAGACGCGAGTGCTGTCCCTACCTTTCGAAAAGTACACGACACGATTGGCGGCGGCCAAATCTACACTTTCGTGGACGGCGATATTGTCTTCAACAGTATTAACCGGAAAGATAATTATTTTACCATCAACCGCGGACGACGCGATGGCGTTTTACCAAAAATGGGCGTAATGGCGCCTGGCGGAATTGCAGGCATCGTCATCAATACGACAGACTCCTACGCATTGGTGCAATCGATTTTAAGTTTAAATAAAATAAAAATTAATGCAGCGCTGAAAAAATCCGGTTATTTCGGAACTTTAACCTGGCGCGGCGAAGACAGCCGACTGATGCATTTGGCGGATGTACCGAAGTATGTTTCCGTAAAAGTTGGGGACACCGTGATCACCGACGGTAAATCTGCAATTTTTCCGCAAGGCGTGATGATCGGCCGTGTGGCCGGCTACGATGTCGACCGCAAAACCGGCTTTTGGGATATTTCCGTGGAGCTCAGTGAGAAAATGGGAAATTTAAGTAAAATATACGTCGTGAAAAACCTGAAAAAAGCAGAAGTATCGAAAATCCAGGACACTTTGCAGGCGACGATAAAACGTGAGAAATGATCAGTAGAACTCTTTTTACCGACTTGCTGATCATCATTCTGCTGATCGCACTGCAGATTTTTGTACTGAACCGTATTACGCTTTTTGGTAAATACACGCCGGTGCTTTATCCTGTTTTCGTGATGTTTTATCCATTTTTCCGGAACAAATATCAGTTTCTGCTGCTGAGCTTTTTATTGGGGCTGGGCATCGACGCATTTTTGTATACCTGGGGAATTAATGCTTTCGCAACTACAGTGGTCGCCTATTTCCGAACCATTATCTTCCGGACTTCCACCGATACATCAACCGATTTCTTCTCTTTTCAATCTTTACAGTGGAGCCAGTTTCTGCTGTTCATCATTCTCAGTATTTCCATTCACCAGTTGCTGGTGCAGTATATTGAGATCTTTAAATTCACCCGCTTCTTCGACATCTTCCTGAATGTTTTGGTAACCAGCGGCATTTCATTTATCTTTATCGTTATCTACGCTTTGGCTTTTAAAATCAAACAAAAGGTTTGAAATCACAATCAATTAAAATTTTTATTTTTCTCGCTTTCATCGCTGTCATCTTTATTGCACGGCTCGCCTATCTGCAACTCTTCACCGACCGATATGCGCTGAACGCGGCAAACACCTCAATCAAAACGGAATACATTATTCCGCAGCGCGGGGTGATTTTCGACCGTAACGGAAAAATCCTTGTCGGTAACCAGCCTTCGTACGAAATTTCTTTTACGGAAGCGCTGATGAAACCTGATTTTGACACGGCCGATTTCTGTAATTTGTTGAAGATCACAAAGCCGGAATTTATCCGCACCGTTAATTTAATTAAACAAGAAAAATACTATTCCAAGCTGACGCCGATGACGTTCATGAAGAACCTGAGTCGCGAAGAAATTGCCCGTATTCAGGAAATTATATTTAAATATCCTGCGTTCAGCATTGTCTCTCGCCCGCAGCGTCAGTACGAAGTTTCTACCTCCGGCAATTTGCTCGGTTACACCAACGAAGTAAACGAGCGGGACATCAAACGGGATTCACTCTATTATCTGCCCGGAGACTTTATCGGAAAAACCGGTGTAGAAAAGTCCTATGAAAAAAAATTGCGCGGTGAAAAGGGCATCCAGTACATCCAAAAAGATATTCGCCTGCGCAGCATAGGTTCTTATAAAAACGGCGAACTCGATCGCGATGTAGTTACAGGAAAAGATCTGGTACTCACCATCGATTATGATCTGCAACGTATCGCCGAGGAAATGATGGTTAACAAACAGGGCGCAATCGTAGCCTTGGATCCCGCAACGGGAGAAATTCTCGTACTCGCCACCGGACCGGATATTGATCCTAATCTGTTCACCGGTCCCGAGAAAACCCGGAATTTGTATCGTCTTCAAATGGACACCGTTTACAACAGCCGCCCAACTTTCGATCGCTCCTTACAGGCCGCCTATCCGCCAGGTTCTACGTTTAAATTACTGACGGCGCTTGCCGCTATGCAGATGGGGGTAATGGATGAAAATACTGTTTTCCCTTGTGGTGGTGGATTCAGCTACCGTGGATTACGCATCAAAGGACACGGTGGCGCCGATCCATTAGTTCCCGCTATTCAGGTTTCGAGTAATTGTTATTTTTCTTACGCCTACATTGCGATCATGAATAAATATCCCGGCAATCCTACACGGGGTGTAAATGAATGGAAAAAAATCATGAGCAGTTTTGGCGTTGGCGAATTTCTGAATAACGATCTCGCGGTAGGATCCAAAGGAAGAATACCTACCGGTGAATTTTATGAAAAACGCAGCGGTGGCAAAAAAGACTGGAGTTCGGCCTACACCATGAACGGATCTATTTTTAACGGAATGGGCCAGGGAGACGTTCTTCTGACACCGCTGCAGATGGCCAACAGTGTGGCAGCAATCGTAAACCACGGCTGGTATTACACACCGCATATCGTAAAATCAATCGACGGAAAACCCAATCCGGATCCCCGCTTCAAAGTAAAACATAAGACGCTCGTGGATCCCAGACATTTCGGAGCGGTTATAAAAGGAATGGAAGCCGTAGTTTTAGCAGGTACTGCACGCGGCCTGAAGAGTAACGAATTTACCATGCTGGCAAAAACCGGTACAGCGCAGGTGCCGCAGGGCAAAGACAACTCGATTTTCGTTTTGGCTGCGCCTGCTGAGAAACCGAGGATTGTGATCGCAGCGGTGATGGAACATGCAGGTTTCGGATCTACTTGGGCAGGCCCTGCCGCGACGGTAATCGCAGAGAAATACTTAACGGGAGAAATAAAGCGAGAACATCTCTATAAAAAGATGGTAAACGCCAGCTTTATGCCCGAGTATAAACGGCAATGGGACGCGGAACTTAAGCGGAAAGGGCTTTACCGCGAGCCAAGCAAGGATTCAGTCGCGCTTCTTTCGGTCGAGAACCAACTTGCAGCAGGTCCCGGCACGGCACAGAAAAAGAAATTGGAAGTAAAGCGCGATTCTATCTTAAATAAAATTAAAAATACCCCAACGAAATGAAGTGGGCGAACGGCATCGATAAACTGGGAATCTCCCTCTACCTGATTTTATGCACTTTTGCCATTGCCAACATCTACAGTGTAGAACCGGCAAGTGGTGCGCGCCAGGCGGTGTGGCTGGGCGTATCGGTGTTTGTGGGTATCATCATTTTCTTGATGCGCGCGAAGTTTTTCGAGAATATGGGCGGTATTATTTATATCGCCGGCATTTTGCTTTTAATCGGACTGTTCCCCTTCGGAACTGAGATATTGGGCCAGAAAAACTGGTATAAATTCGGGCCGGTCAGTTTGCAGCCTGTTGAATTTGCCAAAATCGGGACCGCGCTCATGCTCGCCAATTATGTTGCCGGACCACACTTCAACCTTAAAAATAATAAATCGCTCTGGACATCGATAGCGATCATCGCCGCGCCCGCAGTTGTGGTTCTGTTGATTCCGGACGTTGGTTCGTTGCTCGTATTTATCGCTTTTTTTGTAGCGCTTTTTCGCGAAGGTCTGTCAGGTTGGTTTTTTGGTGTAGGTTTTATCATTGCAGCGGTTTTTCTGGTCGCCCTGGCGATCGATCCGCTTTACGTTGTTGGTGCGGTGATTATCATTGCTGCCGTCGCTTTATATTATAATTCGCGCAGGATCCACTGGAACGTCATTTCGGTCACCAGCATCGTTGCAGCCGTAGCTTTGCTAAGCGGTTTGGCTTTCGAAGCACCGACCGTTTTGGAGAAACTTCCAAAACACCAGCGCGAACGCATCGAAGTTTTATATAAAGGCGAGCGCGCTTTTCGCGATACGTCCGGCTATAACTTGCTTTATTCCAAAACAGCAATTGGCTCCGGTGGCTTTTTTGGAAAAGGATATCGTGAAGGATCGGTAACGCAGGGTAAGTTCGTGCCGGAACAAAGTACCGACTATATTTTCTGTACCGTTGGCGAGGAATGGGGATTTTTCGGAAGTTCCTTGCTGGTGATTCTTTACGCTGTATTTATCGGGCGGATCTATTATCTTTCCGAGAAACAGAAATCGGTTTTCAACCGTGTGTTCGGGTACAGTTTTGCATCAATCCTGCTCATTCATTATGCTATTAATCTTGGGATGGTGATGGGCTTATTCCCAACCGTAGGCATACCGCTTCCCTTCTTTAGCTATGGCGGCAGTTCTTTGCTGGCGTTTTCTATTATGACGTTTATTTTCTTTAAACTGAATTACGCTGACCGGAATAGTTTGGTCTGATTATTTTAATTTTTCCAGCTTTTATTATTTTCGACCAGCTTTTTTGGCGCGACATTTGTTATTTGATTCGAACATTAAATGTTGATGATCAACTTTAAAAATATTTTCGCGTAGAAAGTTATTTGGACAGATTGATAAAAAACATAAAAAAACCACCGTAAAACGATGGTTTAATTATAATCAAATTATTTAATCTAGTTGTTAGCGTAGTTGCTGTTAAAAATCTCTGGAGAAATCACACGTTTCGCAAAGCGGAATTTCGGACCCCAATACGAGTCATTAAGAGAAGAAATCATTACGCCTCTGGAAGTTGCTGCATGAATAAACTTTACGTTTCCTTCCGCATCAACACTTTCCACGATACCTACGTGAGAAATGCGACCGCGTCCCTGGTGTGAAAAGAAAACCAAATCGCCTTTTTGTACATCAGCCTTTTCAATTTTTTCTCCCTGTTGCGCTTGCGATGCTGCAACTCTTGGTAAATTAACGCCTGCGCTTGCTCCGAAGACTGAAAGTACAAAAGCTGAGCAATCAATACCGTTTCTCGTAGTGCCACCGTATCGGTAAGGTGTTCCTAAATAAGTTTCTGCTTCTGTGAGGATATCGTCGATCTTAGCAGAATAACGAACCGCTTTAGCGATTTCCTCATTCTTGAGGGTATTTTCTAATGTTCTTGCCGCTGCTGCCTGCTCTTCCTTGAAGCTGTTAAGCAATTGTTTTTTCGCAGTTTCAATTTTTTTAGAATCGATAGAGGCAAGTTTGGCATTTGTTTTGTATTCTGAAGCGTAGGTTGCTGGAGTGGAAACTACGTAGTTAGTGACACAAGACTGCAGTGATATCGTAGCAAACACGGCAGTAAAATAAAACAGAACTCTTTTCTTCATATATATTGATTCTCTGTGTTAAATGTAATATTCGTTGTAAAAAAGCAGTACAAAAGTAGGTATTCAAGCAAAAGTGGGGGTGAATTCACCTTTCCAGCTGGGTCTTTTTAACACATTTTAACGTTCTCTATTGTAATGTTAAAGGAATTTTGAGCGCAATCCCTTTATTTAAGGGATTGCAATTTTATTTTCATTAAGATTTTTTAACATTTGGCACGCAGATCGCTAAGTAATTCAATTACAAAAAAATAGCTTCCCTCGCAGGAAGCTAAAATACTAATTGAACCGGTTGTCTATTATCTTGTGAACAGTAGTTCGCGGTATTTTGTCAGGGGCCATAATTCGTCGTCTACCATCATTTCCAGCTCGTCCGAGGCAGAACGGATTTTGGCGAAGTAAGGAATTACTTCATTACAAAAGGCTACAGCAGTATCGCCGGGAGACTCTTTTGTTTTTGCCGACGCGATTTCTGCCAGCAGATTTTCCACTTCTACTTTTATTGTACTTACATGCCCGGAAATCCCGCGGATCAAACTGATCTGTTCCTTGGCAACTGTCGTAAATTCTGTTTCGTCAAAAATTTCTTTTAATCCTTTCACATTTTCAATCAGACGGTTTTGGTATTTCAGCGCACTCGGGATAATGTGGTTGCGGGCAATATCAGCTAGCACGCGCGCTTCGATGGCAATAACGGAAGAATACTGTTCTAATTTAATCTCATTTCTGGCTTCCACTTCCCGGGCAGTATAAATTCCTAATTCTTCATAGAGCGCAATAAATTTCGGATCGAGTTCACGACTTAGCGCTTCCGGTGTTGTCTTCAGGTTATTCAGTCCGCGTTCTGCAGCTTCTGTCGCCCACTCGTCGGAATATCCGTCACCTTCAAACATAATTTTTTTACACGCCTTAATATATTCACGCAAAACATTAAAGATGGCTTCGTCTTTTTTCAGGCCTTTATTGACCAATGCATCCACCTCTTTTTTAAATGTCTGAAGCTGTTTGGCAGCGATGGAATTCATTACCGTCATTACTTCAGCACAGTTTGCCGAGGAGCCCACGGCACGAATTTCAAATTTATTTCCTGTAAAGGCGAAAGGCGATGTACGGTTTCGGTCGGTATTATCCAGTAAGATATTAGGAATCTTCCCAACGACATTTAATTTGAGATCGGTTTTTTCCTCGGGAGAAAGTTTGCCGTCTTTCACTTTTTCCAATTCTTCCAGAACACCAAACAATTGCGAACCAATAAACGCCGAGATAATGGCAGGCGGAGCTTCATTGGCACCAAGACGATGATCATTTCCGGCCGACGCAATGCTCACGCGCAGTAAGTCGGAATAATCGTGTACCGCTTTCAGTGTATTCACAAAAAAGGTTAGAAACTGCAGATTCTTTTTAGGATTGATCCCCGGACTCAATAAATTTTCGCCCGTGTCCGTAGCCAAACTCCAGTTGTTATGTTTACCGCTTCCGTTAACGCCGGCGAATGGCTTTTCATGAAATAAAATATGGAAGTGATGTTTGTGAGCCACGCGCGCCATCAGATCCATCAATAATGAATTATGATCTACCGCCACATTCACTTCTTCAAACATCGGAGCCAGCTCAAATTGGTTCGGTGCTACTTCATTATGGCGCGTTGTTACCGGAATACCCAATTCGATAGAGCGAATTTCCAGTTCTTTCATGAAATTCATGACACGTGTCGGAATCGAGCCAAAATAATGATCATCAAGTTGCTGCCCTTTCGCCGGCGAATGTCCTAAAAGTGTCTTGCCAGTAATAACCAGATCGGGCCGCGATTGATACAGCGCGGTGTCCACCAGAAAATATTCCTGTTCCCAACCGAGGGTGGCAGTTACTTTCGTTACATTTTTATCAAAATAAGAGCGGCAAATATCCGTTGCAGCTTCATCCACTGCGTGAAGTGCACGAAGCAAAGGTGCTTTATAATCGAGCGTTTCGCCGGTATAAGAAATAAAGATAGACGGAATGCAAAGCGTCGTATCCATAATAAAAGCGGGAGATGTAGGATCCCAGGCCGTATATCCCCGGGCTTCGAATGTATTTCGGATTCCGCCGTTGGGAAATGAAGAAGCGTCCGGTTCCTGCTGAATAAGCATGCTGCCGGAAAAACGGTCAATCGCGCGGTCACTTTCAAAAGGTGTAAAAAAAGAATCGTGCTTTTCTGCGGTAGAGCCCGTAAGTGGCTGAAACCAGTGGGTATAATGGGTAACACCTTTGCTCAAAGCCCAGTCTTTCATCGCCACCGCAATTTGGTCGGCGACGTCGCGCTGAATTTTGGTGCCTTTTTTTATCGCGTTTTGTATCGACATGAAAGCCTCTTTTGTTAAATACTCGCGCATGGTTTCCTCTGAGAAAACTTTTTTGCAGAACAACTCCGAAAGTTTCGAGGGTACCTGAACGGCATTTTCTTTTCGGAAATCTTTCTGAGAAAGAAGTTCCAGTGCTTTGAAGCGGACGTTTGACATATTAATTGATTTTTAAAGTACAAAATTACATAAAAAACAATTATAATTTCCCAACACCCCTATTTTTTTAGGGGTGTTTCTATTTTAATTTAAAATAATTAATATTACTCCTTCAACTGAAGACATAATAGCCACGTCCGATTTTATTTAAATATAAAAAGTGCAGACAAGAAAACTGCTTCTGACAGCCACCCAGCGCGCAAGCTTCCTCGCTTTGCAGCCGAAAAAATGACTATATTTGTGTGAAATTTTACATTATGGTAAATTCACGTGCAAGAGAAACTACAGAAGCCATTGAGCGACTGTATGTTTCCATGCGACACCTGTTCTATCGCGGGTTCTTCAAACCTGCCGGGATTTCCGGAGAAAGTCTCAGATCCCTTCTTACGACAATCAATCCTGAAATTTATGGCACAATGGGCGTCTCCAACAAAGTGGAGTTGGATGGCTTGCTTTATGTGCTGGACCGTCTGCCGGAAGGCATAGAAGAATGTTCTTTTGTACACCTAACTTCTGATGAAGGTTTTGAAAAAGGCAGCTTCGAAGTGATTGTACCGAAAAAACGCCGAAGAAACTGCTACCGCATTGATGAACATCAGATGAATATTGAGGTTCTGCTGGGCCGTTCCGAAATCTATGATATTCTTACCCACCTCACCTTCTTATATATCGAGGCGGATAAAATCCGGAAACTGGCTTTTCTTTCTGATGAGAATGACCGTTCTACCCGTGCCTGGAAGATTATTGAAGAAGTAGCCATTGGCGAGAAAAAGCTAAGCCGTCAAGAAAAGGAGGTAGCGCTGGTACATCTTTCTTCGCTGCTGGGCCGCACGTTTGATGAAACGCTGAATGCCTACAACAACTTTGGTGACGACAACAACCCGGATCGTTTATTCAAAATAATTTATCATCTCGGCAACGAAAGTTTCAACGATTATAAAAAGATCCGCGAACGCGAGGTGCATTTTTCCGCCATTCTGCGCGAGCGCGTTGGCCATCATTTCTTTGGTGAAAAATGGGCAAATAATGTGAAAACAGTTTTGGCGGAGAATGGTCTGCAGATGCGTCCGCTTCATATTATTTCGGCGAACATGCATTCCGTCAAGAACATGCTGTTTGGCAATGATGCAATTGGAAAGAAGCCGACCAAAAAAGTAGATTTCCGTATGTACGAGGAGATTTCCAACAAGAAATCTTTGCAGGAAAAAGTACTTGTTCACTCGCTTGATGCAGGTCTTATTTATATTGACGACCAAAGCGGAAGTAATATCGATGTGCAAATCATCGATCTGGCGAAAACTGATTTGCGAAACACGCCGTTCGCCGGTATGAATTATTCCGGTGAGGATGTGCTGATGGTTTTCGATTATGCTTTCGGCGAACAGGCTTATGAAATTATGGATGAGCTTTTGCGTCCTTACGAATTCATGGGCGAGGTATACACCATGAAGGTAAAGTCGATCTCTATCATGGGGAAAGCCGGCATTTTGATGGGCGGGAAAGGAGATATTATGATTCCGACCTCGCATGTTTTTGAAGGTACAGCAGATAACTATCCTTTTGAAAATGCGCTCAATTTAGCTGATTTTGAAGATGATGAATTGCAGGCTTTCGAGGGCGGAATGGTAACCGTGTTGGGAACTTCCCTGCAAAATAAGGATATTCTGCGTTATTTTATGGACACTTCCTGGAAGGCAATCGGCTTGGAAATGGAAGGCGCACATTACCAAAAGGCCATTCAGGTCGCTTCTAAAATCCGTCATCATATCTCGGAAGATCTGTTTGTGATGTATGCGTATTACGCGTCGGATAATCCTTTGGAAACCGGATCTACGCTCTCCTCAGGCGGCCTAGGACTAACCGGAGTGAAACCCACTTACCTTATTACCTTACGAATTCTGGAGAAAATATTAGGCAGCGCCGATACTATCTAATCTATAATTAATTGATATAAAAAACCCTTTCATCGATGCAGAAAGGGCTTTTTTTGTTGCTGGTCCGGCAGCGTGCGCAAAAATTCTTATCTTTCGCGTTCTAAAAATCTTTATCATGCACAGAGGAGTACTGTTTATTTTCACTTTTATTTTCGGCCTTTTCGCCGCGCAGAAGGGTCCGTATTATCAGCAACACGCAAAATACAAAATGGACATCGACGTCGATGCCAAAAACTTTACCTATAACGGAAAGCAAGAGCTTACTTACACCAACAATTCCCCCGAAAGGCTGGACGTGGTTTATTTCCACTTGTATTGGAATGCTTTCCGGCCCGGTTCTATGATGGATCAGCGCGTAAGTTCTCAGGGAAAAAACGGAGATTCACGGCTGCAGAACAACGGAATTTCGCGCCTGGCTTCCATACCGAAAAATGAAGAAGGAGCACAAAACATTCACTGGATCAAACAAAACGGGAAAAATCTAAAGTTTGAAATTCAGGAAACCATTATGAAAGTTTATCTGGATCAGCCGATTCAGCCCAACTCCAGTACAAAATTCGCAATGGAGTGGGACGCCGTGATTCCAATGCAGATACGCCGTGCGGGACGAAATAATCGCGAGGGCATCGATATGACTGTTACGCAATGGTATCCGAAAATCGCTGAATATGATTATGACGGCTGGGCCACCTTTGATTATATCGGACGTGAGTTCCATGCGCCTTTCTCTGATTTTGACGTTAATATTAAAATTGATAAAGATTATGTCATCGGTGCCGGTGGTACACTGGAAAATCCGTTGGAAGTGAAAGGCTACGATGCCAAAGCTTCGGTGAAAACCGACCGCAATAAAAAAGCCACGTGGCACTGGACGGCAAAAAATATGCTTGATTTTGCCTGGGCAGCGGACCGCGATTACACCGTAGAGTCGATGGTCGTACTGGAAGGGCCCAAAGTATATTTCGTTTATCAAAAATCAGAAAAAACAGCGCTTTGGTCTGAAGCCAAGCCGTATGTGACCAAATTTTTCCAGTTGATGAATGCCAAATTCGGGCGTTATGTGTATCCCTCCTATTCATTTATCCAGGGTGGTGATGGCGGTATGGAGTATGGCATGTGCACCATGATTCTGGGCGAAGGACGTTCGCTGGAGGGGTTGGTCGGGCTGATGGTTCATGAAGGTGGACACTCCTGGAATCAGCAGATTATGGCTTACAATGAAAGTGTGCGCCCCTGGATGGACGAAGGTTTTACCAGTTATTATGACGATTATATTATGTACCAACTTTTCCCGCCGGAAACGCCACAAGCAAATCCTTTCGTCGGAACGCTGGACCGGTACCGCAGTTTTGTAAAGCGCGGCATCGAAGAACCGGCAGTTTGGCTGGGTGATCATCACGATAATGGGACCGCTTATTCGTTCGCTACCTACGTTAAAGGGGACTTGTTTCTCGTACAGCTGGGTTATATCATCGGGGAACAAAAGCTGGATCTCGTCATGAAAGAATTTTATAACGAATGGCACCTGAAACATCCTACAGAACGCGACTTTCTGCATATCGCACAAAAAATATCCGGGATGGATCTTAAGTGGTTTTTACATTACTGGATCAACACGACAAAAACAATTGATTACGCTGTAAAAGATGTGCAGTACGGTGATGGCTCCACCACGATTACTTTAGAGAACCGCGGCTCTGTACCGATGCCGATCGATTTTTCTGTTTTGACAAAAGATAAGCAGGTCATCAATTATCAAATTCCCCTGAATATGATGCGCACCTGGAAATCGGAAGATATCTTTGGTAAATTTCAAACAATGAACTACTGGCCGTGGACGCAAAAAGAATATACCTTCACGATTCCTTACACAAAAGAGCAAATCTCTGCCTTGGGAATCGATTTTTCTCAGCGTCTGGCAGATGTAAATCCGGAGGATAATATAATCGAAGTTCAGCCATGATTCCCAGTAGGAATGAAAAAAAAGACCGGTCCCAGGCCGGTCTTTTAACCATCGTAATTAATATCGGCAACACCAACATCCGCTTTGGCCTCTTTCACGGCGACGAGTGCGAAAAATCGTGGATTTTCAACACGAAACCGTACCGAACGAGTGACGAAATGCAGATGCAGTTTATGATGATGTACCAGACTTACGCTATAGAAGCTGGTGACGTTACGCAAATTATCATCGGTTCGGTGGTGCCACAGCTCACCTACGACATCACGTGTGCAATTCAGAAAATACACGGTAAAAAACCGGTAATCGTCGACCGCACCACCCCATCAGAAGTAGAGCCGAAATCCAAACAAATGGGCACCGACATCTATGCAAATCTTGTAGCGGCACATCATCTTTATCCCGGAAAGAAGAAAATAATCTTTGATTTTGGTACGGCGCTCACCGCAAGTTGCATCAATGAAAGCGGCGAGACCATCGGCGTCATTATCGCACCGGGAATCATTACCTCTCTTAACTCATTGATTCATGATACGGCGCAACTTCCCGAGATAGAACTGATCGCACCAAAGTCAGTGCTCGGACTGGATACGGTTTCCTGTATGCAAAGCGGCATGGTCTTCGGATATCTTGGTATGGTAGAAGGATTTATAGAACGTATTAACGCCGAAGTGAAAGACGACTGCTTCGTCATTGCGACAGGCGGCGTTTCGCACGTTTATAAACCGCTGACAGAAAAAATCCATATCGCGGACCGGCTCCATACGCTGAAAGGACTCTATTATCTGGGAACAAAATAAACCTCCGTTATCTTCTACTCTGAAAAAAGGATTTCACTAACGCCGAACATTCTTCGGCGAGAACGCCGGTAGTAATTTCAGTTTTTGGATGAAGCGTAAGATTTTTATTTAAAAATCCGCGCTGCTCATCGCGCGCACCGATTACCACTTTAGAAATTTGGGACCAACTCAGCGCTCCGGCACACATGACGCAGGGCTCCAGTGTAACATACATCGTGCAGTTCTGCAAATATTTTCCGCCAATAAAATCCGCTGCGGCGGTGATGGCCTGCATTTCTGCGTGTGCGGTAACGTCATTTAAAGTTTGGGTAAGGTTATGCGATTTTGCAATAATTCTGCCGTTGGCTACCACCACGCAACCTACCGGAACCTCTTCCCGTGCAAAGGCGATCTGTGCTTCCTGCAGCGCCAGTTTCATAAAGTATTCGTCGTTGAACATTTAATTAAAATTAAATAATATTAAAAAAACGAAAGGTTTAGTACACAACTAAACCTTGGTTTAAAATTTCTGGGAAGATTAGAAACGGTAACCGATTCCCAACATTCCCTTGCCGGTAATTTTATCGAAATTGCCACTGCCAAATCTTCTCGCAATACCGCCGCTGACTTCAAAAATAATATTTCTTCTTGCCACCCATTTTCCCCCGAAACCGATACCGACCCCGACGGTGGTATTTTTATCCTCTTTGTAGTAAGTCTCCGGAAATGGGCCCTGATTATAAACATAATCCCAAGTTGTATCATTGGACGTCGTAATCGGAACAAAACCTTCTACAAAAAAGCCCGAGGCGTATTTTTTACCAAAATACATACGGTAGTAGGGAGAAATCTGAGAACTGAGGCCACCGTCGTCAGCGTCGTCCAATAACCAGACCGCATTAATCCCTATTCCGGAATCTTTATTCAGCAAGCGTTCATAGGAAATATTGAGCGCGGGTCCGGCGATCAGTTCGATCGGACTGATCATAATATCGTTCTGGGCGGAACTTTCAGTTTCCTGCGCCTGCACACTGAAAAATGCAGCCATAAAAATGGCAGAGAATAATAATTTCTTCATATATATTTTTTTTTAAATATAGAAAAATAAATGATTGGTGACCTGAATCTTTTTGGCGTCGATAAATCAGTGTTCAAAGTTAATAGTGAGTGGCAAACTGAAGCGATAACGCACCGCAGAACCTTGCAAATAAGCGGGCGTAAACTTGCCTGGCAAAAGATATAAAGCAATTTCTGCCTGGCGATTGAAGGTGAAATTGTCCCCTTCCGCTTTTACCGACGATATGGAACCATCTTTTTCTACGACAAATAAAAGTTTGGTGCGCACTTCTTTATCATCGGCCAGAACGGCACCGGTATAAAAAAGTTCTGAAATTTGCTGGCGCAGTAAACCAAACCCGCCCGCATAATAGGCATCGCGCGTGAGATCTTTCCTCGCCGGATTGTTTTCTTCTGAGATTCCGGCAAAATGAAGCCTGTCCAGATCTTCACGGATTTTCACCTTCACCAGTGTGTTGACATAAGCATTATTCTGTATGCTGTCCAGCTTCAGCATAAACTCCTGAAAATCTTTTTGTATCGCGACTTTATTCGGTACGTTGGATTCAGCATCGAACCGTTTCTTAAATTCCTTATTGAGCATTTTTCGCTGATAATCGAAGTATTGCGAGACTTCCTTAAACTCCGGCGCCTGTTGTGCGCCACAGAAAGACAACACAAAAAGCAGCAGAAAAGAAACGAGATTTTTCATGATATTAAACTGAATCTGAAGTAAATTTAATTAAAATAAACCAGAAGACTGAAGGTTCGACAATTGACTTCTAACGGTATAAAAAAATCCCGCTCTATACAGAACGGGATTTATTTGATATAAGCTGATGTTACTCTGCGCTTGTTTCTTCTGCTGCCGGAGCTTCGCCCTCAGCTGTTGCAGTTTCTTCGTCCTCATCTTCGTCTGCAGCACCGCCTTTCATGGCTGTTCTGGACATCTTCACAGCTACTACCACCGCGTTATCCGGGTGCATAAAGGTGAATCCATCTACTTTGATATCGCCAACATAAAGTTTGCTGCCGATTTTCAAAGGAGTAACGTCTACCACGATCTCGTCGGGCAGGTTTGCAGGGATGGCTTTGATTTTCAGTTTTCGGAAAGACTGTCTCAGTGCACCACCGGCAACAACACCTTTGGAACGACCTGTAAGTCTTACCGGAACTTCCATTACTACAGGCTTATCTTCAGAAACCTGATAGAAATCTGCATGCAGAATTTTGTCCGTTAAAGGGTGAAACTGGATGTCCTGAAGTACGGCAGGAATGGTGTTTCCGTCAACCTCAATAGATACCGTGTGTGCTTCAGGAGTATAAACCAAACCTTTGAACGCTCTTTCCTCTGCGGAAAAGTTCAGGGTTTCCTGGCCTCCGTAAACAACACAAGGAACTAATTCAGCATCACGTAAAGCTTTAGTAGACTTCTTGCCCACGCTTTCTCTTTTTGTACCTTGAATTGTAATTGATTTCATTATCGTAAATAAATTTTAAGGGTGCAAATATAAGCAATTATATTAAATAATAAATTTATCACTGATGGACTTATGTTCGTGTACCATTTTCATCACATCAGCAAAAAGCTTTGCGCAGGACAGCACTTTGATTTTGGAAGATAAATCTGTTTTGATAGGAATGGTATCGGTCACGATTACTTCAGAAAGCTTCGAGTTTTCAATATTTTGGTACGCTTTCCCGGAAAGTACGCCGTGTGTCGCCATCGCCCGGACGCTTGCAGCGCCGTTTGCCATCAGGATCTCTGCAGCCTTACAAAGCGTGCCTGCGGTATCGATCATGTCATCAATCAGGATCACGTTGCGGCCGGCAACGTCACCGATAAGAAACATCTCGTCCACCACATTGGCTTTCTTGCGCTCTTTGTAAGCGATTACTACATCAGCACCGAGATGACCTGCATAATTTTTAGCCCGCTTGGCGCCACCCATATCTGGGGAAGCAATGGTAAGATTTTCCAACTGTAGGCCTTTGATGTAATCAATAAAAATTGTGGAAGCATAGAGATGATCTACCGGGATCTCGAAAAAACCCTGAATTTGGTCTGCGTGCAGATCCATCGTCATAATTCTTGTGGCGCCTGCTGCGGTAAGCAAATTAGCGACAAGCTTAGCACCGATGGGTGCGCGCGGCTGATCTTTCCGGTCTTGACGTGCCAAACCGTAGTACGGTAGAACAACGGTGATGCTTTTCGCCGAAGCACGTTTGGAGGCGTCGATCATCAGCAACAGCTCCAGCAGATTATCTGCCGGTGGAAAAGTGGACCCAATTAAAAAAACCCGGCCACCACGGACGGATTCATCCAAAACCGGTTCAAATTCCCCGTCGCTGAATTCCTGAAAATTAATTTTACCCATTTCCTGCCCATAGAATTGAGCGATCTTTTCGGCTAACAACTTGCTTGTCCGCGTCGAAAATAAATAACTTGCCTGCTGAGCCATTTTTACTTTTTTAGATGTGCAAATTTAAAAAAAATAAAACCACCAGGAGGATCCAAGTGGTTTTATTATTAAAGGTAAATTCCGTAGAATTACGGGAAGGTTACGCCCGCATATTTATTCACGTTTACCATCGGTAAAGTGGATTTGTACTGTCTGTTTATAGATCTGATGAATTCATTAGCAATTACTGCATAACCACGTCCTGTAAGGTGCACGCCGTCCAAAGAGAAAGTACCTCCAGTTACAAAGGTAGAAGTATACTTCACCCCATCAAACTGCAGTCCGGAAGATTTTGACAATTCAATCATTTTAGCATTGGCATCAACGAAGGCCAATCCTTTCGATGTTGCCATACTTTTGATGACCGAGTTGAATTTTGCGGTTGCCGCAAGTACTTCATTCTTTTCAGTAACAGTAAGTACATGTTTGTCCTCCAGTGGAAACGTAGCTCCGTATTTATCAAACGGCGCCTGCGCGTAAGGGGAAGAAGGTTTGGTACCGATCACTGAACTCGTTGCCAATGGGATAAGATCCGCAGACGTGGCATGACGCGCCTGTCCGTAAAGAATACCCATTAATCCTGCCTGCTGTGCGGGTACTCCTGCGCCTACTAGCGCAGTAGTAATTTGTACGGAATAATCTTTCAAAGATTCATCTTTAAGCAAAAGTGGATTCTGAGATTCTTTAACCAAATTAAATCTCGCGCCTTCTCCATAGGCCGTCAGGATTTGTTTAAGCGGCCCGAACACTTGCTGATTAAGCGCGGTAACTGATGCCCCATCGAGTGGTACCGGATTATAAGGAACAGTGGTAAAGAAGGGAATTGCTGTAACATCTGGAATGTTGGCCACAACTCCTTTTGCACCGTTAGAAGTCAGGGTTGTTACCAACGCCGTATAAGCCTGGGTAAACATTTCCTCTGAAGTTAAAGGATTTGAACCGTCGCCACCGGAAGTAGCGTATCCAAGAACGTCGTTGTTACCAATCCAAAGAGAAAAGAAGGTTGGGCTCTGTGCCATTGCGTCCTGCAGCACACTCGTAGTGGCGGAAGAGGCGAAACGTACAAAATAAGGATTTGCCGTACCGGTCTGCAATCCTGCTGCACTGCCATATCCCGGTGCCAACAAGTGAAATGACTTAGCACCCGGAACTCCCATATTCTGGTAAGGCCCTGAACCGTAAATACTTGCAAGGGTGGTAGCACCAGTGCCCTGTGCCGGAACCGGACTCAACGCACCAGCGCTGTTTACACCCAGAACCAACTTGTTGCCAACACCAACCGCGGGAATACCGCCAAGGTTGTCGGACATCAGAGGCTGCTTGAACTCGCCGCCGCCGGCCATCTTCATTTGTTGTGCCAACATGGAAGGAAAAGATTCCATTTGCCCGTCGATATACAATGCGTTATCTCTGTATCCTGAAGTCAGTGAGTTACCCAGCGCCACATATTTGCTGAAATCTGCTTCGCCATTAGTTACGGCAATGCTGCTGACGTCGGTATCGAAATCGGTGTCACAACTTGCCGTGCAGAATAAAGCTGCAATGGCAAAAGTGGAAATTACTATTTTTTTCATAATTATTTAATGATTAGAATGCGTTATAAGAAAGACCCAGGCCAAAATAATAGGCTTTAGCTTTAGCCTGTCCGTAGAAGTTGTAATAACTGTTGCTTACATCTCTCGGAGTCTGGAAATTGTAGGCCGCTGCCAAATCAATACCGATTCCTTTCCATTTGTACCCAATACCGCCCGTGATGACGTTGGCATCAAAGGAAGGAGTTTCCGGGATGAAATCTTCATCAGCGTAAGGCGACTGATCGTTGTAATATCCCAATCTTCCGGCAAAGTTCTCGTTGAACATATACTGCGTACCAATTCTCCAGGTTTGTGTGCTTTTGAAATTTTTGGGGCTTACCAAAACGGTAGGATCGTTCGGCTGGTTACCAACACCTGCATTTTCGAAATCCAAAGTCAATTTGTTGTAATTATCCCATCCGGCATAATTAAAGTCTCCGGAAACTTGCCATTTTGGTGTAATTTTATAAGTAAGACCTACCGTATATTCCTCCACCAGTGGTAATACAGCTTTGAAGTTATCCTGTCCGTTAGCATCCAAACCAATATTGGGGAACAAACTTGGAGAAACATTAAAGGTAGCAACACCTGCATCTGCCTTCATATCAACCGGCGAACGGTATGCTAAACTCACATCAAGTTTATCCGTTGGGCGAAGATAAAAACCAACACCGAATCCACTTCCGGAAGCTTTGTCATCTTTAATATTTAATGTGCCGCCGAGCTGACTCACACTCTTCGTCCAGTCTACAACACCGGTTGCGTAGATATAGCTGGCACCTACAGAAGCCCAGGGAGCAAGTTTAACTGAAATCATGGGTTGATAATACATTGCTTTCAACTCAATATTTTGTACAATCTCGCGACCTGCCCAATCGTCCGGCCACTCGATAGTACTGCCAAACGGGGTAGAAAAATTAAAACCTACCGAAACCTCATCGATGATCTTATAAGCAATCGCTGCGTAAATTGGAGTTCCAAGCGGATTGCTGGTATGATACGATTCTAGGGTGTTCGGATTTTGGTAAGTAATTTCGGTACCGATGGCAAATCCTCCCGCGGCCACACTCAGGCGGTTCGGAATGAACGACATTCCTGCCGGATTAAAAAAAGTGACACTGGCATCCTCAGTGTGAGCACTGGTATGCGCCATAGCCAACTGCTTTACGCCCTGCAAAGACACTCTGAAGCCTCCGGCATAGGCCATAACGCCGGCTAACAATGCGGTGGTTACAACTATTTTTTTCATAAAGATCATTATTAATGTCCCAAATATAAAATTAATTTTTAAACAAATGTTAATATTTTCATAATATATTTTAAACACCACCAAACCTATGTTTGACGTTTAAATATAGTAAAGAGCGTTTAAACCAAAATACGTATTAGTACGCTTTACTATAACAATATTTTATTTGCCAAGCAGGCTAAATGTTTAATTTAAATAAAATTGAAATTTGCCAAAAAAAATGACCACGCGGCGATTATATGATTCGCATAACATCAGACATTTCGGTGGGAAATATTCAATACATTTTAAAAATATCACAAGAAACAAAAAAAACACGTTGCCAGGAAAGGCGCTTTAGCTGTACAGAAAAATTATACTAAATTTGCAGCTTATCTAAAAAATAAAAATATGAGTTGTGGATGTAAAACATCCGGCGATTCTTCCCATTCTTGCGGCACAAAGTCCGCGAATGGCTGTGACAGCGTAGATACATGCGGTAATAGTTATAAATTAAGTGTTTTCGATTGGCTTTCAGATATCCATAGCCCGGCTCAGTCTCAGACTGATTTTGTGGAGGTTAGGTTCAAAAATGATCGAAAGTGTTTCTATAAAAACGTCCATCAGTTACCGCTTCATATCGGAAGCATTGTTACAGTAGAATCCAGTCCGGGTCACGATATAGGTGTAGTAAGCCTCTCGGGGGAATTGGTTAAAATTCAGATGAAGAAAAAACACGTCACTGAAGAGCACCCCCTGAAAATTTACCGCTTGGCCAACCAAAAAGACATTGAAGTCTGGCAGGAGGTTCGGGCCAAAGAAGAAAGTGTGAAAATACAGGCACGTAAAATCGCCTACGCACTGAATCTTGAGATGAAAATTACTGACGTTGAATTTCAGGGTGACGGTGGAAAGGTCACGTTCTACTACACCGCCGATAACCGAGTGGATTTCAGACAGTTAATCAAAGAATATGCTTCGCTTTTCCGTACGAAAATCGACATGAAACAGATTGGCTTCCGCCAAGAAGCGGCAAAAGTCGGTGGCATCGGATCCTGCGGTCGGGAATTGTGCTGTTCCACATGGCTCACCGATTTCCGTTCCGTTAATACCAATGCGGCACGCTATCAGCAGCTGAGCATCAACCCACAAAAGCTGGCAGGCCAGTGTGGAAAACTGAAATGCTGTCTGAATTACGAACTCGACAGTTATCTTGACGCACTCAATGATTTCCCGTCCTCGAATGCGACCATTGATACCGAAAAAGGAAAAGCCTTCTGTATTAAAATTGATGTCTTCAAAAAGAGAATGTGGTTCGCTTATGTAGACCATTCGATGTCCTGGTATGACCTTGATGTTCAGGAAGTAAAGAAGTTATTGGCCGCTAATAAAAAAGGCGAAAAAGCTCCGCCCCTGGAAGATTTAAAAGTCAACGATGCGCCGGTGAAATCGGTCGATCTGATCCAGGAAAACAATATGGACCGTTTCGAACGTAAAGGCAGAAACAGCGGGAAAAATCAGGGCAAGCGCAAACCGAGCAACAATCAGCCAAAAGGAGAGCGTAAAAATGCAGAAGCAGGAGCAGAGCGAAAAAAGCCGGCGGGTGCAGTACCAAAACAACCGGCAACTAACAAACCTGCAAACCAGAACACGAAAAAGTTTAAGAAAAAAAGTCCGCCAAAACGTGATAACGATGCATAAGACATTGCGCCTTTTTCCCGTTCTTATACTGCTCATCGCCTGTGCCAACCCATCGGAGACAGTAATCGTCAACAATATCAACGGCAGCTGGAATAAGACCGCGGAGCAACAGTTTAAAATCAATATTACCGACGCAGCAAAGCCCCGGGATCTTGTTTTTATGGTGCGGAACAACAACGATTATCCCTTCAGTAACCTGCGGCTGATCGTAAGGCTGGAAAATGAAAAAACAAAGAAAAAAACCGTCGACACGCTTAATTATATTCTGGCCCAGCCCAACGGAGAATGGATCGGAAAAGGTTTTGGTGACACCAAAGAGACGAATTTTCAGTACAAACTCAATTATACATTCCCGAATAACGGCAGTTATACGATTGGCGTTATTCAGGCAATGCGCCGGGATATTTTGCCTGGCATAGAAGATCTGGGACTAACAATTAATATGGCAAAACCGTAATAGTATTTATGGAAAAAACACAGCAGAAAGTGGGCAAACCTGGTCAGAAGTTCCCGCTGCCTCCTAAAAAAACCCGCAACACCGGCTGGAAAAAATGGGTGCGTTTCATCTGGATGGGTCTCGTGGCCGTTATCCTGGGAATCGCAGCATTATTTTTCGCTGTTTCACAGGGTTTTCTCGGCGAAATGCCCGATGTAAAACAACTCGAAAACCCGGATATCTTTGTAGCGTCGGAAATTTATTCATCCGACGGCAAACTGCTGGGTAAGTTTGAAAAAGAAAAAACACAGCCGGTTACTTATAAGGAGTTGCCGCCGTATCTGGTGTACGCTTTACAGGCGAAGGAAGACGAGCGCTTCAAAGAGCACAGCGGAATTGATTTACAGTCTGTTGCGCGCGCCGTGGTATACGGCGGTAAGCGTGGCGGTGGATCTACAATTACACAGCAGCTCGCAAAATTGCTTTTCACCGGAACAGCGTCCCAGAACAAAATACAGCGCAGCTTCCAGAAACTGAAGGAATGGGTTGTGGCGGTAAGCCTAGAAAAACGCTATACGAAAGAAGAGATCATCACTTTATACTTTAATAAATTTGACTTTGTTAATAATGCCAACGGTATCGAAATGGCCTCGCGCATTTATTTTAACAAAAAAGCCAGTCAGCTCACCTTGCCGGAAGCCGCTACTTTTGTTTCGATGTTGGAAGCGCCTGTGGCGAATAATCCCTTACGGAATCCCGAACGTGCAAAGCGTCGCCGCGATGTGGTGCTGGAACAAATGCTGAAGACCGGCTATCTGGATCAGGAAACCTATGCACAAGCTGTCGATACACCGATCAAGGTAGATTTTCATCCGATAAAAACCATCGATGATGGCTATTCTGCTTACTACAAATTTTATCTGCGTAAAGAAATTGAAGGTTATATTAAAGACTTCGAAAAGAAAACAGGTAAAAGTTTGAATCTTTTCCGTGATGGTCTTAAAATTTATACCACACTGGATTCTAAAATGCAGACTTACGCCGAAGAGTCCATCAAAGAACACCTTACGGATCTGCAGAAACGTTTTGACGCAGAACAGCGCGGACGAAAAGACCGCCCCTTTTACCTGATTAATGACAAGCAGATCAACAGCATTATGGTGAATGCCATGAAGCGTACCGGCCGTTACAAACAACTCAAGAATGCCGGCGTTTCGGAAGATTCCATTATGCTGGAATTCAAAAAACCTATCCCAACTTCACGTTTTACCTGGAATGGCGAAGAAGAAGTGGAAATGTCTCCCTGGGATTCCATCCGTTATCATAAACAAATTGCGCAGGCTGGCCTAATGTCGATGGTTCCGGGAACGGGAGAAATCAAAGCTTGGGTGGGCGGTATTAACTGGCAACACTTCCAGTACGATCACATCAAACAGGGAAAAAGACAGGTAGGATCAACCTTTAAACCGTTTGTTTACGCTACCGCGATTATGAAGCTCGGCATGACCCCGTGCTCGACGGTTTCTAATGCAACCTACACCAAAGGCACGTGGCGTGTAGAAGGATCCGGCGGAAGTCTTACGCTGCGCGACGCTTTAGCACATTCGAAAAACCCTGTGGCCGTTCGTCTTATTGAAATGACAGGTGTTAAGAGTGTGATTCAAACTGCCAGAGACCTTGGGGTAACTGAAGAAATTCCTAACGAATATGCCGTTGCACTTGGCTCTTCGGATATTACGATTTACGAAATGCTTGGGGCATACAGCACCTTTGCCAATTATGGAAATTACATCAAACCGGAAATGATCTGGCGGATTGAAGATGCCAACGGACGTGTAATTACGGAGGTAAAACCAGTGACCAAAGAAGTCATGAATGAGCTTTACGCCTACACTATGATTGACCTGATGAAAGGTGTTACCGAATACGGGACCGCCTCGGGTGAACTTGGACGCCGCGGTGTAGAACGCGGTATAGAAATCGCCGGTAAAACCGGTACCACGCAAAATAACTCTGATGGCTGGTTTATGGGCATCACGCCAAATCTGGCAACCGGTGTTTGGGTGGGCTGGGAAGACCGGGCAACACACTTCCGCGGTACCGGCGAAGGCCAGGGAGCGAAAATGGCCTTGCCGATCTGGGCGATCTACATGAAAAAAGTTTGGGCAGATAAGAGCCTGGGAGTTTCGCCGGAAGATAAGTTTGTAAAACCTTCCAACTGGACCGGCAGCTGTTCCGATCTCCAGGGGTTGGGCGGATATGGTGATGACGGCGGCCTGCAGACTTTAGACGAGATTAAAAATCCGAAGCCTCAGGAACCGGTGTATGTGCCCAAAAAAGCACCGACAAAAACCGATGATAATGTTAATGAAAGAATTAATACCGGCGACGATATTGATTTTAACAAATAGATTAACAACACTTTTTTATAACATCCTTCCCGAATTTTTTGGAAGGATGTTTTTTTTAACGAACTTTAAATCATGAATTTAAATAAAATAAGCCAGCCCTACTTACAGTTGTTTCCCGGTGACACTTCAGGTAATACCATGCAGCGCCAGACGCCGAAAATGGTTTTTTCTACTGTGAAGCTGATGCATTTTGAACAACCCGAACTGCTGATTTTCAATGATCAGCTCGCTTCAGAAATCGGCCTTGGCTGTATTGAAAATGAGGAAGACACGGCTTTTCTGAATGCGGCGCGCGTACCGGAGAATATTCAAACGTATGCGACAGCGTATGCCGGCCATCAGTTTGGCAACTGGGCAGGACAACTTGGAGACGGCCGCGCGATCTTCGCGGGCGAAATCACCAATTCAGCTGGAAAAAAAACGGAACTTCAGTGGAAAGGAGCTGGTGCGACGCCCTATTCCCGCCATGCAGACGGACGTGCAGTTTTGCGTTCCAGCGTACGGGAATACCTGATGAGCGAAGCGATGTATCATCTCGGTGTACCGACCACGCGGGCGCTGTCATTATCACTCAGCGGCGAGCAGGTGGTTCGCGATATGCTGTATGACGGCAATGCTGCTTACGAAAAAGGTGCGGTAATGATGCGGACGGCCCCGAGCTTTCTGAGGTTCGGTCACTTTGAGTTGCTCAGCGCGCAGCGGGAATATGATACGCTGGCAAAACTTACTGATTTTGCCATTTCTAATTATTTTCCGGCGATCGATCAAAAATCTGATGAACGGTATGCCGATTTATTTACTGCGGTTTGTGAAAAAACGGCCGACATGATTGTGGACTGGTACCGCGTGGGATTTGTGCACGGAGTGATGAATACTGATAATATGTCGCTGCTCGGGCTCACCATCGATTATGGCCCGTTTTCAATGTTGGATGAATATCATCTGAATTTCACGCCCAATACCACGGATCTGCCGGGCCGCCGCTATGCCTTTGGCAATCAGGCAAAAATTGCACAATGGAATTTGTGGCAATTGGCAAATGCCTTGTTTCCTTTAATCAAAGATGAACAATTCCTGGAAACGGCTCTAAATCAATTCAATGAAAAGTTCTGGCAGAAACACGATTTGATGATGTCGAAAAAATTTGGCTTCAGTGAGCTTTTACCGGGCGACGATGATTTTTTCACCAAAGCACAACAGTTGATGCAGGATCTGGAACTGGATTACACCTTGTTTTTCAAGGGTTTAGAAACTTATAATACTTCCATGGATGCACGTGAACATTTTTCGGACATAAGTTATCAGAGACTTTCGGAAGATCATTATTCACAGCTTTCAGGCTTTTTGGAAACGTATTTCGAACGTTTGGAACAAAATTCTTTCACGCGCGAAGAATCGGTATCGTTGATGAGAAAAACCAATCCTGCTTTTATTCTGCGTAATTATCTTTTATTTGAATGCATTAATGAACTCAACAACGGAGAAAGGACACTGTTGGAAAAACTGCTGAATGCTTTAAAAAACCCTTACGAAGAAATTTACCCCGAATTTTCGGTTCGCCGCCCTTCACGTTATGACGGACAAACCGGCTGTTCTACCCTTTCCTGCAGTTCCTAGAAAATCCTATTTTTGCCGAAACGTTTTCAGTGAATATTAAAAAGAAAGTTGCGGACACGGCAAAACTGATTTTGCCTTCAACCAGGATAGAATTTGTAATTTTTCTCGTCTGCATTTTGGGCTACGGCTTTCTGGCTTCGGCCATCGCACTGAATTACCGCATCATTTTCGACGACCGCATTCCGTGGGATGCTTATTTTAGTTTTGATAACCGCGCCATTGTGATGACGGGTGGCGGTTATGAGCGGCATCCGCTGGCCAATTATTTTTTCAGCGCAGTTCGTGAATTTGCTTTGCTGTTCTCAAACGGTAAAAAAGAGGTTTATTTCCGGCTGGCGCTCGCTTGTTGCAGCACTGTCGCGGTGAGTCTGTCGGTGGTGCATATTTATAAATATTTGAAAAACATTATTGTTCTGCCGGTCGGTGTCTGTCTGTTGATCACCTTCTTTTTTGCCTTTTTCAGCACACCGATTCTTCTTTCTTTCACACCCGAAACCTACACCTACACGCTTTTATTTTTAATTATATTTAATTATTATGCGGCCGTTAAATGGCATCAGCAAAAAACCATTCCGGCCTCAGCGCTAACGCTGGCTGCAGTTTTTGTGGGCGGACTGACGATAACGAATATTATTAAAGTTTATATTCCGCTGCTTTTCGAGCGCGGCCTCTTTCGTAATTGGCGGAGGTTTCTGAATGCTTCTGTCCGGGTCCTTATTTCCATAGCGATCTTTGTACTGCTCTTTCTGTACCGGATTGATTTTAAGCTGCTCTCGTTTTTCGGCAAATCGACGGCGCAATACGAGAAGTTTTCCAACCCGAAAGTAACACCGGTTTGGGACATGATTCTCTCCTGGTTTTTTGGCGGTAATATGTTGCTCAGCAGTTTTGTCACACGCGATTATCACAATAAAAAAGGCTTTGAATATAAAGCACTGTTTATGGATGTTTACAGCGGTGCATTTCCGTATGTTTTTGTCTTCCTTGTTTTAGCGCTGATTTTCTGGAGTTTCGTTCGGAACCGCAGCAACCAATTGGTTCAGATCCTGATGTTGTCATTGTTGGTAGATGTGGTGATTCACTGTGTGCTGAAATTCGGGTTGCACACGGCGTATATCTATGGAGGGCATTTCATCTTTGTAATTCCGCTGATGATCGGCTGGCTTTTCTATTCCTACCGCGGTTCCCGAGGCGTTCTTTCCGTACTTGGCACAGTTGTCGCGATCGCTGCTTTGTTTCTGATTTCCAACAACATCTATCGGATGACGGAATTTTTCAGTTTTCTGGAGAGTTATTACCGATAATTTTCATCGGAAAAAACTTATATAAAAAAACGCAACTCATAGAGCTGCGCTTTTATTTAATTATTTCTTTTTTGTTTTTACTTTATCCACCTCTTCCTTGATGAACGGATATTTCTGCTGCATATCTTCCAGCAACTGAGGATCCAGTTCTAAAGCTTTCGCTAATGAAGCGCGGCCTTTTTTCTGATTATTTAAATGAAAATAACAATTGCTGAGCTGGTAATACAGCTCCCCACGATTGTGCTTCCGGATCGCCTCGGAAAGTACCGTGACAGCCTCTTCATATTCGCCGATCAGCATCAGAACTTCCGAATGTGCATACCAATTATAAAACCGCGTCGGCTCATACGAAACCAGTTTTTTCAGGCATTCCAGACTTTCTTCAAATTTGCCCGCATCGATATACAGAAAAGCAAGACGCTTCTGATAATCCAGGCTGGTTTCGTTCAGGGAAACAGCTTCTTCTGCAAAATGCAGCGCCTCGCGCATGCTTCCTATCTCTTCGTAAAGATAAGACTGCTCCATCATCGAAAGATAGAACTGTGGATCGTCGCGCAGGGATTTCTGAAAAGCATTCAGAGCCTGTACGGGTTGCTTGTTCTCTTTGTAACAGAGTCCGATTTTGTAAAAAGTAAACGATTTGGTGTACTCTAATTCCAGCATTTCTTCGTACACGGAAATCGCTTTCTGCCACTCGCCCATCGCCTCATAACATGCAGCTTTATTGGCATAAACACCGATGGACTGCGAGTTGATGGCAAGAAGATAATCAAAACCGCGGATGGCTTCTTCGTAATTTTTCTTGTTGAAATAAAACTGTCCGTACTCGTACCACGCTGTTTCGGAAAAAGCAAACTGGTCCAGATATCCGTTCAGAAATTCGATGGCTTCGTCGCCGCGCTTGAGTTGGTTATAGCAAACCATCACGTTTTCCAGCGCATAATCGTCGAGCTGATCAAAGCTTAAGGCCAGTTTATAATGCTTCAGCGCTTTGAAAGGATCTTCCAGATTAATATATTCATCTGCAATGAAATTGTGCAGAAAGTTTTCTTCTTCCTTCAGTTCCAACGCCAGTTCGCAATACTCGATGGAGCGGCGCGGATTTCCGAGGTTAGAGTAATATTTGGCGCAGCACACCAAAAAGTCCGTATTATCCGTGCAGGATGGCTTCAGCTCTGCCATAAGGTGTTTGGCCTCGGCATACTTTTCCAGTTCGAGCAGAACTTCAAACTGTTTTACTTTTAAATCAAGGGAGTTTGGGTGAATTTTCAAACCGTATTTCGTGGCCATATCGGCGAACGAAATATCGCCCATCTCCAGATAGTGAATAATAATTTCCTCGTATTCTTCGGTTTCAAAATACAGTTCATCATTATTTTCAATCATCGCTTCGAACTTCTGTACGAGTTCGTTGTCAAAAAATTCTTCCAATATCTTATTCCAAGTCTTTCCAATGCATAAAAATTACTTCTAAACTTTGAAAAAACATTCAATTTATTATTTGCTTTTTGGGTTTTTATCAATTTTAAAAAGAACAAATAACCCCCTTTTTGTTCTCATTTTTCGGCAGAATTCTTTTTGCTGAATGAAACTGGTGTTTCGCGGGCTCCTAGATTTAAATCAAAACAAAGAACTCAAATAAGTTTTTTTATTTCTGAAATAATCTGCTCTCCCAATTCGTCCGCTTCGGTCTGCGTTTTGGCCTCGGTATAAATCCTGATAATTGGCTCCGTGTTGGATTTGCGCAGATGTACCCAGCTGTTTTCAAAGTCAATTTTTACACCGTCTACCGTGGAAAGCTCTTCATTTTGATAGTTTTTTTCCAATTTAGTTAAAAGTGCGTCCACATCAATATTGGGGGTAAGTTCTATTTTATTCTTACCCATAAAGTAGCTGGGATATCCCGCGCGCAATTCAGAAACTGTTTTACTTTCCTCAGCCAAATACGTTAAGAATAATGCCACGCCGACCAAAGAATCGCGGCCGTAATGCAGCTCCGGATAAATAATGCCACCGTTTCCTTCGCCGCCGATTACCGCATTTTTCTCCTTCATCAGCGTCACCACATTCACCTCGCCTACAGCACTTGCGAAATATTCGGACCCCAGGCTGCGTGCAACATCGCGCAAGGCACGGCTGGAAGACAAGTTTGAAACTGCTGCGCCCTTTTGTTTTTTCAGTAAATAATCAGCGACCGCGACGAGGGTATATTCTTCACCGAACAATTCGCCGTTTTCGTCCACCAGAGCCAAGCGGTCCACATCGGGATCAACGACGACGCCCAAATCTGCTTTTTCTTTTTTTACCAGTTCGCAGATGTCACCGAGATGTTCTTTAAGAGGTTCCGGGTTGTGCGGGAAGTGCCCATTCGGCTCGCAATAGAGTTTTACTACTTCACAGCCGAGCTGCTCCAACAATTGTGGTATCGCGATTCCGCCTGTAGAATTGACTGCATCAACCACCACCTTGAATTTTTTCTCTTTAATTAATTCGGCGTTGACTGTGGGCAAAGCCAAAATTTTATCAATATGAATATCGAACGCGTCAGTGCGCGTTTCGTAATTGCCCAGCTCATCCACCTCAGCAAAATTAAAATCTTCTTTTTCAGCCAGACTTAGTACTTCCGCACCGTTTTCTGCACTGATAAATTCTCCTTTTTCGTTCAGTAATTTCAGCGCATTCCATTGTTTTGGGTTGTGCGAAGCAGTGAGGATGATGCCTCCGTCTGCTTTTAGCTCCGGCACCATCACTTCCACGGTTGGCGTGGTAGAAAGGCCCAAATCAATAACATTGATGCCCAGCCCCTGCAAAGTAGCGACGACCAACGAATTAGCCATTGCACCGGAGATGCGTGCGTCCCGTCCGATAACGAGCGTCAAATCTTTCTTATTGCGGCTCTTCTGCAACCAGGTCCCGAAGGCCGAGGCAAATTTTACAATGTCAACCGGCGTCAGATTTTCGCCTACTTTACCGCCGATGGTACCACGGATTCCGGAAATACTTTTAATTAAAGCCATATAAAAAATGAAGTTTTTGTCTGAAAACAGACCTGAAATTTAATGATACAAATTTACGGAATTTGAGCGACTTCAAGAGTGGCGCTATATGAACTGCGCGCGTTTCTTTATTCTGAAATACAGCGCCGAAAATTTAAAAATAAAATAGGAATTATGCAGCGTTCTGACGTTCTGTAATTAAAACACCTATCCGCAACAGTCGGAATCGCAGCCGGGTTTTCCCTTGCTTTTAAATTTTTTTGAACTGAAATTTCTCGCCACGATCCGAAACAATGAATATCCTGCCACGATAACGATGACGGCGATTATAATATACTGAAATATAAGTGATTGATCCATTACTTTAAAATTTGATAAACAATGAGCGACGCGATATACGCCAGACCGGACATGCCGACAAGCTGCGCCACAGTCCATTTCCAGGATTTGGTTTCGCGGTAAACGACCGCCACGGTGGAGATGCACTGCATTGCAAAAGCGTAGAACAGCAGAATGGAAACTCCCGTAGCAAAACTAAATACTTTCTCACCATTCGGTTTTACGTCACTGCGCATTTTGTCGATAATAGTGCCTTCCGGCGCTTCTTCATCCAAGCTGTAAAGTGTCGACATGGTACCTACAAACACTTCCCGGGCTACAAAACTGGTGAGGATACCGACTCCCATCTTCCAGTCGTAGCCGAGTGGTGCGATGGCGGGCTCGATGCTTTTGCCCATTTGCGCGAGATAAGACTGCTCCAACTTAACATCGGTGGCTACAAATTCATCAGGATTCTGCTTGGGACCGATGTAACTGAAGAACCAAATAACGATACTGAAAAGAAAAATAATTTTTCCGGCGCCGGTAACGAATTCCCAGACTTTCCCGAGAACTATTTTAAAATCATAACCAAAAAGCGGCATTTTGTAGGAAGGCAAATCCATCACGAGAAAAGAATTGCCTTTGCTTTTGATAATTTTTTTCAAAATGAACGACGCTGCCAAAGACGTGAAAAAGCCGATAAAGTACATGGCCATCAGCGCCAGTGCTTTGTAGCTGATGCCCAGAAAAAACTTATTGGGAATAATCAGTCCGATGATGATGCTGTAAACCGGAAGTCGTGCAGAACACGTCATGAACGGGGTTACCAAAATAGTGATGAGCCTTTCCTTTACATTTTCGATATTCCGTGTGGACATCACCGCGGGAATGGCGCAGGCAGTACCCGAAACCAGCGGAACGATACTTTTACCATTAAGTCCGAAAGGCCGCAGAAAACGATCCATCAGGAATATAACCCTGGACATATAGCCTGAATCTTCGAGCAAATAAAGGAAATAAAGAAGAATGCCAATTTGTGGCGCAAAGACCACAATTCCGCCTACACCGGGAATAATTCCATTCGCCAAAAGCGAGTTGATCGGACCAGCAGGTAAATTTGCGTTTGCAAAGCCGGAAAGCCAGAGGAAGAAATCCGCAATCCAGTTCATGGGATATTCCGCCAGGAAAAAAACGCTTTGGAAAATAATCATGAGCAGTATGCCGAAGACGACATAGCCCCAAAATTTATGTACCAGGACGCGATCCAGTTTTTCGGTAATCAGTTCCTTAAGATCGGGTTTTTTAGAAAGTACGTTGGCGATGATCCTGTCAATATGCTGATACCGGCGAATGGTTTCCTGCGTCTGCAGCCGCTTGGGAACCAGACATTTTACCTCATCATTATTCAACTGATCATGGACGGTTTCCAGTTTCCCGAGATAGACATCGGACGCCAGAAGTGTCCATATCTTATACTGATTCTCCTCTTCATACTGTTCCAGAATTTTAAAAACCAATCCTTTATGTTCGGTAGGAATATCAAAGGAAACGGTCTCCGAAACGGTAAAATTATTACGGTATATCTCTTCCCGCAGCTCCTCCATTCCCTGGTTTTTCTTGGCATTTGCCGCCAGAACAGTGACATTTAATTCTCTGGCCAGTTCCTCGATATCGATTTTCACGCCGCGTCGTTCCGCCTGGTCAATTTGATTGACAATGAGCAGAATCGGAATACCCAAATCCTGAATTTGCTGAAACAGCAATAAACCGCGTTTGATGCTCAGCGCCTCCAAAATATAGACGACACCAGTATAAGTAGTACGCTCCTCGATAAGAAATTTGGAAAAGATGGCCTCGTCTTCCGAGGTGGGATAAACGCTGTAGGAACCCGGTAAATCCACGATTTCTACCTGTTCTCCCTGATAGTCATAATGACCGGTATGACTGGCCACGGTGACACCGGCATAATTACCGGTTTTCTGTTTTTTGTTACACAGTATATTAAAGATGGTCGATTTTCCCACGTTGGGATTGCCCACCAACAGAATCTGTTTGTTTGAAGTGTTCATTCTTCGCTCCTACGGATGAGAATTTCCGGATGAGGAGTACTTTTTTAAATTAACGTTTCGACGATGATAAACCGGGCTTCTTCCTCGCGCAGCGCTATTCTGCTTTTCTCGTCTCCAAACTCAATGTAGAGCGGGCCGCGAAGCGGGGCCTGATAAAGTACCCGAAAGACAGTATCAGGCAACAATCCCATTTCGATGATTTTGTTCGGCATTACCAAATCGTTATTTTCATAACCCAATATTTTGCCGGATTTATTTCTCGGGAAACAGCACAATTTATCGGAGTGATCTCTTTTCAAATCTAAAATTTTGATTCGCAAATATACGTTATTTAAATTTAATCTAAATAAGGAATAAGATAGAAAAAAGGTGAAAAAAACCCCGAACTGAATCAGTTCCGGGGTGGTGTAATTATATCATTTCAGTTCTGTTATTTCTTGGTTTTTGCCGGCGCGATTTCGATAGGATTGTCATTAGCACTGAAGAAGTCATTCATCATTTTTTCCTGCTTTTTTACCATTTCACCAATCGTCATGTCGCTTCCCGGCATTTTTTGGGAGAGCACCTCGGGTTTCAGATACGGGCGAGCCGTAGCCATTGGATCTTTCTTAAAATCACCGAAGGTTTTATTGAATTTTTCACGGGAAACCTCCACCACTTTTCCGCCGTCGCCACCTGGCGTAATGCTTTCAGCGTAGGTAACTTCATTAAAGTTCGGTACTTTTTTATTGCCTTTCAATACCCAGGAATAATTATTTGCATCATCGCTGATTTTTACAATCAGGCCGGGCAGACCGTAGAATTTATAAGGGCCATCCTGGAAAGGTAAATCTGTCGAAAACCAAGCGGTCCACTTGCGCCCGCCAAAATCGGTGGTGGCTTTCTGTGTATTGTATTCTCCGATTTTTTGTTTATCAGCATCTATTTTCCAGTTGAGCTTTACGTCATCATTATACCCGATATTCATCGGCGTAAATCCATTGGCAACGCGGTCTACGTACTGCACTTTCATCCCGGGATAGAATTTATAGACTTTCTCGGAAAACTTTGGCATCTTGATGCTTTTGGAAATATCCCGGAAAACACCGGCTTTCTGCATGGCTTCTACTTCTACTTTTAAGATAGAATCCTGAGCGACCATCGTGTAGTCCCGGTAGATGGATTTCCCCTTGGTAATATCCAAAATGGTCATCACTTTATCAAGCTTGGCGGAATCTTTTTTCGGCTTAAAGGTAAGTTCGTAAAAGAATCTGTTGGCTGTTTCCTGCGCATTAAGTGCAAAAAACAACGTTACTGCCAGCAGTGTAACTATTTTTTTCATGATTTTAATTTAATGATTAGTTGCGCGCCAACTGATTTTGTTACAGGTAAGAAAATTGACTTTGCAGCACGGCGTCTTGTTGACAGAATTATTATGCTTTCAGAGCGACTTCCTAGGGAACAAGTTCGATTTTATTATTGTTGTGCTTCATTCCCTGCCTGGCATTTTTTTCTAATGTTTGCAGTAAATTTTTGGAGTCGGCAATCGGCGCACCATCCATGTGAACTTTTACTTTTGGATCGGATGGGGAAAAAAGGTGGCGCATTCCCTGCATAGGGTCTTTCTTATAATCCGCCAACTCTTTGCGATACTGCTTTCGGCTGATCTCACGAGGGTTAATCCAGCCGGAAGAATACTCTCTAGTATATCTTTTCCTTTTATCGGTGTAAAATTCGGGAACTTCTTTCTTGCCTTTCATCGTAATTTTATGACTTCCCGTCTGGTCGTAGATCTGTACTATCAATCCAGGCAAACCGGAAAATTTATACGGGCCGTCCCGTAGTGGAAGATCGCTGGTAAACCACGCCGTCCATTTTCTGCCGGCAAAATTGGTGGTGGCTTTTTGTGCTTGAAAGGTATTGATTGTTTTTTTATCCGGTAAAATCTTCCACTCGATTCTCCTGTCTTCCAAGACGCTATAAGCCGTGTCCCCAATAGTGCAGATTAGCGAAGTACGGTAATCGGGATAGGTTTTATCGACCTCATAGCCAACTTCTCCCGGCGTTCGGCTTTTAGAAATTGTAAGTTGCGTGACGCCGTCGGCGAGTTGTTTTTCTATGCTCTGGACGGCCAAGCTATCACTTTCAAATGTGCACCTGCTGTAATAATGCGAACCGTTTTTGCCAATGTCCAGGTACATGAGCTCGGTTTCTACAGTTTTGCTGGTGGAATCGGGACGGAATTCATGTTCATAGATGACCCTAGTGTTCTGTGCTGATGCTATCGAACTGACGAGCAGCAACGCGATGGTTATTTTTTTCATTTTGTGTGTGTTTTTGATGTGGACCTTCGTCAGGTCGAATCGGGTTTCAGTATTTTATTCAATTTCAAGAATTTATTTAAAGTTAAATTTTACGGTAAACATTACCTGGCTCGGGCGAATTTCGATGCTGTTTCGCGTTGTAGAGAAATACGTCGTATTGTAACCAATCGTTTCATATCGCTTTTTATTGGCGATATTCAGCCATTTCACTTCAAAATCGATTTTCTTTTTTGCCCAGGTGTACTGGTAAGAAAGATCGAAAAAGGCGTTGCGCAAAGTCGTGTCGCCCTGTGAGGTGGAAACATCATCCCAAACCAAACCGACCGTATGATTGTCCATTGGGTACAAAAAGACGTTCAAATTGTGGTTCCAACCGGAATATCTGTTGACGTTATTGCGGTAATTGTCGCTGTTTTTATTCCAGTTCAGCGTGATATTGTAGTCTACGCTCATCCATGAAAAATAAGTATTATTAAATTTAAAACCAACATTTTGGCTGTTATTTTTGCTTTCAATATAATTCTCTTTCCCAAACTGATCCACCAAAATACTGAACGAATTGGAATCCCTATTGGTAAAACTTAGAGAAGCATTCGTCTTAAACTTGGGAAAATACTTGCCGATCTCTGCGCTTTCGTTTTCGCTGAAAGAGTTATTGTCATTATATTCCAAAGTAACGGCGGACGCCCCGGAAAGGAATGGACGCGATTTTGTAATTAAGTTTCTTTTGATGTCGTTATAACCGTAGCGAACATTGAAGAACAAATTGTTGAGTGGATTTCGGTATTCCAAGCGAACCGATGATCCGATATTTCTGTTCTCCGGCAGCAGCATACTGTTTCTGGCATTCAGCGATTTGGGACTCGTCAGAATCTGACCATCATAAACCGAACCAAAGTTTCCGTACGAATGATTGACCGAACCGTAACCGGAAAGTTTCCAGAATGAAGCAAAATCATAACTTCCGTAAAATGTGGGTTCGAAGACGGTGTGGTTTACTTCCGAATCTGTGCCGCGCAGTAGATCTTTGTAATCCATTCCATACATATTTAGTGGCAGGTTGATGCTCAGATTCAGGGCATTGCCTTTATAATTCAATCCAATTTGAGAGTACGGATTAATTTCGTTCCATTCAAGACGGTTCTGGAAATCCCGCTCCAGCAGTTGGCCATCGCTGTATAATTGAGAATTCATATTATTAAAAGAAAGATTAAGCCCCACTTCCGGCGTTATGGTCCAGCGTTTATAAGAAAATCCTACCGAAGCAGAGTGGTTGGCCTCGAACGTTTTCAACGCAATTCGCTGGTCCAGTCGGCTGAATGGTCCACCGATCAGCGTATCCAGATCACTGAAGTTCTCATAGCGCGACGAAAGATTCTGGCGATCATTTTGGTAAGAAATATAACTCATGAAATTAACGAGTTTTTCCTTCCACGGAATAATGGTGCTCAGCGAGTTTTTGATAATACCGGTTGGCGCCCCCAATGCTTCATCGATCAACACATCTTTAAAGGGAGAATTCTGGGAAGATAAGTTATAGCGCGTGGAACTCAACGCGCGGTCTTCGTTCCAATAACCGTTCCAGGTCGTAGTATTCTTGAAGAAACCTTTTTTGGCATTTTTGGTAAAAATAAGTTCACCCTTTGCCGCGTTGCTGTACAGGTTGTTGGATTCTGCTAAGGTTACCGTCCCTGCCGGGAAAAAGTCGGTAGTCTGCTCGTAAGTTGTTTCATGATAGGATTCGCGGCTGATCGCGTTATTCGTGTAGCTTGTGTTGGCTTTCAGCTCCCACTCTTTATTTTTAAAAGGTGTCGTCAGAAGATTGGCCGAGAAGAAATGAACATTATTCATTAAGTAACGTTTCTCAGGCAGGCTCGGCACAGAAGCTTTGTCCACGCTGAGCCAGTAGTTGCCGGCAGACTGCCCTCTTCTTCCCTCCCAGCGGTTGCCAAAAGCCAGAAGATTTCCTTCCCGCTCCACGCTCTCGCCGGTATTATTGGTTTTATAATTCACGACCCACTGGTTTTTCTGACCGAAGAACATCGGTGTCAGTTTCACATTCCACAGCAGCGGTTCCAGACCTGCGCCCACCTCGCCGCGGCCGGTCATGGTCACGGTTTTTTTCAGGACCACATTAAGTGCCGCGTTTTCGGAAGGTACTTTATCCTGCAATATTTTTACGGGCTGATGGTTTTCCATCACTTCTATTTTCTGCACGGCGCCTGTAGGCAGGGAATTATTGACGGTTCCGTACCCTCCTTCCATGAGGTCTTTTCCGTTGACGTAAAATTTATTGATCGGTTCGCCCTGATACAGAACCGTACCGTCGGGATTGACGTCGATGCCGGGCACTTTTTTCAACACATCCGATAAAGTACGGTCGGCTTTGCTTTCGAAAGCTTTGATATCGTACGAGATGGTATCACCGCGCTTGGTGATCATTTTCGCCTTTATTTTTACTTCTTTAATTTCCGTTGCATCCGGCTGCAAGGTAAAATTCTGCGTCTGATTTTCATTTTTAAGTGTTTTCTGCTGCGGTTTTTGGTTAAAAGCTTTTACTTTTAAATCAACATTACTTTCCGCACTGCTGAATGTCACTTTATATTCGCCTTTCGCATCCGTAATCGCATAGGCAATGATAGCATCTTTACCCGGCTCCTCCACCGTGACGCTCGCGCTGGAAACCGGTTTGCCTTCCGTGTCAGTAATTTTACCGCTAACTGCAGATTGCGCCATTACGTAAACGCCCAGAATTAAAGCAAAAAGTGTGGAAATTCTTTTCATGAATTATTTTTACTCATTAGTCTACTGCCGACAATGATTGTTACATAAACAATAAAGCAGTAACGTAGTGGAAGTATCCGGATAACATACTGTGATTTTTAAAATGAAAACTCTTCTCCACCGTGGTATCTTTTTTTATTACTTTTGCTTCTTATTTAGATGATTATATGAGACTTCACTTACAGCCGATCGATGTGGTTGATGATATTTCGCAGGAAGATTTCCGCGAGAAATATCTGCTGCCACGCAAACCCGTGGTGATCCGGAATATGGCGCGCAACTGGCCGGCCTACCAAAAATGGACCATGGATTATATGAAAGAAATGGTGGGTGAAGTTGAAGTACCACTGTATGATTCTTCCAAAGCCGATCCTTCGGCACCGATCAATTCTTCGGCCACTCAGATGAAATTCACGGATTATATTGATTTAATCAAGGAAAAACCTACTGATCTACGCATTTTTCTTTTTGATCCCATTAAAGCGGCACCACAACTACTAAACGATTATATCGCTCCGAAAGACCTGATGGGTGGTTTCCTGGATAAATATCCGAACATGTTTTTTGGGGGGGAAGGTTCAGAAACTTTTCTCCATTTCGATATCGACATGGCGCATATCTTCCACACCCACTTCAACGGGCGAAAACATATCTTGCTTTTCGATTACAAATGGAAGGACCGTCTTTACAAAATTCCGTATGCAACCTACGCGCTCGAAGATTATGATATCGCCAATCCGGATTTTGAAAAATTTCCTGCTTTGGATGGCGTGGAAGGAATCGAATGCTTTTTGGAGCATGGCGACACTCTGTTTATGCCGACTGGCTGGTGGCATTATATGAAATATCTGGACGGCAGTTTTTCCATCTCCCAAAGGGCTTGGGACAAATCCTGGGGCGTGAAGCTCCACTCGCTTTACAATCTTACCGTGCAACGTAACATTGATAATTTTCTGAAAGGAAGATTCAAAAAAAGATACATGGATTGGAAAGAGAAAAAGGCAGTCGAACGTGCCGAGTATGCACTGAAACGCGGCTTACCGAAATAACGACTTTCAACTTGTATCAATTCTTCCGCAGCTATTCACTGCGTGATGTGCTGCAAAGGAACCTTTAGTTAAAGCACCTCATCGATATGGCCGGTGTTGGCGGTGATGGTATCCTTTATTTCCTTAAATTTTCCTAAGCCCGCTTTCTTCACCATCGAGGTTAGAAAACCGGTAACCTGCGAAAATTCCACATGCGGTGGCATCGCCAACGCATTGGGATCAGTATATATATTGATGAGCGCCGGACCTTCGTGGCGGAAGAATTCGTGCAGTTTATTTTCTGCCTCTGCCGGATCTTTGAGTTCAAAACCGCGGATATTCATGGCATCAGCAACTTTATCAAATGGTGGATTAACCATATTGGTCTGCCAATTTACATATCCCGCGACCTCCATTTCCAGCTTTACCATGCCCAACGAATGATTGTTGAAAACCACCACTTTTATTGGATATTTATATTGTGCGATGGTAGCAAGATCGCCCAATAGCATTGAAAGTCCCCCGTCACCGCACATTGCCACAATCTGCCGGTCTTTGTGCGAAGCCGCTGCACCAATCGCCATCGGCATTGCGTTGGCCATCGATCCGTGATTAAATGAACCGGTGAGATAACGATTTCTTTTGCCTTTAATAAATCGTGCTGCCCACACTGCTGTCATCCCGGTATCTACCGTGAAAATGGCATCGTCCGCAGCGATTTTGTCGATAAGATCTGCGATGTATTCTGGCTGTATTTCTTTATAATCTCCCTGGCTTTGCGCAAAGTCCGTAAGGTTCTCTTCGGAGTTTTCGTACTCTTCACGCATTTCTTTTAAAAAAGAACCGTCGTCGTTTCCTGTCAGTTTTGGCATCAGCGCTTCAAGCGTGTTTTTAATATCACCCGCATAGCCATAATCTACTTTGGCGCGGCGCCCGATTCTGTCCGGTTTATTATCGATCTGAATGATGGTATTTTTCTCTGGCAGAAAATCCACATAAGGAAAATCGGTTCCTAATAAAACCAAAACTTCCGCCTCGTGACAGGCTTTGTAACCGGATGGATTTCCCAGCAGACCATTCATCCCCACCGCATGCGTATTGGTGTCGGTATCAAAGAAAATTTTGCCTCGGAAGGTATAGCAAACAGCTGCTTTCAGAATCCGGGCAAGCGCTAAAGTTTCTTTTACCGCATCGCGACAGCCAATGCCACAAAACAAAGTAATCTTTTTTTTCTCATTCAGCACCTGTGCCAACTCTTCTAACTGTGGTTCGCACGGGCGGTACACTGCCGGTGTAAAATAATTCGTCGTCGACGTCACGATATCTTCCGCTTTTGCCGAAGCGACATCACCCGGCAAACCCAATACCGCAACACCTTTCTCGGTAATCGCTGTTTGAATGGCGACCTGGATCATATGAGAAAACTGCTTTGGCGTATTAGCCATATAGACATATTTGCTGCAGTCTTGGAAGAGATAAAAAGGATTGGTTTCCTGGAAATTGTCCTGGCCGAGCCGATGTGTTTCTATGGTGCTCGCAATGGCAATCACGGGGTTACCGGCGCGGTTGGCGTCGTATAATCCATTGATCAGATGGACATGTCCCGGTCCCGAACTCCCCATACAACAGCCAATGCCGTTGAGTTCGGCATCCATAGAAGCAGCGTAAGCACCTGCTTCCTCATGCCGCACATGGATCCACTCCAGACGGCCATCACGCCGGATTGCATCATTTACAGGATTGAGGCTGTCGCCGGTAATTGCGTAAACGCGCCGTACACCGGCATTATAGAGTTTTTCGACAAGTAAATCGGAAACATTTTTTGACATATCACAACTATTTTCCGGTACTGCATGAAATAATAATGCCGCAAGCGACACAATGTTAATACATTATGACTTTAACAAAAACATTCGCTCACTGGTCTTCAGATTTTTATTAAAACAACGTCACGGTCTCTCAGGCTAGAGCATAAACTAAAGAACTCGGTAAATCGGATATCTGCCAACGCTACCTTCGTAATAGGGAGAATTTTTATAGATCCAATCCAGTTGTGCAGCACCATTTTTAGCGAAATCAGGATTGGAAGCTTTTTCTTTTTCGAAAGACAGTTTGAGTTGGTTATTGTTTTTTAAAAGTTCCGCGGCCGTATCTTCAAAAACATAATCGGAATAATATTCCTTTTGGCCCAAAATTGCATCGAAGAAATTCCAGTTGAAGAAAGAGTCGGTCGCTTCGGGCTCCAAAGTTTCCAGCAGATATTTTACGCCGTTTTGTTTAGTGGAAACCAGGAAATCTCCCTTCTGAAACTGTACATTCCGGTTTTCGGAACTTACCTGCGTGTCATAATGCAAGTAATGTCCTTCGTACGGATTTTTTACCGTTTTATAATCAGAAATGCGGTATTGCTGCGCAAAAACCGTAGAGTCTTTCCGGAGTTTCTTCATCGAAATGTTGTTCCGTCTCAAAAATTCAATGACTTTTCGTTCCGACTTCGGAATGACGTAAAAGGATGGAATCGTAATTTCTCTGGTCGGAATATAGGTGTCGTAAAATTTTACTTTTTTGGTAAAAGGTTGTGTTCTGTCGTAAAAGAGGCGCGGCCCGCCTGAAACTTCACTGGGTTTATGGCGGGCCTCGTAACCTTTGAAGTCGATGATTTTGTATTTGGTGCTGTCTAATTCCCACTGAATGGGATATTTCATTGTCGGCTGATAATCGGCAAGACCTTCAGTCATTAATTTTCGAATCTCACTGGCGTGCCGGTCGGTGTAATGAATGGAGCTCAGCATATATTCGTAAGTGGCGCGAACGCGGTCTTTATACGGTTTCAGCATGTGCGTTTCCGCCACTGTTCCCAAAGTATTGAACAGCGTCGTGTAGCCGGTAGCATAACGGGGGGAATCCATGAAAGCCGGAAAACCTTCGTCCGGAGAATCACCATGAATATTAACATAGGGAGTGCTGAGAATTTTTTGCTCTTCTAATTTTTGCAGCAGCTGAGGCTGCATATTTTCATTAAAATAGTTTCCAAGTTTGGTTCCGAGCCGTTCTTTGTTGGTAGAAATGTAGGTGAAAAGATATTGGTAATCTGCCCCGTTGCTCACGTGATTATCAATGAAATAGATTGGTTTATAATGTTGAAAGATCTGCTGAAAAGCCTTTGCGTTTTCGGTGTCGTTTTTAATGAAGTCCCGGTTAAGGTCATAGTTTCGCGCGTTACCACGGAAACCGTATTCTTCCGGACCGCTTTGGTTGGCGCGGCTGTGCGCTCCTCGGCGTAGCATGCCGGAAATATTGTAGGCTTCTACCGCAACAATTTTTAAGTTTTTCACTTTGATTTTTCCTTTTGCCAAATCGCGCATCATCATCATGGTCGCGTCAATACCGTCGGGTTCGCCGGGATGAATGCCATTGTTGATCAGGATTACAGGAACTTCTTTACTTTTTGAATTATCAAAGACAACAACCTTTACAGGTTCGCCATTATCATCAACCCCAAAAGATTCCACCGAGATGGTGCCAAAATTTCTATCGAGTTTCTCATAATATTGTACCATTTCCGCATAAGTGGTGGTTTGGTTGCCATTCCCTTTTTCGAAGGGAGTTTGGAATTTGGCCTGCGCAAACATGATGGTGGAGAAGCAAAGCATAAGCAAAACGGAAACTTTCATCGTTAATTTTTTTTCGAAATTAATCAAATTTGGCCGGTTATTTTACCTCTCCGCAATGGCCGAGACGTTCTGTCGTGGTCGGAATGATGTTAAATCCGGAAATATGCATTTGCCCCGTTAAATTAAGTACCGCTTGCCAGGGATGAAAATCCGGCTTCAAAATGATTAATTTCGCAAAACGAATTTTTGACATGATTTTAATAAATATGAAAAAACTGTTTTGTGCCTTTCTGTTGGTGGGTATCATCGGCCAGGCACAAACGAATGCGGTCAACCATCAAACCTTCAGTGCCGGAACGGAACGCGCAGCCATTCCCGGACAGACCATGGGCCAAAAAATGGAGAGTTTGCTCTTCTGGAACGGACCTGAAAAAGAAAGGCTTTTCCCGCAGATGCACCGCATTTTCCCCAGTTTTCAAGTGCAAGCAGCAGCCAGAACACAGCAGCTAAAAAAAGGAAAAGACCTCTCCGATAAATTACCGGCAGGCTATTTAGACAATTATTTCAAAGATAACCACATCAGCGGCGCGATTGTACTGCAAAACGGGGAAGTTCGCCTGGAAAAATATGCCGAAAATGTAAATCCCGAAACGCTTTGGACTTCTTTCTCGGTGGCTAAATCGGTGACATCGATGTTGCTCGGTGCGGCGTTGAAAGATGGTTCCATCGCAAGTCTGGATGATCGATTAGACCAATACATTTACGAATTTCGAGGTGAGGATTACGGCAAAGTGACGGTAAGGCAATTGCTGACCATGACTTCCGGCATCGCCTGGAATGAAGATTATGCCGATGAACAATCGGACGTGGCGCAAATGTACCGTCAGCCTTGCAATGGTGATGAAGCGCACATCATCACCTACATGAAAAAACTGAAAGCGGCGCATGAACCCGGTTCCACCTTTAATTACAGCACCGGCGAAACCGATTTGCTCGGCATTTTGATTGAGCGTGCGACGGGCAAAAAGCTGGCGGCTTATTTATCTGAAAAAATCTGGCAACCGTGGGGCATGCAGCAAAATGCGTTTTGGCTGGCTGACGAATGCAGCGGCGAGAACATCGGTGGCAGCGGACTTTCCGCGACGCTGCGGGATTTTGCGCGGCTAGGCACGGCCATGCTCTATCGCGACGCACAGGGTGAACATCCTTTTTTGGCCAATGAATACTTACAACAGGCTACTTCGCTGCTAATCCCAACCGGCAACGACGGTGGTGGCTACGGCTATCTTTGGTGGCGCTTTCCCAACGGAAGTTATGCCGCTTTCGGCATCTTCGGGCAGATGATTTATATAAATCCTAAAACCAATTTCGTGATCGCACAAATGGCGGCGTGGCCGGCGGCCGGTTCGAAGGAGTTGTCGGCGCAGCGGGCGGAGTTTATTGAGATGGTGGAAGGATTGGTGGAGAAATAGGCTGGATGTTTATATTATTTTTGATGGCATGAAACATCTAATGGCTAAAAGTCCGGAGACTTTGCTCAATACTGAGGCAAAGGTAAATTCAGAAATGCTTAGCGCTAAAATTTAGGATGATAGAATATGTTGGAGTTCATTAAATCTCCGATTACGTATGCTACCGAGTGCATTCCAAATATAGGTTCTTACTACCAAAAACGGATTTTTACAACAAAAAAGACCGCTCCTTCCGGAACGGCCTTTATCTCTCTTTATAGTTTCTCCTAATCATTCAGCTTCAGCACCGCCATAAATGCGGATTGTGGCACTTCCACGCGACCGATCTGCTTCATCTTTTTCTTTCCTTCTTTTTGCTTTTCCAGAAGTTTCCGCTTACGGGAAATATCACCGCCGTAGCATTTTGCGGTAACGTCTTTTCTTAAAGCTTTAATGGTTTCCCTCGCAATTACTTTCGCTCCTAAAGCAGCCTGTACGGCAATATCGAACTGCTGGCGCGGGATGAGTTCGCGCAGCTTTTCGCACATTCTCTTTCCGATATAATACGCATTGCTCTCGTGTATTAATGAGGACAGCGCATCGACCATATCACCGTTGATTAAAATATCCATTTTCACCAGCTTAGAAGCGCGGAATCCGATCGGATGGTAATCGAACGAGGCATATCCTTTTGAAATGGATTTCAGGCGGTCGTAAAAGTCGAAAACCACTTCGGCAAGCGGCATATTAAAGACCAATTCCACGCGGTCGGCGGTCAGGTAAGATTGATTCACGATCTCGCCGCGTTTTTCGATACATAAAGTCATCACCGCACCAACAAAGTCGGATTTTGTGATAATTGATGCTTTGATGAATGGTTCTTCTACGCGATCCATAGAAATAGGATCCATCATTTCTGATGGATTGTTGATCAGGATCATCTGGTCCGGGTTTTTCTTGTTATACCCGTGGTAAGAAACGTTTGGTACCGTCGTGATCACATCCATATTGAACTCGCGGTCCAGTCTTTCCTGCACGATTTCCATGTGGAGCATACCGAGGAAACCGCAACGGAAACCAAAGCCCAAAGCTGCTGAACTTTCCGGTTCGAAAACCAGTGAGGCATCGTTTAACCGCAGTTTTTCCAATGAAAATCTCAGTTCTTCAAAATCTTCAGACTCAATTGGGTAAATGCCGGCAAAAACCATGGGTTTTACCTCCTCGAAACCTTCGATCGCTTTCGCTGCACCGTTTTCAAAAGTCGTGATGGTATCCCCTACTTTTACTTCTCGCGCATCTTTGATACCTGAAATAATGTAACCAACATCGCCGGTTTTAATTTCAGGTTTTGGTGCCTGTTTAAGTTTTAAAGTTCCTACTTCATCGGCTTCGTACATTTTGTTCGTCGCCATAAACTTGATTCGCTGGCCTTTTTTAATGCTGCCGTTAACGACTTTGAAGTAAGCTTCGATTCCACGGAAGGGATTATAAACGGAATCGAAAATCAGGGCTTGTAGTGGTGCATCAGGATCGCCTTCGGGCGCGGGTATACGTTTAACGATCTGCTCGAGCAAATCATGCACTCCTTCGCCGGTTTTGCCGGATACACGAAGAACATCTTCATATTCGCAGCCGATAAGGCCCATAATTTCGTCGGTCACTTCCTCCGGATTGGCGGAAGGCAAATCAATTTTATTTAAAATAGGAATAATCGTAAGATCATTTTCCAAGGCTAAATATAAATTACTTATCGTCTGTGCCTGAATACTTTGCGCGGCGTCTACGATAAGAAGTGCACCTTCACAAGCAGCAATGGAACGGGAAACTTCGTAGGAGAAATCGACGTGGCCGGGCGTATCGATTAGGTTCAGCACATATTTCTCCCCATTGAGCTCATAATCCATCTGGATGGCGTGAGACTTAATGGTGATGCCACGCTCCTTTTCAAGGTCCATGTCATCGAGCGTCTGCGACTGCAGTTCGCGCTGTGTCACGGTGTTGGTATATTCCAGCAGGCGGTCGGCGAGGGTAGACTTACCGTGATCAATATGTGCAATAATGCAGAAATTCCGTATGTTTTTCATCTATATTTATCGTAAGGTGCAAATTTAATCTTTTTTGGCGGATATTTTCTGTCTCATCTGTTGCGGTATTTGCGACAGGGATCGCAGTGGAAAGCCCGGAAGGCGGCGCACGCGGCAGCGGGTGCCGCCTGAGGACTTGCAACGTAGAGCCCGGCCCGCAAGCGCGGGAATTAGCGCTGGCGCGGGGGCGCCCAAAAAAGAACGACCTCTACAAAGATTGCAGAGGTCGCTCAAACATTAAAAAAATAAACTATTATGGTCGCCTACGCTGCGAACCCGGATGAGCAGGTCCGTCTTGTTTTTTATCTAATATTTTCGTGCGCATTTTTCCTTCGGTCTGGTACATTTTCAGGACTTGCTGTGGGGAAATTACTTTCATGAATTTCTGCGCATAGTTTCTGCGGTTATCGAGCAGCTGCTGGCCAACATCGAAACTTTGGTTCAGCTCTCTGGTTGCTTCGTCATCGCTCATGCGGTCATAATTGCTATTGGGCGTGAAGCGGTTCTTGATCTCGTTTTGCTTTTGCTGGTATTCGTTGTAGAGCGACTTGAATTCCGTCTGGCTGGTGGGCGCCACATTTAGTTCGGCAACGATCATTTTTTCCCGAAACTCTTTCAGCAGCTGCATTCTCTGCTCGGGGTTCATCTTCTGTATTACCTGTTTCCGCTGTTCGGGTTTCATGTTTTTCCAGTCGTAGTTTTGCTGTGCAAAACCGTTTATTGACAGGGAAATCAGGGTCATTGCTGCTAAAATCTTTTTCATCTTCTTTGCTTAATTATACAGGTCCAAATAAATATCCTGTTCTGCGTTCTGCGCAATATCTGCCAATTCGGCTCTGCTGAAATTAGAGAGGATCTGATCCATCTGCAGCTCGTCGGGTTTTGTTTTTGCGCGTTCCTGGGCAACAAGAGCATGTGTTTTATCAGTATCTTTTGCTTTTACTGCTGCTCTGTTCTTTGGATGATTACTGCGGACGGAAGTTAAATCTTCCTCTAAGGTTTTCAGCGCTACAGCTTCCTCAGTAGGTTCCAGTTTTTCGGCGGTATCAGGCGTATTAATCTGTGCGATACTATTTTGTTGCGTCGTCGGAACTGTGTTCTCATTTTCCGGACCCTGCAAAAAGGTAAAACCAAAAATCAGTGCTACGGCAGCCGCTGCAGCGTACGCCCAGTTCATACGGCCGATTCTACGAGAAGGTGCAATATTCTGAAGCACATGCTGTTGCATAGCTTCGAAGGAAGGGTCTTGGTGGGTAAAAACGTTTTCACGTTTGAGGTCTTCCAGGTTAAAATCTTTCATGATGAATATCTTATTCAGTAAAATTATTTTTTATATATTCTTCTACCTTCTGCTTGGCATAGTGGTAGTTTGTCTTCAAAGTGGACACCGACATATCCAATATCTGCGACATATCTTCGTACGGAAGATCTTCGTAGTAGCGCATATTGAAAACCAGTTTCTGCTTTTCGGGCAGCTGATGTATGGCTTTTTGGAGTAAAGTCTGGATTTCGTCAGCATTAGGTTGTACGTTCTCCGCAACCAGATTTTCCAGGTAGTTGGCCGATTCTTCGTCGTTTTTCTGCATTTTCTTCATTTTATTCAGTTGTTGCAGGGCCTCGTTGGTGGCGATACGGTAGAGCCAGGTGTACAGCTGGCTTTCGCGTTTGAACTGATGAAAATTCTGATAAGCTTTGATAAATGTATCCTGCAGGACATCCTGCGAGAGATCATGATCGACGATAAAGCGCCGGACATGCCAATACAATCTGCTCTGATATGCATCCATCATCAGGCGAACTCCCTTCTCGCGGGTTTTTTCGCGCGACATCAACTCGATAATTTCGGTCTCCTTGCTCTTCATTAAGATGCGTTCCTGATTTTGATGACTAATTTACTGATAAGTTAAATAAGTCTTCAATTTTTAGTCCAAATCAAATCTGTACCTTTGTTATAATCCTATTCTATGAAGATTGTCATCATCGGTTCCGGAAATGTGGCTGCCCATTTGGCGCGCGCTTTTAAGCAGAACGCTATTGCAGTAGAACAGTTATTTGGACGGAATTTTCACGATTTAAAGGAAATCTCCGACGAACTTCTTATTCCGTTTTCAACTACAGCGCTCGTCCCGGCCGATCTTTATCTCCTCTGTGTGAGCGACCGCGCCGTGCAAGATATTTCGAAGTTGATTACTGCAGAAAACTGTCTGGTAGCTCATACCTCAGGTTCCCTGCCGATTGATATACTGAAAGGTAATTACCGCAAAGCCAACTTCTATCCCATGCAGACTTTCTCGAAATCGCGGGCGTTGTCGTATGAAGAAATTCCGTTTTTTATCGAAGCAGAAAATGAGCACGACAGTAAACTTCTGTCTGAACTTGCGCGGAAAATATCTCCTGCCGTCGTAAATTCGACTCATGAGAAGAGAAAGTTTATGCACCTTACCGCAGTCTTTGCCTGCAATTTTGTGAATCATTTGTTTGCACGCGCCAAAGAAATTTCCGATGCACAGCAAATTCCGTTTGAGTACTTTTTGCCTTTAATTAAAGAAACAACGGCCAAGATAGAAAAGCTGGATCCGAAACTGGCGCAGACCGGACCCGCGGTGCGAAATGATCAGCGGGTGCTGCAGCTGCACGAAGAGATTATTACTGATGAACAGCATCTAAAAATTTACAGAACCCTGAACGAATCTATAAAGAAAATGTATGAGCTATAAAACACGCCTGAGCCAGATAAAAGCCTTTGTTTTTGATGTCGACGGCGTCTTTACCGACGGAAGCGTTGTGCTGATGCCGGACAAAAGTATGTGCCGCGTAATGAACGTGCTGGATGGCTACGCCGTCGTAAAAGCACGGAAGCACAATTATCCGATCTGTGTGATCACAGGCGGTGATGATCCTTCTGTCCGAAACAGAATTAATTATCTGGGCATCACGGAATACTATGCGAAAATTTCCGATAAAATTGAGAAGTTCAACGAATTTAAAATGAAGTATAACCTGAACGATGATGAAATTCTCACGATGGGCGATGATCTTCCCGATGTTGAAATGATGCAGCAGTCCGGGATTTCAGCTTGTCCGGCAAACGCCGTGGGCGAAGTGAAACGGATATCAGATTATATTTCGCCGGTTTTCGGTGGTAGCGGCGCCGTTCGCGACGTGATTGAGCAGGTCATGAAAGTGCAGGGAACGTGGACGCTGGATCACACAAAAAGTGTTTAAATAATGGAAAAAAAGAAAATTATATTAGGCTCCGCTTCGCCGCGACGTCAGGAATTACTGAAAAAACTTGGTTTTGAATTTACAGTGGCTACCATTGATTGTCCTGAAGTGTACCCGCCGGAACTTCCGCCTGCAGATATCGCCGGCTATCTTTCTAAATTAAAATCGGAATCCTATGATCAGCTGAACGATGGTGAGTTGCTGATTACCGCAGATACCGTTGTCGTTTTAAACGACAGGATTCTCGGAAAGCCTGCTGACGCCGATGAAGCTTACGACATGCTGTACCGTCTTTCGGGTACTATTCATCAGGTCTACACCGGCGTGACGATCCGGTCGACCGAAAATACCGTGACTGCAACGGATTTTGCGTCAGTAGAATTTGATGAATTTACGAGCACCGAAATCAAAGAATATATCAAAGACTGCAAACCGTTCGACAAAGCCGGCGCGTACGGCATACAGGAATGGGCCGGTATGGCCAAGATGAAATATATTAACGGCAGTTTTTATACCATTATGGGGTTGCCTACGCATTTGGTTTACACGATTTTGAAAGATTTTGGCCAAACTCCTTTCTAAGATAGAAAAAGATTATTTTTACAGAAATAATCGGTTTTTATTATAATAAAAGCTTGATCAGACAGTTATTAACAGAATGAAAAAAACGATCCTGATTCTTTTTTCGGCTGCCCTGTTGCTTTCTTGCTCTTCGCGCAAGAAAAATAGCGATTCGGCCTTCATGAAAGGATTTTTCTCTTATTACAATACCCTTTTCAACAGTAAAGATGCGCTGGAAACAGAGTTGCGTAACCGCGACCGCGCGCACCGCGATAATTTCAATGCGCCCTATATTTCATTGCTTACCTACGATGAAGTTGCGGAGGCTAACGACGCAGAAGGATTTAATACGTTCAGCGGGCCGGGTGTACCTTCCGGCAACCGACCGGCCGGCCGGCGCGGCGCCACCATACTGGAAATTTCTGAAGCGAAAGCTTTGAAGGCCATCGAAAAATATTCGGTGATGAAGAATGGGGAAGAGCGAAATAAACGAATGTTTGATGCGCATATTCTGTTGGCACAGGCGAGACTGTATAATAATAAACCGCTGGAAGCACTGGATGGTTTGAATTATATTTTTGCTAACATGAGAAACGATAAACGCTTGCCGCTCGCCCGCATTTATCAGGGATTGGCGTACGCTAAAATGGAAAACTACCATCGCGCCGAAGAAGTGTTCGCTGATTTGAAAAACAATGACTTAAAGAAAGATTACCAAAAACTGCTCAGCGTCTATTATTCAGAAATGCTGCTGGATGCGGGTAAAGAAGAGGCTGCCGTAGACGAACTTAGCGATGCTTACACGCTGAATAAAGACCGCAAACTCAGAAGCCGTATTGCTTTTTTGCGCGGACAGATTTTAGCTCATTTAAACGAAAATGAAGCGGCCCGGGAAAGTTTTGTTACCGCCTACAAAAACGCCAATGATTTCGAGTTTGAAGTAAAAGCACAGGTTGAGATTGCCAAAACCTACAACGGTAGCGACGAAGATTACCGTGGTGCACGCGAATATCTGGAAAAAATCAGCAAAAAAGGAACCTACGCCTCACGCAAAAACGAATTTTACTACGCACTCGGCCTGATGGCAAAAAAAGCAGGTAAAAAAGAAGAAGCACAGCAATACTTCACCCGAGCGTTGAACGAAAAAGTTTCGGATCCTCATGTCCGCGGGCTGACTTATTTTGAAATTGGACGCAATTATTTCAACTACAGCGACTATCTTTCTGCAGGTGCTTACTACGATTCTGCGCTGGCCGTAATGACTTACGCACCGACGAAAACTTTACTTGAAGAACAAACTGCGAATATCAAAAATGTTTCCAGTAACTACTACACCGTAAAAAGGAGCGACAGTATCCTGAATTTAATTCGTATGCCCGAAGGGGAAAGAACCGCTTATTTTATGAAGTATATCGACCAAATAAAAGCCAAAGAACAGCGGGAAGAACTGGAGCTAAAAAAGCGCGAGCGGGGCAAAGGATTTGATACCGGCGATTATGACGCCAATTCCATGTTTGCAAAGGCTGGGGGAGGTTTCCAGGATTTTTCGCCATCGAAAGGAGGTTTTTATTTTTCGAATTTAGGTACAGTAGCAAAAGGGGAGTCTACCTTCAGGCAGATCTGGGGTAACCGCACACTGAGTGATAACTGGCGAACCTCTGCACGCAGCAACACCATTGAAGATCTCCGTAATGAAGCGATGGGAATTTCTGCAGCGCCCAACCCCCGCCGTCTCGAACCCGAGTTTTATACTGAGCAAATTCCGACCGATCAACTGGAAATTGCCGCGCTCCGGAAAGCCCGTGATACTGCGGCCCTAGGACTTGGACGTATGTATGAAAACTTTTTTGGAGACACTGAACTTGCTACCAAAACGTTGTACACATTGGCTGACAGCGAGCCGGAAGATGAAGTGAGACTGCAGGCGCTCTATCACATCTTCGCCTTTAATTATGAAAAAAATCCGCAGGCTGCACAACGCGCAAAGCACATCATTCTAACTGAATTTCCGTACACCTCTTACGCAGAATTTGTAAAAAATCCCCAAAGCAATTCGTTCTCTCAGTCTTCAGAGGCTGTGGAACAATCGTATGAAAAAGCTTTTGCCCTATACGACGAAGGGAATTATGAAGAGAGTAGGGCGCTGATCGACGAAGCAATTGCGAAATATCCGAAAGATGCCCTGATACCAAAGTTCAGTCTGTTGAATGCTTTTAATACCGGTAAAACAGCGGGCAAGGAAATAATGATTTTACAGCTGGAACAAATTGCTTTGAACTATGCACGAACGCCGGAAGGAGAAAAAGCGGCGGAAATGTTGAAATATCTCAAAAGCGATCTATCCGTAGAGCGGACTGATGAAACCGGAGCCGATCCGCAGACGGAGGATTACAGTGATGAAGCTCCCAGTATTCCCATTAACACAGCACCTGGCGTCCGATCGCCAATGGCGTCGCCGGGCCTTCCACCGACGCGGGACGATGATGAGAGACGTTCGAGGTCTGAGACGCAGCCAAGAAAAACGGTGCCGCCTGTACCGGAACTTCTGAATTAATAAATAAGAGCGTTTATTCGCTCTTTTTTAGTTTAACTCCCTGAAATTCTTTTAAATAAAAAGGCTCAAAATACGCGACAGATTCAAATTCCCGATTGGAAATCTTTTTAGTGGCCTGCCGTAATAAATATTTTGCGGAAGGATAAACATCAGATTTAAACTTCGCATTGGGCAACGACAAAATCCCGGAAGCTTTGGCGGCACCATCACCTACAAGTAAAACTCTGCCCACGGAAGAATAATTATTGAAAGAATTTTCGTCAAGTATGACGGCTTCTGTCGGTGCTAAAATATCACCGTTTACACCCTCATAAACCTCAGCATAAACTTCCATACGTCTGGCGTCTACCAAGGCGATTACAACGTCATATCCCTGCCCGATAAAAGGCTCTGCCAACGTCTCCAAAGAGTTGGTCGCTACGAGCGGAATATTAAGGCCGTAACAGAATCCTTTTGCGGCGGAGGCACCGATGCGCAATCCGGTATAGGAACCCGGACCTTTCCCTAATGATATTGCCTCAATTTTGTTCATATCAAGGCCAGCACCTTCCATCGCCCATTTTACAAAAGTGTGCAAACTTTCGGACTGGCGGTAATTTTCTGCAACTTCTTCGCAGAGACAGAGCAACTCTTCACCATCTGAAACTGCTACCGAACAGTTTCGTGAAGACGTTTCGATGTGTAATATTTTCATTTATTTTAAACTAAAATCTACTTTCTGTAAATGGTGCGCGGTTCGCTTTGCGCACTGGGATAAATGGTAAGATCGGAAATCGCCACGCGCTGCGGAGTATTGATACAATATGAGATCGCATCTGCAACATCTTCCGCTTTCAACGCCTCATATCCTTCGTACACGGTTTTTGCACGCTGCACATCGCCTTTAAAACGAATCGTGGAAAAGTCTGTAGCCACGGCACCGGGCTGGATATTGGTCACTTTAATTCCAAACTCTGTAAGTTCCAGCCGCATTCCTTCCGAAATTACGTCGACTGCTTTCTTCGAGGCGCAATATACGACACCGTTGGCATAAGTCTGTCGCGCCGCTACCGATGAAATATTTACGATGTGCCCATTCCGCCGTTCTTTCATTCCGTGAATTACCGCTTTGGAAACGTAGAGAAGGCCTTTTACATTTCCGTCAATCATCGCATCCCAGTCGCCCGTACTTCCATCTTCCAGAGAATCGAGGCCGTGTGCGTTCCCCGCATTATTGATCAGAATATCGATATCGCGCCAGCTTTCGGGTAAACCCTCAAAGGCTTTTTTTACGTCGGCTTCGTAACGCTGATCAAATGTTAAACTAAATATTTCGGTGAATTTTTCCAGTTGTGCTTTTAGTTCTTCCAACACTGCACTTCTACGCCCACAAATAATCAGGCGGTGACCTTGCTGCGCCAGGAGTTCGGCGGTAGCTTTACCAATACCGGAAGTAGCACCCGTGATAACCGTTGTCTTCATAAATATTATTAATTTTAATTTGCGTCAAAACTCTGAAAGGCATCTTCGAGATGGGTGATCTGCAGTGTTCCCCGGGAATCACGCAACACGGCAATAATATCAAACCGCACTTCCTGGGTGCTATTTGTCTGATCCAGGTATTGATCTGCGGCCATAACAATCGACTTAATTTTCGATTTGGTTACGGCTTCCTGCGGCTCCATGTAGATATCGGTACCGCGGGCTTTCACTTCTACGATGATGATCTGCTCGCCGTATTCTGCAATAATATCAATTTCGGCACGCCGGAAACGAAAGTTTTTTACCAGAATCCGGTATCCTTTTTCCTCGAGGAAAGAAGCTGCCAGCTCTTCGGCCATATTTCCCAGATCGTTATGCTCAGCCATAGTATTTAATTAAAGGTAATTTTTACCGTTTCCGCTACCTTTAAATGTACTTCAACACCGATGATGAGTGGTTTATTGTCGAAAATATGACCGTTGGGAAATCCAAATGCGACTGGAAAATCATAATTGTGGAGGCGTTCGGCGATGATTTCGTAAGCGAAAGGATCAAAACTGTCATTATATGAAAGATTGTTTTTCTCTTCGCCCATCTGCGTCATTCCACCGACGACAACGCCGGCTATTTTCCTGAAGACTCCGGCCAATTCCAGGCTCATCAGCATCCGATCCAGCGAGTAGTATCGCTCACCGACTTCTTCAATGAACAGAATATTATTTTCTAAGGGGAAAAGATAAGGCGTGCCGAGCAATGCGTAAACCAAGGCCAAATTACCACCGACTAATTTGCCTTTGGCAGAGCCTTTTCTATTAAGCATATGCGCGTCAACAGTGTAATTGGGTAATTCTCCCTGTAAAACTTCAAAAATGAGATTATAGCTATCTGCAGAAACACCAAAATCCGACGTTTTTATCGTTTGCCCGTGGATGGACGCAAAACCTTTCTGAAACAAAAAACTTTGCAGCACCGTATTGTCGGAATAACCGATGTACCATTTTGGGTTTTTCTTAAAATTATCCAGATTTAAGTGCTGTATTAAATGTTGGCATCCGTACCCCCCACGCGAGGCCCAAATGGCACTGATCCCGTTATCATTAAGTGCCCAGTTCATATCAGAGATACGTTCCTGTTCTGTGCCGGCGTAGTCATAACCTCTGGCGTATTTCGTACAGATATTGGGTGCAGTAACAGGAACGAAACCTTTACTTTCAATCATTTCGAGACCGTTTTTCAACTGGTCCGCCCGGACAGTGCCGGCCGGTGAAACAACTGCTATTTTGTCACCCACCTTTAAATTCGGAGGAAAGTGTATCTGCTTCATTTGTGGTGAAATTTTTCTTGAGTCTGTTCTGCTTTTTCCAGTCTTTTCTCGAAATGATTAAATTTTTTGAAACTCTGCAAAAATATAATCACACTGAAACCCACTAAAACCAGTCCGACGATCTTGCGGATTTTATTAGCAAAAGTCTCGGTAAGCTTGTCCCGAAAAACCTTTGCCAGATAAATTTTTATAAAGTCGATCAGTAGGTAAGTTCCTACTACGAGGCTCATATACAGTAAGAAATCTTTGGTTTCGGGATAAGCGTTGCGCACCGAAATTACCGTAACCAGCCAGAACAAGACGACGCCAATATTTAAAATATTAAAGAAAAAACCGTTCAGCAAAGTTTTAAAATAATTTTGGCTGATCATTGACTGTTCACCTGCTATGTGCATTTTAGTTTTAGACACGATCATGAACAAGGCATAGATAAATACAATAAAAGCCGTAATTCTATAGAAACCGGGATGTTTATCAATGATTTCCACCAGATCGCCGCTAGCGTAGTAGGAAGCGACGATACAGACAATATCTGCCAGCACAACGCCGATATCCAGCGTCAGTGCATGCCTGGGTCCCCGGGAAAAACTTGTTTCGATAAGCAGGAAAAATATCGGGCCGATAAAAACAAGACTTAGCATGATGCCTAAACCTACCGCCGAAATAATTAGTTCTAACATTAATTATTATTTAGAAACGCGCATATTTGCTCCGGTTATTTACAAATTGGAGCAGATTTCGATGATTTAGTCCGGCTGTATGATTTTGAAGTCAAGCTGTTTTTGAATCAAATTCGCTTTCATTACTTTAATGGTCACCTCATCGCCGAGCTGGTATTGGTTACCGGTTTTGCTTCCCTGCACCAGATGGTTTTTTTGATCATAAGAATAAGAATCATCCATCAGATCGCGCAACTTAATAAGTCCTTCGGCGCCATTTTCGGGAATCTGTACCCAGAAGCCAAAATCTGCGACTCCTGAAATTACTCCTTTAAACTCCTGGCCCAGATGTTTTTCCATAAATTTCACCTGCATAAACTTGATGGAATCGCGTTCGGCATCGGAAGCAAGCCTTTCCATAGCACTGCAGTGTTTTGCTTTCTCCTCGATGTCGGGCTGGCTTACCGGTTTGCCTCCGTCCAGATAATGCTGTAGCAAACGGTGGGCAATAAGATCGGGATAACGACGGATAGGCGACGTAAAATGCGAATAATAATCGAAACCCAAACCGTAATGGCCAATAGGATTGGTAGAATAAACTGCCTTGCTCATAGATCGCATGGCAAGTGTTTCGATCATGTTTTCTTCACCTTTGCCCTGCACATCACGTAAAAGCTGGTTGAGTGATTCTGCAACTTTTTTAGTGTTCGCCAGATTCATCTGATACCCAAAAGTGCCTACAAAATCGCGCAGCGCTTCCAGTTTGGCCGGATCCGGATCATCATGTATCCGGTAAATAAAAGTTTTGCCTGTAGGTTCGCCGCGTTTGTTTAATGAAACAAATTCCGAGACTTTTCGGTTCGCCAATAGCATAAATTCCTCAATAAGGTGATTGGAGTCTTTGCTGACTTTAAAATAAACTCCGATGGGTTCTCCATTTTCGTCAAGATTAAAACGAACCTCACTTCGGTCGAAAGTGATGGCGCCGTTATCAATACGCTCTTTACGCAAAATCTTGGCAAGGCGGTCAAGCGTGAGAATTTCTTCAGCCAGTTCACCTTCCTGTGTCTCAATACGTTGCTGTGCCTCTTCGTAAGAAAATTTTCTATCCGAATGGATCACCGTGCGTCCAAACCATTCCTTCTTCACACGCGCCTCATCATCCAGTTCGAAAACGGCGGAGAAGGTATATTTATCTTCATTAGGCCGTAGGGAACACACATCATTACTCAATACTTCGGGCAACATAGGAACCACACGATCTACCAGATAGACCGACGTAGCGCGGTTGTATGCTTCGTCATCGAGCAACGTGCCGGGAACTACATAATGAGAAACATCGGCGATATGAACGCCGATTTCCCAATTTCCGTTTGGTAATTTTTGTATGGATAACGCATCATCAAAATCTTTGGCATCTTTCGGATCGATGGTGAAAGTGCAGATCTGCCGCATGTCGCGTCGCTTTTCTACTTCACCGGGATGAATTTCCCGGTCGATAGAATCCGCTTCGCGCTCCACTTCTTCAGGAAAAGTGTAAGGCAAACCATATTCCGCGAGGATAGAGTGAATCTCGGTTTCATGCTCGCCGGGAGCACCCAAAACTGTAATGATCTCACCTTCCGGATTTTTCTCACCTGCTTTCCAGTCCGTCATGCGGACAACGACTTTATCGCCATCCTTAGCGCCGCCAATTTTTCCTTTCGGCACGAATATATCGGTATTGATCTTTTTCTTGTCCCCGACGACAAAACCAAAGTCTTTGTGCTTGATATACTGGAACATACCAACGAATTCCGTCCGGCTCCGGCTCATTACTTCCAGTACAGAACCTTCCATCTTTCTGCCTTTGAAATGGTAGGTTACAATAAGAACGGTGTCGCCCTGCATGGCGTCTTTTACGTTTTTGGCGTGGATGAAAATGTCGTCGTCCATTCCTTCTACGTTGACATAGGCGTTTCCAGTTTGGTTGAAATCAATTACACCGGTCAGCGTACCTTCAATTCTGAGGTTGACGATGTATTTCCCTTTCTCGGTTTCCTTGATTTGTTTATCACCCAGTAATTTATGTAAAGCCTGAATTACGAGTTCACGCTGACGCGGATTCCGGTAATCAATACCGTCGGCAATCTGCTTATAGTTGTAGATTTTCCCGGACTCCTTATTCATAAAACGTAGAATCTGGCGACCAATTTCGCTCAGTTTTTCGTTATTTTTACTGGAAATGTATTTCTTTTTTCTTGGCATGTGTTCTTTATTAGTTAGATGAGATATCAGCAGGTGCTCATTTTGCTCACGCGAATTTCATGGCGGCCGGCTTCAAAATCGGTTTCCAGGAACTGGTCCACAATTTCCAGTGCAAGATGACTGGCGATGAAGCGTGCCGGTAATGCGATCATATTTGCATTATTATGCAGTCTGGCGAGCTTCGCCAATTCCGGCATCCAGCAAAGCGCACAACGTATGTCCTGATGTTTGTTGGCAGTCATCTGGACGCCGTTTCCGCTGCCGCAGATGAGAATACCAAATTGGTGAGTACCTGCTTCCACAACTCTGGCAGCGGGATGCACAAAGTCCGGATAATCTACAGAATCCGTAGAATGCGTTCCGAAATCCTCGATTTCGTATTTCTCCGAGAGATGTTTCTTGATGATCTCTTTGTATTCAAAGCCTGCGTGATCTGCTGCAATGGCTATTTTGATGGTTTTGTCCATGATCGTGCCTGTTCTTATCTGACAAATTTAACATTATTAATATAAATATACTTTTTCTTTATAGTAAACTGCGTGTACTAACGGAGGGCTGACGGAAGAAGCAATTTTTACCCAAATATTTATATTAACTGACAAGCGCTGGGGAAAAGTTTGTAATTGATGTGGATAAGTATTGAAAGTTTATTATTGCACAGCCTGATATTTTTCCGTAATGGATTTTAAGCCAAAAAAAATGGTTCAAATGTTTTTAAATTTTCTGACGAAACCTTACTGACGTTTTCCATAAAACTGTTTTCCCAAATAGAGGAATGTGCATAATTACTAACAATTGTGGATAATATTCATAACAATCTGTAAATCAAAATATAAATATCCACATTACCAGCTGCTCTTTATCTTTGTAATTTGTTACTGAAAAAAACGCTTCCACTTCTCCACAAAACCGCCTCCTACAACAACACTATCCATTCTTTCTTTTTATAAAAAAAATTTAATGTTGAGAAAATGGATGAGTCGGACTTGTGGAATATTAAAACTTAAAAAGTTTCGAATCGCTGGAATTAATCATAGATTTGTGAAACTATTAAAAGCAAGTATTTATGAAAACGGTCAATGATTATAATTTTTCCGGCAAGAAGGTTTTAGTCCGTGTCGATTTTAATGTTCCGCAGAGCGCAGATTTTAAAGTGACGGATAATACGCGGATTGAGGCGGCACAGCCTACCGTGCAAAAAATTCTGGACGATGGTGGTGCAGTGATTTTGATGACGCATCTGGGTCGACCTAAAGGTAAAAGTTCGGAGGAGTTTTCATTAAAAAATATCGTTCCGGAGATTGAGGAAGTTTTTAATAAGGAGGTGAAGTTTTGTGAGGACTGTATCGGTGAAAGCGCCACCGCGATGGCGACTGAACTGAAACCGGGAGAGATCCTTTTGCTTGAAAACCTGAGATTTTACAATGAGGAAGAAGAGGGAGATGCAGCATTCGCTAAAAAATTGGCTTCCCTCGCAGACGCCTATGTGAACGATGCTTTTGGTACGGCTCACAGAGCTCATGCTTCTACAGCGATCATTGCAGACTATTTTCCGGAAACTAAATTTTTCGGTTTATTAATGGCCAACGAACTGGAAGCCATTGACCGCGTTTTGGAAAGCGGTGAAAAACCGGTTTTGGCAATCTTGGGTGGTTCCAAAGTATCTTCTAAAATTACTATTATCGAAAACATTTTGCCCGCTATCGACCATTTAATTATTGGCGGAGGGATGGCTTTTACTTTTATAAAAGCTTTGGGCGGAAACGTAGGAAGCTCATTAGTGGAGGAGGATAAAGTTTCGCTCGCGCTGGAAATTCTGGAGAAAGCCAAGGAAAAAAACGTCAATGTACATTTGCCGGCTGATGCGGTGATCGCGGACGAATTCAATAACGACGCGGAAACAGATGAAGTGGACATCTATGATATTCCGGATGGCTGGATGGGTCTGGATGTCGGCACGCAAACGCGTAGGGCTTTTGACGAGGTCATTATGAAGTGCAAGACCATTCTTTGGAATGGTCCGGTCGGTGTTTTCGAAATGCCTAATTTCTCCAAGGGAACAGTTGCGTTAGGCGACAGTATTGCTGCTGCGACGGCGGAAGGCGCTTTTTCGCTCGTAGGTGGTGGTGACAGCGTAGCATTTGTAAAGCAATTTGAATATGATGATAAAGTGAGTTACGTTTCCACTGGCGGCGGTGCGATGCTCGAAAGTTTGGAGGGAAAAGAACTTCCCGGCGTGAAAGCGATCAAAAAATAAAAATGTAAAAAGTTTAAACGATAAAATCTTCCGTCAGTGGAAGATTTTTTTTGTGTTCACCTCAAAACTAGGTGGTAGTAATTTTGTGATGACATCAGTAAAATTACATTTTTTTTCTTTTTTGCTGAAAATTGACCTCTTTAAATACTGTAAAAATCGACGATCTACTTTTTTTCGATTATATGTATAACGCTGGAATGTTCGCCTGTTTTTAGTGCCTTTATGTTCGAAATCGCTCCACGAAGGAAGCCTTTGAACCAGAAAAAGGACGATTTTTGATATTTTTCGCTTAGGGCAGAAATGTAGAAGGCGTCCAGCAATAAAGAGTGGGTTTTTTTAACAGTCCACTTTTCGCTGTTCATTTTCTGTAACATACCATTTCTGGAATAATGGAACAAGTGACGCGGCACATCATAGGCAGCCCAAAATTCCCGGTAATGTTTCGCATCATGCGAACTTGGGTTGGGTACTGCGATGATCAGTTTGCCGGTCGACTTTAATTTGAAATAGAACTTTTCCAGGATCTCATCCGGATTAGGAAGATGCTCAAAAACATGCCAGAGGGTAACAGCGTCTAAACTGTTATCTTCAATCGTTGCTAAATCGTCGAGTAATAAAGTTTTATTTAATTTCTTGGAGGCAAAATTACGCGCATCAGCATTGGGCTCAAATCCAAATGTAGTAAAGTCGGTTTCCATTTTTTTAAGGAATTCTCCCGCGCCGCAACCATAGTCGAGTAGGATTGCGCCTTTTCCGACATGTTCTATAATGATATTTCTTTTATACAGTAGGTTAAAAGTCTGTAGAAACTTAAAAACAAATTCTTTCAAAGAACCGGAATCCTGATGGTGGGAAATATAGTCTTTGCTTTCGTAGTAAGGCGCGAGGTCTTCCGGTACCGGTTGCGTTTTCCATATACCTTTCTGTTCTGTTTCTTGCAGGTAAAATTCTTCCTGAGATAAGAAATGATCTTTTAATTTCATGAATCTCTATTCGATGTTTCACGTGAAACATTATTTTAAATAAATCAAAAGCATATTAATATCAGAGGGAGAGACACCACTTATTCTGCTGGCTTGCGCGATGGTCGCTGGCCGAATTTTATTAAACTTTTGTCGGGCCTCAGCGGAGAGTGACTTTAATTGATTATACTCAAAATCTTCCGGGATGCGGATGGTCTCTAAACGCTTAAGTTTAGCAACATTTTCCTGCTCCTTCTCAATATAGCCTTTATATTTAATATTAATTTCGGCCTGTTCCTGGATTTCGCGGTCGTAAGAACTGATCGGCGATGCCAGTTCCTGGACTTGAGATAATTTCTCCAGCGTCATATTCGGCCGCGTCAGGATCTGCGCCGCGCGGTAAGCCTGATCAACAGGAGCTGAATCGATTTGTGCCAAAATCGGATTAATAATACCAGGCTTTAGTGAAGTTTGTTTTAACAAGGTTTCTAACTCTTCACTTTCTCGGCGTTTCTGCTCAACTTTTTCCAATCTTTCACCAGAAGCCAAACCGATTTGATGCGATTTTTCGGTAAGTCTCAGATCGGCATTATCCTGACGAAGAAGGAGGCGGTATTCCGCGCGGGAAGTGAACATCCGGTAAGGTTCTTCTGTTCCTTTTGTGATTAGATCATCAATTAAAACTCCAATGTAAGCTTCATCGCGATTAAGAATAAATTCTTCTTTATCGTGAACTTTATTATGTGCGTTGATGCCAGCCATCAAGCCCTGCCCAGCGGCTTCCTCATACCCGGTAGTACCGTTAATCTGCCCGGCAAAATATAAATTTTTGATCAGTTTAGTTTCCAAAGTATGCTTCAGCTGGGTAGGAGGGAAGTAATCGTACTCGATCGCGTAACCGGGACGAAACACTTTGACATTCGCAAAACCAGGGATATGCCGCATAGCTTTAATCTGAATTTCTTCCGGTAACGATGAGCTAAATCCGTTGACGTAAATTTCCACCGTTCGCCAGCCTTCCGGCTCCACAAATAACTGATGGCGGTTTCTCTCGGCAAATCTGTTGATTTTATCTTCAATACTCGGACAATAGCGCGGTCCCGTACTCTGTATTGTTCCATTAAACATTGGACTGCGCTCGAATCCTTCTCGAAGAATATCATGTACAGTCTCGTTTGTATAAACGATATGACAGCTGCGTTGCTGTTGAAGAGTCGGAGTATCCAGATAGGAAAACTTTCCTGGATTTTCATCCCCTTTCTGTTCTTCCATTTTGGAATAATCCAGTGTGCGCCCATCGACTCGTGGTGGCGTACCGGTTTTCATTCGGCCACTTTCAAAACCAAGTTGCGTTAACTGCTCGGTAATACCAACGGCGCGCGGCTCGCCCATTCTGCCGCCACCTAGTTGCTTGTCTCCTACGTGAATCAGCCCGTTAAGAAATGTACCGTTGGTTAGTACGACAGATCGTGCTTTTATTTTAATTCCGAGGCCCGTAACAACACCTGTTACCCGGTTATTTTCTATAATCAAACTTTTCACCATATCCTGGAAAAAATCCAGATTTGGTGTGTTCTCCAAAGCTAATCTCCATTCTTCGGCGAAAAGCATTCTGTCATTTTGAGTTCTTGGAGACCACATTGCCGGACCTTTTGAAAGATTGAGCATCTTGAACTGAATCGCCGATTTGTCGGCAATAATTCCTGAATACCCACCCATCGCATCAATTTCACGGACGATCTGACCTTTCGCAATTCCGCCCATCGCCGGGTTGCACGACATCTGTCCGATCGTCTGCATGTTCATGGTAATAAGCAGAGTCTTGCTGCCAAGATTCGCGGCAGCGGCTGCAGCCTCAGATCCGGCGTGGCCGGCTCCGACAACTATTACATCGTATATCTGGTCTATCATTATTGTTAAATTAAATGTTCCACGTGAAACTGTGGAAGAATTATAGAAAATCGGAAGATTAACTTAACGTATTCTCAAGTAGAAATTTTCTTTTGCGCGCATTTCCCTCGCTTGGCTTTCAGATTTATCTTTATAACCGCATAAGTGCAGAAGGCCGTGGGCTAACACCCGGTGAAACTCATCTTCAAACGTCGAATCGTGCAAAACGGAATTCTCCGAAATTCGCGGCAAAGATACGAAAATATCAGCCGAAATCGTGCGGCCTTTAACGTAATCGAAAGTGATAATATCCGTAAAGTAATCGTGTTGCAGATATTCTTTATTCACCTCAAGCAAGCGCTCGTCACTGCAAAAAATATAATTTATTTTACCAGCTTTCTTCTCTTCCATTGCAATCAACGCTACTAACCAGCGGGATGTTTCTGGCTGAATGGTAAAAGCTGGCACGTCCTCAAAAAAATACTGTATCATAATTTAAAACCAATGTCCGAGTATAATTGTAAAAAGTCCTTTTTTTTCTTGTAAAGAATGGGCGTAGTTAATTTTCACCTGACCAAAGGGCGATTTGTAGCCTGCCGTCAGGCCGATGCTGGAATGCGTAATCTTAAAAATATCATCTACTTTGATATCATCAAAAGCGTTCGCAATATTCAGTGAGGCATCAACGAAGTAATTTTTATACACATTAAACTGCAATACATTCGTGTTGATCAACATATTGTCCGCAGATTCCTGCCCAAATTGATATCCTTGAAAGGAAAAAAAGTTTCCTAAAGTCTGTTCAAATATTCCACCGAGACGGTAACGATAATATTGACTCGGAATATCGCCCAAGGTAAATCCTCCCGATAAACCCAAACGATACGTGAACCAAGACGAAAAGGGAAAATTTAACTGGCTTAAAACTTTCAACTGCAATGTTTTGCCTTCATCCAGTTCATTAAAAATGTCAAGTGCACGCGCATCGGCATGAAGCAGGAATCCTTTAGTGGCGAAGCCACGGTCGTCCTGTGTATCACTTTTAATGAAAACAGAGGCACTTATCAGATTTTCGGCGTTTTGATGTGTCGGCGCACCGGCAGGTCTGGTTTCATAATAGTCGTGATTTAAACCACCACCGACCGCAAATTTCTCGCGCCAAATCGATTGAATAAAAACAGAATTGGAAAACCAATTCCACCGTTGCGTTGAATTGCCGTCCGCATCTTTTAAATCCAGTGACATCCCGGACGCGTACACCCCAAAGCCCGGAATATAACCGTTGTCGATAAAATAGTTAAAATAATAACGCGGCTGATCGCCTACGATGACATCTAGGGAAACCGTCGAATTTTGGAATAATAGGCGCTTTGCCGTAGCATTAAGAAGCAAACCGGTTTTAAAAATTTCGTCGTAATGCAGCCCGAATTTCAGAAAAAATCGGGTATCGTCCTCCGTAACCGCTAATTTCAGGTAATTTCTGTTGGCCTCCTGTACAATATCATAATTGATAAGACGGTAATTATTGGTCGCGTACAGTTTATCAACCATTTTATTAATTCCACCGTAAGTCTGCAGGGAAGGGATTTGCAGTCCCATTTTACCCAAAATATAATTCTTTCGGAAAATGTGATTGTTCTCCACTTCCAGACTGTCAATTTTATACACGTTTGAATATAATCTGTTGCTCGTCGCGCGCAGTGATTCTTTTTGTCTCCTGGGCAGCAATCGCAACGTCTCGGAATATCTTTTCGCTTCTACATATCCAGAGTCCAGAATCATTCGCTTCGCATCATAACTGGTTGCGCTGCTTCCTTCCAAATTGGGGTGAATGTTGATATCCGTATATCTATACTGATTGCGTGTTTCCTTCTGGATACCGAAATCAATGACCTGATTTAAAATTGATATGGCCGATTCAAGATTGCCGCGGGTGGCTAAACCCTGGCTCAGATCGACACCAATGACGATATCAATACCTTTCTCTTTCAACGGTTTTGAAGGATAATTTACGGTCATAGCGCCATCAATATACAGCGCATCACCAATCTTTACAGGATCCATCAACCCGGGAAACGCAGAACTCGCCATAATTGAGGAAACAAGATCGCCTTCTTCAAAAAGTTTTGCCTCACCGGTTTCCAGGTTGGTCGCCATGCACATGAAAGGTATGGGCAACTTTGAAAAATCTGTGATGGTGGACACGTTTTTAAAAAGTTCCTTTAAAAGGTAAATGTTTTTCTGACCGGTGGAAATCGCTTTTGGCAAAACGTTTACTTTACCGTTATTCACCGGAATCGAGAGAATGTATTTATCCACACTTTTATTAAAAAAAGTCTTTTCCTGGCGCGTTTTCTCATTGGCGATGATGGAATAGAAGTCAGTATCCATCACGATATTTTCGATTTCTTTACCGGTATATCCGGAAGCATAAAGACCGCCGACAATTGCGCCCATGCTCGTGCCGGAAATATAATCGATTTTTACGCCCAACGAATCCAACACTTTCAGCACACCGATGTGTGCGAAGCCTTTAGCCCCACCACCGGATAATGAAAGTCCAATTTTTGCATTTTTCGGTACGGTAAAATTTTCCTTCACCTGACCGGAAACAGCAAGACTGTACAAAACGAGCAATAAAATGCCGAGCTGCTTTTTCATTAATTCTTGATATAAATTCTTTTTACACGACGCGAAATGGAAGTTAAAACTTCGTAAGGAATTGTCTGACAATAATTTGCGAAATCAATTAACGAAGGAAAGGAATTAAATATAATCACTTCCTCACCTTCCTTTGCCGGGAAATTTCCAATGTCAATCATCAGCATGTCCATACAAACGCTGCCAACGATAGGGAACAGCTGCCCACGCACCGCTGCAAAACCGCGACCATTACCGATAAGCCGCGGAATTCCATCTGCATAACCAACGGGCAATGTGGCAATATGCGTATCATTTTCGGGCCGAAATCTCCGGTTATAACCGACCGACTGAGATTTCTCTACTTTAGAAATCTGTGAAATCACGGTCTTAAAAGTAACTGCGCCGCGCAAACGCTTCTGTATTTCCGGGTCAGAAGAAATACCCACCATTCCGATGCCTATTCTAACCATGTCAAACTGCGCCTGGCTGTAGCCCGCGATGCCGGAACTGTTGAGTAAGTGTAGAATTGGCCGGTATCCTAAATTGTTAAAGAGTAAGTCAGAGTTGTTTCTGAATATTTGGATCTGCTCGTTCGTATATTCAGTTTCGTCCACATCATCCGCAGAAGAAAGGTGGCTGAAAATGGATTTTACAACCAAATTGCTGTGTTTTATTTCGTTCGCAAGCTGCACAAGTTCATCCGTTTTGAAGCCGAGACGATGCATGCCGGTTTCCAGTTTCAGATGGATCGGATAGGCTTTCGTTATTCCTTTTGCCAGGAGACGCTCTTTGAAAAGTTCCAGAACCCGGAAACTGTAGATTTCAGGTTCAAGATCAAAATCGATGATGCTGTTGTAGCTGTGCTGTTCCGGATTCATCACCATAATTGGCGTGGTGATACCGTTTTTGCGGAGGTCTACCCCTTCATCCGCGTAAGCAACTCCGAGATAATCGATGTGATGATGCTGCAAAAATTCCGCAATTTCGTAGCCGCCCAAGCCATAAGAATAAGCTTTCACCATCGCCATCATCTTGGTTTCAGGTTTCAGCAGCGCTTTGTGAACGTTGATATTGTGAAGGATAAGATTAAGATTTACCTCGAGGACGGTATCATGTTTCTGCAGCTCCAGCGCCGTTTTTACTTTTTCAATTTCAAATTTACGCGCACCTTTTAAGAGTATAAGTTGATTTTCAATTTGGCTTAAAGCATGACTTTCAATCAGTTCTGAAGTGGTAGCATAGGTATGCGTTTCAGCTTCAAACAGATTTTGTAGCTGAGAAATTTCGGTGCCGACCAAAAAGACCTGGTCAAAAGTTTGTTGATTGGTCAGTGTGGCAACTTCCTGGTAGAGTTCGTTTACATTTTTTCCGTCAACAAAGTCAGTGAGAATTAAGCTTCGTTTGGGCTTATTATATTCCTGCAGATGCTGATAGGCAATCTTGAGCGAATCCAGATCTAGATTAAAAGAATCATTGATAATTAGATTGTTACGAATTCCAACTACACTTTCGAGACGCATCTCTACCGCTTTTAAAGCATTAAGGCGTCGCACAATTTCTTCATTCCGGTACCCGAAAATTTTTAAAACCGCCACCACACAAAGTACATTACTTAGAGTAGCTTCGTCCCGCTGCAAAACAGGCAGAAAAAATTCTTCCTGGAAATAACGCAGCCGGATCTCCTGCGAACGGTCTTTCCAGTTATTGGCAATGTGCAAATTATTGTGTGCACCAAAGCCGAAGGAAACTAACTGTTTATCAGCGTATTTACCTGTAATTATTTCGTAAGCAGATTTATAATCACCATTAAAAATAATTAACTCAGAATGCTGAAAGAGCTTGATTTTTTCGGCAATTAATTGTTCTTCATCTTGAAAGTTCACCGAGTGCGCCGTGCCTATATGCGTTAGAATCGAGATTTGAGGGGAGAAAATATTTTCGAGCTTTGCCATTTCATCGGGCTGAGAAATACCGACTTCGAAAATTCCCAATTCATGTTGTCGCGAAAGCTCCAAAACGGAGAGAGGCAGCCCTAATTGCGAATTGAAACTGCGAGGGCTTTTCACCGTACGGAAGTCGGGGCTTAGTGTTTGGTAAAGCCATTCTTTTACAATTGTTTTCCCGTTACTGCCGGTCACGCCAATTGTTTTTAGAGAATATTGCTCAAGATGATATTTGGCTAAAGTTTGCAGAAAATCAATGGTATTATTAACGATAATCCAGGTTCTGGGCGAAACTTCAGGCAGCCTTCGCTCGGCGATAATCACCTCGATTCCTTTTTCTACTGTTGCGGCAATATATTTTTCGCCGGAATTTTTATTGGTTTTTATTGCAAGAAACGCAGTATTCTGCACAGCATAAATACTGCGGCTGTCGTAAGAGATGTTTTTTATGCGCGCATATGCGTCACCAATAAGTGTCGCGTCGGTAATGTCAGCAATTTCCTGCGCGGTATAATTCATTGAGCTGTTTTCTTCAAAAATTCTTCATTAAAAACCATTCTGCTGACGGCTTCATAACTTTCGGTTTCTCCCAACTGTACCAGATCCGTGCTGGTGGTCGTGCGCATTGAATGATTTGCCAGGTTGCCGGTGCGTTTGCATATTGCATGGACTTTGGTCACATATTCCGCGGTCGCCATAAGATTGGGCATGGGACCAAAAGGCCGGCCCATAAAATCCATATCCAGACCGGCAATTACCACACGTACACCATTATTGGCCAGTTTATTAGCTACATCTACAATGCTTTCATCAAAAAACTGCGCTTCATCGATTCCGACGACATCACAAGTGGAGCCAAGCAGAAGAATTTCGTTAGGGCTGTCTACCGGTGTACTTCGGATTTTGTTTAAATTATGCGAAACCACTTCCGTTTCATCGTAGCGCGTATCCAGTTTTGGCTTAAATATTTCCACACTTTGTCCGGCCATTTCTGCACGGCGCAGACGGCGGATCAGCTCCTCGGTTTTCCCAGAAAACATCGAGCCGCAAATCACCTCCATCCATCCGCTCTGTTTTGCGTGATTAATTGTATTTTCTAAAAACATTTGTTAATTTAGCCGTAAGAATTATCGGCCAAAATTACGGAAATTTAATAAGAATCAACGATGCAAAACCTTGAGGATATACGCGAAAAAGTCTTTTTTGAGACCAAGACGATACTCGAAACACTCGTCACAATCAATTCGGTAGACGAGCTTTTGGCCAAACATGATTTGCTGATCGAAGCCACCAGCCGCCTTGGGTTTTTGCGTATATTGGAGAGAAATGAAGACCTGCTGAATTCTCCGCAAAGTCCATCATTTTCGACCTTTGCGGAAGCTGAAAAAGATGACTTTGAAACCGAGGAAGAAGTAATTTTCACGAACGAATTAAATGATATTGATTCGGACCAACTCGAAGACGCAGAGATTGCGCAGCAGATAAACTCTCCTGAGGACTATGCCTATTCCTCCGCGACAACGCCGGTGGAAACCGCTCTGCCCATTACTGACAGTTCGCCAGAAAATGAAAACCTGCAGGAGAATCAGCACGATAATTCTGTTGAAGATCAGATAGAGTCTGAAGTTATTTTTTCAGAAGAAACAGACGAGAAAAAATCTGCAGCTCAGCCAGAAATGTCAATTGCAGAAAACGAAACTTTGGAACAGGCGGAAAGAAAGTTTAAACTCGCAAGCATTAAGGCTCTGAAAACAGTGAAAAATTCGGAACTTGAACAGAAGACTGAAGAAGTTAGTTCTACTGATAGTCCTTCCGGAAGTCTACTGAAATCGAATGTGGCGACCGATTTTATGGAAGCAGAAAGGCGAAAGCCCGAATTTCGGCTCGATCTTAATGACCGCGTCGCTTTTACAAAAAGCCTTTTTGGAGGTAATGTGGAAGAGCTTACCGCGACCATCACCAAACTCAACAGTTTTACCAATCTGGAAGATGCCAAACAGCATCTCAGCGATATCTACCATCAGCGCAACTGGAAACACGCCGATGAATATGCGCAAAGGCTTTGGAGTCTGGTAGAGAATAAATTCATGTAACCATAACGAATGAGAAATGATTTAGAAGACGTTCAACAAGTCTTTTTTATAGGCATTGCGGGCGTCGGCATGAGTGCTGTAGCACAATATCTGCGCGGTACGGGTAAAATCGTTTCCGGCAGCGACCGCTATTTTATCGAAGGCGAAGAAAATAAAATTAAACAACAACTCGAAGCAGAAGGAATCCGGTGTTTCCTGCAAGACGGTACCGGAATCACGGCGGAAACTCAACTTATCGTTGTTTCTACGGCAATCGAAGATACCGTGCCCGAAGTACAGCAGGCAAAAAAGTTAGGTATACCGATCGTCAGGCGCAGCGAACTGCTGGCTCAGATTTCTTTAACTAAAAAGACCGTTGCGATTGCCGGAACGTCTGGAAAATCAACGTCTGCGGCAATGTTGTATGAGATTCTTCATAAAGCTAAGATGGAGCCCAGCATCATTTCCGGCGCCGGCCTGACGAGTTTAATTAAACAGGGAAAAATTGGAAATGCTGCTGTGGGCTCCGGCGACTGGCTTATTATAGAAGCCGATGAAAGCGATGGCTCTGTGGTGCAATATCAACCTCAGATCGGTGTACTTCTGAATATCGACAAAGACCATCAGGAAATTGAAGAACTTACTGATTTATTTACGAAATTTAAAAAAAATACAACGGGTTTATTCATTGTTAATCAATCCAATAAACTGGCTGCGCAATTGTCTGCAGATCAAGCCAGCAATTTTGGATTTGAGGAAAAAAGTGCGGGTTTTTCAGTGGAAAACTTTGCTCAAAATGGTCTTCATCTAAGTTTTACCATCAAGGGGCAGCAATTCGAAATGAATGCTATTGGACGTCATTCTGCCGAAAACGCCGCTGCCGCCGTTGCTGCCGCGGTTCAGATTGGAGTGGATTTAAAAACCTGCGCCGAAGCACTGGCTCGTTACGAAGGAATTTACAGGCGGCATCAGATTTTAGGTCAGAAAAATGGTGTTTGGGTCATTGACGATTATGCACACAATCCCGCCAAGTGCGCAGCTTCTATCAAAGCCTGCCAGCCATTGGCACATAAAGTAATCGCCTGGTTTCAGCCGCACGGCTACGGACCGACACGTTTTTTGAAAAATGATTTTATTCAGGAAATTGCAGATGCATTGCGGCCACAGGATGAAATCTGGATGAGCGAAATTTTCTATGCCGGCGGAACTGCAGTTAAAGATATTTCCGCAAAAGAACTTACCGATGGTATTAGGGCCAAAGGTAAAAAGGCCTACTTTCTGGAAGACCGCAATGATTTGCTAGAAGAGTTGCGACCGAATCTCGACTCAGAGGTTGTATTACTGCTAATGGGCGCTCGTGATCCGAGCTTGGAAAAGTTCTGTCAAGATCTCTTTAACAGTTTGTAAGAAATATTGTAATGTAAATCCAATTTCTGACAACTGATTAGAATTTAATCAGTAATGATTAAAGGAGCTACTTTCTGAGAAAATGTTCCACGTGGAATAATAAAAGATAGTGTGCCGGAACTGATTTAAAAATTTAAAAAAGACAATGAGCGGAATGCTGTATTTTGTGCCAACGCCGGTGGGCAATCTGGAAGATATGACCTTTAGAGCCATCAATGTTTTAAAAAACGTTGATTATATTCTGTGCGAAGATACGCGTACCTCGGGCGTACTGCTGAAACATTACGAAATCAGCAAACCGCTGAGATCCTATCATCTTCACAATGAACATCACGCGACGGAAAAAGTGATTGAAGACCTTAGAAACGGACAAAATATCGCGATTATCACCGATGCCGGAACACCGGGGATTTCTGATCCGGGATATCTGTTGGCACGCGCTGCAACCACGGCTGAGCTGGAGATGCAATGTTTGCCCGGCGCTACGGCTTTCGTACCCGCGCTCGTCGTTTCCGGATTGCCTAATAATGAATTCTTATTCGCAGGATTCCTGCCCGCAAAAAAAGGTCGGCAAACCAAACTTAAGCAACTAGCTGAAGAAAAAAGAACCATCGTTTTGTATGAAAGTCCCCACAAAATCAATACAACTCTGGAGCAAATCAAAGAGTTTTTTGGCGACGAAACCAAAGTCAGTCTGAGTCGCGAAATATCAAAGAAATTTGAGGAAACGAAGCGCGGCACCATCGATGAACTCATCGCGTTCTCTAAAAGTAAAACCTTAAAGGGCGAAATCGTGCTCGTCGTCAGCAATTCAATTTAAACAAAAAAATATGAAATTATTAGAAGGAAAAGTGGCGCTTATCACTGGTGCTACGCGCGGAATCGGCAAAGGAATCGCTGAGGTTTTTGCCCGGCAGGGGGCGAAAGTGGCCTTTACCTACGCGGGCTCTGTCGACAAAGCAAAAGCTTTGGAAGAAGAATTGGGAAAAATAACAACCGTGAAATCCTACCAGTCGGACGCGTCGGATTACGACGCGGCACAGCAGCTCGTGGCGGATGTAATCTCAGAATTTGGCAAAATCGATATCCTCATCAACAACGCCGGCATCACGCGCGACAACTTGATGTTGCGCATGTCCAAAGATGATTGGGACACCATTATTAAAGTAAATTTAGACTCGGTTTTCAACATGACCAAAGCCGTCGTGAAGCCCATGATGAAGGCCAAAGCAGGCTCCATTATCAACATGACTTCCGTGGTGGGCGTGAAAGGAAATGCTGGCCAGGCCAACTATGCGGCTTCCAAAGCAGGGGTTATCGGCTTCTCGAAATCGATTGCGCTGGAGCTCGGTTCCCGCAATATCCGCTGCAACGCCATCGCACCGGGTTTTATAGAGACGGAAATGACCGGCGCGCTGGACGAAAAAACGGTTCAGGGCTGGCGCGACGCGATTCCGCTAAAGCGTGGCGGCCAGCCGGAAGATGTGGCGAATGCCTGCGTTTTCCTGGCAAGCGAAATGTCCTCTTACATTACCGGACAGGTGCTTAATGTGGACGGCGGAATGCTGACTTAAAATCAGGAGCAAGAAAACAAAACATTTTCCGAAGACCGGTGCCGGCTCTTCACTACAATCTTTTTCGCCGCCGCTTGCGCGTCGAAAAAAAAGGATTTCCATTGCGATCCGGGCTAGGAGAACGGGTAGTTTGTTTACCGATAACGAAAAACGCTGCAGTAATGTGCAGCGTTTTTTCTTTAAAACAATTTCCCGGAATTACTTTTTTTTATTCCAGAATGTTTCGCAATTCGGCTAAATGTTCGTGCGCGGTAAGATCGAATTTGACCGGCACGATCGAAATATAGCCGTCTGCCAGCGCGGTTTCGTCCGCATCATCGCCAGAATCCATATTATTAAAATAACCGGTAAGCCAGTAATATTTTTTGCCGTGCGGGTTGATGCGTTCATCAAAGTTTTCTTCCCATTTGGCGTTCGCCTGACGGCACACTTTTATTCCTTTTATTTCGTCTTCCGAAAGTTTGGGAATGTTCACGTTCAGTACGGTGCCCTTGGGCATGGGATTTTCCAAAACTCTGCGGACGATCTTCTGAATGTACTTTTTGGCCTGCATAAAATCCGCATCCCAGGAGAAGTCCAGAAGCGAGAAACCGATGGCCTGCAAGCCTTCCACACCGGCTTCTACCGCCGCGCTCATCGTTCCGGAATAAATAACGTTTATGGAAGAATTAGCTCCGTGGTTAATTCCGGAAACCACCAAATCCGGTTTGCGCGTCAATATTTTATCGAGTGCAAACTTTACACAATCCACCGGCGTGCCGCTCAGCGAATAATCCGACTGCGGACCGTCCAGCGTAATTTCTTCAAAAGTCAAAGTGGAATTAATAGTAATGGCATGGCCTTTCCCCGATTGTGGTGAGTTGGGCGCAACAACGATGACGTCACCGATCTCATTCATAAATTCTACCAGATGCCGGATACCGGGCGCAGTAATTCCATCGTCGTTGGTCACTAATATCAACGGTTTTTGCATATGTATTTCGGTTTTTCACAAATTTAACTAAAAAATAGTGCGCAGATATAAATAAGGTACTAATTTTGATTCCTTGTAGCGTCCTGTAACAAACAGGGAAATGCGACACTTATTATTTATTACTTTAATATTCTATGTTCAAAAGATTTAAACTCAATACACTTCTTCTTTTCATTCCACTTACCAGTTTGGTGTTTTGTTTCAATTCACCAAAAAACGACGATGAAAAGATGTCGACAATCATGATCAGTGTAAAAAATACGCTGAGCTATCTGCATTATTCACCAAAACCCATTAACGACGCCTATTCGCAAGAGGTCTACAAGCATTATTTCGACATGGTAGATGCCTCGAAAAGATATTATCTGCAGTCGGATATGGCAGAATTTTCGCAACATAAAACCAGACTGGACGACTATCTGAACCAAGGTGATCTGCGGTTCTATAAATTAACCATTGACCGGCTGTACCAGCGTGTGGACGAAATCGACAAAATTACGCAGGATATTCTGAGTAAGCCCATCAACCTCGACGAAGATGAGGTGCTCATTTTGGAACCGAAAGTGAAAAAAAATCCGGCCAACCAGGGCGAGCTTGCTACCGAATGGAAAAAATACATCAAGTATAACATTCTTCAGGAAATGGAATCGATGACCGCTAAAGAGGAAATCCAGAAGGAAAAGAAAGATTCCGTTCAGAGATTCAATCTGAAAGACACCATTAAACTGGAAATTCTCACACCGGAAGAAAAGCGCGTAAAAGCTACCCAGGAAGTTAAAGATCTTGTAACGGATACGTTCCGGCGCTTCAAAAAACGTAACCGCATGGATTGGTTTACGGTTTATATGAATGCTTACACCGAAGTTTTTGATCCGCATACTAACTATTTTTCGCCGAAGAACAAGGAAGATTTCGATACACAGTTCAGAGGAAAAGTAATCGGTATCGGAGCTATAATTCAGGAAAAACGAGGATATCTTTATTTGGGCGCGCTCACAATTGGTGCACCGGCCTGGAAGTCCAAACAGCTGTCGGAAGGCGATAAAATCTTAAAAGTAAAATCGAAACCGGGCGAAGATGCCGTCAATGTAGTAGGAATGCTTTCCGATGAAGCGGTGCGCCTCATCCGTGGTGAGAAAGGAACCAAAGTGACGCTTACCGTTGAGAAAAAAGATAAAACCATTCGCGAGGTGACAATGATCCGTGAAGAAGTCGCCATCGAAGATACCTTTGCGCGCAGCATCATCGTTAATTCACCAGACGGACGCAAATACGGTTTTATAAATCTTCCCAGTTTTAATGCGGATTTCGAAGACGCAAAAGGCCGCAATGCTTCCGATGATATCAAGAACGAACTCCTCAAACTGAAAGCGCAGAACGTGCAGGGCATTGTGCTGGATCTTCGTAACAATGGTGGTGGCAGTTTGACAGAGGTGGGAGACATCATGGGACTTTTCATGAATGCAGGTCCGTACGTACAGGTGAAAGATGGCAACGGAAAAATCCAGACGCTGAAAAACAAGAGCAATACACCGATCTGGACCGGTCCGCTGGTTATTATGCAAAACGAACTTTCCGCGTCGGCATCAGAAATTCTGGCGGGTGTGGTCCAGGATTACGGCCGTGGTGTCGTCATCGGTTCGCCACAATCTTTTGGGAAAGGAACCGTGCAGACCTTCGTGGATCTCAACCGTTTCTTAAATTCAACCGATGATTTCGGGTCATTAAAACTTACCATTCAGAAATTCTACCGGATTTCGGGAGAATCAACGCAACGTAAAGGAATTCAGTCGGATATTAAAATGAAAGACTTTTATACCTATTCCGAAATTGGCGAGCGTTACGATGATTATGCGTTGGCCTGGGACAAAATTCCTGCGGCAGAATACCGCCCGATGAATTATTTCTCCATGCAGGCGCTGCAGAAAGGGGTGGAAAAAAGACTGGAAGAAAACCGAACCTATCAACTCATTCAGGAATCGGCACAGTGGAAGGAAAATTTAAATAAAGAAGAAACGATTTCGCTGAATCAGAAAAAATTTAACGAATTGATGGAGCTTCGTAAAGCACAAATCAAGAAGTTCAAAGGTTTGGAGAAATTTGATAACGGCTTGAAGTTTACGCTGAATACTGACGAAGCAACACGCGAAAAAACCGACGAAGCTTTTCAGAAGAAAACGGAAACGTGGCTGAAAAATCTAAAGCGTGATCTTTATTTGCGCGAAGCGATTCACGTAATTTCGGAAATGAAATAAAATTTTCACAAAAATTAACCACCGTTCAGCACGGTGGTTTTTTATTTTATTACGGTTGAGCGGCTTAAAACGACGGTTGGGGCAGACCGAATTTTTTTTACCTTTAGTCTGTGCTACTTTTGAAGTACAAATTTTGACGATGCAGAAAAAAAGCCTTATCACTATTGCCTGGATCACGTTCATCATTGGGACGCTGATCTTCGTTTTTCTTACGCCGGTAAAATCGGTGAAGAATTATACGTTCACACTGGCGGTTTCTGCGCTGTATACTTTTACCATCGCCTTGGGGAATGGCTTTATCAACGATTATCTTACGCGCCGTTATCCCTGGGAAACGCATACTCGCATGCGCACGATTTGGGGCATCATCGCTACGCTGGTAGTGAATACCGCCTTGGTTCTTTTTTGTGATTATATTAATTTTATCGTCTTTCAGCAGCGCGATCCGTCGCTGTTTTTTACCGGTTCCATGGCATTTTCGCATTGGGCCGCCATCAATATCGCACTGTTGGTTTCCGCTGTTTTGCATGCCAGAGGTTTTATGGAAGGCTGGCAGGTTTCCGCTAAAGCAGAAATTGTGCGTCAAAAGTTTATTGCAAAATCGGCCAATGCGCAATTTGAAAGTCTGAAAAATCAGCTGGATCCGCATTTCCTTTTCAATTCTCTCAATGTTCTGAGTTCTCTGATTGATGAAAATCCGTTGCAAGCACAGCGTTTTACGGCTTCCATGTCTAAAATATACCGTTATGTGCTGGAGCAAAAGGATAAAGAACTCGTTACTGTAGCAGAAGAACTGGAATTTGCAAAGACGTATGCAACGTTGCTGAAAACCCGTTTTGAGGACAGTGTCAGTTTCTCTTTCGAAGTCAATCCGCACGCGCTCAACGGCTTTGTAGTTCCGCTTTCGCTGCAACTGCTTTTGGAAAACTGCATTAAACATAATTTCGCAACGGCCGCGCGCCCTTTAAACATTAAAATTTATGCTGCGGACAACTTTCTGCTGATTGAAAATACCCTGCAACAGCGCGATCAGGTAAAGGAAAGCGCGGGCATCGGCCTCTCCAACATTGTGCAGCGCTATTCCCTACTGACAAAAGAAAATGTATATATCGAAAAATCAAAAGAATTTTTCCGTGTCAAAATTCCAATACTCACCCACAAAATTACTCCGATGATCACACAACCCTCCAAAGAATCCGTAGCCTATCAAAGGGCCGCGAAAAGAGTGAAAGAACTGAAAGGCTTTTATGCTAATCTCACATCTTATTGCCTGGTAATTCCTTTTCTGATATTTGTAAATTTATACACCGCACCGCAATATCACTGGTTCTGGTGGCCGATGGCCGGCTGGGGGATCGGGCTGGCATCCCATGCATTACAGGTTTTCGGAATCGGCCGCGACTGGGAAGAAAAACAAATCCGCAAAATTTTAGAAAAAGAAAATACTGCACAAAATGAAAACTTTTAACGAAAACGATCCGCTTTATTTACGGGCCAAAGAACGGGTAAAAAAGATGAAGGGATTTTATGTTCACGCCACAGTCTATGTTCTGGTCAACCTTTTTATTATTGCAGGTAACGTACAATCCGGCAATGCGCTGAGCGATATTAATATTTACTGGACGGCTATGTTATGGGGTGCCGGCCTTTTAGCACACGCGGTTTCTGTGTTTGTACCCAATTTTTTTCTGGGCCGCAATTGGGAAGAGCGCAAAACGCGTGAACTAATGGATAAGTATCAGTAACTTTTAATTAAAATAAATGCCGCATCACCGCATCACCGCCGTCATCATCGAAGATGAGAAACCTGCTGCCCGCAAACTGGTCAGGCTGCTCGCCGATTTGCCCGACGTGGACTTGGTAGCTACACTGCATTCAGTAGAAGAAGGTCTGACGTGGTTCCGCAAGAATCCGTCGCCGCAGCTTATTTTCGCGGACATCGTGCTCGGCGACGGGCTTTCATTTGATATCTTTGAAGGAGTGCCGGTCAGCAGTTTTATTATATATACCACGGCTTTTGATCAGTACACGCTAAAAGCTTTTAAACTGAACTCCATCGATTACCTTTTAAAACCCATCACACCGGAGGATTTGGAAGTTGCCGTCGCGAAATACCGCAGTTTCCTGCCCAGCAGTCACCAGCCAGTCCCCGAGGTAAAATCACTGATTCAGGAAGAAAAGCCGCGGCTTTCCAGATTGTTGGTAAAAGTTGGTTATAATCTCAAGATCGTTCCGACACCTGAGATCGCCTGTTTTTGGACCGAAAATAAGATGGTTTATCTGCAGACCGCGGAGCGCGCGTTCCCCACCGATTTTACGCTGGATGAGTTGCAGGATTCTTTGGAAGAAAAGAAATTTTTCCGTGTGAACCGTCAGTTTATTATAAATTCAGATTTTATCGAAAATATCCACACGTCACCGGTTTACAAAGTTCAGCTGCGCCACCAGCCGGAAGCAGAAATCACGGTAAGCCGGGAACGGGTGAGAGATTTCAAAGATTGGCTTAGTAATTAAGAACAAGCGTATGAACTGGATTTTATTCTTTGAAGTTCTTTATATTCTGGGTATTATTGCCGTTCTGTTGCGGATTATTTACGACACTCAAAGCGTCACGAAAACGCTGGCGTATCTGCTTATAGTAGTCTTTCTGCCTTTTGTCGGTGCTTTTATTTATTTTTCAATTGGCGTTAATTATCGCAAGAATAAGCTTTACAGTAAAAAAATTATTCAGGATAAACGGCAGGAAGAAACACTGCTGGAAAAGCTTGATTTATACAATAAACAAAGTGTCGCAGCCGCTGCGCTGCCCGACAAACTTACGGGCCTGGCTCACATGATCTACACCTCGGATCGCAGTCCGCTGACCATCGCCAATGACGTAAAAATTCTGCTGAATGGAGAAGAAAAATTCCCGGAAGTACTGGAAGCCATGCGCAGCGCCAAACACCACATCCATCTCGAATATTATATTTTTGAGGATGACCATACCGGGCAGGAACTCGAGAAACTGTTAATCCAGAAACATAACGAAGGGGTAGAAGTGCGCTTTATCTACGATGACTTCGGCAGCGCTTCAATCCGGCACAGTTTGGCCGAACGTTTGCAAAAACAAGGTGTGGCCGCGGTGCCTTTTTATAAGATTAAACTAATCCATCTCGCAAACCGGCTCAACTATCGCAACCACCGAAAAATTATTGTCATTGACGGCCATACCGCTTTTGTAGGCGGAATTAACATTAGCAATGCCTATGATAACCGTCTGCAAAATGGCGGACTTTATTGGCGCGATACGCATTTGAAAATCGTGGGAGAAGCTGCCGCGATGTTGCAACACATCTTCATCGCCGACTGGAATTATTGTGCACGTAAAACGCTGGTTCTTAACGATTTTTATTTTCCTCAGGTGCCGTCCGTGGCCAGGAAAACCGTTCAAATCGTTTCCAGCGGTCCGGATTCTGCACGGCCTTCTATTTATTATGCGATTATCAAAGCAATTCAGTCAGCGCGTAGGGAAGTGCTGCTCACTACTCCCTACTTCATTCCCGGCGAAACCATATTGGATGCGTTGAAGATGGCCGCACTTTCCGGCGTGCAGGTCAAACTTTTGGTGCCGGGCAAATCCGATTCCTTCATCGTCAATGCGGCGGCAAAATCGTATTATACCTTACTGCTGCGCGCAGGTGTTGAGATTTTTCTTTATCAGAAAGGTTTTGTGCACGCGAAGACACTGGTGGCAGATCAGGAATTGGCAATCGTCGGCACAGCCAATATGGACTATCGAAGTTTCGACCTCAATTTTGAAGTAAATGCTTTGGTTTACGATAAAGAAACGGCCACGGAACTGACGGAAATTTTCTACAATGATCTGCAAAATGCCACGCAGATCGATATGACTACCTGGCTGAAGCGCCCGAAACACATTCAGCTGTCAGAAAAGATAGCAAGATTAATCTCACCAATGCTTTAAATCTCAATAATTAAAAAGATTACTCCAAAAAATTTGCTTACAGGAAAGTAAACGCCGATAAGATTATGCAATCACGCCGCTGCCCAGCAATTCCTCGCCTGCATACCATGCCGCAAACTGTCCTTCTGCAATGGCAGATTGTGGCTGTTCAAACTCAATGTAAAACCCGTCTTCAAACTGATACACGGTAGCTTCTTCCAAAGCCTGGCGGTAGCGGATGCGCGCCTGTACTTTCATAGATTCGCCGTTGCGCAGGCGCAAATCTTCGCGCACCCAGTGCACTTCATTATTTTCGATTTTCAGGGCGCTTCTAAAGAGGCCTGGGAAATTCTTTCCTTCGCCCACAAATAATGTATTAGTCGGCATATCACGGGAAACGATAAAACACGATTCCGCGTGCCCGCCGATTCCCAGGCCTTTACTTTGGCCAATGGTAAAATAATGCGCGCCCTGATGTTTGCCGATCACCTTACCGTCCTGTTTTTTGTACGTTATTTTCTCGGAAAGAAATTGTAATTCTTTCAATTTCGACGAAAATTCAGGTTTTTCTTGATGATAACCGCTATAATCTTTAAAAATCTCTACAATTGCGCCTTCTTTCGGATCCAGCTGCTGTTGCAGAAAAGTGGGCAAACTTACTTTTCCGATAAAACATAAACCCTGCGAATCTTTCTTCTCGGCCGTTACCAAACCCATTTCACGCGCAATTTCGCGCACCTCAGGCTTAGTCAGTTCTCCAATCGGAAACAGCGCTTTGGAAAGTTGCTCCTGATTCAGTTGACACAGAAAATAAGATTGGTCTTTATTCTGATCTTTACCAGCCAAAAGGTGGAAAATTTCTTGTCCGTTTTCATCACGGGTTGCCTCCACGCGTGCGTAATGTCCCGTAGCCACTTTATCGGCGCCCAGCGACAGCGCAGTTTTCAGGAAAACGTCAAATTTTACCTCGCGGTTGCAGAGCACATCCGGATTGGGCGTTCGGCCTTTTTGGTATTCATCAAACATATAATCCACAATCTTTTCTTTATAAAGATCGCTCATATCAATCACCTGAAACGGAATTCCAAGTTTTTGCGCCACCATCAGCGCGTCGTTACTGTCCTCTATCCATGGGCATTCGTCCTCCAGCGTCACAGAAGCGTCGTTCCAGTTGCGCATAAAAAGTGCTACCACTTCGTGGCCCTGCTGCTGCAGCAGATACGCCGCAACACTGGAATCTACCCCGCCGGAAAGTCCTACTACAATTTTCATAATATAAATTCTAAACCTCTGGTACGCAGAATTTAGCGGTTTTCCAGAGCGTGCAAATTTACGACAATTATCGCACATTTTCAGGAGCTACGAGGGCGGGTATTGGTATAAAAAGCCCACGCGCTGTCCGCTGTATCCCTTCGTCGCTTTGGCGCTCCTGCGGGGATGCCGCTTCCATTGCGGCTAGAATTACGGTCCGTGCTTCTTATCGGACAAAGTAAATGGCTGCAAAGGCTAAAAAAGCGGTGAATTCCACACCAATAAAATTGATTAAATTTGATTGAAGTATTCAAAATATCAACACGATGAAAAAATTACTTTTTTTACTGTTTATAGGTTATTGCGTCTCCGCAGCGGCACAAATCAGCTCATCCACACAAATTTCAGATAATTCCAACTGGACATTTGGCGGCTATGCCGGTTTGGGCGGTTCCTTTGGCAGCGGAGGCACCACGTCGGTGTACATTTCCCCACGCGTCGGTTACAAAATAACACCAGCTTTTGAGGCCGGCCTGGCCGGAAATTTCAACTGGTCAAATTCCCGCTATTATTCGGCGAGCACCGTCGGTGTCGGCCCTTTTGCCAACTATTACATCGGACGAAACTTCTACCTCAGCGGCATGTTCCAGGAATATTTTTTCAATCAGAAAAATAAAATTGCCGGGGAGAAATATTCCGGTGACGAAGCTGCGCTTTATCTCGGCGGCGGTTTTATGAAGAGAATCGGGGACCGCGCTTACATGCAGGTCGGAGGAATGTACAACGTACTCTATGATAAAGAAAAATCAGTTTTTGGTGGCGGTTTTGTTCCCAACGTTGGCGTAGTTTTCGGTCTTTAATTAAAATAAAAAAGAATCCCAAGTTCAGGATTCCTTTATTTTTAAAATAAGCTCTACGGTTTGTTCACCAAAAAATATTCCGTTTCTCCTTTTCCCCAGTTTGGATATAGATTTGTTTTTGGCTGATAGGTTTTAAACTGGTCTGCCGATCTTTGAAATAATTCCAAACCTTTTGCTTTGCTGCCACCAAACTGCTCCGGCGTATAATAAATATCTTCTGCTTTCAGTAAAGAAATTCGCGGATTTTCCGGATCCAGTTGTTCCGCTTTGGCCAGTGCGTCGGCACCCAGTTTTGCTTCGCTCATGAACCGTGTTTGTGGATCGACCATCATCCGTAAGCCGTGGATCATTTTTTGAAGAATGTACAGTTCCGCATTGTTTGGGCTGAGCTGCGCAGCGGTATCCAAACTCTTTTGTGCTTCGTTCGTAATGGTATCCAGTTCGCCTGTTTTTCCGCTGCGCATTAGCAATCTTCCTTTTTCTATTGTAGCGTACGCGCTGTAGTAGTAAGGCAACCACTCGGTTTTTTCTTTGTCGGCGATGCGCGCGAAATCATTTGATAAAGCGGTAAGCGCCTCGGGCGTTTGTGCTGTTTCCAGCTTGGAAAGCTTTTGTGTCATCGCATTTTCGAATGTGCTTTGAGCGGTTACCATTGCTGAAAACGACAGCGATAGTATTAAAATTAGATTTTTCATGAGTTTAATATTTTTGGTTGGTGTTAATTATTAATTCAAAATTAATTCAGCAATTCCTTGAAGACAATTTATTCTTACCGAACCGTCAGTTGTACGCACCGAGTTGTTACAAATTGCTGTTGATCGCATCCTGAGTACGATCAACGCCGAAGCTGATGAAAGCACCGATAAAAACGAAAGTTTTAGTTGAGGGCAAAATAGCCCGGCTACGCTCGCCGTCTGATGAGAACTGATAACCATAGTTATTACTCTGATTCAGCATATTATTTATCGCCAAAACAATGACGGTAAAAGATTTGGAGTCCTTTTTTCCTAAGTTGGGCAAATAATTTATGCTGAAATTCAGCGCATTATACTCCCTGGTTTTACCGCTGTGCCTCAACTGATAATTCCCCGCACTGTCGGGCTGAAAATCATAATAAGGCCTACCGGACGCGTAGGTGTAAGAAAAGTTGAAGCCCGTCTTCCATTCCGTCACAAATTTTTTTGCCACTACGGAAAGATTGTGTTTTGCGGCAAAATCCGGAAAGAGTGGCTGCGTGTAATTTTGAAATTCACGTTTTGAATCCAGGAAGGAATAGGAGATCCAATAATCAATATTTTTTAAAGATGCCTTGTCCCGCCAGTATAATTCAATTCCTTTTGCGTATCCACTACCGAAATTATTGACGGCCACCGCGCGGTGATCTTCAAGTTTTGTTTTAATTAAATCTGAATAGTCTTTGTAAAATGCTTCCAGGCGCAGACTTCTGCCTTGGGCCGATTGTTGAACCTGAAAGACGTAATGAGTCGCCTGCTGATAATCCAGAGGTTTATGACCAAAAAACTTATTTTCCGGGTTTTGGTAAAATACGCCGTATGCCAGCGAGCTCGTCAGCGTTTTAGAAAGTCGGTACGCCATCGCAAAACGCGGCGCCACGTTCCAGTTGCCGATCACCGACGAATACTCAGCGCGCAGGCCGGCTTTGGCAGAAAGATCGTTGCTCAGTCCAATATCGGTTTCCGCAAATACAGAAGTGATCTTGTCATTAAATTGATAAGGAAATGCCTGTGCGGAGACTTCTGTGGTTTCCCAGGTTTCGTTATATTCCAAGCCGCCGCGTACCGCCGAAATGCGGTTGATTCTTCGCTCCAAAGTCGCTTTTGCGTTGAGATAACGGCTGGTAACGACGAGAGAATTTTCGCTGTTCTGGTGGTTTAAATTGAAGCTGAGATCACTTAAATTATAAGTAAAAGAACTGCCCAAATCCATTACATAACTCCCCATTTTCTGCCGGAACGAAAGATTATGAAAAGTGTTCTTTCCTTTCAGCGCGGTGTTTTCAGTTTGGCCTGGAGATTCTAGGCTTTCCTGCTCGAGGCCAATTTTATTTTTGTCAAAACTTCCGTAATATTTCAGCATCCCGCCACGCGGTGTTTTAAATCTGAAGTTTAAATTGGTGCCAAAACTTTCAGGAGCTTTGGTAAAATGATTATTAAATTGAATTAATCTGGTCATCAATCCTAAATTGGAATAACCGGCAGAAATACCGAAAGACCGCGTCTTTTCCGCATCCACGCGTTGGAAACCACCGTTTAAAAATAAAGGAGACAGCGCGACGTCCACTGAATTTCTCTCTTGAAAATCAATACTTTCAAGAAGTAGAACAGACGAAAGCGCCTGGCCGTACAACGCCGAGTAGCCTCCGCTGGAAAATACATTTCCTTTAAATAGCGACGTATTCAGCCGGTCCATCGACTTGATGCCGGGCACGGAATTGGCAAAAAAATTATTGACAAGATTCCCATCCATGAAGAATTTGGTTTCCGTGCCGGTGCCCCCACGTACAAATAGTCCTTCTGTTTCACCTATTTTCTGTACGCCCGGCAACGTTTCCAACGCAGCGGTTACCTGTCCGTTTGCGCCCGCGGTCGTATAAATATCCAATGGCGTCAAAAGTACATTTGCACGCCGGCGATCGCTGGCTTCGATGGAGCCGGCAGAGATAACTACCGCCGCGATTTCGGAGATTTGCTCTTTCAATTCTGCGGATACTTTGACTGGTCCCGCCCCAAGCCTTACTTCTTTTTCGATTTCCATAAAATGCGGGCTTGAAAAGATGAGTACCCGCGTACCCGATTCATTCGTCTCAAAAACATAATTACCATCTGTGTCGGTTGTAGCGCCGTCGTAAGAATCTTTCAGTGTTACCGATATTTCTTTCAGTGGCTTTCCTTTAAAAGTAACCTGGCCGGAAATTGCCGTTTGCCCGAAAAACAAATGACTAATAAAGATGAAAGTGGCTAATGCGATAGTTTTTGTGTTCATGATGTTGACTTTTCTACGGTAAAACTATTGCGGAATGACATTTGCTGAAAAATTATCTAGCCGAACCGTCAGAAAAATGCCCTGAACGGTGCTTTTATTCCGAACACTTAACAAAATAAACTCTTATGAAAATTACTACAATGTCTGCGCTTGTTTGCACTGCCCTATTGGCTGCCAGCTGCACAATGACGAAAAACTACACTGTGAATGCCAAGAGCGGCACGATGACACAGGGTACAGCGACGTTTGCTCAAAAAGGTAAAAATGTTTCGATGGATCTGAACGTGTATAAGCTTACCCCTGGCATCCACGCTGTTCATATTCACGAATTCGGTAATTGCTCCGCTGCGGACGGAAGTTCTGCGGGCGGCCACTGGAACCCAACCACAGAATCACACGGAAAATGGGGCAAAGATGAGCACCACATGGGCGATATCGGTAATCTCGTTGCGGATAAACAAGGCACGGCGCGCCTGATGTTTACTACAGATAAATGGTGTCTCGGCTGCACCGATGAATCCAAGAATATTCTCGGAAAAGCACTCGTAATTCATGCTGACAAAGATGACTTCAAAACACAACCTACCGGAAACGCGGGCGGACGCGTGGGATGTATTGAAATCAAATAAAAATTAAGCACAAAAAAAACCGTCTCAACAAGAATGTCGAGACGGTTTTTTTATGAGTTATCAGCAGTTAAGATTTTGCTGCGGTTTTCTTTTTTACCGGTTCGCTTTCCAAAGCATCTTTAGCATCATTAAGTTTCAGCACTACAGTGCCACCTTCTGCAAGTTGCTTGTTTACCAACATTTCGGCCAGCAAATCTTCGATGTATTTCTGAATGGCCCGCTTGAGCGGTCGTGCGCCGAAATCTTTGTCCCACCCTTTTTCTGCAATAAATTCTTTGGCTTCGTCGGTGAGCTCTACTTTATAATTGAGCTTTTCGAGTCGGCTATAGAGTTTATTCAGTTCCAGATCGATGATTTTCGTGATATCTTCTTTTTCCAAATTGTTGAAGATCACAATATCATCAATACGGTTAAGGAATTCCGGTGCAAAAGCTTTCTTCAATGCATTTTCAATCGTGCTGCGTGCGCGCACATCGGTATTGCTTTTTTTCGCCGTGGTACCAAATCCGACACCATCGCCAAAATCTTTCAGATCTCTCGTACCGATGTTTGAGGTCAGAATAATAATGGTATTCCTGAAATCGATTTTTCTGCCCAGTGAATCGGTAACGAAACCTTCATCAAGAATCTGCAGCAAAATATTAAAGACATCCGGGTGCGCTTTTTCAATTTCATCCAGGAGAACTACCGCATAAGGTTTTCTGCGTACCGCTTCCGTGAGCTGTCCGCCTTCCTCATAACCCACATAGCCCGGAGGCGCTCCCACCAGACGCGACACAGCAAATTTTTCCATGTATTCGCTCATGTCGATACGGATCAGCGCTTCATCGGAATCAAAGAGCTCGCGTGCCATTACTTTGGCAAGTTCGGTTTTACCGACACCCGTGGTTCCGAGGAAAATAAAGGTGCCAATCGGGCGGTTCGGATCTTTCAACCCGGCGCGGTTCCGTTGGATGGCTTTTACTACTTTTTTCACAGCGTCCTGCTGGCCGATGACTTTGCCATTCAGCATGTCATCCATTTGCGACAGTTTATCAAGCTCATTCTTGCCGACTTTAGTTACCGGGATTCCGCTCATCATAGAAACCACTTCCGCAACATTTTCTTCGGTCACGGTTTCTTTTTTCTCCTTTACATCTTTATCCCAGGCTTCCTGTGCCAGTGTCAGTTCCAGTTGCAGGCGTTCTTCTTCATCTTTCAGTTTCCGTGCTTCCAGATAATCCTGTTTTTTCACGGCTTGCTGCTTGCGCTCCTTAATGTCTTCAATGTTTTTCTCAAACTCGATAATTTCAGTGGGAACCTTCATGTTTTTAATATAGACGCGCGATCCGGCCTCGTCCATCGCATCAATGGCTTTATCCGGTAAAAAACGGTCTGTAATATAACGCGAGGTAAGATTAACGCAGGCGAGTATGGCTTCGTCGGTATAAGTCACGTTGTGGTGATCCTCATATTTATCTTTGATCTGATTCAGAATTAAAACCGTTTCATCTACCGTAGTAGGTTCCACCATCACCTTCTGAAACCTTCTTTCCAGCGCACCATCTTTCTCGATATACTGTCGGTATTCATCAAGCGTAGTGGCACCAATGCACTGGATTTCTCCGCGTGCAAGTGCTGGCTTAAACATATTTGAGGCATCGAGACTGCCGGTAGAGCTGCCGGCGCCAACAATAGTATGCAACTCATCGATGAATAAAATAACGTCGCGGTTCTTTTCCAGTTCTGTCATGATCGCTTTCATGCGTTCTTCAAACTGTCCTCTGTATTTTGTGCCGGCTACCAGGCTCGCTAAATCCAATGTAATCACACGCTTACCATAAAGCACGCGCGATACTTTTTTCTGTTGAATTCTGAGTGCAAGTCCTTCAGCGATGGCAGATTTACCCACACCAGGTTCACCGATCAATAGCGGATTGTTCTTTTTCCGGCGTGACAGAATTTGGGAAACGCGTTCGATTTCCTTTTCGCGGCCAATGACCGGGTCGAGTTTTCCTTCACGCGCAAGTGCGGTAAGATCGCGTCCGAAATTATCCAGAGTGGGGGTTTTACTTTTCCCCGAACCGATATTGCCGGTAGGTTTTCTCATCTGGCCAAATTCTTCACGTTCCTCATCGTCGTCATAAGCACTCATCTTTGGATCCTGCCCGGAGTTTTTCAGCATCGTGCGGTATTCTTTGGTGATTGCTTCATAATCAATATCATAAGAGCTCAGGATGCTGGTGGTGGGATCTTCTGCTTTGTACAGAATTCCTAAAAGGAGATGCACGGTATTGATTTCTGCACTTTGATATTGGCGGCATTCCAGTTCAGATCTTTTTACAGCCTGATCTGCCATTTTTGTAAAAGATATTTTATTGCTTTCCGCCGCAAAAGGGTTTAAACCTGCTACGGAAAGGGTTTCGATTTTTCTTTTTATCTGAGTTAAATCGGCACCGAGATTATGCATGATCTCCTTGGCCGAATTATCGGTAGAGATAATGCCGAGCAAAAAATGCTCTGTATTCAGAAACTCGCTGTGCAAGCGTCTGGCTTCGTTTTTACTGTGTTTGAATACCTGATCCAAACCAGCGGAAAATTGGTGATCCATATATTGTTTCTCGTCTGTTGTTATTGGAAGTTTACCTGCAAAATTTCAGGCTCCCGCTAAAGTTGCAAATACTCTACCAAAACAAAATTCAGACGATATGGCAGTAAAATATTTCTTCAATTCGCTGAAAATGATTAGGTTTGTTTCCCTAAAAAATTCCCATGAGCCCCGAAACGACCAACTTCATCGGCTATGCCGCTTCTTTCTTTATCGTCTTAAGTTTTGTACTGAAAGATATTCGGAAAATCCGTGTGGTAAATTTAATAGGCTGTGTGTTCTTTGTGCTCTATGGTATATTCAACGATTGGTTGTGGCCTATTATTATTCCCAATGCCATCCTGTGTGGCATTCAGATGTACCATCTCATAAAAAAAGATCGCAATGCGCCCGAAGATCCTGGTATCGGCCTTTAGTAATCTGTACACGGACCAGCGGATCGAAAAAGTATGTGAAACGCTGTACCGCGCCGGTTACGAAATTGAACTGATCGGCAACGATTGGGGCGGCTCACAGAAAATGGAGCGCCCTTACAAGTTTTCAATCCTGCGGCTGAAGACCTCTTCGTTGAGAACAGCTTATGTTAAATTTAACTGGCAATTGTATTTTGAGTTGCAGCGGCGTGCCGATCAGGATACTGTTCTGCTGGCTAATGATCTGGATGCACTCTGGCCCAACGTTTTAATTTCCAAAAAACTCGGTATTCCGCTGGTGTTCGACAGTCACGAAATATTTACCGAAATGCCGGCCATTCAAGGGCGGTTCACACAGAAAATCTGGCGCTGGTTGGAGGGCAGACTTTTACCAAGAATTAAATTCATGATGACGGAGAGCCAAAGCTACGCAGAATGGTTCACCGAAAAATATGACGTGCATCCCGTCGTAGTGCGCAATATTCCGCGCCGCATTGACGAACCAATACAAATTGTTGATAATCAGCCGAAAGTAATGCTTTACCAGGGTGCCATCAACCAGGCACGCGGAATTGCACAGGCCATTTTGGCCACAAAATATCTGGACAATATTATTTTTAAAATTGCCGGCGACGGACCCAGACGTGCAGAATATGAACAATTGGTGCAAAAAGAGAACCTGCAGCACAAAGTAAAGTTTCTCGGTAAACTCATTCCGGCCGAGTTACGAAAACTGACCCGAACTGCCGATGTCGCCCTCAGCATTGAAGAAAACGGCGGAGTAAGTTATCTGTATTCTTTGCCGAATAAAGTCGGCGACTGCATTCAGGCGCGCGTTCCCATGATCCTTATTAATTTCCCCGAAATGCTGCGTATTTACAAGAAGTACAAAGTTGGCGAAATCGTTGAGAACCACGATCCAAAAAACCTGGCCGCGAAAATTCAAATAATCTTGGACAACGGTCGTTCTTATTACCAACCCGCGCTTTCTGCTGCCGCGCAAGAATACTGTTGGGAAAATGAAGAAGCAAAAATACTTGCTTTGTTTCGACAGGTAAGGGAAGAGGCTTTTTAGGTTTTCTTATCTTTGCCTTAAATATTAGTTGCATCATGACGATCAAGGAAAAACAACAGGAAGTTGTAGACGCTTTTGCGTTTATGGAAGACTGGGAACAGAAATATGAATATATAATCGATCTGGGCAAAGAACTGAAAGGTTTACCGGAAAGCCAGAAGACCGATGAAAATCTGATCCGTGGCTGCCAGTCGAAAGTATGGATCGATGCTGAATTCCGCGACGGCAAACTGTTTTTCAACGCAGATTCGGACGGAATTTTACCTAAAGGGATCGTTTCGCTGCTCGTGTCAATTTACAGTGGCCATCCCACCAAAGAAATTCTCGATTCAGACTTTGCTTTTATTGAGCAAATTGGTCTGCAGGAATTTCTGTCGCCGTCCAGAGCGAACGGCCTTATGGCGATGACCAAACAAATAAAATTCTACGCCGTAGCATACCAACTAAAATCGTGACACGGATTCTTGCTTACCGCTTTTCTGCTTTCGGTGATGTTGCCATGATTGTGCCTGTGCTCCGCGAATTTTTGGAACAAAATCCAGATGTTCAGGTGACGATGGTTTCCCGGAAAAATTTTGCTGATTTGTTCAGAAATATTCCCAATCTCACTTTTCACGGAATAGATCTGACGAAATATAACGGATTCTGGGGTCTTCGGCGCCTGGGACGCGAACTTGTAAAAGAATTTAAACCGGACTTTATTGCCGACCTGCACGATGTTATCCGTACCAAAACGCTGGATTTATTTTTTCAAAGCCGCGGGTATAACGTGTACAAAATTGATAAAGGAAAGGAAGAGAAGGAACACCTCACCGACATCTGGAATCTCAATAAAAAACCGTTGAAACCGACCACCGAGCGGTATGCGGAGGTATTTCGTGCGATGAATTTTCCGCTGCAACTGTCGCACAAGCTGCGGCCGCAAATAGAAAAAGTTGGTATAGGACTAGCGCCTTTTGCACAGCACCACGGAAAAATGTTACCGATTGACAAAACATTTGAAGTTGCACGAATTCTTTCTCAAAAATATTCCATTTTCTTTTTTGGGGGCGGCGCAAAAGAAATCGAAATTCTCGATGCATGGCAGGCGCAACTGCCCAATACAAAAAGCCTGGCCGGAAAACTGAAGCTAAAAGAGGAATTGGACAAAATCGCTTCGCTGCGCGTGATGATTTCCATGGATTCTGCGAACATGCATTTGGCGAGTCTGGTGGGTACGCGCTGCATTTCGGTATGGGGTTCTACACATCCTTTTGCGGGGTTTTTGGGATATGGCCAAAGCGTAGCAGATGTCGTCCAGGTGAAGGACCTCACTTGCCGTCCGTGCTCAGTTTTCGGCGATAGACCCTGTTACCGTGGTGACTGGGCGTGCCTGGAAGAATTGGATATCCAAAATATTATTGAACTTGCCGAGCAGGATTGGTCCTGATTTACTATTCATATTGCCTGCTACAAAACACGGAACGTGCTTCTAGCCGTGATGGAAGCGGCATCCCCGCAGGAGCGCGGCAGCGTGACGAAGGGATAAAGCGGACAGCGCGCCCTGCACTGCGCGAAAATGACCAGCCGGCTTGCTCCTTTTAAAGAAATTTTTCGCCTTTTTTCATTGTTTTCAGGTCCTGCACATAATCTTTGATGAGCTGATCATTCTCGCGGGGACAAATCAGCAGTGCCTTGTCGGTATCAACAATAATATAGTTTTTGAGCCCATCGATGACGGCGGCTTTATTTTTATTTTTAAGCTTGATGATGTTTCCTTTGGAATTGTAGGTGAGGATATGGCGCGATTTGGTCGCGTTCTGATGTTCGTCCTTAGCGGCATTTTCGTAGATGGAAGTCCAGGTACCCAGGTCGCTCCAGCCCACGTCGGCGGGAATTACATAGACGTTGCGCGCTTTTTCCAGAATGCCGTTGTCGATAGAAATCTTGTTGACGGTAGGATAAATGAGGTCGATACATGCTTCCTCGGAATCGGAATTGTACTCACAACTGTCGAACTGCTGCGAAATTTCGGGAAGAAATTCGCTAAAAGCCGCGAGAATGGATTTTACATTCCAAATAAAAATCCCCGCGTTCCAGAGAAAATCCCCGCTTTCCAAGAAAGTGCGTGCAAATTCCAGGTTTGGTTTTTCGGTAAAGGTTTTCACTTTATAGTATTCCTGCTCGTCGGTTGGGACAAACTGAATATAACCGTAACCCGTCTCGGGACGCGTTGGCTGTATGCCGAGAGTGATTAAGTAATCGTTTTCCGCTGCGAGGTTCAGCGCAAGCCGGGCTTTTTCCAGAAAGGCATCTTCTTTTAAGATAAGGTGATCGGCCGGCAGTACGATGAGATTGGCGTCGGGGTGCAGAGCGGCAATTTTTTTCGCCATAAAGACATTACAGGCGGCGGTGTTTTTCATCATCGGTTCGCCGACGATATTTTCCGCGGGAAGATCGGGCAGCTGCTGTTCCGTGAGTGTCGTGTATTCTCGGTTAGTGATTACGAAAATATTTTCGGGGGCAATAATTCTGCTGATGCGGTCGTAGGTTTGCTGAATCATGGTGCGGCCTGTGCCCAGAATGTCCTGAAACTGCTTTGGATATTTCTGTGTGCTCATCGGCCAAAATCGGCTGCCGATCCCGCCTGCCATAATGACGCAGTAATTATTTGATGCTGACATAGTTAACTAGAGTTTCTGTACGCGCGCGAGCGGCTTGAAAATGTATTTTTTACCGTTACCGGTATTCACACAAAGATAGTTCTTTTTCCGCTTAGTTTCCAGTAAATACGTCTCTTCACGGTAGATGAAGCGGTCTTCTGGCTGAAGATCTTCGACATACGAAGTTTCGTCCCGGCCGTCTTCAATATGGAAATAACGAACCAGTTCGGGACTCGACAAAAAACCGGCTTTGGGCGCGCGTGCAAAATTTTTTATAATGGGTTGTAAATCTTCGGAATACACTTGCAGGCTCTCTAAAAGCATGGTGCGGAAGCGGTCTTTCCACTCGTATCCGTGTGCCGCGATGCGGTGGCCAAATTCTGCAAACGCCAAAAGATGCGCCAGCTCATGCGTGAGTACAAAGAAAAACAAGTGCGGCTGCAAAGTTCCGTTGATGGTAATTTGGTGCGAGTTGTCGGGCATTTTTCGGTAGTCGCCCAGCTTAGAACGGCGGTTGCGCGTTACTTTTAAATGAATCTCGTGCGGGCCAAACCAGCGCTGCAGATGCGGCAAACAATCGGGTGGCAGATAGGGCTGCAGTTGGACAATAGACATGCGGCAAAATTACGTTTTGTACCGCAGCGAACAAAATCCCGCTATAAAGACAATGGGATTCCCGCGTAGAAATTCAGGAGTTTCAGGCTGAAAATATAATTGTATTTCGCCTGCGCGACGCTGCCTTGCGCGTTTGCAAAATTATTTCGCGCGTTGTTCAGATCATAAATCGTGGCACGGCCTGCATTGTAGCTTTTCTCGGCAAAATCCAGTGCGAGTTTAGCGCTTTTCTCCGCTTCCACGGAAGCGACATAGGATTCGTAATTGCTTTCTGCGTCAAATTGTGCTCGTTGTACATTTTGCAGTACTTCCTGTTTTTGTTGAGAAAGCGAAGTGCGGGCGATGTCTTCGTTGATTTTGGATTGCTCCACGTTGAGCCGCGTAATACCTTTGTTGAAAATAGGAATGTTGGCGGAAAGTCCGATCTGCTGACCGAAGTTGTCTTTGTACTGTTTAAAAAAGTTGGCTTGTTGTATTTTGTTGCCGCTGATGGGATTTGTCCCGGAATTTAACAAGTAAAAATAAGAACTTCCGATACCAGCCGTGGCAGAAACAGTGGGCCAGAACGCCGTTTCGGTAATTTCCGTTTGTGCTTCTGCGGAACGGATGCGTGTTTCAGCGGCTTTGATCTGCGGCTGATTTTCAAAAGCTTTGTCGATGATCTGATCGGCGGTGTAGAGTGGGCGAGTTATGTCGTCTTGCAGGTTCACATCGGCGACATCGAAGTTTTTGTATTCGGGCAGTTGCAGCAGCATGGCGAGCGCAAAAAGGCTGCGCTGGGTGTTAATCTCGGCAGTGCTCACGTTGAGTTTTTCGCGGGCCCGTGCGGCTTCGGCTTCGGCCAGAACGGTTTGGGCCGTGGTACCAACTTCAGTAGTAATTTTGGCGCGCTGATACGATTTTTCGGCATTTTCCAACGCGCTCTTGGCGATGCGCGTCACTTCGCGGTTGAGCAGCACTGAGAGATATTGTTGGGCGATCTGCAAAGAAATATCGTCTTTTATTCGTTCTGTATCATACTGGCCGGCTTCGACTTCCAGCTGACCTCGCCGGATGTTTTTCTCCAGTCGGCCGTGGTTGAAGAGCAGAATATCGGCGCCAACATTGGCACTGTTGCTGAAATTGTCATTTCGGTTGGAATTGCCGAAGACGTCGCGTCCCTGACCGAAACTCGCATTGTTGTTAATATTTCCGGAAACCGACGGAAGATATTGACGTTTGGCTACCGCCAGTGAATTCTCGTTCAATGCCTGATTGTAATTGCTTTGCACCACCTGCAGGTTATTTTGCACCGCATAATTGACGCATTCCTGGAGCGTCCATTTTTTCTGGGAAAACATGGTGGCAGAAATCAGACTCAGCAGCAGAAAGGCAGATTTTTTCATGGAAAGGCTTTAGAGAATAAGACGGAATAACTGGTGATTTGTTACACGGCAATGGTCGCGGCGTCGTACAGCAATCTTCAATGGCAATTTCTATAATTTTAAAATCCTTTATCAAAAGCAGATTGCCCAATAAAATATCCAAATTGATACAGTAAAAACAAGATGATTAATATTGCAAACCCTGCTACAATAATTGTTTGGGACGATGGTTTTATAGATCTCTTCTTTGAGTTAAAGAAAATATCCGTTCGCTCTCTTGAGGATTTTCGTGTCATGAATTTAATTTTTAAAGCTGCTTCGGGTTCCGCCATTAATCAATAATTCCAAATTTCCGCATCAGATAAATGGCGTTCATGCTTTTGGTAACGCCGTTTTGGAGTTTGTAGTCCGTTTCCAGTTCGCCCTCTATGTTTTGCAATTCGAAGCAGTAATTTTTAATTTTTGAAGGAAACTTATCTTCAATTTTCGTCAGATCTAAATCATGCGTGGCGATAAGGCAGGAAAAAAGCGTTGGGCTTTTCATTAATTTTTCTAAAAATAATTCCGAACCGGTGAGTTTATCCTGCGAATTGGTTCCCTTTAAAATCTCATCTAAAATAATAAACTGAGGTTCTCCCTTTTCTAAGTTTTCAACCAATTTGCGAAGTCGAAGAATTTCCGCATTGAAGTAAGAAGTTCCATCACTAAGCGAATCGCTGGTGCGCATCGACGTAAAAAGTTTCATCGGAATAAAACTGAATTCTTTTGCCGCCACCGGACAGCCTGCCATTGCCAAGACCAAATTAATTCCAACCGCGCGCAAGAAAGTACTTTTACCCGTCATATTCGCACCGGTAACAATTGAAATTTCCGTCTGCGAATCGATCGTAAAATCATTAGAAATAACGTTGGTTTCAAATAATAAAGGATGCACAAGTTGGTGAGTTTGAAGTTTAGCACCAATTTCATGGACTTCCGGAAAAATATACTCCGGATTTTTAAATTTGAAAATACCTAAGGAAATAAGGGCTTCATATTCTGCAAACGCTTCAAACCATTGCGATAAATCGTCGTCAATAGATTTAAACTGCTTTTCAATCTTCAGTGCAAAATTAAGATTCCACAAGAAAAAATTATTCAAAATGACGCCGATATTTCCCTGTCCGCTTTCGTAATTCCGAAGCAAACGAGCCAGTTTTTCTATTTCTTTGCGAGAAGATTTGCTTTTGCCCGAGCGGAGTTTATTTTGAAGCGATTGATTTAATTCTTCCCTGAAATTTTCATTCTCGATGTGCGAAAAAATATTCAAAAACTGCTCGTACTGACTGGAATCAAAGGAAAGCACCGCTTCTAATTCCTGCATTTTCTTTCGATAAGTATACAGGACAATACGGGAAAGAATTAAAATGCCTGCGAACATCAAACCAATAGTTCCGCCGGATAATGAGGTGAATATCATTAAAAATAAGGCAACCAAACTGAAAGCAGGGATCGCGATGGTCGCAATCTGAGCCAAAATTGGCTTGCTAAAAAGAGATGTCAATTTTTTGGGATGTGCAATCTTGCCTTTAATTTCCATCGACTTGGCTACAGTCAGAAAATGAATATTCCACTCGGTCTTTTCGGCCAATTCTGCGATCGATTTTTGTCTTTGCAGAATTTCCTCTTTTTCAATACTTAAATCCAGCAGAAAACCTTTCAGTTTATCTTTTCCCAAAGTTGTTTCAGCGTAATTAAGATAACTGAAGAGCGAGTTTTTACCCAGAATATCCAGATCTTTCGCAAACGGATGCTGATCAATATCTTCCTCAAAATCCAGTCCGGTTTGGAATTCTGTTTTGGTGATAATTTCATTTCCAATATGAAGAAAATTTCTAAAAAACTGCAATTTCTCCTTTAAATCGACCAGAAAATATCCAAAAATAAAAAAGAGAATGGTAGAGGAAATCGCCAGATACAATTGGATTTTTACACCACTTTCAAAAATAAAATACTGCAAGAAAAAATAGGTAATGGCAAGAAAAATAACCACCCGAATCCAACCTAAGAGGGTTAATTTGTTTTGTAATTTTTGAAGAGTTTCCTTTTTTTCAGAGAGGAGTACTTGTAATTCTTTCATTCAATTTTATACTTTTTTCAACTCCCCGATTCTAGTCACAATTGGCATGGAGAAAATTCCGCTCGTTTGCAAATAGTGTTCGTAAAATACTTTAGCTTTTTCCGCCAAGTCAGGGTTCGGATTTTCTTTATTTTTAAAGTAAAACAGATTTCCCAACAATTCAAAATACGGAATATGATGGCTTTTTTCTTTCTCAATGATCATTTGAACGATTTCCTCTGTAGGCATGGCAGACAAGGTTTCAAAATTCATTTTGAAAGTATCATTCATATTGGTATCAAAAACGCGCTGGAGTTCTATTTCGTCGCCCCCGCTGTCGCCTCCTAAAATCATTTTAGAAAGAAATTCTGAAAATTGTTTTACTATTCTGATGATGTAATCTTTATCTTGAATCATGAGTTTTTAATTTATTAATAAATGTTTAGGCAAAGAAAATATAGGCCAAAATGACTGAAGTAATCACTCCAACTAAATCTGCTAAAAGCATCGCCGTCACTGTATAACGTGTATTTTTAATTCCTACCGCACCAAAATATACGGCAATCACGTAGAAAGTGGTATCCGAACTCCCCTGTAAAACCGCAGCGAGTCTTCCCTGGAAACTGTCTGCTCCGAAAGTTTGCATCGTGTCGACCATCATTCCTCGCGCACCAGAACCCGAAAGTGGTTTGATTAAAGCAGTGGGTAAACCATCAACAAATCTGGTGTCAAATCCAACGACCATCGCCACCCACTTCATACCGTCAATTAAAACATCAAAAACGCCGGAGGTTCTTAACAAAGAAATGGCGATCAACATGCCAACTAAATAAGGTATAATTTTCACACAAGTCCAGAAACCTTCTTTCGCACCATCGATAAAAGCATCAAAAACATTAATTTTTTTATAAACCGCTCCTAAGACGATGGCAAAGAAAATCAGCAAAATTATTCCGTTACTCAATAACATACTGAAATTATCCAAACCTTCTTTACTCAAATTCACCAAATAAACCACGAGCAATCCTACCAACACAGAGATTCCACCAACATAAGCAATAACCACAGGCTGCAGTAGATTAATTTTTTGATAAAGTGAAACTACGATCATCGCCGCCATCGTTGCCGCAAAAGTGGCAATCATGCAAGGCAGAAAAATGTCGGTTGGGGTTACTGAACCCATGGATGCCCGTATGGCGATAATCGAAACGGGGATTAAAGTTAGTCCACCAGCGTGCAAACACAGAAACATGATCTGCGAATTACTGGCTTGCTCTTTATTTGGATTCAAAGTTTGCAGACTTTCCATTGCCTTTAAACCAAACGGCGTCGCCGCATTATCCAAGCCCAGCAGATTGGCCGAAAAATTCAGCAGCATATGACCGAAAGAAGGGTGGTTTTTCGGAATTTCGGGAAAAAGTTTACAAAAGAAAGGCTGAATCATTCGGGAGAGTAAATTGATGCCACCGGCTTTTTCAGCGATGCTCATAAAACCCATAAACAAGGTCATAATACCGATCAGGCCAAGGCAGATTTTTACGGCCGTTTCCGAGGTTCCTATGACACCGTCGGTTTCCTGAATACGATAAACTTCAACCTGAGAAGTGGCAGAATCTATTTGGTAATGAATTCTGTTTTCTTCATAATTTAAATTTTTCGTCAGGCCTTTTTGTATTTCCGGATCAAAAGCTGAACTTATTTGCGTTGCAATTCGGACGGTGTCACCACTTTTCCCGACCACCATGTCATTGTAGATTGCTTTATAATTATCGGAAGCCAAATATTTTATACTGGCAACGATGATGGCAACGATGATAAACCCGCTCCAAATTCTGCTTAAAACCATAAAACTGAAAATTTGGGTAAAAGTAATTAAAACTTTAGTTCCGGTCGGATTTGATTTTTTAATTGGTTTTGAAAAGATTATGCGGTGCTACTTGAATCTGCTGTTTTAAATGTTATCATGCATGACGTGATTTCCGCGAAATTTCAGGGCAGGGACATTAAAATTCAAAATTATTACCTTTGGTCACTTTTATAGCTAATTTTAATTTTTTCTTGAAATGATTTTGATTGTCGATGATTCACCGGAAAATATTATTTCCCTGAAGAAAGTTCTGGAGAAAAATGATTTTGAAGTCGATACGGCCTCGTCCGGCGAGGAAGCATTAAAGAAAATCTTAAAGAAATCGTATGTTCTGATTATTCTGGATGTTCAGATGCCCGAGATGGATGGTTTCGAAGTCGCAGAAGCCATCTCCGGCTACAGTAAAGCCAAAGAAACTGCTATTATTTTTCTTTCTGCTGCCACTGCCGATGTAAAGCTGATTACGCGCGGTTATTCCTCCGGTGCGCTGGATTATATCAGTAAACCGGTGGATATGAATATCTTACTGCTGAAGGTGAAGACCTTTTATCGAATTTATGAGCAAAGCCGGGCCCTTAATGAAATGCAGAAAAAGCTGCTCGAGGAAATTGAATTCCGGAAAGAGGCCGAACGCAAAAAAGACGAATTCATCAGCATCGCCAGCCACGAGCTGAAAACACCGATGACAAGCGTAAAAGGATACATCCAGTTGCTGGAGCGCAGCCTTGATAAAGGTGATACCGAGACGGTGCGCACCCGTCTTAGAAAGGTACAGAATCACATCGAAAAGCTGAATATCCTTATTGCCGACCTTTTGGATATTTCGAAAATTGAAAGCGGAAAACTCAAATTCAACAAAAAATATTTCTCTTTCGAAGAGTTGCTCTTTCATCTGCTGGAAGTTCTGCAGCAAGCGAACCCGGACATCAAACTCCACCATCGCGGTTTTGTGGAATCTGAAGTTTTTGGAGACGAAATGCGCCTGGAGCAGGTCATCGTCAACTTCATCACCAATGCCATTAAATATGCGCCGGATGCAAACGAAATCGTCGTAACCGCAGAGGTACGTGGCGATGAACTGTACTTTGCGGTGCGCGATTACGGCATCGGAATGGCGGAAGAACATCAGCAAAAGATATTTGACAAATTTTATCGGGTTGAAGAAACCTCAGAGCGTTTCCAGGGGTTAGGGATCGGTCTTCATATCTGCCAGGAAATCATCGCGCGGCACAGCGGTCGTATCGGCGTTCACAGCACCGTCGGAGAAGGATCCGAATTTTATTTCTACATTCCGCTTCACGCTAAACTTAGTGAAACCACTATAATATTATGACACTTAAAAAAAATCTGTTCTACGGCTTAGGTTTTTCCTTAGTTGTTTTGATCATCAGTTCTACCGCCTCCTTTATCAGCATCAATAATTTGGTGGATAGTTCTGATATGGTGAGTCACAGCAATAAAGTCATCAGAAACCTCGATCGTCTTTTTTCGCTTGTTAAAGATGCGGAAACGGGACAGCGAGGCTATTTGCTCACAGGAAACCAACGGTTTTTGGAACCTTATACTCAGGCCAAATCCGAAATTGCTGATGGACTTGCCGCCGTTTCTTCAGAGATTACCGACACACCGGAACAAGCCAGAAATCTTGAGATGCTGAAAAGCAGCATCGAAGCTCGTCTGACGACTTTGGATGACAATCTTAATTACAAGCGCCAAAAAAAAGAAGTAACTGCTGAGCAGCTACTTGCAGGTAAAGTTCACATGGACGAGATCCGCCGGACGGTACGAGCAATGAGGACCGAAGAACAAACTACACTGGAGCAACGAACGCACAGCATGAACCAGTTTGCTTCCTACACACCTATTCTCATTATTATTTCTGCACTTCTGGCCATCATCATCACACTTGTGTTCTATCGTAAAGTTACCAGCGAATACGAAGCAAAGAATGGCCTTAACGATGAGCTGGAGCTCAAAAATATCGAAACCGAAAAACGTCTGTTGGCTATCGAAGAAGTAACCGCGCAGATTTCAGACGGAGATTATAACATCCTGCTGGACGAAAAGGCGAAAGATATTCTTGGGAGCGTTGCCGATCCGCTCAACCGTATGGCAAAGTCGCTGCAGAATTCCTTCACCACATTAGAAGAGAAAGAGTGGCTCAGTACAGCGATTGCACAGCTGAATGACCGCATGATGGGTGAGAAGCGGATCGAAGTTTTGGCTTCGGATATTCTGGAAAGTATCATAGAGCACACCAACAGCCGCGTTGCGGCCATTTATCTGCAGCAGGAGGATAACCACTTGCACCTTGCGGGTGGGTATGCACTGGCGGAATCTGTAGCGAAAAAGCTGGAAGTTGGTGAAGGAATTGCCGGTCAGGCCTTCCGGTCCAAGTCACAGATTATGGTGGAAAACATTGAAAACATGGACCTCACCGTAAGTTTTGCTACCGGAAATACAAAGCCCAAAAACATTGTTGCGATCCCGATTACGCGCTATAATATTCCGCTGGGAGTTATTGAAGTGGGGGCGACTCATCCGTACACGCCCTTACAACTGGAATTTTTGGCCGCCGTTGCCGGAAATGTAGGCTTAGCTTTTTTTGGTGCGCAAAGCCGCATCAAGCTGCAGGAACTGCTCGAAGAAACGCAGGCACAGTCTGAAGAACTGCAAACCCAGCATTCGGAACTTGAAAATATTAATGCAGAACTGGAAGCACAGTCTCAAAAGCTGCTTGCTTCCGAAGAGGAACTGCGCGTACAGCAGGAAGAATTGCTGCAAAGTAACCAGGAACTGGAAGAAAGAACCAGCCTGCTGGAAGAAAAGAATATAATGATCGAGCAGCGAAATATCGACATCCAGCAAAAGTCCGCGGCTTTGGAGCAAAGCACCAAATACAAGTCAGAATTTTTGGCAAATATGTCCCACGAGCTGCGCACACCGCTTAACTCAATTCTGTTATTGTCAAAATTAATGACCGACAGCGAGGATCTGGATAAACAGTATGTAGAATACGCTGAGGTGATGCAGAGTTCAGGCCAGGGACTATTAACCCTGATTGATGAAATTCTTGATCTTTCAAAAATCGAAGCCGGCAAAATGACACTGGAAATCCAGGAAGTTACGGTGCTCGAAGTAAGCGAAGACATGAAAATGCTGTTTGCACCACAGGCGAAAGAAAAAAATCTTGATCTGAAAATTGAGACAGACACCACAGCCGCCAGCGTCTTGAATACTGATAAAATGCGTCTGGAACAGATCTTAAAAAACCTTCTTTCCAATGCGATCAAATTTACCTCAGAAGGAAGTATCACGCTGAACATTACTTTGGATGAAAGCACTCAGAAAGTACATTTCAGCGTTACCGACACCGGGATCGGCATTGCCCCGGAGAAAATCCAGATGGTTTTCGAGGCGTTCCAACAGGCCGATGGTTCCACCCAACGAAAATACGGTGGTACAGGACTCGGATTGTCCATCAGCCGCGAGCTGGCCCGTTTGCTTGGCGGCGAAATAGAACTCAAAAGTACCGAAGGCGTCGGAAGTACTTTTACACTGATATTGCCGGTCGATGCCACCAAGCCCGTGGAAATTCCGGACACCTCGCAATCAGAAAAACCCGTTTATCAGCCTGAAATAACTGAGGAATTGCCGAAGAGATTTATTGCGGATCAGATTCCGCAGCCGATCCCCGACGACCGTGAAGAAATTACCGCGCAGGACAAAGTAATTCTCATCATCGAGGACGATACCGCTTTTGCTAAGATTCTTCTCGATTATGCGCGCAAGAAAGACTATAAAGGTGTGGTGGCAGTACGAGGTGACGTTGGCCTGGAGATGGCGCAGCACTATAAGCCACTGGCGATTTTACTCGATATCCAGTTGCCGGTAATGGACGGCTGGCAGGTAATGGATGCCTTGAAATCGAATCCGGAAACCAAGCCGATTCCGGTTCACATCATGTCATCGATGAAGTTCAAGCAGGAAAGCCTGCTGCGTGGTGCCGTGGATTTTATTAACAAACCGTTTGCACTGGAGCAGATGCAGGAGATCTTCAAAAAACTGGAGCATGCGCTCAATCGTTCACCAAAAAAAGTGCTCATCGTAGAAGAAAATGAGCAGCACGCAAAAGCTTTAAGTTATTTCCTCACCACCAATAATATTAATACAGACATCGTGAACAACGTTGCGCAAAGTATTGATTTGCTGCAAAATAAAGAAGTAGACTGCGTTATTCTGGATATGGGCGTTCCGGACAAAAATGCCTACGAAACTTTAGAAACCATCAAACAAAGCAACGGTCTGGAACAGTTGCCGATCATTGTTTTCACGGGTAAAAATCTTTCTAAAGGAGAGGAAAACCGTATTAAAAAATATGCAGATTCGATTGTAGTAAAAACTGCCTATTCCTACCAGCGCATTCTCGACGAAGCAGGATTATTCTTACATTTAGTGGAAGAAAAAAATAAAAAACAGCATGAAAGAAACGGAGGTTTTCAGAATGTAGGCGAACTGCGCAATATTCTGAAAGACAAAACAGTGCTCGTTGCAGACGATGATGTGCGTAATATATTCTCGCTCACTAAAGCGCTGGAAGTACATGGCATGAAAGTGTTGCCGGCCATGGATGGAAAAGAAGCGATGGCGATTTTAGAGAAAGATCCGTCGATCGATGTGGTACTGATGGATATGATGATGCCAGAAATGGATGGCTACGACACCATCCGCGAAATCCGATCGATACGGAAGTTCAGCAATCTTCCCGTTTTGGCGGTAACGTCAAAAGCCATGATGGGCGACCGCGAAAAATGCATCGCGGTAGGTGCCTCGGATTATATTTCGAAACCGGTGGATATTGATCAGCTGGTCTCGTTACTGAGAGTTTGGTTATATGATAAAATTTAAACTTCTGCTATGAAAAACCGGAAAGAAGTTCTCATCATCGACGATGACCACAAAAACATTTTTGCGCTCGATGCGGTGCTGAAAGCCAAAAAATTTCAGTGCGTCTCTGCCACGAGTGCCAAAAAAGGACTGCAGTTATTGTCTGCCAACAAAAATGTCGGCGTTGTGCTGATGGACATGATGATGCCCGAGATGGATGGTTACGAAGCCATTGCCGTAATGAAAAATGATGAAGACCTGAAAGACATTCCCGTGATCGCGATTACCGCCCAGGCCATGAGCGGCGATCGCGAAAGATGTCTGGAGGCGGGTGCCGATGGATACATATCTAAACCCGTGAATGTTGACGAGCTTTTGGCACTGCTAAAAAACATAATTGATTGATTTATGAATTCAGCCGACAAATATGATGAATACATCGAGATGCTGCTCGGCGACGTGCTGGAGGTATACGGATACGATTTTACCGGTTACTCCCGGGCTTCGTTACGGCGCAGAATCGTTCGGCTTTACGAGCTCGACAGTTTCGTTAGTTTTGCGGAATTCAGATATAAAATCAGAACGGAACCCAGCTATTTTAAACGTTTTCTGGAGGAAATTACCATCAACGTTACAGAAATGTTCCGGGATCCTTCTTTTTACAAAACGCTGCGTACCGACATTTTGCCACGCCTCGGCACTTATCCTTTCATCCGAATCTGGATCGCCGGCTGCAGTACGGGAGAAGAAGCGTATTCGGTCGCTATATTTTTAAAGGAACTCAATTTGCTGCAGAAATCGCTGATCTACGCTACCGACATCAATAGCGCAGTGGTGGAAAATGCCTCTCAGGCAATGATTCCGCTGAGCAAAATAAAACTTTATACCGAGAATTACATCGATGCCGGCGGTAACCAGGAATTCTCAGATTATTATACGGCCAATTACTCTCTGGGAAAACTGCAGGACGAGTTGCGAGCGAAAATTATTTTTTCCACCCACAATTTGGTGACAGATAATTCTTTTAATGAATTTCAACTGATACTTTGCCGGAACGTGATTATCTATTTCGACCGACAACTGCAGATGAAGGTCTTTGAATTGTTTGATGGCAGCCTGGCCGAATTCGGTTATCTGGCTTTAGGAACAAAGGAAACGTTAGACTTTTCTACTATTTCTAAAAAATACGAACGGCACAGTTCCGAGAAAATCTGGCGCAAAATTCATTAAATGAAATCCTGTCAAGCTTTAATTATCGGCGGGTCGGCCGGCAGTCTGGAAGTGCTTTTAAAAGTATTGCCGAATCTGCGCCGCGATCTTAGCTTTCCGATAATTCTCGTTATGCACCGAAAGTCCGGGAAAGACAGTTTACTCACCGACCTTCTGTCCGCCAAAACGCAGTTGTCGGTAAAAGAGTTGGAAGAAAAAGAAAAAATCAGGCCTGCAACCATTTACATCGCACCGCCCGGGTATCATGTACTGATAGAAAATGACCATACATTTTCGCTGGACGCGTCCGAGAAGGTCAATTTTTCCCGCCCTTCTATTGATGTTTCTTTCGAAAGTGCTGCCGAGGTGTACGGCGAAAGTTTGGTGTGTTTATTGCTGTCCGGGTCCAACCGAGACGGCGCTGCTGGACTGAAGAAAGCGAAAGCTGCCGGCGGAACTGCAGTCATTCAGGATCCCGCAAGCGCGCTTGTAGCGTACATGCCTGAGCAGGGAGCATTGGAAGCCAAAATTGATGCGGTACTAGAGATTGAAGAAATGTCAAATTACATAAATGAATTGAGTAATGCCTGAAAATAATGATTTGGCAACACGTCCCCGTAAAGTATTTATTTTCGATGATAATCTGGAAATCCTGGAGCTGTGTACGGAAATTTTGGAAGATTTGGGGTGCACCGTCAGGACATCGCCGACAACCAATGCGGTAGAAACTCAATTAGAAGAGTACCAGCCCGATCTCATTTTGATGGACAACTGGCTGCCCGATCTCCCCGGCGTAGAAGCCACCCGATTAATAAAATCGAACGAAACACTGCGAAATATTCCCGTGATTTATTTTTCTGCCAACAGCGACATTGAGTCTCTCGCCCGACGGGCCGGCGCTGATGATTATCTGGCAAAGCCTTTTGACGTTGACCATTTCGAAACCATGGTTAAGAAATATCTGTCAAAGTAGGTTGTTGCATGCTTTCCCGCTAAATTTCTTTCACGGTTTTTCTTTAAGTTTACCGTCTTTACTTATTTTAGGAATCGTTACTCCCGCCGTCGATTCTGCTCGTTACTTTCTCTACAGCTTGCTTCAAGTTTTATGTTTGTTAAATTTTTAATGCTGATTGCAGCTATTTTATTTAAATGAGAGCACTTGTTCTTTGTCTCATTTTTATTTCTAAAGTAATCGAAAAGGTTGTAAAATCCAGATAAACAGAGGGCATATTTTTTGAACTCCTCTGCGCATGAATGAAGAAAAATCAGCATTTCCAAACAGTAATGGCTTGGTACGGGTGCGCGGCGCTCGGGAAAATAACCTTAAGAATGTAAGTCTCGATATTCCGCGCGATGCGCTCGTGGTTTTCACCGGAGTTTCGGGTTCAGGCAAATCTTCGCTGGCTTTCGGCACTTTATACGCAGAAGCGCAACGCCGGTATTTGGAATCGGTATCACCTTATGCACGCCGCCTTTTTCATCAGATGCCTATTCCTGTCGTGGACGAAATCGACGGTCTGCCGCCTGCCGTAGCGCTGCAGCAACAACGTGGCTCTTCTACCACACGGTCATCAGTTGGCTCTGTTACCACGCTGTCTAACCTTTTAAGGATGTTATATTCACGCGCCGGCGATTATCCAAAAGGGCAACCACTTTTATATGCAGAATCTTTTTCGGCCAACACACCGGAAGGCGCGTGTCCCCGCTGCCACGGTTTAGGACGCGTTTATGAAGTCAATGAAGAAACCATGGTTCCGGACCCGTCCCTTACCATTCGCGAACGGGCCATCGCTGCTTGGCCAACCGCCTGGCAGGGACAAAACCTTCGCGATATTCTTGTAACGTTGGGTTATGATGTCGATAGTCCCTGGAAAGATTTACCCAAGAAAGAGCGCGACTGGATTCTTTTTACCAACGAACAGCCGCAGGTTCCTGTATACGCCGGGCTGACGCCGGAAGAAACGCGAAAGGCGCTGAAGCAAAAAAGAGAACCCAGCTATATGGGAACTTATATGGGTGCAAAAAAATACGTATTGCACACTTTTGCCAATACGCAGAGTGCCCTCATGAAAAAACGGGTCTCCAGATACATGCTCAGTAATGAATGTCCGGTCTGCCATGGCAAGAGACTGCGGCAGGAATCGCTGTCGGTTACATTCGCCGGTTATGATATCGCCGATATTTCGCGGCTGCCGCTGAAGAAATTATACAGTATTTTCGTTCCGTACGGAGACGGCTCAGCGCCGGGTCTCGCGAAACTTACAAAAAATCATCAGGAAAAAGTTTTGGTGACACAAAGAATTGCGGAAGACCTGGTGGCACGACTGTCTGTTCTGCTGGATTTGGGCTTAGGTTATTTATCGCTGGAGCGAAGTACGCCGACATTATCGCCGGGCGAACATCAGCGTTTGCGCCTGGCCACCCAAGTGCGCAGTAATCTGTTCGGCGTGGTCTATGTTCTGGATGAACCTTCCGCCGGTTTGCACCCTGCTGACACTGAAGCTTTATTAAAAGCGCTCGACGGCTTGAAGGCCGCCGGAAATTCGCTGTTCGTGGTGGAGCATGAACTGGACGTGATTCGGCATGCCGACTGGCTTGTAGATGTGGGACCTGCAGCCGGTGAAGGCGGAGGTGAAATACTGTACAGTGGTCCACCCAAGGGACTGAAGAATATTGCCGATTCCAAGACCAGGCTGCATCTGTTTAATCAAGAACCATTCATGGGAGATGTCCCCCGGACGCCCACGGGCTGGCTTCAGTTAACAGGGGTCACACGCAATAATTTGCGGGACTTAAATGTTGCTTTGCCGCTGGGTGTTCTAACGAGTGTTACGGGTGTTTCCGGTTCCGGAAAAAGCAGTTTGGTAAGTCAGGTGCTGGTAGAATTGGTTACCGATCATCTGGGCACTGCATCGGTTCCAGCTGAAGAAGTGGAAGATGCTTTGCAGCAGGATGTGGTGAAAACATTGGGTGGCAAAATTACAGAAGGAGCCTCACTTATAAAACGTTTGGTGGTTGTTGATCAGAAACCCATTGGCCGCACACCACGTTCTAACCTGGCAACGTACACTGGTTTGTTTGACGCGGTGCGTAAATTATTTGCCGCAACCAAAATGGCGCGCGCGCGGCATTACGATACAGGCCGGTTTTCCTTTAATGTTGGCAAAGGCCGTTGCCCCAATTGTGAAGGCGAAGGTTTTGTAATGGTGGAACTGCTGTTTCTGCCCAGCGTCTACGCCCCGTGTCCCGTGTGTGGCGGTACGCGCTATAATAAAGAAACGCTGGAAATTACTTATCGGGAAAAAAATATTGCGGAAGTCCTGGCGATGACGGTGGATCAAGCCGCTGTTTTTTTTAAATCTGATGCGGCTGTTATGCGTTCTTTAAATATTCTGCGGGAAGTAGGACTCGGTTATCTGCGGCTGGGGCAGCCGGCAACTGAGCTTTCCGGTGGGGAGGCGCAAAGAATTAAGCTGGCAACGGAATTACAGCGTTTGGGGCGTGGCAATACTTTGTTTGTTCTGGACGAACCGACGACGGGACTTCACCCGACAGATGTGGAAAAACTCATCCTGCAGCTGAAAAAATTAGTGGATGCCGGCAACACGGTTATCGTGGTAGAACATGATATGCAGGTAATCGCGGGTAGCGACTGGGTTATCGATATTGGCCCCGGCGCCGGCGATGAAGGGGGTGCCGTGGTGGCCGCGGGCACGCCGCAGGAAGTCGCACGCAACAAAGAAAGTAAAACGGCAATCTATCTGAAAAGAACTTTAGACGGAGAAGATTATCTGCGTACAAACTAATATTTAAACAAAAATATTTCCGGTTTAATTTAAATAATGACGGTTTGTCAATAGTTTAATTAAACCGGAAACGTAAGTGTATTATCCGCTCTTTCGAAATCTGAACTGAATTGAATATTTCAATTCAAAAAATTAAAGAAAAAAGCAGCAGCGAAAATGATGAATTAGACTACGCCCTGCGCCAGCATTGCTTCTGCTACTTTCACAAAGCCTGCTATGTTAGCGCCTTTTACATAGTTAATGTATCCTTCCTCGTCTTTACCGTAATTGCGGCAGGCCTGGTGAATACCGATCATGATTTCTTTTAAACGCGTATCGACTTCATCCGAAGACCAATTCAGGCGAATGGAGTTCTGCGTCATTTCCAGACCGGAAGTGGCAACACCACCAGCATTAGAAGCTTTGCCTGGTGAAAACAATACTTTATTTTTGAGAAAACAACTGATGGCGTCCAGCGTCGAAGGCATGTTTGCGGCTTCGGTCACACAAAGTACTCCGTTAGCAACCAACATTTCTGCGTCTTCCAGTGTTAGTTCATTCTGTGTAGCAGCAGGTATTGCGACATCACATTTCACCTCCCAGGGATGTCTTCCCGCGTAGAATACGGCTTCGGGAAATTTCTTGGTATAATCTTCCGCGCGGTTCGTTCCGGAATTGCGTAATTCTAAAAGATAATCGACCTTTTCACCGCTTATTCCTGCCTCGTCGTAGATGTATCCATCGGGCCCGGAAATCGTTACAACTTTGCCGCCGAGCTCGGCCACTTTTTTAATGACTCCCCAGGCAACGTTGCCAAAACCGGAAACGGTAAAAATTTTCCCCGCAATGTCCTCGCCGATTGTTTTCAGCATTTGTTCGCAGAAATAAACGACGCCATATCCCGTGGCTTCAGGGCGGATAAGCGAACCGCCATAGGCAAGCCCTTTGCCGGTAAGAACGCCGGTAAACTCATTGCGTATTCTTTTATACTGGCCAAATAGATACCCGATTTCGCGTGCGCCAACGCCAATATCGCCGGCCGGCACGTCGGTTTCCGGACCGATATGTTTGCAAAGTTCTGTCATAAAGGCCTGGCAGAAACGCATTACTTCCATATCGCTTTTTCCATTCGGATCGAAGTCAGCGCCGCCCTTACCGCCTCCCATAGGCAGAGTGGTAAGCGAATTTTTAAATGTTTGCTCGAAGGCAAGAAATTTAAGTACGGAAAGATTGACGGTAGGATGGAAGCGAATTCCACCTTTATAAGGGCCAATTGCCGAATTCATTTGGATGCGGAAGCCGCGGTTCACCTGAATTTCACCGGCATCGTCTACCCAACAGACACGGAAAGTAATGGCGCGTTCGGGTTCTGCCATACGCTCCAGCAGCTTTTTGCCTTTATATTGCGGGTGTGCTTCGATAAATGGAATTACGGTGACTGCTACTTCTTTTACTGCCTGCAGAAATTCTGGCTCACTGGGATTCTTGGCTTCTACGGTGGCCATAAATTCCTGTACTTGCTGCTGTACGTCTCTTTCTTCCATGCTTTTATTTTGGTACTAACAAATTTAAGGAATTTTTGAAAGCGCAGCCGGATAATAGTAAATTTTAACTTTATTTAAAAATAAGGAAAAAGCGCGTTGAGTCGCTTAAAATCTGCACCTAAAATTTACGGAAAATATAAACACTGATTTAAATTAAATATGATTTAAAGTGCAAGATATTGCCGGCCGGATAAAGCACGGATGTGTCCCGCCAATTCGAGCTGCAGTAAATCAGGTAAAATTTTATAAGTGGGCAAATCCAGCCGTTCTGAGATGTCATCCAGCGAAAGCGGCTTCACACGGTCCAGTTGCTGCACAATTTGTAATTGAACTCCGGACGGTAAAACTTTTATTTCTGAACTGGGAAAAAGCTCTTCAGAAATTTTTTCTGATGAAAGGTTTAATTGTTTCAGCAAGCCACTAATGGTAGAAATAGCCATCGCTTTGTTCTGATAAATGAGCTGGTTGCAACCCTGGCTGTATTTTTCATCAATACGCCCCGGCAGAGCGTAAACATCGCGGTTATAATTGTTTGCAAAAGTGGCCGTGCTGATCGAGCCGCCGCCGAAAGCGGTTTCTACAACAATGGTGCTGGCAGAAAGGCCGGCGATCACGCGGTTGCGCTGAATAAAATTTTCGCGGTCCGGCTTTTGGGAAGAGTTAAATTCAGTGTATAAAGTTCCGCCAGCTTCGAGAATTTTATGAGCTAATGACCGGTTTTTAGAGGGATACAGTGTATGAAATCCGTGCGCGAGAACAGCGACCGTAGGAATTTCCCGGCGTATGGACTCGCGATGAACTTCAGTGTCAACGCCCAAAGCCAGTCCGCTGACGGTGGCTATGGGAAACGATTTTAATTCTTCCAACAAATCAGCTATAAACTGTTTTCCGTAATGCGTGATGTTGCGTGTGCCAACGATGCTAAGGGTCTGAAAGTTATTTTGATCACCGCCTTTTTGATAAAGAATCGCGGGAGCATCTTCACACTCGTCGAGAGCGGCGGGAAGTTCGCCCAGATGGCGCAAATTAATTTTGATGTTTCGCTGTTCGCAAAATTTTATTTCTTTTTCGGAAAAACGAAGGTGCTCGTCATTTCCGATTTCGCTCGCAATGCGGCGGCCAATGCCGTAAATATTTTCCAGTCCGGATCTCGAAAGTTCCCAAACCTGCCGTGCCGAACCTACTTCGCGCACCAACTTTCGGAAAACCATGTCGCCAACCAACGGGCAGCGGCGCAGTGCAATAGCGTACAAGATTTCGTCGGAGCGCATAGGCGGCTTTTCTTCAAAAATAATAAATATTATTCATTCTTCCGAAGCTCATCGAGATGTTCCCAAACGTTGTCTTTTTTCTTTTGAGGAAGATCAAGAAAGTCATCGGGATGATCCTCGCGGTATTGCTGCCAAAGTTTGTCGTCCTTCTCGCTGTAGTAATTGGGAAACTGCCATATAAAACGCTTTTTCTGTTCTCCGGACCTGCGAAAAATGAAAGCCATCATAACACCGATTACGGCACCGGAAAGATGTGACTGCCACGAAATCCGGCTGGGTTCTGCAAGATGCGAAAACAATTCTTCGGGTAGAACGCCCCAAATTAAACTTCCATAATAAAGTGCAACGACCATAGAAACCGTAAGCAATTTCATATTCCACCTGAAAATTCCACTGAAAAACAAAAAGAAAGCGAGAGCATAAACAACGCCGCTTGCCCCGATAATACAAACCTGCGTAAACTCCCCAGTATAAATATCAATCGAAGGAAGGAGCCAGACGAGAAAGCCCGTCACAAGCCAGCCCGTAAGCAAAACTTTTTTTGCAATAAATGGATAAAACTGAAAGAGTAAAAAAACAAGAACAAAAATAGGAACGGAATTACCAAAAATATGCTCGATATTCCCATGCAAAAAGGGAGATAAGAAAATGCCTTTCAAGCCGGATGGGTTCAGCGGAATAATCGCGCCCGTACACCCGGGAAAGCCGCCCAGATTCTGCACAAGAAATCCGAGCCACATCGCGGTAACGATAAGAGCTGCATATAAAACGGCGTTGAAGTCCAGTGTGTCTTTAAACATTGCGGCAAAACTCTCAAAACTGAAACCAAAACTCCAATGCTGAAATTATGGCCAAAGGTTTTTTTAAAAGTACTGAAAAACAGTCAAAAGTGGCAAGTTTGGCGTCCGCAATTTCTGTGTTTCCGTTTGTTTGTCTTATTTTTGTGCACTATGAGAAACCTGTTATTTTTCGCAGTTCTGTTCTGTTCAGCCGCTACTTGGGCCCAGATACGTCCTGAAATACTTGTTCAAATCGATTCTACGGCTCAGCACCGCTGGAATGCTCAGTTGCTCGACCTGGACAGTTTGGCTGAGCCAAAATACGAACGTTTTGAAGTTCACTTCCGTGATACGCTGGTGATACCGAAGCCGCCGGCCTTGGCGGCAGTGGAGGATGAGATTCCGGTGACGCCTTATAATTTGTTACAGCGCAAAGATCCCATCAAATGGTTTTATCATGGGCAGAACAATGTAGTCTTTAACCAGTCTTCTTACTCAAACTGGAACTCGGGTGGAAATAATAATATCGGAATTATCGGTAAAATAAACTATAATCTTAGTTATAAAAACGGGCGTCATTTTCTTGATAATAATATGCAGCTCGGCTATGGTTTTGTGGCTTCCCAGGGTGAATCTTCACGCAAAACGGAAGACTTCATCAGTGTGATGAGCAACTACGGATATGATGTAGGCCGGAATTTCTACCTCTCAACGGGTTTTCAGTTTCTTTCACAGTTTGCGACGGGCTATAATTATACCGCCACGCCCAATCCTACTTTCGACGATCGGATCTCGCGTTTTATGTCGCCGGGTTATCTGTACGCGGGGGTCGGTATCCTGTACAATCCTGAGGAAAATTTTCAGGTCATCTTCCGTCCGGTCAATGGTAAATTCACTTTTGTGACGGATCCGTTCCTTCAGAAAGCCGGTCGCTATGGTCTGGAAAGAGATGGTCAGGCAGTGCGTTCAGAGCTTGGTGCTTTGGTGAATGTGTTGTACCGGCTGAAGATTTTCAAAGATATCAATCTGGTAAATCAGCTGAATCTCTTCAGCAATTATATTTCGGATCCGGAACGGGTGGATATTGCCTACAACGGAACGCTAAATATTAAATTTAATAAATTCATCACCACGGTTGTAAGTGTCGACTTAATGTACGACCACGATCAGTTGCAGAAGCTGCAGATGAAGCAGACTTTAGGAATCGGATTTTCTTATAATCTTGGTTTTGAACTGAAAGAGCGCAACCGAAAAATGATCAAGCCGTTTATTTCAAGTTAAATTTCCGTTTTTCCCCGGATGATTTAAACTTGAATATTCCTACACATTCCAGAATTCGCGGTCAAGACTGCGGTATTGTATTGCCTCAGAAACATGTGCGGAGTCGAGGTTTTCCGCTTCTTCGAGGTCAGCGATGGTGCGCGCCACTTTTAAAATCCGGTCGTAGGCACGTGCAGATAAATTAAGCTGATCCATGGCTGTTTTGATTAATGTTTTAGCGGCGTCATCCAACTCACAATATTTTTCGATCTCGCGTGGGCCCATCTGTGCATTATAATGAATCTCCAGATCGCGGAAGCGCAGGGACTGTATTTCCCGCGCGCGCAAAACTCTTTTTCGGATGTCTGCGCTGTTTTCACCTTTCCGGCGGTCCGTCAGTTGGTCAAACTCTACTTTCTGCACCTCAATGTGAATGTCGATGCGGTCGAGCAGCGGACCGGAAAGCCGGCTCATATAACGCTGCATTTCAAACTGAGAAGAGGTATTGTTCGGATCATCAGGAAAAAAGCCGCTGGGGCTTGGGTTCATGCTGGCGACCAACATAAAGCTCGCGGGATAATTAACGGTGAACTTAGCTCGCGAGATCGTCACTTCGCGATCTTCCAGCGGCTGTCGCATTACCTCGAGCACGGTACGCTTAAACTCCGGCATTTCATCAAGAAACAAAACACCGTTATGCGCAAGCGAAATTTCGCCGGGCTGAGGATAACTGCCGCCGCCAACCAGCGCGACATCAGAAATTGTATGGTGCGGGCTGCGAAAGGGGCGTACCGTCATCAGTGATGTTTCTGCACCGATCTTGCCAGCCACGGAATGAATCTTGGTGGTTTCCAGGGCTTCTTTCAAAGTAAGTGGCGGGAGAATGGTGGGGACGCGTTTCGCAAGCATCGTTTTACCGCTGCCCGGCGGACCAATGAGGATAATATTGTGACCTCCCGCTGCGGCCACCTCCATGGCGCGCTTGGCGGTTTCCTGACCTTTAACTTCGGAGAAATCGTTAGGAAAATGATGAATTTTTTCCTGAAATTCTTTGCGTATGTCAATCGTCGTTCGGGTTAGTGGCTTTCCTTCATTAAAATAATCAACCACTTCACGGATATTATCAACGCCATACACTTCGAGATCGCTGACGATTGCAGCTTCCCGAATATTTTTATTGGGCAGGATAATGCCTTTAAAACCTTCTTCTTTTGCTTTGATCGCAATGGGGAGCACACCTTTAATAGGCAGCAGGCCACCATCCAGCGACAGCTCGCCCATGATGATATAATCGGAGAGGTTTTCTGCCTGAATCTGTTCCGACGCTGCCAGGATGCCGAGCGCAATGCTGAGGTCATAGGCGGCACCTTCCTTGCGCAAATCGGCCGGTGCCATATTAATTGTTATTTTCTTGCCGGGAATACGGAAGCCGATATTTTTTAGCGCCGCAGAAATACGGTAGCTGCTTTCTTTGATGGCATTATCCGGTAATCCTACCAAATGGTAGCCTACGCCGCCCGTATCTACATTGACTTCAATTGTAATAGTCTGCGCCGATACACCGTAGATCGCGCTTCCGTAAATCTTTACCAACATAGCTGTGTTTTGTTCTAAAATTAATAAATAATCCCGAACAAACTCTATTGTGCAAAAAAATACCGTTTGTAGTACGAAAAATAAAAAATTAGGATTCGATGATAAAGTAATTTTATGAAGAATGACAGTTAAGCCAACAAGATTATTCTGCGATCGCAAGCCCGGAGCTTAGGAACTGAATATATTTAAGATTAAAAGAAAAAAAACTCCGCAGTTTCCTGTGGAGTTTTTAGTGGGCAGTACTGGGTTCGAACCAGCGACCTCTGCGATGTCAACGCAACGCTCTAAACCAACTGAGCTAACCGCCCTAAATAAAAAACCTCAGCATAACTGAGGTTTTTTTGTGGGCCCTGAGGGATTCGAACCCCCGACCCTCTGGGTGTAAACCAGATGCTCTGAACCAACTGAGCTAAGAGCCCTATTCCCTTGTTTGATCTCTCAAATTTTGGTTCGGCAAATATACAACGTTTTTCTATAAGTCCAAATTTTTTTCGAGAAATTCTCCAACAATAAAGTTGCTGCCACCGATGAAAATCATTTCTTCGTTTTTAAGTTCCTGTTTAGCAAAAACATAGGCATTCTGGAGGTTTTCAAAAATTTTATAATTTATTTTCTCTTTCTGCAGCAAATCTTCGTAATCCTGTGGTGAACGGCCCCGCGCTACGTTCGGCTTCACAAAATAAAATTTACTCTTCACCGGCAAAATGGGTAAAACCTGGTCTATTTTTTTTTCGGCAACAAAACCCAGAATAATGTGTTTGGTTTTATTTATCGCATTCAACTGTTTAAAAACCAGCTCAAGACCCGCTTGGTTATGAGCGGTGTCGCAGATCACTAAAGGTTCTTTGGAGAAAATAAACCAGCGGCCCATAAATCCTGTGTTTTTGGATACATGAAGCAGGCCGGAAGATAAAGATTCATTCGAGATGGAAACATTAATGTTTCGTAACCGGTTGACCAGCGCGATGACAACGCGGATGTTTTTCTGCTGATAATCGCCGAGCAGATCACTTTTTAAATCCGTTCTGATGCTGGTGGCATCAATAAATTCAGCTCCCTGGGTCAGGGCGGTTTTTTGCAAAATATCGCGAACCTCAGGATTTTCTGCGCCACAGACTAAAGGAACCCCATTTTTGATGATGCCCGCTTTTTCGACAGCTATTTCGCCCAGAGTATCGCCCAGAATGTCCTGGTGGTCTAAAGCAACATTAGTAATCGCCGTAAGCACGGGCTGAATGATGTTGGTAGAATCAAGCCTGCCGCCGAGGCCTACTTCGATAATTGCGTAATCTACTTGATGCAGACGGAAATACTCGAAAGCCATAACCGTCGTAAATTCAAAAAAAGAAGGATGAATATCGTCGGGGAGTTCTTTGAGTTTTTGAATAAAATCATACACAAAATCACGCTCACACTTTTCACCGTTAACACGAATTCGTTCCGTAAAATCAACCAGATGAGGTGAAGTATACAAGCCCACCTTGTAGCCGGCTTCCTGCAATACCGACGCCAGCATATTACTCGTAGAACCTTTGCCGTTGGTACCGCCCATATGAATCATTTTCAGTCCCTCCTGTGGATTTCCAAAATATTCACAAAGTTTTCTTGTATTGTCTAACCCAGGTTTATAGGCACTTTTTCCGGTGTTCTGATAACTCGGAATCTGGCTGAAGAGCCACGCAACGGCATCCTCATATTTTTCTCCGGTCATTGTTTTTTTAATTAAAATGTGATGCTGTACGTGCCGGTTGAAGAAGTGGCAGACCGTTCTGCCTTCACATACTGCTTTACCCAGCTTACGGAAGTGGAGACGATACAGCCGTCCGAAACGCCTCCGGAACGGCGTGCAGAAACCACATTCCCCGCTTTGTCGACGGTGTACGCAACGTGAATGGTTCCGCTGGCACTACAGGAATGTGCCGGCTGTGCACCGCCACGGCCCATGGTACCGGGAATAAAACCGACCAGTTTGCGGTCCACGCCAATTTTGCTGTCGCTGTTTCCTTCTCCGCCCAGCGGATCGCCCGTATTGCCGGAGGTGGCAGCGTCGCCTTGCGTGCCGGGTTTTGTTCCGCGACCTTTAAGTAGATTGCCTATCGCTGCGGTTCCTTTGCCATCGCCAGTGCCGGTTTTGGCATTTGGTGTTGTCGGTTTTGTAGCAGCGGTTTTCTTCGGAGCTGCCTTTTCCACCGGTTTTGCCGGGGTTTTTCGTGGTTCCACACGCTCAGCTTTAGGAGTGGAGGCGACAGGATTGGTGCCGGTAAGTATTTTTTCCGGAATAGCTGCAACTTCTTTTACGGGTTCGGGCTGTACGATTTCGTTATCAGCGGCGAGGCTGCCCTGCTGATCGGAAGGTTCTTCGGTGGTTTGGCCTTCTTCTTTATCACCAAAGTTGATGAGCATCGTGGTGAATTCTTCCGACTTTTCTATTTGTTTGGTAAACGTATAGAAGAAAATTCCCAAGAAGATCAGCAGAGAAATAATCACCGTCAGGATGATGCTCTTGGTGCGATCCGTATTTTGATTTTTTTTATGCTGAATTGTATAGTCCATTTCTGATTTATTTTTCTTCCGTGGTAGCGATGGCCAAATTGTAACGGTGGGTTTCGGCGATGCCCATTACGAAAACCACATCTTTGTGCTTGGTATTCTGGTCAGCTCGGATGGTAAAGGAAGGCTTTTCTTCCTCTTTCAGTAGATTTACTAAATACTGCTCCAGCTGTTCTTTCGCAATTTCGTTATCGTTTACAAAGTATTTGCCGTCTTCCTGAATGGTCACCACTGCAGGATCCTGCACGCTGGGATTGGCTGCTTCCGCCGTTGGCAGCTTTACGTCGATGGCGCTTTGGCTGATGGCAGAACTGGTAATCATGAAAAAAATCAATAACAGAAATATTATATCTGTCATCGAAGCCATGCTGAATTCGGCGTTAACGCGGTTTTTTCGTCTTAATTCCATTACAGCGGCGTATTTAGCGTATCAAGAAACTCATTTACATGCGTCTGTATCTTGAGTACAAGGCGGTCAACATTGGTTACCAGAATGTTATAAAAAAAGTAAGCAGGAATACCGACAAACAATCCAACTGCCGTGGTGGCCATCGCGGTATAAATACCGGAAGCCAAAAGTTTGGGGCTTACCGCTCCCGTCACGTTCGAAATTTCGAAGAACGCCATGATCATCCCTACAACTGTACCGAGGAAACCCAACATCGGCGCAGCTCCAGAAGCTGAAGCCAGGATATTGAGATTCTTCTCCAGTTTCGAAACTTCCAGCTGACCTTGGTTTTGCATGGCATTAGAAATATCAGAAATCGGGCGGCCGATGCGTGCCAGGCCTTTCTCAATCATGCGTGCCTCCGGCGAATCGATGGTCTTACAATAGTCGATGGCAGTGGTGATCTTTCCGTCCTGCACAAAATCTTTAATATTATCAAGAAAGTTGGGCGTCAGTTTCGAAGCACGTTTAATAAAAAAATAACGTTCCAGAAATATATAAAGCGCCAGGATTCCCAGGAGAAATATGGCAACCATAATAACGTTGCCTACAATGCCGCCGCCGAAAAGGATATCGCGTAAAGAAAATACGTGCTGCTCGGTATTGGTAGTGATAACTTGTGTGGGGGTTTGTAGAAACATGGTTTTTTTTATTAAAATGGAACGGCAAAAGTACCTTAATATTACAGAAGATAAGGCAGAAATGGCTAAGAGCGGGAAAAATAGGAACTTAATCTTCGTCTACCAAAATCTCATCCTGCTTGAAATGACATTTCAGTTTGAACGGAATTTCCGAACCGGATTCCGTGTAGAAGTCGTCGATAATGCCTTCCCAAAACAACTCCAGTTCTCCCTCCGCATCGCGGCGGAAAGAAAGTTTATTCTGCGAAAGATAGGCATCGGCATCGTCGTACAGATTAACGTCGGTAAAGGTTTCGTCCTGAGTATCATCAAGATCGAAGGTCTTGCCCGGCAATTCTGCATCGTCAATCGGAAAATCAGAAAGATTAAGTGAAATCTGAGGGAAATTGTACTGCAGCGAGTCGTCCTCGACGTGATCGAGGGAATCATCGGTGATGATCTCTACTTCAAGAAAATGTTCTTCGTTGCTGTAGACCGCTTTGCAATAGGTGCTGTGGATGTGATATTTAAGAGTTTCATCCGGGTGGTAGATTTTCAAAATCCCTTTCATTGCGAGGAAAGTGAGGTTAATTATTTGATTGTTAAACTGCTGCAGCAAAGATAAAAAATAGATCCATTGCGCAAAATATTTTGGAATTAATTACGGGTTACCAGCATCATTACCCGATTTGCCGCTAATATCTTTCATTAAAAACAATTAATTTAGCCTTCTTAAACTTTCTCTGATGAAAAAAAATATTTTCAGTGCTTTTGTCTTCATCGTTCTCATTGCTTTTAATTTTGTGGGTTGCAAGAAAACCGATTCGCCGCTTACACGCGTCACGCCGGTTACTATCGATTCCATCGCGGCCGATTATTACGAGCAATATTTAAAGTTGTACCCGCTTGAAGCCACGGCGCAGGGTGACCGGCGATACAACGATCAGCTGCCCATTAATATTGATAAAGACTTTATTTCCGGTGAAATATCTTTCTATAATTCAGTTCAGAATCAACTGAAAAAGCTTGATTATAAAGGCCTTAGCGACGATGAGAAAACCATCTACGATGTACTCGATTATACTTTAAAAGATAAAATAGAACGCTACGCCTACCATCCGGAGTACATTCCGTTCACCCAGTTTGGCGGTTTACCGCTGGATTTTCCTTTGCTCGGCAGTGGCGAAGGCAGCCAACCTTTTAAAACCGTGAAAGATTATGAAGACTGGCTGAAACGGATGGAGAGTTTTCCGAAGTGGATGGAGGTTGCCACCGAAAATTTCCGGAACGGAATAAAAAATGGCGTCGTATTGCCTAAAACACTGGTTGCCAAAATGGTCGTCCAAATGAAAGCCGACGAACTGACAGATCCTGCGCTGGAAAAAAATATTTTCTTTGGACCCATCCGGAATTTTCCAAAATCCTTCACGGCGTCCCAAAAAAATCAACTTACTACCGCGTACAGCGAGGCAATTACCAAGAAAATTATTCCTACTTACATCGCGATGGGTGATTTTCTGGAAAATGAATATCTGCCAAAATCAAGAGATAACGATGGTCTGAACGCGCTTCCGAACGGAAAGGAAATCTACGCCTACTACGCGAAAAGCTGGACGACGACGGGAAAAACCCCGCAGGAAATCAATAAACTGGGGTTGGAGCAAGTCGCCATGTTGCGTACTGAAATGGAAAAAGTAAAACAAGAAGTAGGTTTTACCGGAACGTTGGACGAGTTCATTTCCTTTGTAAAAACAGATCCGAAGGCTATGCCGTACAGCACAACGAAAGAAATCCTGGCAGGTTTCAATTCCATTCTTACGACGATCAAACCCAAGTTGCCACAGATGTTCAGCATGAATCCCGAAACGCCCTTTGAGATAAGGCAAACCGAAAAGTTTCGCGAAGCGACGGCCAGCGCGGAATATATGCCCGGCACGCCCGATGGAAAAAGACCCGGAATTTTTTACATTCCTATTCCGGATCCCACGAAATTCAATGTGACTTCCGGCATGGAATCGCTTTTTCTCCATGAAGCCATTCCCGGCCATCATTATCAAATCTCGCTGCAACAGGAAAACACGAAGCTGCCAAAGTTCATGCGTTTTGGCTGGTTCGGTGCCTTTGGTGAAGGCTGGGCGCACTACTGCGAAACGCTGGGCCCGGAGTTCGGTCTTTATACAGATCCCTACCAACGGATGGGCTATCTGAGCGACCAGATGCTGCGTGCGGTGCGTCTCGTCGTAGACACAGGAATTCACACCGGGACGATGACGCGTGATCAGGCGATCGAGTATTTTCTGACCAACATTTCTTACGACCGGGGAAGTGCCGTAGCAGAAGTGGAAAGGTATATGGCAATGCCGGGACAGGCATTGAGTTATAAAATCGGCGCACTGAAAATCCGCGAACTGCGCGATACCTATGAAAAGAAGTTAGGACCGAAGTTTAATCTGGCCAACTTTCATTCGGAAGTTCTCAGTCAGGGATGTTTGCCGCTCGACGTTTTAGACCGGAAAATGAGTATCTGGGCCAAAAAACAATAAGTGCGGTAATTTAAAACAGTAGTCTCTTTTCGCTCAAGTATCCGGCGGAAAGAGGCATCTTGCTTCATTATATTTAATTTCAGCCGGACAATTCGTTTTTATCCCTAATAATAATTAATGTTATAGAATACGATAATGACTTGCCGATATAATTAAGTATTAGTTAAATAAATTCGTTAAATTTACCGGTTCAAATAAATGTTATTAATGCAGCCTAAGCTCTTATCCGCATTGTTTTCTTTACATGAAAAAAATATCGAAAGCATTTTGGGAAAACTGCCTTTCGGATTTTCGCTGGTCACCGGCAATTATATTATTGAATATGCCAACGACGCCTGGCTCGAAATTTTGCAGAAAAGCAGCGACGAAATTCTGGGCAAAAGCGTTTTTGAAGTATTTCCCGAAACCGAAGAGCAGCTTTTTCCTCTTTTCGAAAAAGTCAAAACATCACGGGAACCGCTGCACGCTTCGGAATACTCTCTGCCCGTAATTCGCGATGGAAGAGAACAGGAAGTTTTCTTTAATTTCGATTATCATCCTGTTTATTCTGATCAAGACGAATTTCAGTATTTTGTTTGTATAGCCGTAGAAGTTACGGGTCTGGTACGTATCAAAAATAAAGTAGAAAACGAGGAAGAGCGTCTGCGTTTGGCTACTGAAAGTTCACTTACTGCCACTTGGGATATCGACCTTAAGACCTCAAAAATTATTCATTCCCCGTCGCTCTCAAGAATATTGGGTTATGAAGATAATGAGCGCTTTTCGCATGCACTTTTACGTGAGCATCTCGTGGAAGACGACCGGATAAACATCGTTGACAAAGCTTTTCAGCGCGCTATAGAAACCGGTGTTTACCAGTATGAAGCCAGAATTATCGATCGCAACAACACCGAAAAATGGATTGCCACAAACGGTAAAGTTTTTTATGACCAAAGCGGCAATCCTGTACGGATGCTTGGCGTTTTGCAGGATATTACCGAACGAAAACGCAGTGAAATTCTGCTGCAGCTTAGCCATCATCAGCTGAATACCGCTATGGACGCCACTAAACTGGGGACGTTCGACATGAATGCCGAAACGCAGGAAAAATACAATTTCTCACCACGGTTTTTCGAAATCTTCGGTTATGATCATAAGACTGAACGCATTGATTCTCAGGTTCTGGAAAAACATATCGACCACGATTTCATGGAAATCCGGCGCGCGGCTCTCAACAAAGCTACTGAAACCGGCGATCTTCATTATCAAACCAAAATAAATCTGCGCGACGGTACCTCCAGATGGATTGAATTTTACGGCCGCCTGATGGAACCTACGCCTGGTAGAAATGCCTACATTTCCGGTACAGTGCGCGATATTACCGTGCACAAAAACTACGAAAAAAACATCAGCGAGAGCGAAAAACGGTATCGGTTTTTGGCCGATTCTATGCCGCAGATCGTTTGGGTTAGCGAAAGTGACGGACGCCTCACGTATTTTAACCAGGCGACGATGGATTATTCCGGTAAAAATTACAACACATTCCTGGAAGGTAACGGTTGGCTTGATATCGTACATCCTGATGAGAAAGAAGAAAATATACGTGTCTGGGCAGAAAGCGTCACGTCGAAAACTCCGTTTGTCTTTGAGCATCGTTTCAGGCACAAATCTGGTTCCTACCGCTGGTTTCTCAGTCGCGCCTTTCCACAGCTGGATGAGGCAGGCAGTGTGAACCGATGGGTGGGCACGAGTACCGATATTGATGATATGAAACGACAGGATGAGCATAAAAATGACTTTATTAAAATTGCCAATCATGAGCTGAAAACCCCCGTCACCACCATAAAGGGATACGTACAGCTGCTGAAAAAAATGCGTGCAAATTCTGATGACAAGTTTCTGCTTAATTCATTGGAAACCATCGATAATCAGGTCAATAAACTCAATTTGCTCATCGGTGATATGCTGGATCTTTCCCGCATCGAATCCGGAACATTGCCGCTGAACCAAAAGCCACTTTCTTTGCTGAAGCTGGTGACGGAAACCATCGAAGACATCAAGGCTTCCGACCAGAGTCATCAGATTCATTTCGAACTTTCTCACGATAAAGATATTGAGGTGTTTGCTGATCGCGATCGCATCGCTCAGGTCATCAGTAATTTACTAACTAACGCCATCAAATATTCGCCGCACGCCACGGAGGTTCAAGTTACTATGGATGTAGAAAATGACACCGCAACCGTCTCCGTGCAGGATTATGGTATTGGCATGGATTCCGCGGAACTCGACAAAATATTCGATCGTTTTTATCGTGTTTCCGGCGCTGACGAAGTTACTTTTCCAGGTTTCGGCATTGGTTTGTATATCGCCCGCGATATTATGGAGCGGCACGGCGGCAGAGTTTGGGTAGAAAGCACGAAAAATGTAGGCAGCACTTTTTATTTTTCACTTCCCATTTTTAACAATTAAAAAACTATGGATATATTAGTAGTCGATGACAATAAAGACATTTGTTTGCTTATCGAAAATATTCTTTTGTCGGAAGACTATGATGTCGAGTCCTGCTGCAATCCTGCGGAGTTTCAACAAAAACTGGAAAAGGGAAAACCACAACTGATCATTACCGATATGCTGATGTCCGGTTTTGATGGCCGAACGCTGACAAAAGAAATTAAATCTGATCCCAACACCAGCGAAATAAAAATCATGATGATGTCGGCACATCCCGACGCCGCCAGAATTTGCGAAAATATTGGCGTTGATGATTTCCTTTCAAAACCTTTTGAAATTGATGATTTGGTAAATAAAGTTGAAAAACTGCTGCGGTAGCATTTATTTCTCCGGGAATAGGAGCGCCGTGATATGGTCGTTCTCACGTTTTCCACGCGCCGGTGAATATTGGCGACCATAATAAATGATCTGCAAATGAAGCTTGTTCCAGCTTGATTTCGGAAAGAGTTTCTTTGCGTCAGCTTCTGTTTGCACTACGTTCTTTCCGCTCGTCAGTTTCCATTGCGTCATCAGCCGGTGTATGTGCGTATCCACGGGAAAAGCCGGTACACCAAACGCCTGACTCATCACCACAGATGCAGTTTTATGACCCACGCCGGGCAGCGCTTCCAGCTCTTCGAAAGTTTGAGGAACAATGCCGTCATGACGCTCTACCAGCAGTTCTGCCATTCTTTTTAAATTTCTCGCTTTAGTGTTACTGAGCCCGATTTCTTTTATTAAATATTTAATTTCATCTACCTCCAACTCTTTCATTCTGAAAGGGTCACCGGCCACTTCGAACAATTTCGGTGTGATCTGATTCACCTTTTTATCCGTTGTTTGGGCAGAAAGTGCCACGGCGACCAGCAACGTAAAAGGATCCCGATGATCCAGCGGAATCGGCAGCACCGGATAAAGTTTTTCCAGTTCTTCCATCACAATGGCGGCCCTTTGCTTTTTCGTCATATTAAGTTTACATTTATCCAAAATTACAAATTATGCTGCAAGTTGGCGATCATTTACCCGAATTCCAGGGACTTAATCAAGAAGGAGAATCCGTATCTTCAGAGGATTTTAAAGGAAAGAAACTCGTTGTATTCTTTTACCCGAAAGCCAATACACCGGGCTGCACCGCGGAAGCCTGTGACCTGAATAATAATTTTAAACAATTAAAGGCGGAAGGTTACCAATTACTTGGCATTTCCGCCGATCCGGTAAAAGCACAGAAAAAGTTCCATGAGAAATTCGGTTTTCAGTACCCGCTCATCGCTGACGAATCGAGGGAAATCATCGAAAAGTTCGGTGTATGGCAACTAAAAAAGTTCATGGGCCGCGAGTTCATGGGCATCGTGCGCACCACGTTTATTTTTGATGAAAACGGTATCTGCACCCGCGTCATCGAAAAGGTAAAAACCAAGGAAGCCGCAAAACAGATCCTCGATGAAAATTAAATTCAGCTCAGCATCCGCTGGGCTTTTTTTATTCCGTCTGCCAAAACGTCGATTTCTTCCATCGTATTATAGATGGCGAAACTCGCGCGTACGGTTCCCGCAATGTCGAAATATTTCATGATCGGTTGCGTGCAATGGTGGCCGGTTCTTACCGCGATACCCAATTTATCGAGAATCATCCCAACATCGGAGGCAATACCTACGCCTTCAAGATTAAAAGAAACGACGCCTGTTCTGCTGGCTTTTTCGCCATAAATCCTGAGTCCGTCGATTTCCAGAAGTTTTTTCTGCGCGTAATCCAGCAAAGCATTTTCATGCAGTTGAATCTGCTCGTGACCGATGTTTTCCATGAAATCTACCGCCGCGCCCAACGCAATATTTCCGCCCACGTTGGGCGTGCCGGCCTCAAATTTAAAGGGCAGATCAGCGTAGGTGGTTTCTTCAAAAGAGCAGGTGGCAATCATTTCGCCTCCACCGTGGAAAGGCTCCATTTTTCTTAAGATTTCTTCTTTACCATAAAGAATTCCTGTGCCCATGGGCGCGTACATTTTATGGCCGGAAAAAACGAAAAAGTCGCAATCCATTTTCTGTACATCGATCTTGAAATGCGGCACCGACTGTGCTCCGTCAATAACGACCAAAGCATTGGAATTTGCACGGGCTTTTTCAATGATTTTTTCAATTGGATTAATGACGCCCAGCGCATTGGAAACTTGGTTTACAGAAATGATTTTCGTCCTTTCGCTGAGGTTTTGATCCAAAAAATTCAGATTGAGAATTCCGTTTTTATCCATCGGAATCACCTTCAGCTTTGCGCCCGTCCTTTCGCAGAGCATTTGCCACGGGACGATATTCGAATGATGCTCCAAATAGGAGATAAGGATTTCGTCGTCCGCTTTCACCAGGTTGGTCATGGCATATGCAATCAGATTTAAGCCTTCAGTCGTTCCTTTGGTAAAAATAACTTCGTAATCGTGTTTGGCGTTGATGAACTTCTGCACCTTCCGGCGGGCACGCTCCATTTCTTCCGTCGCCAGTTGGCTGAGCGTGTGAATGCCGCGGTGTACATTGGCGTTGATCCCGGTATAATACTTTTCCCAGGCGTCCAGAACCACCTGCGGTTTCTGCGAGGTGGCACCGTTATCGAGGTAGATGAGCGGCTTACCATTAACAGTTTGGGTAAGGATAGGAAATTGGTCACGAATATGTTGAATGTCGAACATGAAGCTTATTTAGAATACTTCAAATTTACGGAATATTAAATTGAATATTCTTCCGCAGGCAAAGACGTTTTTTATATTTCTTTTATGCCCGATTTTACAATACAGTGAAGTTTGTGCCTGATAAAAACAAAAAGTTCCGGAGCAATCCGGAACTTTATATGCATATCTTTTAATTAAATTTTCGAAAGTAGATTTCTGAAATTCGTTTTCTCGTCAATGATTCTTCTTAATTCGGAAACCGCAACGCGTTCCTGCTGCATCGTATCGCGGTCGCGCAGTGTTACGGTATGATCCGTCAGCGTATCGTGGTCAATGGTGATGCAGAACGGGGTACCGATGGCATCGTGGCGGCGGTAGCGTTTGCCAATGCTGTCTTTGTCTTCGTAAATCAGGTTGAAATCATACTTCAGATCATTGAAAATTTTCTCACCATACTCGCCCAAACCGTCTTTTTTCATCAGTGGCAAAATAGCAGCTTTTACCGGTGCCAAAGCAGGTGGAAGGGACAGCACCGTTCTTTCGGAACCGTCTTCTAAAACTTCGTCTTTCAAACTGTTAGAGAAAATTGCCAAAAATAATCGGTCTAAACCAACAGAAGTTTCTACCACGTAAGGAACGTAGTTTTCGTTTCGCTCCGCATCGAAATACTGCAGTTTGCGGCCGGAGAATTCCTCATGGGCTTTCAGGTCAAAGTCCGTACGCGAGTGGATTCCTTCCAGTTCTTTAAACCCAAAAGGAAATTTAAATTCAATATCGGCAGCGGCATTGGCGTAATGCGCCAGTTTTTCGTGATCGTGGAAACGGTAATTTTCCGCGCCCAAACCTAAAGATAAATGCCAATTCAGGCGTTTTTGTTTCCAGGTTTCGTAGAACTCCAACTCGGTTCCCGGTGCCACAAAATATTGCATTTCCATTTGTTCAAACTCTCGCATACGGAAGATAAACTGTCTTGCAACGATCTCATTTCTAAACGCTTTCCCGATCTGGGCAATACCGAAAGGTAATTTATGACGTGAAGTTTTCTGCACATTAAGATAATTCACGAAAATTCCCTGCGCTGTTTCCGGTCTCAGATACAGATCGGTCGCCGACTCTGCCGACGCGCCGAGTTTGGTCCCAAACATCAGATTGAACTGCCGCACGTCGGTCCAGTTTTTTGAGCCCGTATCAGGATCCGCAATTTCCAATTCTTCGATCAACGCTTTTACGTCAGCAAGATTTTCTTTTTCAAGCGATTGTGCCATTCGGGAAAGAATGGTTTTCTGCTTGTCGCGGTAGTCTAAAACCCGTGGATTCGTACTTTCAAATTCATTTTTATCGAAAGCATCACCAAATCTTTTGGCCGCTTTATCAATTTCTTTTTGCGCTTTATCTTCTAATTTTGCACAGTAATCTTCCAGCAGCACATCAGCACGAAAGCGCTTTTTGGAATCTTTATTATCGATCAGCGGATCATTAAACGCATCCACGTGGCCGGAAGCTTTCCAGATGGTCGGATGCATAAAGATGGCCGAATCGATGCCCACAATATTATCATTCAGCTGCACCATGGCCTTCCACCAATATTGTTTGATGTTGTTTTTCAGCTCAGCGCCATTTTGCCCGTAGTCGTAAATTGCTGATAGTCCGTCATATATCTCGCTGGACGGAAAAATAAAGCCGTACTCCTTCGCGTGTGAAATCAATTTCTTGAAAACATCCTCCTGTTTTGCCATCGTAATTAGAATTTAGGGGCAAAAATAGGCATTTTTATTGTGATTTTCAGGAGCCGGGAACCTGCTCTCCGCTGTATCTTTTGCTCCGCTCCGCTGCGCAAAAGGATGCCGCTGCGATCAGGTCTGGGGGAGCCATGCCTAAAATCGATACCGTTTGTAAAAATCAATTTTCAGGTCACTTTATGATTGGTTATATTTACACCAAATCACCTCAAAAATGACTATTACCACAAGCACGGGCAGCGACATCCCGGAAATTTTCCGACTCTATAAATTAGCCACGGAATATCAGAAGAGAACTTTTCCTGATAATCTCTGGCCTGAGTTTGACCGCGAACTCATAGAAACCGAAGTGGCTGAAGACCGTCAGTTTAAACTGATGATGGATGGCAAAGTGGCCTGCGTCTGGGCTATTACCTACAGCGATCCGGTAATCTGGCCCGAAGATGACGGAATTTCCTCTATTTACATTCACCGCATTGCCACTAATCCTGAATTCCGCGGAAATAACTTTGTGAAAATCATCGTCGATTGGGCGAAAGATTTTGCCAAAAAACAAGGGAAAAAATATGTGCGCCTCGACACCTGCGGCGACAATACGCGTCTCATTAACCATTACAAAAAATGCGGCTTTGAGTTTTTAGGAATGAAAAAGCTGGAAGATTCTACCGGGTTGCCGCCACATTATGAGGATGCGGATGTCTGTTATTTCGAAATAAAACTGGCTTAGTTAAGGCAAAAAAGGAAAGGACGGAAGTAATTTCCGCCATTTTGCTTTTAATATTTTTTTTAAAAAGATAATTTAGCGCCAGAAAATAGTAGTGGCATTTTCGTTTTCTTTAGTGCTCGTTGATGAATTTTTTGATGTCATTATTTTCGCCGTAAATCACCAGAATATCGGCGCTCTGCAAGACCGTTTCCGTATCGACAACGCCCTGGATCTGGTTGATGCGCTTTGTTTTACCGAAGAAATTCGTGTCGGCTACTTTCTTAATGATCGACACGCAAACGAGATTGTAATTGTGCCGGAAACCTACTTCTAAAATCGTTTTTCCCACCAGCGCATCGGGAATTGCAATTTCTACAATACTGTAATTAATGCTGAGTTCAAAGGATTCCACCATTCCCTTCAGCGATAATTTTCGTGCCCAGCGCTCGGCGGTTTCTTCTTCAGGGTGAATGATCGTTTGCACGTCCATCGCCTCCAAAATGGTTTCGTGAATGGTGGAAATAGCGCGGCTGATGATGCGGTGCGGATGCAGTTTTTTTACCATAGCCGTTGCCATAATGTTAGCTCCCGTATCTTCCCCGATCGCAATAATCACCACGTCGGTATCTTTAAAGGGAAGTCCGTTCATCGTGTATTCATCGGTTGCGTCCATACAGATGGCGTGCGAAATCTTTTCTTTTACCGCCTCCACTTTGGTCATGCTGTTATCAATCCCGATGACTTCGTTGCCCAGTTTGGTAAGTTTTTCGGCGAGGGAAAGTCCGAAATTTCCCAAACCTATGACGATGTATTTCATTTTTTTTGTTTTAATTAATTAAAATTTCTTCTTTCGGATAACGATAGTTATAGAATTTCTCCCGTTTCATCACCGCGAATAAGAGCGAAAACATACTCACACGCCCAATGAACATGATGGCGATAATAATGATCTTTCCGGCGGGCGAGAGCGTTGGCGTTATGTTTAAAGTGAGACCAACCGTAGAATAAGCAGAAAATGCTTCGAAAATAAGGCTCATTAAATCTTTTCCGGGTTCTACAATGACCAGCAGAAAAACCCCGATTCCCAGTACAATGAGCGATAACGCAATGATGGCAAAAGCTCTCCTCACCGAATTTTCACTGATTTCCCGGCGGAATATTTCCGTTCGTTTTTTTCCTTTCGTCAGACTCAGGATGTTCAGTGTAGCGATGGCAAAAGTGCTGGTTTTTATGCCGCCACCGGTAGAGGCAGGAGAAGCACCGATCCACATCAGAAAAATACAGATCATCGCGGCAGGGGCGGAGATCGCCGCAACATCCACCGTGTTGAAGCCGGCCGTTCGGTTGTTGGCAGAGATGAAAAATGCTTCTGCCCAGGCGCCTCCGGTCGAATGATTTTTTAGAATACCGTCGTATTCCAGCAGATAAATCGACAGCGTTCCGAAAAGCAAAAGGAAAAAAGTGGTAGCCAGAATGATCCGCGAATTCAGGCTGATCACCCAAGGAATGTGGTGCGATTTTTCTTTGGAGAAAATGGAAAACAGATATTTTCTGAGCAAATGTTTTACATATTTATAAACATTATATACGATTGGAAAACCGAGTCCACCGAATATAAAAAGAGAGGCCACGGTAAGATGCAGACCATAATTGAACTGATAACCCACCTCATACAAATTGCCGCTGAGCGTAGAAAAGCCGGCGTTACAAAAAGCCGAAACAGAATGAAAGACCGAAAAGAAAATTCCTCTGTTGATGGAGCCGTCGAGCAGCGAAAGATCAAGGGTAGAATAAATGATGACGGCACCTACAATTTCGATCGTTGCGGTGATGATTATAATTCTTTTCAACGTATTGAAAACTTCCCCCAGTTTATCGGCACTCGTCATTTCGCCCAGGCTGATCTGGTTTTCGTAGGACGCGCCGCCGCGGAAAAAGTAGCTGAAATAACTTGCAAAGGTCATTATTCCCAAACCGCCAATCTGGATCAATGTGATAATGATGATCTTTCCGAAAAGTGTAAAATCTTTCGCAGTATCCAGCACAATGAGTCCGGTAACGCAGACGGCACTGGTTGCGGTAAAAAGCGCGTCGAGCGGATGAATGCCATTAACCGTTGCATTAGGCATCATCAGAAGCGCGGTGCCGATCAAAATAATAGAAAGAAAACTGAGGATGAAAAGTTGCGCGGGATTGATGAAAGTTCTTTTAAAATTAATCTTCAAACTCGAAAAATCACGAATGAAACATAAAATAATCAAGATGTAAATGAGCCGCAGATTAAAGAACTGAAAACGTCTCGTATCAAAGAAATTATATTCAAAACGCGCCAGGTAATAAACGGCAATTAAGAGAGTTACGATAATTTCTAAAGGCCAGATTTTTTTAGAAGTCCCGATTTTCTTATACAAATTGTAATAAATGATGGTCACCAAAGTCAATATAAAACTGAAATCGTAGAAGTAAATAAGCTGGCTTCGGTAAAGAAATTCCTTGAAGAAACCGGCCTCGATGATCATGATGATCACTGCCACCAGACTGGTGTAAAAAGAAAAAATCTTGAGTTTGTTATTCCACATAATGATGTAATTGCAGAACAAATATATTTTAAAAATTCCCGGCACAAATTCTCCCGGCCCGAAATTTTTATTTTATTAAATTTGTCAAACTTTCCGCATGTACAAATCACTCATTCGTCCGATTCTGTTCCGGTTCGATCCTGAAAAAGTTCATTATTTTACATTTTCAGTTCTGAAAAACTTTCCTTTCCTCATTAAATTTTTGCCAAAACCCATTGAAGATAAAAAATTGGAGCGAGAAGTTTTTGGTTTAAAATTTAAAAATCCGGTCGGCCTGGCCGCGGGTTTTGATAAAGATGCGAAGATGTTCCGCGAACTTTCCGACCTGGGATTTGGCTTCATTGAAATCGGAACATTAACACCCAAAGCTCAGGACGGAAATCCCAAAAAAAGACTTTTTCGTTTAAAAGAAGATTCGGCCATCATCAACCGAATGGGTTTTAATAACGGTGGCGTAGATGATGCCGTAGAACGTCTGAAGAAAAATAAAAACGTTTTAATCGGTGGCAACATCGGTAAAAATAAAACGACGCCCAACGAAAATGCAGTCGAGGATTACCTTATTTGTTTCGAAAAACTGTTTCCCGTTGTCGATTATTTTGTCGTAAACGTAAGCTCGCCAAATACGCCCAACCTACGCGAACTGCAAGATAAAGAACCCTTAACAAAATTGCTGGGAACGCTGCAGGAATTAAATTCAAAAAAAGAAAAACCAAAACCGATTCTTTTAAAAATCGCCCCGGATCTATCTGAGGCGCAGCTTTTAGATATTATCGACATTATTAACGAAACGCGGATTGCCGGCGTGATCGCTACCAACACCACACTCTCGCGTGAAAATCTGGTTTCAGAAAATAAAGCAGAAACAGGCGGTCTTTCGGGTAAACCATTAACAAAAAGATCTACTGAAGTCATTCGTTTTCTGTCTGAAAAAAGCAATAAAGCTTTCCCGATTATCGGTGTAGGCGGCATTCATACGGCGGAAGACGCGCTGGAAAAACTGGATGCGGGCGCCAGTTTGGTGCAGTTGTATACCGGTTTTATTTATGAAGGACCAGAGTTGATTTTGGAAATTAACAAGAGAATTTTGGCTCAAACCTGAGTGCTGTTAGAGTTCAAAACTTTAATATCGCTTTCGTTTACAGAAAGAAATTCGCCACCGTATAGATCACCAGTCCCACCAGTCCGCCGACCAGCGTTCCGTTCACGCGGATGAACTGCAGGTCTTTCCCAACTTCCAGCTCCAGCTTTTCGCTGAGTTCTTTTCCTTCCCAGTCGCCGACGGTGGAACTGATGAGATCGCCGAACTGGTGCGTATTCTTTAAAATATATTTATAAGCTGTAGCGCGCACCCAATGGTCGATTTTATGTTGCAGCTGTTCATCGGTTTTCAGATTTGCGGAAAGTTCGGCCAGGTTTTTAGCCAGATATTTCTTGAGCGTGGAATCCTGTATTTCTAATTCTTTGGTGAGCGAATTTCGGATAGAATTCCAGATGTCGTGCGCATACTGCAAGATTTTTTCTTCAGGTAGAAAGTCATTTTTAATCGTCTTAAATTCCGCTTCCCATTTCTCGTCTGTGCGGATTTCCTGTGAAAAGGAGTAAAGCTTGGCTCCAATTTCATCACGCAGCGCATGGCTCCGGTCCAGCTCAACTTCCTCGAAATAACTTGCCAGCCCGTTGGTGATTTTGTCCGCGATATTATCGTCTACAAATTTGGGAATCAAGAAAGAACTTTCGCCTTTCACTCTTTGGCGGATCATTTCGTGATTGTTTAGAACATAATTTTTGATTTCCCTCGAAAGGCTGGTGATGAATTTCTGATGGTCCTGTTTCTTCAAAATATACTCCAGTCCGTTACCTACAATATGATTGATTTTCACATCTTCAGACATTTCCTGCGCTTTTTTGCTGATAAAACTTACCACGGTCTCGTCATCGAGTTTATTTAAAATATCTGAAATAATATTCGAAAGCTCCCGGATCAGATTTTGTTGGTTGCTTTCTTTTGAAAGCCAGTCGCCGACAAAACCGGAAATCTTCAGATTCTGAATGTAGGGCCGGATATTTTTGGGTGCCAGAAAGTTTTCTACCACAAAGGAACCGAGATTGTCACCGATTCGTTCTTTACTGTTTTGAATGAGATTCGTGTGCGGGATTTTCAGGCCCATCGGGTAGTTAAAAAGTGCCGTCACGGCAAACCAGTCGGCCAGGGCGCCCACCATGGCAGCTTCAGAGAAAGCGCGCAGATAACCGATCCAGTGCGCGGGGTTATTCTTGGCCAGGACAGTCATAAGGACAAAGGTGATGGCCATCAGCACAAATAATCCCGTGGCAAACATTTTGTACTTTCGTAGCTGCGATCTTTTTTCGGTGTCGTTCATTCTGTCAAAAATACTAAAATTACATTTTGCCGGTTTGCATTAAATCCAAAAGGCCAAAAAAATCGTTTATATTCATATGAAACCAATTCTTTTTATTCTGTTCTGCTTTTCGCTGCAGATGTGTTCCCAAGTGAAACAACCTGAACCTACAACCTTTAAACAAAAATCCACCGTAATGGAAAGTACCCAATCCACCACCAATAACCCTTATTACTCCCGAACCGACCGCACAAAACTCAATGTTTCCAATGCGGAATGGAAAAAAATATTATCACCGGACGTCTACGCCGTGGCGCGTGAGGCTGACACCGAACGCCCTTTTACAGGAAAATATAACGACTACGACGAATTGGGCGAATATTACTGCGCGGTATGCGGCAACCATTTATTCCGTTCCGATGCAAAATTTTCTTCTACCTGCGGCTGGCCGAGTTTTTTCGAAGCAGACAAACAGGGAACGGCTTACAAGCGCGATTCCACCTTCGGCATGGAACGTATCGAAGTAGTCTGCAAACGTTGTGACTCGCATCTGGGCCACGTCTTCAATGACGGACCACCGCCAACTGGCACTAGGTATTGTATGAATTCCGTTAGTTTAGACTTTGTGCCGGATTCTGAAACGAAATAAATTTTATCTGACTTTAAATTTTATGTAAAACAAATTTAAATACAGAAAAGAGGCTGTCTCATCGCGAGACAGCCTCTTTTTTTATTGTAAGCAACTTATGTCAAAGGAGCTCCAACCTGCAGATCGCATCGGTGATGCGATTCTCCGTGTGGCGGATTAACCGCAGGTTTTGGTCCGGAAACCGTTCCGCTGCTCTGCGCAGGTGTCATCGGCGAGGTGTTGAAGTTGTTGGTTTGCGGTGCATTCTGCGTAACCACGGGTGATGCCGCCGCCGGAGCGCTGTTAATGGGAGCGCCAACGGGAATATCACAACGGTGGTAAGGCTGTCCGTGTTCCGGATTTAGTGCCGGTTTGGCACTTACCGACGGTGCGACGGCGGATGGTTCTGCAATGACCGATGTTGCATCGGGTGCAACGACCGCAGAATCATTCGGATTTTCTAACTGCAGCGAGTCCGAACTGCCAGCCTGAATATTGTTAATCTGTTGTTGCTCAACTTGTTTCTGGTCGCAGGAATACAGAAGTGTAGCTGCAGCCAGCAAAGGAAGAAATCTCATAAGATGTATTATTTTCAAAAGTTACACTTAAATTTAGAACTTAAAATCTACGCCAAGATAAACATTCGCCGGCATAATCGGCGCATACACCATTCCCGCATCGAAGTAGCTGCCAAAAGGATTTTGCACGTCAATAATGGGATTGCTCTGTGTATATCCTGTCAGGTTTTCACCGCCAACATAAGCGCGGATCCGATCATTGAAGCTGTGCGAAATTTGTGCATTCAGCGTTGCATACGAATCGGAATAATCGGCTAGCTGAAATGCTGCCGGATTACTGTTCAGATTCGGTAATTTTTGTTGTCCGATCAATTGCAGCGTCGCGTCAGCGCTCCAGAATGAGCCACGATCCGTTTTATCTGTAGTGTACGCGACGTTGAAAAAACCGCGGTGCTTGGCCATGAAAGGAATCTCCCGGCGGCCTTCAGCGAAATCAGCCTGTACGTCATAATATTTATACGCCAACCGTATTTCCAGATTTTTTGCCGGAATAAAATCCAGCTGTGTTTGCAAACTGTTGGCAAAAGATTTTCCGTCGAGATTGTAAAACACGATTTTCTGCGGTGACACATCAAGATCCGTCAAAACCTGATCCTGGAAGTCGGTACGGAAGAAATCGGCAACAAAGGTAGCTTTTCTGTTAAAGAGCTTGAATTCCTGCTGCAGGCTCGCGCCATAATTCCAGGCGATCTCCGGTTTCAGATCATAGATTTTCCCGCCGTTACCTACAATCTCAATAGCACGGTTGGAAGCAAAATACTGCTGACTTTCAGCAAAGATATTAGCCGTTCGGAAACCTCGTCCGGCGGATAGGCGAAGGATGGACTTGGGCGTAATATCATATTTAAAATTGAGTCGTGGTGTAAACTGCGTTCCTGCCAGATTATGAAAATCCGTGCGCGCGCCGGCAACCAAAGTATATTTGGCACCAGTTAAAGTATATTCAAAAAACAAACCCGGAACGGTTTCTGTCCTTTGGTAGTTTTGCGCCATGTAATCTTCATCATACTGATCGTAGAGGAAACTTGCGCCGGTTTTGAACTTGTTGTTGGTGTTTCCAATAATACTTTCGAAAACGAGGTTGGAGTAGAAGGTATTCTGGTTTCCCCAATATTTCCTATTTCCGAAGAAGCTGTCCTGTTGATGCGTGGTAAACTGGTTCATCCAGCCGATACTCTGATAAGGTTTTCCCTTAAACATATAGCCGGTTTTATTCCAGATTTCAAAGCGGGAAAGATCGATTCCAACACCGTAAGCGTTTTGTTCGCTGGCCGCGAGTTTATTGTTGAATGCTACCTGGCCACCCAACCGTTCGTCTTTTACAAAAGAAATTCCAAAATGTGTTCCCAGTCCGGAGTCTTCTAAGTCATTGTAATTTAGGAGATAAGCGGCATTGATCTGGTTGCCTGTAGGTTGGTCCAGAAAGCCGTCATTACTGGAATCTGTTTTGCCGACGGTGGCGTTGCCGTGCAATAAGACTGATTGGTTCCAGTGTTCATTGATGGGGCTGACGGAAGTGATATTGGTTTCGAAACGACCGTTCACATCAGCAAATAAATTCACTGCTGTTTCTTTTTCTTCGTTAAACTTTAGAAGTTCCGTGTTGATCTGCCCGGTAATACTTTCGTAGCCGTTTACCACAGTACTTCCACCTTTTGTTAATTGTATGCCGCCAATCCAACGACCCGGAATTAAATTTAAACCATACGGCGCTGCCAGACCGCGGATTGACGGCAATAGTTCCTTCGTCAGTGAAGTGTATTTCTGGTCAAGACCCAACATTTTGAGTTGCTTAGTTCCGGTCACCGCGTTGCTGAACGAGACATCGACCGTGGCGTTCGTTTCAAAACTTTCAGAAAGGTTGCAGCAGGCCGCTTTCAGCAGTTCTTTTGTCCCAATGTTAAAGGTAAGTCCCGCATCACGTTTGTTCAGTGCTGTGGCAGCAGCCAGTTTCCGTACACGAACCTCTTCAATGGATTTTTCGTGACCGTGTTCCGAATTGCCGGCAGTAGAAGCTTTGTCCGCCTCGTCGTCATGTACCAGCGGTCCTATTTCTCCGAATGCCAAATCACGGTCGTACAGGCAGCAGTCCGGCAGGTTTTTATAAACTTGGTCTGAGGCAAGAAACTGTTCGTTATCGTGTCCCGCATTTGCAATTTTCTGCAGTATTTTGGAGGCCGAAGTCTTCGCAGGATCAAAATTTAAGCTGACGATCTGCGTCCCCGGACTCCAGTTTGCGGAATCGGCACCCGCTGAGATCGCCGCTTTTTCGATACGCGCCTTGCAGGAGCCACAGTTACCGCGAACGAAGAATTCGTTGGCTTGTTTTTGTGCCGTCGCTGCAGCCGTTTCTTTATTTAATAAGGTCCGCGGATAATGGCAGCATGAAGGCAGAGCATTATAGACGCTGTCAGGTGCACTGTATTTTTCGTTATCGTGTCCGGCTTCTGCTATCTTTTTCAATAAATATTCGGATGAAGCTTTCGCGGGATCAAACTGCAGATGCAGTTGTTGGGTTTCCTCATTCCAGATGGCGGTTTCTGCGCCATTTTTAAGGGCAGTGGTCTCAATACGTTCTTTGCACATGCCACATTCACCGTGTACGGTAAAAGTTTGATTGGTAATTACTTGTGCGGAAATGAAGAGGGTAGAGAGAAGTGAAAAAATCAAAAGACTTTTCAGTAAAATTTTCATGTTTTTTTATAATAGAATTAATACGTTGTTTCGCCAAAAGAACGCTCTTTTGGCTGTCGCAGAGGTATTAAGCTATCTTAGGCGGTTGCCAGATGGGATGATCAGGCGACGTAATGAAAGAATGTCTGTAGCCGAAATTCAGCGCGCGCAAAGCAAATGTTTCGTTTTGCGCTGAAGGTTGGCTAGGAGCGAGATAAGTGAAAAAACAAATCGTGGGGCAATAACCACAATCCGAGCACTGATCGCCGCAAGTGTCCTTTTTAGAATCCGACGATCCGGTGTGACACACGCTTTCGGTGTCAGTACCGCAGCAGCCGTCATCAGACATTTGCTGCGTGCACGCGGTCGCTGCCGGCTGTGCCATCACAACTTGTCTGGGCAGTATAAAAATACCCAGCGCCAGAATCATCAGAAACAATTTTAAGAATCTCGACATGCGTTTGCAAAGTTAATAAAATAAAGCAAAAAAAATGCGGATCGTTAAAATGTCATAATTTAAAGTTAAACATTCTCTATTCAATTGCTTGAAAACGAAATATTTGTACTTTTGCCGCTTCAAATTCATTTAACATAATATCAGTATGATAAGAAGCCTGTTGTTTTTAATGCCTTTCATTTTCTTCGCAACTTCGTTTTACACTTTCGAATCGTCAGCAATAAACAAACAAGAACCAAAAAACAGTACCGTCCAAACCAAAGTAACGCCGGAGAGAAGACTGACCAACGCAGAATCGTTGTACCAGACTCTTGATTTTTCGGGTTTTAATGTTTTAAATTCAGATGTTTTTTATAAAGCGTATCAAGGTTTTGAGAACCTTAAAACAGCCGGGAAACTCAACGACGAAAGTCATCTGTTGACGATCTGCGATTTTTCGTTGTCTTCCACTAAAAAACGGCTTTGGGTAATCGATCTCAACGAGGGAAAAATCGTGTTCAATTCTCTGGTTGCTCACGGTAAAAACACCGGTGACGAGTTCGCTGTAAAATTTTCAAATAAAGACAGTTCGTTGCAGAGCAGCCTCGGATTTTTCGTCACCGAAACAACCTACATAGGCAGCAATGGCTACTCGCTGAAGTTGGAAGGTGTTGACGAAGGCTTTAATGATGCCGCGTTACGCCGCTCTATCGTAATGCATGGGGCAGATTATGTGAGCGAAAATTTCATTAAAGCCCAAAACCGCATCGGCAGAAGTTGGGGTTGCCCTGCTGTACCGCGGGAACTGGCTGCGCCGATCATTAATACCATTAAAGGGAAAAACTGCTTATTCATCTACTATCCTGATGAGCAATATCTTGCAACATCGAAGTGGCTGAAAGGATAATTGGCGAGCCCGAGGGAGGCGCATTCGTTTAGTGGTAAACGACAAATAAAAACCCGGCAAATAAAACAGGCCGGGATTTTTTATGCAGTTATTTCAGTTCGATCGGGTTGTTATTGCGTGCGGCCTCCTGCTTCATGCGCTCCTCCATTTGGCGGCGCTGGTCGGGGTTTGGCTGGATGCGCATCCTGCCGCCGCTCATACCTGAGATTGCTGCCAAGGGATCTTTGCGAAACTGGACCTGTTGCTTTTCAAAAGCAGCCCTTTTTACAGTAATCACCGAGCCCCGCTGATCAAATGATGGTAAACCATCAATTTTCCTGGATTCTTTTAAATCAAAACTGTAATCACCTTTTGTGTCTTCTACTTTTACGATCAGGCCCGGCAGACCAGAGAACTTGTATGGCCCATCCTGCAGCGGAATATCGGTGGTAAACCAGGCATCCCACGTTCTTCCCGCAAATTCAGTTTCTGCTTTCTGCGTTTTGTATTCGCCGATCGTCGCCGTTTCCGGCAGTATTTTCCAGTTCATTGCTCGGTCTTCCGAGTACACATACTGATCCCGGGCGATTCTCGCTTTATAATTGTTTGCTCCGGTTTTGTAATTTTTTTCAATTAAGAAATCCAGGTTTGTTCGTAAACTCTGCATTTGTTCGCGGTCGAAATTAAAACTGCCGGTCTGTCGCATGCGCGAAAGTATGGAGTCACGTTTCAACCGGTTTTCGGCATAGAACACGGAGCCATCAGCCGAAACGTCCAAATGCGCCAATTCTGTTTTTACCGTCGCTCGGTCGGTAGAATCGGGTTTCATGGAAACCTGGTAAACGAATCGAGTGGTCTGCGCGAAAATAAGTTGCGATAAAATCCCGAAAGCCAGAAGGCCAATTTTTTTCATAAGCGTAATTTGATGATTGGATGTGCCGCGCTGCTTAAAGTTAAAAAACAGCGTCTATTTCGTGCATAGACAAATATATATAAGCTAATTTGAAATTCATTATATTATTAGTAATTTTGCAATCTAAAATGATTCTAAATAAAAACAATGATAAAAGTAAGTGATCACGCGAAAGAAAAGGCAGTCCAGCTGATGACAGAGGACGGTTTCAGACCTTTCGAAGATTATATCCGGGTCGGCGTAAAAAGTGGCGGCTGTTCAGGTTTAGAATATGTACTGAAATTTGATAACGAACGCACTGATACAGACCAAATTTTCGAAGATAACGGCGTGAAAATTCTCGTCGACAAAAAATCTGTGCTCTATCTCGCCGGGACAATTTTGGAATACAGCGGCGGACTGAACGGAAAAGGTTTCGTTTTTAATAATCCCAATGCCAACCGAACGTGCGGCTGCGGTGAGAGTTTTTCGCTCTAAAAGAGGCGTAGGCAGTACGCCGGGATAAAACTGCCACCAAAGGCGGAACCGCAGATCCGCCATAATAATCCTTTAATAAAGAGAGGTTACGCTGCGGCAACGGGCGAAACTTCGATATAAATTATGGCTAAATATACTGAAGACGATTTACGCGTCGATCTTGAAAACCAACAATATGAATACGGCTTTGTAACGGATATCGAATATGATGAATTTCCCGTCGGACTTTCCGAGGAAATCGTTCGTATGATTTCTGCCAAAAAGGAAGAACCCGAATGGATGACGGAGTGGCGTCTGGAAGCTTTTCGCATCTGGCAAAAAATGGATGAGCCCGATTGGGCAAACGTGAAATACGAAAAAGTGGATTTCCAGGCGATCAGCTATTATGCAGCGCCAAAGAAAAAGCCGGAACTCGCCAGCCTCGACGAGGTGGATCCCGAGTTGCTGAAAACTTTCGAGAAACTTGGCATCAACATCGAAGAACAAAAACGCCTCAGCGGCGTGGCGGTAGATATTGTGATGGATTCCGTTTCCGTGAAAACTACCTTTCAGGAAACCTTGAAGGATAAAGGTATTATCTTTTGCGCCATTTCGGAAGCCATCCGCGATTATCCGGAGCTCGTGCGCAAGCACATCGGTAAAGTAGTTCCGCGTGGCGATAATTTCTATGCGGCACTGAACTCAGCGGTATTTTCGGACGGTAGTTTCTGCTACATTCCCAAAGGCGTAAAATGTCCGATGGAACTTTCCACCTATTTCCGAATCAACAAATCCGGCAGTGGCCAGTTTGAAAGAACGTTGCTCATCGCAGACGAAGGAAGCTACGTTTCTTATCTGGAAGGCTGTACGGCACCCGCGCGTGATGAGAATCAGCTGCATGCTGCGGTTGTGGAGCTCATCGCGATGGATGATGCGGAAATAAAATATTCTACCGTGCAAAACTGGTTTCCCGGCGATGCAGAAGGAAAAGGAGGAGTTTTCAATTTCGTAACAAAACGCGGAATTTGTGAGAAAAATGCAAAAATATCCTGGACGCAGGTAGAGACCGGTTCAGCAGTGACCTGGAAATATCCCAGCTGCATTTTAAAAGGAGATAATTCCATCGGTGAATTTTATTCCATCGCCGTTACCAATAATCATCAATACGCCGACACTGGAACGAAAATGATCCATATTGGCAAGAACAGCCGTTCTACCATTATCTCAAAAGGAATTTCAGCAGGTAAATCAAACAACTCGTATCGCGGTCTCGTGAAAGTGATGCCGAGCGCTAAGGGTGCACGAAATTTCTCGCAGTGCGATTCGCTCCTTATGGGTAATGAGTGCGGTGCGCATACTTTTCCCTATATCGAGATTAAAGATCCGATGGCGCAACTGGAGCACGAAGCGACGACCTCCAAGATCGGTGAAGACCAGATTTTCTACTGTAACCAAAGAGGCATTAGCACAGAAAAAGCTATAGCATTGATCGTCAATGGTTTTGGCAAAGAAGTGCTGAATAAACTTCCGATGGAGTTTGCCATCGAAGCACAAAAATTACTGGAAATTTCGCTCGAAGGATCGGTTGGATAAAGCTGTGCACGGCGTCATTCATTTAATTTAAATTTAATAAAGAAAAAAACAGCGTAATTACTGATATTAATTCTAATTACCTAATTATCAATATGTTAAAGATCAATAACCTACACGCAAAAATTCAGGACGGAGCTGAAATATTAAAAGGCATAAATCTGCAAATCAACCCGGGGGAAGTACACGCTATTATGGGGCCCAACGGCGCCGGAAAATCAACTTTAGCTTCTGTAGTCGCCGGTAAGGAGGACTATGAAGTAACGGAAGGCGAAATCCTGTTTCAGGGCAACGAAATTTCTGAAGATGCACCGGAAGAGCGAGCGCACCGCGGTATCTTCCTGTCTTTCCAGTATCCCGTCGAAATTCCGGGTGTTACGGTAACCAATTTTATTAAGGCTGCCATCAACGAAAACCGAAAGGCAAAAGGTCTGGAGAATATGCCGGCCAAAGAAATGTTGGCTTTGGTGAAAGAAAAGTCAGAACAGCTAAATATTAAGCGTGATTTCCTTGCGCGTTCGCTGAACGAAGGTTTTTCCGGCGGAGAGAAAAAACGTAACGAGATTTTCCAGATGATGATGCTGGATCCAAAACTGGCCATCTTGGACGAAACCGATTCCGGGCTCGATATCGACGCACTCAGAATCGTAGCAGACGGGGTGAACTCTTTCCGAAACGAAGGCAACGCCGTACTGCTCATCACCCACTATCAAAGACTTTTGGATTATATTCAACCGGATTTCGTGCACGTTTTAGCAGATGGTAAAATCATCAAAACCGGTGATAAATCGTTGGCGTTGGAACTTGAGGATAAAGGCTACGACTGGCTTTTGAATTAATCTTTCTTCCCGTCATCGATTGATCGAGTGTGGCACGCTCACACTATTTCCGAATCTCTACGTCTTCGGACGTTTAAACAAAATCAAATGGCATTATTAGATAATATACAAAATAACCATACCGAATTTCTCGAAACTCTGCAGCACCGTTTTCTGGACGAAAGCCGGATCTCTGCTCTGAGAAAATTCACGCATTTGGGTTTACCGACTCGACGTGACGAAGAGTACAAGTACACCAACCTGCGCGAAATTACCGAGAAAAACTATAATTTTTTCCCAACCGAAGAACATACACTGCTGAAAAGTACCATTGATGAACTTCATCTGGGCGAAGAGAACTTCGACTGGATCGTCTTTGTCAACGGGAAACTGCGCAAGGAACTTTCGAAGATCACCATTGAAAATGTGGAACTGCTTTCGTTTAATTATGCTTTAAACGATGCTGCGCATAAAGACGTTTTTGATCAGTATTTTAACACCATCGCCGATCCACAGCTCGCTTTCACCAGCCTGAATGCTGCTTACTGTAAACACGGTTTTTTCCTGCGTGTACCGAAGAATGTTGTGATCGAAAAACCGATCCACGTTTTTTATATCTCCCAAAATCAGGAGCAGAATACTTTTTACAATACGAGAAACCTGCTGATTGCAGAACCCGGCGCACGTATCGAAGTGATCGAAAGTCATCACAACTTCGACGATACCTTTGTGCTCACGAATTCTGTTACCGAGATTTTCACTTACGAAAATGCGAAAGCCGACTGGCACAAACTTCAGAACGACAGCGATACTTCCTATCTTATCGATCATACTTTTGCGAAACAGGAACGCGACAGTTTAACGACCGTCAACACCTTTTCTTTTGGCGGCAAGCTTGTGCGTAACAATCTGGATTTCATTCACAACGGGGAGAATATCAACTCGTTTATGAACGGCATCACCATCATCGGCGGTGAGCAGCTCGTCGACCATCATACGGCCGTGCACCACCGCACGCCCAACTGCGAAAGCTACCAGAATTACAAAGGGATATACAAAGACCACTCTCATGGCGTTTTCAACGGAAAAGTTTTCGTGGACAAAATAGCCCAGAAAACCAATGCCTATCAGCAGAATAACAACGTGCTGCTGGACGAGGGTGCGTCAATCGATACAAAACCGCAGCTGGAGATTTTTGCGGATGATGTGAAGTGTTCACACGGGTGTACCGTCGGACAGCTGAACGAAGATGCTTTGTTTTACCTGCGCGCGCGCGGGATTTCCAAGAAAGAAGCGCAGGCGATGTTGCTTTTTGCGTTCGCTAATGATGCGATGCAGAATATTGATATTGAGCCGCTTAGAGTAAAGATTTCAAAACTGCTGGCACAAAAACTTGGCGTCGGGATGGTCTTTGAAGATCTGTATTAGGGCGACAGATTTCCGTCCTCCGCTCCCGCTTTTTTGTTGCACTTCGTTTCACAAAAAGAGCTCCGCTCAGGCCGGGTCGCGGGTAGAGTTTAATCTACTGATAGCGATTTACTCGAAAAAATAAAAGACGGTGAAAGCCGTCTTTTTTTGTGCCTGATTTCGAAAAAAGTCTACTTCCAATAAGAGTACATTTTCCGCGTTTAATGAAATTACTCAGTGAGAAAACCTTCCAGTATTTCGCAAGCCGACTTTGGCAAATTGGTGCCGGGACCGAAAATATAATCGGCGCCGTTAGCATAGAGGAAGTCGTAATCCTGCTGCGGAATCACGCCACCTACAACGATGGTAATGTCGTCAGCGCCCAGCTTTTTCAGTTCTTCCACTACTTGGGGAACGAGGAATTTGTGACCGGCTGCCAGGGAAGAAATTCCCAAAATGTGAATGTCATTCTCCACTGCCTGTTTCGCTACTTCTTCCGGGGTTTGGAATAGAGGCGCGACATCAACATCAAATCCCATATCTGCAAACGCTGTGGCCACCACTTTTGCTCCGCGGTCGTGCCCATCCTGGCCCATCTTAGCAACCATAATTCGGGGACGGCGGCCTTCTCCCGCAGAAAACTGTTCCGCAAGCTTGAGGGCTTGTTCAAAATATTTATTCTTATTCGCATTCATTGCATAAACTCCCTGTATGGTTCGGATATGTGCTTTGTAGCGCCCGAAAATTTCTTCCATTGCATCGCTCATTTCACCCAGTGTCACACGCCTCCGCGCGGCTTCGATACAGATTTCCAGTAAATTTTGGTCACCGGTCTTTGCCGCATTGCTCAGTTTTGACAGAATTTCTTTTACAGCTTCAGCGTTGCGCGTTTCTTTAATCTGATGCAGACGTTCAATTTGTTTTCTGCGCACCTCGCTGTTGTCGATATCCAGAATATCAAGCTGCATCTGTTGCTGCTTCGACTGAAACGAATTGACACCGATAATAAACTCTTCGCCACTGTCGATTTTCGCCTGTTTTCGGGCAGCTGCTTCCTCGATGCGCATTTTCGGAATTCCGGCTTCAATGGCTTTGGTCATACCTCCTTCCAGCTCTACTTCCTCGATGAATTTCATGGCTTCATCGACCATTTGTTGGGTTAGCGCTTCGACGACATGACTTCCGCCCATCGGATCTACGATATTGCAGATTCCACTTTCCTGCTGCAGGATGATCTGTGTGTTCCGTGCTATTTTCGCTGAATAGTCGGTAGGAAGCGCGATAGCTTCGTCCAGTGCATTAGTATGTAGCGACTGCGTGCCGCCCAGCGCCGCAGAAAGTGCCTCGATGGTCGTACGCGTAATATTGTTGAAAGGTTCCTGTTCGGTAAGACTCCAGCCCGAAGTTTGAGAATGCGTCCTGAGGGCCAGTGATTTTGCGTTTTTAGGCCCGAATGGGGTAAGCAGCTTGGCCCAGATCAAGCGGGCTGCACGCATCTTGGCGATTTCCATAAAATGATTCATGCCGACCGCCCAAAAGAAGGAGAGGCGCGGAGCAAAATCGTCGATGTTCATGCCGGCTTTAATACCGGTGCGTACGTATTCCAGACCGTCCGCCAATGTGTAGGCCATTTCTAAAACGGGTGTGGCACCGGCTTCCTGCATATGATAACCCGAAATTGATATCGAATTAAACTTAGGAATATTTCGCGAGGTGTAGGAAAAGATATCTGCAATGATCTTCATGGAAGGCGCTGGTGGATAGATATAGGTATTTCGCACCATGAATTCTTTCAGAATGTCGTTCTGTATCGTCCCGGAAAGTTGTTTCTGCTCGACGCCCTGCTCCTCAGCCGCTACAATATAGAAGGCCAGTATGGGAAGCACTGCACCGTTCATCGTCATTGAAACCGAAATCTGATCCAGTGGAATCTGGTCAAAAAGAATCTTCATATCTTCCACAGAATCAATTGCGACACCGGCCTTACCAACGTCGCCCATCACTCTGGGGTGGTCAGAATCGTAGCCGCGGTGCGTGGCCAAATCAAAAGCTACTGATAATCCTTTTTGGCCGGCAGCTAAATTTCTGCGATAAAATGCGTTGGATTCTTCCGCGGTTGAAAATCCAGCGTACTGCCGGATGGTCCACGGTTTCTGTACATACATTGTCGGGTAGGGCCCGCGCAAATAAGGGACAACTCCCGCTGCATATTTGTTTTCGGTCAGAACTTTAGAATCTGCATCAGTATAAGCAGATTTCATTTCGAGACCGTCTTTTTCGAAAAAATAAGCCTCAGCCGAATTGGCATGAAGAGAAAAGTCAGGTTTTTGTTGACGGATAGGTGCGCGCATCATTACGTTTTTGATCAGCTATAAAGGTACAAATTTCCACAAAGCTGTAATTATCTGGCACTGTCCCTTCGTTCGCGTTGGCGCTCGGCAGCAGTTTTATCGTCAGTTTTGTCCAGGCTTTCTTTGAGCTGTGCACCGGTTTCCTGGAGAGCTGCACCGGTTTGTTCTGCTGCCACCTCAATTTTGTCGCCCACTTTTCTGGCGGTGGAGTCGATGCGTTCGCGGTCTGGTCCCACGGTTTCGACGGTGGTTGTATTACCGTACTCGTCGACGGTGGTTTCAATTTTCTTTTCGCACGAGACGAGCAAAACTGCAGCGCTGATTATTAAAACTGAAATTCTCATGATGAATCGGATTATTGTTCTGTCAAATTTAAAGAATTAAATAAAAACAAAAAACCCGCAATAGATGCGGGTTATTCAGAACGGTTGTGGGTTCTTATTTTGTAATGTCACCATCACCGTCGGTAGCGTCTTGGGCTCCTTCTTTCACAGACTGAGCACCGTCCTGGATCGCGTTTCCTGTAGCATCTACTGCATTTTCAGCAGCGTTGTCCATTTCGTTTACTGTAGAATCGTTGGTGATTGGCAATGAATCATTGTCGACTACGATTGCAGTCTGCGTAGAATCGCTGTCCATCATTGTGTTCTCTGTTTCCGTTTTCTTGCAAGAAGTAAGTGCGAAAGCGGCTACTGCGCCAAGCATAAAGATTGTTTTTTTCATAATAGTTTTCCGTTATTTAAATAATAATTGCCCAAATATAGTTAAATATTATAATATAGTTAGTAACTTTCTTCTTCGCCGCGCATTTTTTCTGCATTTTCTGCCATGATGACGGCGTCAATCATTTCCTGCAGATCACCGTTCATGTAAGCGTCCAGGTTGTACATGGATTTATTGATGCGGTGATCCGTAACGCGGCCCTGCGGGTAATTATAAGTTTTAATTTTTGCAGAACGGTCGCCGGTGGAAACCATTGATTTTCTTTGTGCAGCAATATCTCCGACGGCTTTTTGCACTTCGATATCATAAAGTTTCGTCCTCAGCATTTCCATCGCCAGTTCACGGTTGGCCAACTGAGATCGAGCCTGCTGGCAAACGACCACCATGCCCGAAGGTTTGTGCGTGAGCTGTACTTTTGTTTCTACTTTGTTCACGTTTTGTCCGCCGGCACCGCCGGAACGCGAGGTCTGCATCTCAATATCTGCAGGATTCAGTTCGAAATCCACTTCTTCCGCTTCGGGCAAGACGGCGACCGTGATTGCGGAGGTATGCACACGTCCCTGAGATTCAGTTTCCGGGACGCGCTGTACGCGGTGCACACCGGACTCAAATTTCAGAATGCCGTATACACCTTCTCCTTCTACTTTCAGGATCAGTTCTTTATAGCCTTTGGAAGCTTCATTGGCATCGGTGATTTCGTGTTTCCAGCCTTTGGATTTAAAGTACATGGCATAAGCACGGTATACATCTTCCACGAAAATAGCTGCTTCGTCACCGCCGGTACCAGCGCGCAGTTCGACGATAACGTTTTTATCATCGGCCGGATCTTTGGGAATAAGCAGGATTTTGAGTTTTTCTTCCAGCTCAGGAAGTTGGTCGAGCGCCTCGTTTTTCTCAATTTTTGCCATTTCCGCAAATTCTTTATCCGACCCGTCGGCGATGATTTCGTCGGATTCTTCGATGGTCTGCAATGCCTGTTGATAAGCATTAAAAACGGAAACAATTTTTCCCAGGTCGCTGTATTCTTTATTTAAGGCAGAATATTTCTTCTGGTCAGAAATGATGTCCGGTTGAATGATAAGATCGGCCACTTCGTTGTAGCGCTGTTTGATAGCTTCGAGTTTGGGGATAAGTGACTTGGACATTTCTGATTTTTTGTGTGTGCAAAGATAAAGAAATATGAAGTAAATAAAAAGAAGCTTCATCGCCGGCTAAAGATGAAAGGAATGGGATGGTAGCCCGGATCGCAGCGGAAATCCCGCAGCCGCCTGAGCGGCGAGGAATTGAAGCGAAGAGCCGGACCGTAAGTGAAAGGCAAACAGCTTTTCTTGCTCCTAAAGTTGCTGTAAACAAATAATTTTATGCACAAAAAAATCAGCTTCGATAAGGAAGCTGATTATTATATAGTGTTTTGCTTTGTGATTGCGCAGCCCGGAATTCGGGTGGGCCGGCAATGACATCAACTAGTGATGACCGTGGTGATCGGTATGCAGGAATGGACCGCGACCTTTGGGGCTACTGTAAATGATTTCTGCACCTTGCTCCGGCAATGTTTTTCTGCGAACGTCTTCGGGATCAAAAGCCTTGGTTTTGCCCAGGTATTCTGCCAAGCCGGCGGTGAGCCAAAGCGGAATAACATAGCCAAAAAACATAAAGATGCACCAAAATCCGATCAGGAACATGATTACAAAATATACCGTCCACAGGAACTGGTAAAAAGGCCAAAATGCTGATAACATCATCATCGTACAAGAATTTAAGGCAAAAATAGTATAAATTTCTGGTGCGCGCAAAGCATTAACGTGCACTTTTTGTTATTTAAAATCATTCCAGGTTTCAATGCTGCGCGATGGACTCGAAAAAGTCGTTGCCTTTGTCATCTGAAATTATAAATGCGGGAAAGTTTCGGATTTCTATTTTACGCACAGCCTCCATGCCAAGTTCTTCAAAATCAACCACTTCTACAGAGGTGATGTTTTCTTTCGCCAGTATGGCGGCCGGGCCACCGATGGAACCGAGATAAAAACCACCGTATTTGTGGCAGGCATTGGTAACTTCCTTGCTGCGGTTGCCTTTTGCCAACATAATCATGCTGCCGCCGTGCGACTGAAACTCGTCAACGTAAACATCCATGCGGCCTGCCGTGGTGGGTCCGAAACTTCCGGAAGCCATACCGGCAGGAGTTTTGGCCGGCCCGGCGTAATAAATGGGGTGATTTTTAAAATATTCCGGCATCGGTTGTCCGCTGTTGAGCAGTTCTTTAATTTTTGCGTGCGCGATATCGCGCGCCACGATCAGGGTGCCATTTAACGTGAGGCGCGTCTTGATCGGATATTTCGACAGTTCCGCAAGAATGTCGGGCATCGGCCTGTTCAGATCAATGCTTACAGCTTCTTCCAAATGTGGTGGTGTTTGTGGCAGAAAGCGTTTGGGATTGGTCTCAAGCTGCTCCAGAAAAATGCCTTCTTTGGTTATTTTCCCTTTAATGTTGCGGTCCGCGGAGCATGATACGCCCATTCCTACAGGACAGCTGGCGGCATGACGTGGCAAACGGATCACGCGAACATCGTGGGTGAGATATTTTCCGCCGAACTGGGCACCGATTGCACTTTCTTGGCAGATCTGCTGGACGCGCTGTTCCCATTCGAGATCGCGGAATGCCTGGCCGCCCATATTTCCGCGTGTTGGCAGGTGATCATAGTAACCCGCACTGGCTTTCTTCACGGCAGCAAGATTGGCTTCCGCAGAAGTTCCGCCAATAACGAGCGCCAAATGATAGGGAGGACACGCTGCAGTGCCCAAATCCATTATACGCTCCCGCACGAAAGCTTCGAGCGCGCGGTCGTTTAGCAGAGATTTTGTTTTTTGGTAGAGAAAAGTTTTGTTGGCCGAACCACCGCCTTTTGCCAAAAACAGAAAGCGGTATTCGTTGCTGTTGTCACTATAGATATCGATTTGTGCGGGCAGATTGGTGCCGGAATTTTTTTCTTCAAACATCGTCAGCGGTACAATCTGCGAATAGCGAAGATTTCGTTTGAGGTACGTGTTGTAAATTCCTTTGGAAATCCATTCCGCATCGTCGGCGCCTGTATATACATTTTCGCCTTTGACAGCAACGCAAATTGCCGTGCCTGTATCCTGACACGAGGGCAGGGCTCCTTCGATGGCTACCGCCGCATTTTGTAAAAGATTGTAGGCCACAAACCGATCATTATCAGTGGCTTCCGGGTCGTCGATGATGTTACGAAGCTTCTGTAGATGGCCGGGACGCAGCATGAAAGAAACATCGGCCAGGGCATTTTCTGCCAATAATTCCAGGGCTGCGGGCTCGATGGTTATAATTTCACGGTTCCCGTACTGCTGCACTTTTACGTGATCCGAGGTGAGTTTTTTATAAGGCGTGTCGTCCTTTAGAATGGGAAAAGGCTTTTGATACTGAAATTCCATGGCGGTGTCAACTTTTTTAGCAGCCGCGAAAATAAGAAAAATACAGGAGTAAAGGCTGAAAGGAAATTTATAAAATAAAAATAGTGAAGATTGAGTCTTCACTATCTGTGCTTGCCAGATGCTCATGCCGAACGGGTCGGGTTGATTCTCATGGTTACTAGAAAATGCAGCAGCAAGCAGCTAAATCTTCTTCATCATTTGTGTGGTGCAAATCTATGAAGTATGATTGTCATTTTGTGTCAAACATGATTTGCTTAAAAAGAGTACTCACTATAGGCCATTGTTTCCTCGCTATCGTACAGAGCGTCAGCTTCTTTGTACTTTTCGCGTACGAGTTCCCGCAAAATGGCAGGCTCATGAATTTTGACGTGTACAGACCAGGAAAAAATCCAGCCGATGAGTTCACGGTTGATGCCACAGCGGAAACGCATAAGATGATTTCCATTTTCTAAACGTTCAAATTTCTGATTGCTGTGCCAACGTTGACTTTCTATATAATTACCGGTAAATTCAGCAAATTCCAGCACGATATCATAAATTTCATCATTAAGATTTCGCATGATCCCGAAGCGACAATCGAGCTCTTTTTCCAAGCGCAGCAAAAGATTAGCTGTATCAAATTGCTCATTGGTCAATTTGTAGGTGCGTATTTGATCCATTGCAATAATAAACACAGAATCATCTTGCTTTAAAAAGCCGGAAAGTTGCACAGTGCCGCGGTGATACAGCAGCTGTACCGGAAGGAATCGCAGCGGAAGTTGAACTCCCGACGTCGCCGACGTATAATGAGATTTAATTTCCCGCAATTCTATTTCGCGCCTGTTTTGAATACTCCAGATGCAATCGTCGAGCATTTTGTGATAATCGCCGAACGACCGGGCCTCGCCGAAATGCGTGCAGCGAATTTGATCTTGTGAAACACTGGTATACTTCTCGAAATCGCTGCTGCTGAACTGACGATAAAACAGCCGCACAATTTTATGCAGCGAAGATTTACGGGAATCGATAATCGGTAACGGCAAGAAATTCCTGAAGAGCATATAGGAATTCACATCGAAGGAAGTCAGCTTTTGCTCATCATTTTCGTATTCCAGTTTCCAGATTTTCCGGTTTTTTTCGCCTATAGAAACGACAAGTTTTTCGTCCGGAAGTGTTAGCGAAGTTTCTAATGTCAGCAAGTCCCGATAAAGCGTGCGTCCCGAAACCTTAATATCATACTTATGCGCCCACTGCTGTAACAACTCAATGGTAACAGGTCCCGATTTTAACCGGCTGTAGATAAGAAGTAACCGGGTTGATCTTTCTGACATAAGCAATTATTTAATATAAATATACTGTTTTTTTGCTTCATCTGAAAAAATTTCGTAATTGAAGGAACATGATTTTTACTCTTGTCTTGGCAAGTCTTTCAATTTTAAGTAACTTTAAAATTATAAAAATATCTACAATGAAATATCGAACAGAACACGACACGATGGGCGAAGTGCAGGTACCGGCAGAGAAATTCTGGGGTGCCCAAACAGAGCGTTCACGTAACAATTTCAAGATCGGTCCGGAGAGCTCAATGCCACACGAAATCATCGAAGCGTTTGCTTATCTGAAAAAAGCGGCTGCTTTTACCAATGCCGAACTAGGTGTGCTGAAAACCGAAAAACGCGACATGATCGCTGGAGTGTGCGATGAGATTCTGGCCGGAAATCTCAACGACCAGTTTCCACTGGTGATCTGGCAAACCGGTTCGGGCACGCAGTCCAACATGAATGTGAATGAGGTAATCTCCAATAAAGCTCATGTTAACAGTGGCGGGAAGCTGGGCGAAAAATCGGAAGTACACCCGAATGATGATGTGAACAAGTCGCAAAGTTCCAACGATACATATCCTACCGCAATGCACATTGCAGCCTATAAAAAAGTGGTGGAGCATACGTTGCCGGCGGTAGAAAAACTGCGCAATACACTTCATGAGAAAGCGGAAAGTTTTAAAGATGTGGTTAAAATCGGGCGCACGCATCTGATGGATGCCACGCCGCTCACGCTCGGGCAGGAGTTTTCCGGCTATGTCGCACAGCTGGATTATGCCATGAAAGCCATTACCAATACTTTTGAGCATCTACAGGAGTTGGCACTCGGCGGCACGGCGGTCGGAACGGGGCTCAATACTCCAAAAGGTTATGATGTTCTGGTGGCGAAGTATATTTCGGAGTTTACCGGACTTCCGTTCGTAACGGCTCCAAACAAATTTGAGGCGCTTGCGGCGCATGATGCGATTGTGGAAAGCCACGGTGCGTTAAAACAACTGGCCGTTTCGCTCTACAAGATTGCTCAGGATATTCGATTCCTGGCTTCGGGGCCGAGAAGTGGTATTGGTGAAATTCATATTCCCGAAAATGAACCGGGCTCTTCCATCATGCCCGGAAAAGTGAACCCCACGCAGAATGAGGCATTGACCATGGTGTGTGCGCAGGTACTTGGCAACGATACTGCGATTTCGTTTTCCGGTACGCAGGGCAATTTTGAACTCAATGTTTTCAAACCCGTGATGGCTTATAATTTCTTGCAATCGGCCCAGCTTTTAGGCGACGCGTGCATTTCCTTTAATGATCATTGTGCGGTGGGTATTGAACCCAATGAATCCCGAATCAGAGAACTGGTTGATAAATCGCTGATGCTGGTAACGGCGCTGAACACGCACATCGGCTATGAAAATGCAGCGAAAATCGCCAAAACGGCGCACGTAAACGGTACAACGCTGAAAGAAGAAGCCATAAACCTTGGCTTGCTAACGGCGGAACAGTTTGATGAGTGGGTGAAGCCGGAGGATATGGTGTAAGCCAAATTAATTTAAGAAAAGCTCCGGAAATGATTTTCCGGAGCTTTTTTATCTGAGTTAAATTTCAGCTGAGGTTTCAAAGAAGGCTTCAAGCTCTTTCAGTGTTTCCGGACTCGTGCGGATGTCTTTTACCAGCATACCTTTGTTCAGCAATACGATGCGGTCGCTCACTTCCGTGGTGTGCGCAAGGTCGTGGCTGGAGATTAGAAAAGTTACCTGTTCGTTCTGCAACCAGGATTTAATTAATTTTTTGAGTTTAATCTGCGTCGAAGGATCCAGATTGGCAAACGGTTCGTCGAGTACGATAATATCCGGCGTCCCGATAAGCGCGCCCACGATGCCTACTTTCTTCTGATTGCCTTTGGAAAGATCGCGGATATATTTCCCGGCGTTTAAAATTTCACCATTAAAAAAATCGGCAAACTGCTCTAGAAATGCCATGACTTGTTCTTTGTTCTGGCCGCGCAACTCGCCCAAGAAGTAAAAATATTCTTCGGGCGTCAAGTAGCCGATCAGGAACGTTTCGTCGATAAAAGCAGAAACACTTTTTTTCCAGTTTTCATTTTCGTTGACTTTAGCACCGTTGATTTCTATAAAGCCCGTCGTAGGTTCAATTAAATCTAATAGAAGACTGAACAGCGTGGTTTTCCCCGCTCCGTTATTTCCTACCAAGCCAAAGCTTTCGCCTTTTGCAATATCAAGGCGGTCGATATCCAACACTTTTTTGTTTCCGTAGATTTTTGAGATATTCTGAATGCTGATCATTTTTAATTTTTTTTTGATGTTAGCCTTTTTTAAAAGCGTCGATGGTAGAGTATTTCTCGGTTTTGTAAATTTTAACGATCTGGTCGAAAATGCGGTCGCGCAGCAGGAAACCAATCAGTCCGAGTGCGCCCAGGCTGGCCACCGCGAAAGGTAAACCCAAAAAAGATTTCACCAAAGCAAAAACAGCCATCGGCACTACCATCTGCGGAATGAGCATCAGCAGCACTTTCATATTCATATTATTGGCGCCGCCGCCGAATGATTTTGCGCGCGAATTCAGGTCGATGGCTTTCTTGTTGTAAGCGCCCGCCAAAAGCGTCATATAACTGTTGACACCGAGATTGTACAGGCCGGCCGCGAAGATGGTGAGGTAAAACTCCCAGGACACCGCGATATAACCTGCCGCTAAGAGGATGGATATCGCAGTTGCCAAAACCACTACGCTCCATTTTGCTTTCAGATATTCTTTATAAGGCACATTTTGCGTCATCATGAGTTGATAATAAGAACTGTCCCACGCCGGTACGCGCTGGCCAAACATAAAAAGAAAACCGCCGGTGACGAAAATACCCAAAAAAAGACGCATAAAATCGCTGCTGTAAGCTTCACCGCTGAAAAAGAGCAAACCGTAGAACAGGAACATAACGCCGGCAAATAGGGCAGACTTGGCGGCTTTACTGCGCTTGAGCAGGCGGATGTCGTTGTTGATGAAAGTTCCGATAACGCCAAATCGGTTCAGAAAATCAATATCTTCTGTTTTGCCAACTTCTTTATCCAATTCAAGCCCGCGATCCAGATAAAAATTAACCAAAATATTACGGTACGCCAGGTAAGCGGTAATCACCGTAAGCACCAACGGAATAAGAAAAGCGCCGGCAACAGAATAAAATGCATAAAATATTTGTTCCGAATACAAGGAAAGTTGCAGATATCCAAAGTATTCGGCGGCACCCAACGCCGCGATTATTACTGCCACAGCGTACAGCACTACATTTTTTTTGTTTAAAAGTATATTAAGGAAATTATTAAAATAGAAAACAAACATAATTCCCGTAAGGAACATCAGGACGCGCAGCGCAGAATAACCGCCGTCGAGAATCAGCAGCGCGCAGAACGGGAGCATGAAAAGCAAATAACCCCAGTTGAAAAAATTAAAGAAAATCTTGATAATCGTGTAGGAAACCAACTTTTTTTTAGAAATATTCTGGGTAAGAAACGGCTTGATATTCTGCGTCGGCATCTGCTGCATAAAGTAACGGATCACCAAATCCAGGACGGCGTAATACAGAAAGTAACGCGAAAACAAACGTAAAGAATCGATCCCACCTTCCTCTTTGGCGTAATAATAGAGACCAAATGCCATGGCAACAAAGGTGAGGCCGAGCCATCCGTAAGCGAAGGCCATCATGATCTTCATCGCGAGGCTGGCGCCTAATTGCGGATTTCTGAGAAAATTTTTGAGTTCTAAGCGTAAAAGTCGACCATACATGCGAATGATTTTTAAATCAGTCAGCAAAAAGGAAGATTTGTTACAGATTTACTTCATCAGCTCCTGCGCCTGCGATACTGCCGCGTCGGTAATCTGAGCGCCGGAAAGCAGCTGCGCGATTTCCTGGAGTTTCTCTTCAGGATTCAGCGGGATGATGGTTGATTGTGTTTTGCCCTCCACCTCGCGTTTGATCACTTTATAGTTCCGATTGCCCTTCGCTGCTACCTGCGCCAGGTGGGTAATGACGATCAGCTGCATGTTCTGCGCCATCTCTTTCATTACATTGCCGATTTCTTCGGCTACCTTACCGGAAACTCCCGTATCGATTTCGTCCAGGATCAGCGTCGGAAGTTCCGCATTTTCGGCCATCAGTTTTTTAATGGACAGCATCACGCGCGAGCGCTCGCCGCCGGAAATTGCGGTTTGTATGGGTTTTAAAGGAAAGCCGGAATTGGCCTGAAACATCAGTTCAATCGTCTGTTTACCGAAGGAAGTGAACTGTGGTACATCGCTAAGCTGCACTTCGATTTTCGCCTTCTCCAAACCGAGTTGCTGCAGGAGTTTTTCGATTTTTTTCACGAAAATTGGTGCTGCCGACGCCCGGTTTTTCGCCAGCCGTACCGCTTGTTGCTCCAGCTTTTTTTCGGCTTGGGCAATCTTTGCATTTTCTTCTGCAATCCGCTGTTCCAGATCTGCAAAATTATGCTGTTGCTGGATGATTTCACCACGGATGTCACGAAGTTCCGCAACGGTGGATACTTTATGTTTAAGAAAAAGTGAATTGATTTTATTTAATTGTGCACTGAGCTGAAAAAGAACTTCCGGATCAGTCTCCATTTTTTCTGCCTCGTTTTGCAGTTCAAATAAAAGATCTTTCATCTCGACGAAATTTTCTTCGAAGCGCTGATGCAAAGCTGAAAATTCATGCGAAAGAGAAGCAACTTTGGAAAGGCGGGATTTTACGTCCAAAAGCGAATCGAGAATACCGATTTCTTCCTGATCCATTTTATTAAAAATCTGGGAAAGATTTTCTACAATACTTTCCGCATTTTCCTGCTTGCTCAGCTGGTTCTGCACCTCTTCCAAATCGAACAGATCAAGATCCACTTCGGTAAGTTCTGTCAGCAGAAATGTTTTATAATCGTGCTCTTTCACATTTTCCGCAAGTTGTTCTTTGTAGGAAGCGAGATCGCGGACCAGTTTTTTGTAAGCGTTATACTGCTGCTGATAGTCGCCGAGAAGCTGCTTGTTTTCAGAAAGACCGTCGATCATGCGGAACTGATATTCTTCGTCGAAAAGATTGGACGTTTCAAACTGCGAATGAATATCGATGAGTCGCTGAGAAAGTTTTTTCAGCGTGTCCAGCGTCACGGGCACATCGTTGACGAAAGCGCGGGATTTTCCACTGGGCAATATTTCCCGGCGAATGACGGTATCCACCTCGAAATCCAGGTCATTTTCTTCGAAAAAAGCACGAAAATTTTCGCCAACTACGAATTCTGCTTCGGCAATACTTTTATTTTCCGAACCCTGCATGGATTTCGCATCGGCGCGCTCACCAAGAATCAGGCGAAGGGCACCCAAAATAATGGATTTTCCCGCACCGGTTTCGCCGGTAATCACCTGCAGACCTTGGTCCAGCGTAATTTCCAGTGAGTCGATAAGTGCAAAGTTTTGAATAAAAATTCGTGAAAGCATAAAATAAAAAACCGTTATGTGTTGCGATGCAGCGCCGTGAAGGACAAATTTACGACATTAAAAAAGAGTACAAAATACGAACCTAATTCTCCTTGGATTCGCAAGTTACCGCGCAAGATATTTTAAAAAATAATTCCCAAATAAAGCAGAGAAAGCCCAATTTTTATTTCCACTTATTCCATTTGGTATCGATGTCTTTCGGTGCGAGCACGGTAAAAAGCGCCTTCAGTTCCGGGATATTGGCGCCGGCGTTATTTCCGCTGTTGAAGATATTGAAAATTTCCTGCTTTTTTGTGTCGATAAAAAGGTTCACCGGGTAATTCATCTGGAAATTGTTTTCGTAAGTTTTCAGCTGAAGCAACGCGTCGGCAATGATTCGTTTCCCCGACGACTGATCTTGTTTCCCCAGATTATCAAGACCGGCGCGATGGTAGGTATAATACGTTGTGCGGAGTGCATCCTGTTCCGGTTTCAAAAGATTGTCGATCAGTGCCGCTCGCGTGCGAGGACCTTCAATCAGCGACCAGCCGGCAAAATTCTGGTTCTGAGCATTGTTGGAGATTTTCAGTGCTTTCTCAAAAAATTCCTGTCCGCCGCGAGCTCTGAAGCTGTCTGCATCATAACCTAGAATGGTGTACACATAAAAACTGATGACGTCAATCAGATTCTTACCGGAGAACTGGCGCTCATTGAAAACCAGATTTTCGTTCTCCGTATATTCAAAACCGAAGTTGGTGTCATTCAAGTTCAGCAATGGTGTTTCGTAAGTTGTATTGTACACCGGCCGAACTGCCTGCACGACGATACTTCCTTTAAAATTATTGTTGCCTGCGCGCTCATTGATGACGATGGCAAAGTTGCATTTGATCTTTTCGAAGTTTTGAAGTTTTTTGCCGGTCCAGCTTGTGTTATTGATGAAATCGCGCAGATTTTTCTCCAGCGTTTTATAAACCTGGGTGTTACTGCCGCCGAGCTGCTCCGCATTGACCTGCACATTGGCAAGCAATTCCTGCCCGGAATGCGGTTGGAAGGCAAGAATAAATAGTACTATACTAAGAATTTTCTTCATTTTTAAGCTGAAAATTTAAATGGAAATTTAATGATATTATTTCAAAAGCTCCTGTTGTACAAAATCTAAAATATCATGTGCTACTTCCTTTTTTGTTTTTAACGTGTAGTTCTCCACGGTATTATGTGTGATGATTTTTATTTTGTTCGTGCTGCCTTTAAATCCGGCGCCTTCATCGCGGAGCGAATTCAAGACGATCATGTCGAGATTTTTCTTCCGCAGTTTAGCAGCGGCATTTTCCTCCCCGTTTTGCGTTTCTAGTGCAAAACCTACCAGATATTGCTCTTTTTTACTTTGCCCCATCTCCAGCAGAATGTCCGGATTTTTCACCAGTTCGATGGTCATCGTTTCTTCACTTTTTTTAATTTTTTCAGGTGCCGCTTCCCGTGGAGCATAATCTGCCACTGCAGCACTGGCGATTGCGATATTGGCGTCATCATAAAAGCGGAAAACCACTTCGCGCATTTCTTTTGCCGTGGTTACCCGGTGCAGTGCGATATTTTTATGATGTGCCTGCTCAGCACTCGGACCTGAAATTAAAATCACATTAGCGCCACGCGAGGCAGCTTCTTCTGCCAGCGAAAAACCCATCTTTCCCGCGGAGTGGTTTCCGATGAACCGTACGGGATCAATTGCTTCATAAGTGGGTCCCGCCGTAATGAGCACCGTTTTTCCAGTGAGTTCTTGTGAAGGCGCAAAAAAGTTTTCTAAGTGCTGCGCGATGGTTTCCGGTTCGGCGAGACGTCCCTGCCCGGAAAGTCCGCTTGCGAGAAAGCCCTCTTCGGCCGGAATAATATGGTGACCTCTGTCTTCCGCCAAGGCCAGATTCTGTTTGGTGGATGGATGCTGATACATGTCGAGATCCATAGCGGGCGCAATGAAAACGGGACATTTCGCCGAAAGATAAGTGGCAACCACAAGATTGTCGCATAAACCATGAATCATTTTTGCGAGCGTGTTTGCCGTGCAAGGCGCAATTACTATTAAATCGGCCCACAGCGCGAGCTCGACGTGGTTGTTCCAGGTACCATCAGCTCCGTAAAAATCGCTGTAAACCGGTCGTTTGGACAAGGTCGACAAAGTAAGTTTTGAGACAAACTGTTCGGCTGACGGGGTAATGAGTACCTGAACCTCGGCGCCACGTCGGATGAGATCGCGGATTAAATAATTAATTTTATAAGCAGCGATACCGCCCGAAATGCAGATGAGCAGGTTCTTTCCCTCCAATGTCATGACTGATTTTTTTTAAGTGTTACGAATGTACTTAATTTTACCAAATCCCGCCGCCTGCGACGGGAGGAGTTCAAATAAAAAAGCCACAGCAACCGCAAGGCGCTGTGACTTTTATAATAATTAAAGAAATAAATAATTAGTTTCTCTCGTCGGTTTTTCTGTAGTAGATTTCCTCGTCGAGCCATTCACGAATCGCGATAGAGGTCGGTTTTGGCAATTTTTCGTAATGCTTGGAAATCTCGATTTGCTCTTTGTTTTCAAAAACTTCTTCCAAGGTGGAATTGTGCACGGCGAATTCGTCGAGTTTATTATGAAGTTCAGCGCGGATTTCGGCATTGATCTGCTCGGCACGTTTGCCCATTACCACGATCGCCTCATAGATAGAACTTGCATTTTGTTCAATTTTATCCCGGTCGTACGTGATGGTACTTAGTTCGGCATTAGAATCTTTTACGCTCATTTTCAGTTGATTGTTATATTTAGAATTTGCAAATATACAGAATATCTTTTGATTTTAAAAGTCGGGAGCGCGGGGAGTACCCGTCGATATCGGCAGTTTAAAACTGTATTTTACTCCGGTTATTCCTTTTCGGTGCTCGCTGCTATTTCTGCTGCCCGCTGTTTGTCGGCCAGTTCTTTTTTGCGCGCTTCCACTTTTTTCTCAAGTTCTGCAAAATCCTCCTTTTCTTTCTGCAGGCGGTTGCGAAGCTCCAGCGCGGTTTTAGAAATGTCTGTATCAGGCATTTCACGCTCAATTTGTTTAGTGAAAGTCAACGCGTCTTCGATGCGGTCTCTTTTCAGGTCATAAATAGAATTCACCGCAAGTTCATAGCGAGATTTCAGTATATAATCATAAATCTTTGTGCGCAACTTGGTACTGGGAAAATCTTCCAGAACATTTTCGAAAGAGGTCGCTGCCGCTTTATAATCGGCCATTTTGTAATATTGTCGCGCGTTTTCGTAAGCCTTAAATTCGAGTTTATAAGTCAGCTCATCAATTAATTCATTGATGTTTTTGCCCCGTTCTGCGTTGGGATAATTGTTCAGGAAGTTCTGCATCTCATTGATGGCCAGTTCGGTGCTGGTTTGATCGAGATTATAATCCATGCTTCCTTCATAGTAACAAAGTGCCGACATATATGCCGCATCTTCTGCGCGCGGATCCTGCGGAAATGTTACCGAGAAGTTCTTGAACTGGTGTCCCGCAAGTTTATAATTGCGGTCATAATAATTAGCGTAGGCAGAATTATAAACCACGTTCGGCGCATCGTCGGTACCCGCCACAAAGTTGGAAAGCCGTTCGTACAGCGCCAGCGCATCTTTCCATTTCTTTTTCTCGAAATTTTCGTTGGCAATCTGCAGGATGTACTCTTTGTCAGCACTTTTCAGGGCTTTTTCCTGTTGCTTATTGCAGGCCGACAGCGTAATGATCGCGATGAGTACGAGAAGGTATTTTTTCATAAATATAATATTGCCGCAAGTGCCGCGCACAGTGGCGCCGCTTGCGTGTGCAAAAATATAACTTTTTTACCAATAGATTTTTTTTTATGATACTTTAACTCATTTGGTTGGTATCACCTGATAGCCCAACAGTGAAAATACCGTGACCAGGAGGTTTGCCATTATTTTTTTCTGTGCTTCGTCGAGATAGTTTTCTTCTGACGCGGAAACATACAACTCGTAGAAATTCTTGTTCCGGATGACGAAGAGCGATGAGCCAACAATTATCGTTAGAATATCTTCGGCTTTTGGCGCGGTGACAAAAACACCGGTTGTCACTCCTTTTTTTACTACGTCGTCAATTTTTGAAGTGAAAGTATTGTAAAATTCCAACAGATCTTCCTTTAAGTGTTCCGTGTGACGAAGTTCTTGCGTGACGAATCCGTGGAAATAATTATATTTAAATAATTGAGTGACAACGTATTTTACCAGTTCTTTCATCTGCATTTCGGGTTTGCCTTCGCGGATGATTTCAGCAAATTCCGCAAAACTTTCTCTGGTTTTCTGCACGCGATAGCGGTAGAGATACGACATCATTTTTTCTTTCGAACCAAAATAATAAGAAATCATCGCCACATTGATGTTCGCCGCTGCAGAAATTTCGCGTACGGAAGTACCTTCGAAGCCCTTTTTTGCAATGAGTTTTTCGGCAACGTTTAATATATGGATCTGTTTATCAGTAAATTTTTTCTTCATACGTTGGTACTTTCGAGTAAAGTTAATTAAATTTTAAACTTAATGTTTAATTTTTTACTACCGTATTTTAGCTATTTTTGACGATGCGATATTTCGATTTTCACCATCATCACCGCAACATTTCGTACGGAATCTACAATCTGAAGTTATACGAAACTGCGCCATCGCATTATTTTTCCGCAGGCATCCACCCTGTTTTTCCTGGTGAAACGGCTGAGAAAGAATGGTCGTGGCTTTACAAATCCGCCGCAAACCCGAATTGTCTGGCCATCGGTGAATGTGGTTTGGATGCATTTTCGCAGCGCAGCGAAGAGGAACAGGAAAGACTTTTAGTTCGGCAAATCGAGCTGGCCAATGAGTTGCGCAAACCGCTCATTATTCACTGCGTCCGGAGATTTCCGACGTTGGTTGCTCTTTCAAAAAAAGCTGAAGTTCCGCTTGTTGTACATGGTTTCAACAAAAAAGAAACGGTAGGTAGGCTACTTTACGAAAACGATTTTTATTTAAGTTTTGGCAAATCGTTGCTGCATAACGTAAATTTGCAGGAATTTGCGCGTCAGTTCCCGCTGGAACGTACCTTTCTTGAAACGGACGCTGCAGACTTTGATCTTAAACAGCTTTACATTCTGCTTGCTGACTTAAAAGCAATGTCGTTGCCGCAACTTCAGAACAAAATTGCAGAAAATTTGAAAATTTTTAATATTGATTTAAATGAATAAAGATTGGCTGGAACGCGCCGAGTTGCTCGTCACCGAAGAAGGTCTTCATAAACTGTCGTCCGCGAATCTCCTCGTAGTCGGTCTCGGCGGTGTGGGTTCTTTTGCGGCAGAATTTCTGGCGCGCGCCGGGGTGGGAAAGATGACCATTGTAGACGGCGATACGGTAGATCTTACCAATATTAACCGGCAATTACCGGCGCTGAGGTCTACGGTGGGGCAGGCGAAAGTAGAAGTGGTGGCGGCCCGTTTGCTGGATATAAATCCTGAACTTCAATTGATAAAGAAAAATCAGTTTCTGGATCCGGAAGACATGGCAGCTATTTTGGCCGGAGAAAAATTTGACTACGTCCTGGATTGTATCGACAGTGTTTCGCCCAAAATTAACTTGATTCGCAGCGCGCGACGTCAGAAAACCAAGATTGTCAGCTGTATGGGTGCCGGCGGAAAGCTGGATCCCGCGAAAGTGCTGGTGCGCGACATCAGCAAAACCAATAATTGCCATTTGGCGCGGCAGGTGCGCAAACGGCTAAAAAAAGACAACATCAACAAAGGAGTTCGCTGCGTTTTTTCTTCCGAGATACAGGACGAGGCGAGCCTCAAACTGACGGACGGCAGCAATTATAAAAGATCATTCTACGGTACCATCAGCTATATCCCGGCGCTTTTCGGTTTGTATGCTGCGGCTGAAGTCATAAATTATTTACTGAAAAAAAATGACTGATTTTTCCTACGGTGTTGCCCGAAAATTAAAGCAAAAACGCGAAATCGATTTACTTTTCCAAAAAGGAAAATGGCAAACCTGTGGAAATGTGCGCATTATCACTTTAAATTTAACCGACAGAGCGCAGGAAGATTTCAATTGTGAAAATCCCAAAGTTGGCGTTTCAGTTTCAAAAAGACTGTATAAACGCGCGGTGGACCGTAACCGGATCAAACGGCTTTTGCGGGAATGCTACCGGCTGAATAAAGATGCATTTTCGGCGCGCTTCGGCGAAAGTTCGCTTTCGATGCTTTTCTGGGTTTCGAAAGAAAAACCGACCGGCCTGGAGGCGGTAATGCGGGACTTTCAAAAACTGTGTGCGCCGAAATAATTTATTGCTTCTCCAGCATTTTAAGTGTTAGAATTAAATAAACCGAAATTCGGAATCATCGTAAACAAAAACAAGTTTTATCGGTTGTTTTTTTGTCTTAATTCTTTGATCGCGGCGATCTGTCCGTCGTAATGTTTCTTTTTGTGCGGATGTTTTTCTGTTAAAACATGGAACGCTTTAATCGCCTTGGCGTATAATTTTTGTTCAATGTAAAGGGTGGCCAGCGTCTCGGTCATCAAGTGCCAGATGTCATCAGTACGTTCCCGGATCACAAAATCTGATTCGTCGCGCAGCTTTGAAATTTTCGGTTCTTTTTCGATAAAATTTTCAATTACCTTATTTTTTACTTCGGTAATTGATATTTCAATTTTGGTATCAGCGGTTTCGCTGCGATCAATTTTCAGCCAACTTTGCCAAGTATTAATAAATGCCGGAACATTGCTGTCGGGCTCGGACTGATCGGTTTGTTCCTTTGTTTCAGCGATTGTATTTTGAGTCTTTTCGACGGGAACGTCTTCCTCTTTTCCAGGGTTAGCGGTTGCAGCGAATGCGGGTTTTGCTCCAGTTGTCCGGGTGTTGATTAACGCGTCGGGCGTAGAAGTTGAGAGGGTCATCGGCTTCCAGTCTGAACGCGGCTCTGCCTGTTTTTCGGTTTCATTTTTTTTAGATTCTTCAACCGGCGTCAACGGTGCGTCTTCGCTTTCTTTCTTTTCGTTTTTAAATTCAAAAGATTGTGTTTCAGCAAAGTTAACATCTTGGCTTTCAGTGCCTTCGTCTGCTACTTTCTTTGGAGTTTTTTTGGATGCCTGCAGTTTTGCTTCCACTTCGGCAATCAGGCGCTGCCGTTCTTCTTCGTGGCGATTCGGCGCCTTTGCTGGTACGGGCTGCTCTGCTTTTTCAGGTTTTGGGGCTGCGATTTTCACATCAGACAGGAATTCTTCTAATCCGTGAAAACTCACTTTTGCAGAATCCTCAATTTCAGCTTTTTCTGTGTTGATTTTATTTTCCTGAATATTGGTTTCTCTTGTAAAGGTTTCCGCATCAGCGCTTTCGGTGAATTCCGGCTCTGCAGTTCCCTGTTCGTTTTCGTTTTTTTTGATCACCTCGAACTGCTCTTCCTCATAGGTAACCGCAGGCTTCGCAGGTTCGTTATCTACAGTTAATTCCTTGGATTCATCGACAGTGGCGGCTTCCGATTCCGGTATCGCAGTTTCTGCATCCGTTATTTCTTCTAAATCAGTGATCAGTTGATTTTCATCGGCAAACTGTACGTCTAATTTTTCTGAAATTTGATCGTTCTCAGAGTTTATACCTGACGGCGTCGGCTCAGTGGCTAAATCTGCCGCAACGATTTCCTGCTCTTCCTGCAACACAATTGTACCGGATTCCAGCGTCGCTTCGAGATCGATCACCGGCCCTTCCGTTGTCATAAAATCTTCCTCGCCCGGAAATAAAATTCGGTTTGTTTTGCCATTTACAACGACAGGGGCTGGTGTCTCTTTTGTTTTAGGTTCAACAGAAGTGTAAATATGGTGCGGTTCGGCGTTGTCACTAATATTTCTCTGCGTTTCAGCAGCCGGCGCGACAGCAATTGCAATTTCCGCACTGGAGTTTTCTTCAGTTGTAGTTTCTTCGTTGTCATCGCCTGCTTCCTTTTGTTCCAATGGCGCAGCGGGAGTTTCTTCAGTTAAGATTTCATCAGCAGAACCTGCCGGATAATTTATAAACTGATATAGGATCTTTTTATCGGTGGTGTATGCGGCGGTTACAGAAAGTTCGCCGGCATAATCATCCTGCGCGTAGCGATGAGTTCCCAGCAGATGCAGCGCGCGTAGACTTTGGACATAAGGGAATCTGTCAATTTCTTTTTTTAATAGATCGACATCTTGTACTCCGATCAACTCGGGATTTTTTACTAATTCTAAAATTCGTCCGTTCATCTTACCAATACGCTACAATATCGTTAAAAATTTTATTGATGATTCTTTCGTTCACCAGCTGTACCTGCGAGGTTTCGATGGCATTTAAGTCCAAATCACTGCTGAATACCGCCTCATCCGAATAAGTCCGGTCAAAACTTTTTTCGGGTTCAATTTTATTTTCATAGTGAACTCTCACCACAATGGTCAGCTTATTCTGTGCTGCCTGTATATTTCCGCCCGGGGCGTTGACGGAGCTGGAGATGGTAGTAGGCGTGATCGAATAATCCGTTATTTCACCTTCAATTAAAATATCCGGATTCTCCGTAGTTCCTTTCAAAGAGGTACGCAAAAACCGGTTTTGCAGCGCGGTAGAAAACTGTTGAGAAAGAGAAGCGTTCATTAGCGGTGCATTGTTCGGAAAAGTCCGTACTTCAATAGTTTTGGTGTCTGCACTTAAAGACGAGCCATCGAAAGTATAACACCCCGACAGCAAGAAAAGTGCAAGAAAATAAAATATTTTTAGACCGCTATCTGAAGTAAAATTTCCATTTTGAAAGTTATTCATCAGTCTTCTAAATTATATTGTTTGATCTTGCGGTAAAGGGTCCGCTGCGAAATACCGAGTTCATCGGCAGCCTTGTTGCGTCGGCCATTGTGTTTTTCCAGTGCCTTCACAATAAGTTCGCGCTCGTTGTTTTGCAGTGAAAGCGAAGCGGCTTTGGTTTCCTCCACTTCAATATCTTCCACATCGTCATATTCTTCGTCATGTTCGGGCATCATCGGTTTCGAGTGATAAGGTGCGTTGCCCTGCTGTTCAAAATAAAGCAGCGAGTTCGGATTTTGCACTTGTGTTTCAGGTGTGAAAACCCGGTTGATCAGGTTTTTTTCCTGATGACTCAAGTCGCTGTTACCGCGGTTTTTTATCAGTTCTGAGGTGAGCGATTTCAGATCGTTCAAATCATTGCGCATATCAAACAGAATCTTATACATGATCTCCCGCTCGGAATGAAATTCATTGGAAGAAATTCCGCCTTTGGCAATCACCGCCGGTAACTGCGACTGAATCGGGATATATTCCGCGAGTTTGGCGCCGCTCACCGTCCTTTCCTGTTCTACCACGGTCATTTGCTCGACAAGGTTTCTTAGCTGCCGTACATTCCCCGGAAAAGGATAATTTTCCAGATAGTGCACCGCGTCGTCACTCAGCACCAATTCCGGCATACGGTATTTTTCCGCAAAATCAATGGCAAATTTGCGGAAGAGCAGATGGATGTCGCCTTTCCGTTCGCGCAGCGGCGGCATATCGATTTGCACGGTGTTGAGGCGGTAATACAAATCTTCGCGGAAGCGGCCGTCGTTAATGGCATTCAGCATATTGACATTGGTCGCTGCCACGATGCGCACATTGGTTTTTTGGATCTGGGAAGAGCCTACTTTCATAAATTCACCGCTTTCGAGCACGCGCAAAAGCCGCACCTGAGTCTGCAGTGGCAATTCCCCGACTTCATCAAGAAAAATCGTTCCGCCGTCCGCTACTTCAAAATAACCTTTTCGGGTGGAAGTGGCGCCCGTGAAGGCTCCTTTTTCATGGCCAAACAACTCAGAATCAATGGTTCCTTCGGGAATGGCTCCGCAGTTTACCACAATATAAGGCTGATGTTTCCGGCGCGATTCGCTATGGATAATTTTCGGGATAAACTCTTTTCCCACACCGCTTTCTCCCATCACCAGCACAGAAATGTCGGTGGGCGCTACCTGTATGGCTTTCTGCAGTGCGCGGTTCAGCACCGGATAATTTCCAATGATGGCAAAACGCGTCTTGATCGATTGTAAGTCTGTCATTGCGAGGTAACCTAAATTATATTTTTAACTACAAACGTATTTATCTAAATAAAAACGGCCGTACTTTTAGTTGATTAAAATTAATTAAACCGTGCTGCCCAGCAACGTTCCCTGTGTATTATCATACACAAATACGGAAACGGTATCGCCCAGCTTCTGGCCTTCCAGTTTATCAAAAACGCAAACTGCATTCTGCGAGGTCCTGCCTTTCCATTGGTTTTCGTCCTTGCGCGAAGTTCCTTCGATAAGAACTTCATGATTTTTGCCCACATAAGACTGCATCCGCTTGCGTGAAAGCTCACCCTGCAAAGCGATGATCTGTGCCAGACGGCGCTGTTTCACGTCCGCTGGAATATTATCTTCCATTTTTTTGTGCGCGGGCGTTCCGGGCCGTTCGGAATAGGCGAACATGTAACCATAGTCATATTCCACCTCACGCATCAGCGACAAGGTAAGTTCATGATCTTCTTCGGTCTCGTCGCAAAATCCGACGATCATGTCCTGGGAAAATGCGATTTCGGGCACGATTTCCTTTGCTTTTTTTATCAATGTTAAATATTCCTCGCGCGTATGCTGTCTGTTCATTTTTTCCAGCATACGGTCGCTGCCGCTCTGTACCGGCAAGTGGACGTATTTACAAATGTTTTTGTGTCGCGCCATTACTTCAAAAACATCCGTGGTCATGTCATGCGGATTGGACGTGGAAAAACGAATGCGCATTTCCGGTACGGCGACGGCCACCATCTCCATCAACTGGGAAAAATTAATGGCAGTAAGCTGCTGCATTTCGGAGGCTTTCTTAAAATCTTTTTTGGCGCCACCACCGAACCAGAGATAAGAATCGACATTCTGCCCAAGTAGCGTTACTTCTTTATATCCGTTGTTCCAAAGTTCGCGGCACTCTTCAACAATCGAGTGCGGATCCCGGCTGCGCTCGCGTCCGCGCGTAAAAGGAACCACGCAGAATGTGCACATATTATCGCAACCGCGCGTGATCGTTACAAATGCTGTGACGCCGTTGCCACCAAGACGCACGGGGCTGATGTCGGCATACGTTTCATCTTTTGATAATATAACGTTGATGGCATCCCGGCCGCCTTCTGTTTCTTTCAGCAAGTTGGGTAAATCGCGGTACGCATCAGGACCTACCACCAAATCGACCAAGTGTTCTTCCTCCAGAAACTTCGTTTTCAGCCGTTCGGCCATACAACCGAGAACGCCCACGGTAAGATTGGGCTTGGCTTTTTTTAAATTTTTAAATTGAGACAATCGCATCCGTACCGTTTGTTCCGCCTTTTCACGGATCGAGCAGGTATTTAGAAGGATGAGGTCGGCTTCTTCCTGATTCAGCGTAGTATTGTAACCCTGTTCATTAAGAATGGAAGCGACAATTTCGGAGTCGGAAAAATTCATCTGGCAGCCGTAGCTTTCCAAAAACAGCTTTTTAGAATTTTGCGGTTTCTCAGCAATTGCGAATGCTTCACCTTGCTTTGTTTCGTCTATATATTTTTCTTGCACTTGACTATAAATTTTAAGTTTTGAATTATGGATTTACAATTCAAAATTATGATTGCAAAGATAAGTATTTCTGTGACAGAATGGCAGAAGTTATTTTAAATTCTGCGGATAAGACTTCTAAATATTATAGTTGTGGTTTTTATTTAGCTATTAAAAGTTTACTTTAGAAAAGAAAAAGTGTATTGCTTTATTTGAATTAATACTGCCTCATATTTAAGTTTCTGAGTTTTTATCTCCTCGTTTTGACTTTTATTTTTGTTACTTAACATTTTTATGTTAAACGATAAAAAAAAATTTATTTACAGGAGTTTGGATTAATGATGATCAGATTTTTAGCAATAAGTAAAAACCAATTTTTTTATAAATCCAACTTATCAGTACAAAATTGAAAGATGGGAAGTCAAAGTAAATGGAAACACAAGCTTTTTGAGTGTACAATCTAGTGATCATTCATTAAAAGACTTTTTATTTTCTCCTACTTTCACAGTTCGTTATGAGAACAGATCTACAGGAAATTTTGCATTAGAATATATTAACATTAGTGAAAGCTTTTACACACAAAAATTACTTCCGTTAAGTATCTTAATAGGCTTTAATAAAAATTTTTAACCTAATAATGACCGCCTTTTAATATCTGAAACATAACTATCGCCGAATATACGTTGAGCGTATTTATAATTTTCCTCAACATAGATAAGTGGACGAGGCCGGTTTATACGCAATTCTTTAAAATCCTGTTTTCGCCAAAAAAAACTTTACAATACTGCAAAGTTTTCTTTTTAAATAGCGACGCTTTCCGTTTCGAAATTCAGCCGGATTCTCAGTTTTGAATCGACCGGCACACCATTGCACTTTGATGGTATCCACTCTTTTTTAATTTTCCGTGTCGCATACTTCAGGTCGCGCAAAAACAGTTCGCTATTTTTTACTTTTGGCGAAACTCCGATATTTCTGATGCGACCGGTTTTGTCAATATCCAAATGCAGAAAAAACGGTCCGTTTACCACGTAAATTTCTTTGTCTACATAAGCAGAAATATAGCGGAAAAGTTCGCGGGTGAAGGCAGCGTCACCACCTTCATATTGCGCACGCACAAAAGAATCATTCGCGCCGCAACCGGAAACTTTATAATAATCAAACGGTTTTTTAATGTCTACACGAAAGAAATTTTTGCTGTTTTCGGCGTAAAAAAATCCCTCCTGCATTTCTTCAATTTCCTGTGCCGGCAACATCAACGCCGCGAAAAACAGCAAGAAAAAAAGCTTCTTCATTTTTTAAATTATTTAAGGCAAAATTAGCCAAAAGAAACGCGCAGGCAGCAGCCGCAAACATGATATTTATAATACCTCGATCTGGTTTCTCAGCAAATCTTCAAATTCTTCACGACGACGGATCAGGTGAGATTTGCCGTCCAGGTAGAGCACCTCTGCCGGTTTCAGCCTGGAATTAAAGTTCGAACTCATCTCGAAACCGTACGCGCCCGCATTCCGAAATACTAAGATATCGCCTTCGCGGACTTCGTTCAGTTTTCGGTCCCACGCAAAAGTATCAGTTTCGCAAATGTTGCCGACCACCGTATAAATGCGCTGTGCGCCGTGCGGGTTGCTGAGGTTCTCGATGAGGTGATAAGACTCGTAGAACATTGGGCGGATGAGATGATTAAAACCACTGTTGATTCCCACAAAAACAGTAGCGGTCGTTTGTTTAATGACATTGGATTTTACTACAAAATGTCCGCTGGTGCTCACCAGATATTTACCCGGTTCAAACCACAACTGCAGTTCTCGCTGCGTTGCTTTCTGAAATTCTGCCAATGCTTTTTCCACCTTTTTACCCAAGGTTTTCACATCGGTTTCCAAATCTTCCGGTTGGTACGGCACTTTGAAGCCGCTTCCCATGTCGATATATTTTAGATCAGGAAAGTGTTCCGCCAGTTCAAACATAATTTCAAGACCCTGCAGGAATACATCAGCGTCCTTAATTTCACTGCCGGTATGCATGTGAAGTCCCTCTATCAAAAGATCGGTGGATTTCATGACACGTTCGATATGCCGCAGCTGATGGATGGAAATTCCAAACTTTGAGTCGATATGCCCGGTGGAGATTTTATGATTGCCACCCGCATAAATGTGGGGATTAATGCGGACAAAAATAGGATAGCTGCCGCCGTATTTGGTGCCGAACTGCTCCAAAATCGACATGTTATCGATGTTGATGTGAATATTGAGAGTCATCGCTGCTTCAATTTCGGCTAAATCCACACAATTGGGTGTGAAGAGAATGTTTTCCGGCGCGAAACCTGCTTTCAGGCCAAGTTTTACTTCATTGATGGAGACGCAGTCGAGGCCGGCGCCCAGGCTGCGGATGTACTTTAAAATATTGATGTTGGTCAGCGCTTTGGCGGCATAGAAAAACCGCGTGCTCGTCTCGAAAGAGGAAGTAAGTTTCTCGTAATGTTCCGCAATGCTCTCGGCATCGTACACATACACCGGGGTGCCAAATTCTTCAGCAATCTTAAGCAAAGTTTCGTCAGTCATATTTAATTGTTTTTTTTACGTAAAAAAAGCAGGCTCTACTGAGTCTGCTTACACTATAGTTAACCAAAAACAGCTTCTAAACGACACGGCGCGCCTTAGAGAAAGATTTTTTCTCCGGAGCCTGAGTCTGTTTTATAGAAGCGAAGGTGTTCATGGGGAATGGTAATTTTTGTCAAAAATAAAGGAATAAATCGGAATAAAATAAAATTATTTTTCGGGATACGGAATAATTTCAAAATCGCCGCGCAATAACCCCAGGCGCAGATCGTTCTGCAGATCGGCGGTAGAAAAATCGATTTCGATACGCAATGCAGCCAATCTCGAAAGCGTCTCAATCTGAGTAAAGAGCTCGAAGAAACCGTAAGCTGCGAGTTTGCCGTCTTGAAATAATAAAAAAGATTTTTCGCCACGGACGCGTCCGCCCGAAAGCCAAAGTTTGTCACCTTTCGGTATCGAAAGTTTTGCCTTTAAATCATCAATATTCTGCAGGGATTCCTGCGAGCGGATAAAACTCACTGCTTTGCTGCCCTGCGTAAACGACGTGAATTTCAGTAAAGGTTTGATTGAAGGCTGATTGCCGATTTTATCAGCGAAATAATTATGGTTTTTATAAAAAAGTCCGAAAGGCAACGTTTCCCGTTTTTTCAGTCCTTTGCTGCGCATGATCAGTTTGGCCAACAGGCTGCTGCCGGTAAGCTCGTAAAATATCTGCTCTGTTTCTTGCTGAACTTTTGCCCATTTTTTCGCTTTAGCGTAGAAAATATTTTTGCTGAATTTGTTTAAATCTTCAACAAAATCGGACAGAATTATTTTGCCGTCTTTGTCCTGAAAATAGAGAATGCCTTTTTCTGCGGGCAAATCCTGGGTGAGATCGCGTACTTTATTCAGGTACGTCTTCGCATTGAGTTCCTCGTGATGCTGTTGGATGATTTCCGAGTTTTTGTCTTTGATCATCAGCAGTTTAAAAAGTTCCAAAGTGGCGCGCGCGTCGCCGGAAGCACGGTGCTGATCAACCAGCGGAATGCCCAGTGATTTTACCAGTTTGCCCAGCGAATAACTTTCGGCAGACGGGATCAGTTTCTGTGCGAGCGGAATCGTGTCCAGAGTGTTAATTTTAAATTCATAACCCAGCCGGCGGAATTCCTGGCGCAGCATCCGGTAATCGAACTCAATATTGTGCCCGACCAAAGTGGTGTTTTGCGTGATTTCTACAACTCTTTTAGCGATTTCGTGGAATTTCGGCGCCGTTTTCACCATTTTTGGCGATATCTTGGTCAGTTTCTGCACAAAAGGTGTTATGTCGCTCTCCGGATTCACCAGCGAAATAAACTGGTCTACAATCCGGTGACCGTCATAACGGTAGATCGCAATCTCGATGATGCTTTCCTGCCGATACCCGGCGCCGTTGCTTTCTATATCAATTACTGCGTACAAATTCCTGTGATGTTAATAATTCCTGCCGATAATTTTGTCTTTCGCTCCGCTTTTTTTATTTAATTAAAAGCTCTTGGGCAGAGCTTCTGTTAAGTCAACGTTGGTGATAGACTTCGTTTTCAGCCGATAAAGATAAAAAATATTAGAATGAAAGAATTCATGATGGCACAAACCATTCCGAAATGGGTGATGAAAGTCATTGTCAAACAAGATTTAAATGTCTTAAATTTGAACTTTCAAATGAAAAGGTTCTGGCTTTACATATTGTCCCTGCTGATTTTCGGAGCAAGTTTCCAAAGTTCGTTATTGTTGGTCGATTATCAAATCAACCGGGAATTTTATGAAATTCACTGTGTCAACAAAACCAAGCCCTTACTCGCTTGCCACGGTAAATGTCAGATCGAGAAGAAGGAATCTTCGAATCTGGTAAAAGTGGTAAAGTATTCGTTTGAATTCAATATTTTGCCGTCCGCCACAGAAGGTTTTACCGCTGTTAAAGTTCCCGTTGCTTCAGTGCAAAAACTGGCTTTCGGCTACCACGAAATTTTCTGGCCAGAGGTTAATGTAAAGATTATCCCCGCCCCTCCACAGGTATAAGCAATCAATGTTTCACGTTCCGGTTTCGCCGGCACTTCTCCGGTTTTCCGCACCGTTGCGGAGGACAGCTTATTCTTATACCTAAAAAAAATCAAATGAAATTCTCTCTTACAATGCTGTTTGCCTTTGTGGCAATGGCTTTATCCATCATTTCTTGCCGCAACGCAGACGAAATAAATGATATTGCAAATCCTGAAATTGCCGGTCTGCAAAAAATTAAAGAAATCGGCAACGATTCCCATATTATCGAACTGTATTCACGAACCGGAAAAACCATGCAGGGCTACAATGAAATAAGTCTTCGCATCAAAAACAAATCGACAAATTTATACGAAAACAACGTTGCAGCAACTTGGCTTCCGATGATGCACATGACTTCCATGGCGCATTCCTGCCCAGCTTCCGTGTTGCAAAAAAGTGCTGCGGACGCACAAACGCTTTCCGGTTATATCGTTTTCCAGATGCCGGGCGGTGCTGCAGAATTTTGGGATCTGACAATTAATTATAAAATTGGCGAAAAAAGCTATGCCGTCACCACGCCGCTGAATATTGAAGCTGAAACAAAAAAAACGGTGGTTACATTTTTCGGTTCGGATAACAGCAAATATGTCATGGCGAATATTGCGCCCGAATCTCCAAAAGTGGCGGTTAATGACTGGACGGTTGGGCTTTGGAAAGCCAGTGATATGATGACTTATTCCGCTGTAGATAATTACACCATTCATGTCGATCCGCGGATGCCGGCAATGGGAAATCACAGTGCTCCCAATAATGTAGCTGCTAAACAAACGGGTTCTGGTGGTTTTTACAAGGGCAAGCTTGCACTGACAATGTCCGGTTTCTGGAAACTGAATCTGCGTGTTGCCGCCGCCGACGGAACTATTTTAAAAGGCGAAGAAGTGACGGAAAACACACCCAACAGCAGTATCTTTTTTGAGCTTGAATTCTAACGTATCCGCCAATGTTTACGCCGTGAACTTTTACGTCAAAAAAACTCCCGGCAACATCAATAAATCCACATGAAAAAGTTGAAATATATTCTGTTCGCTGTTGGCGTGCAGATGCAGGCACAGCAAATCCAAATCGATAGCACACCCATTCGGCATATTACGGAAGTTGTCGTTATCGGCACCGCCAAAGTGGCTGCTCGCGAAGCAAAACCATTAGGTTCTATCGACGAATATCTGCAGCAGTCGGCACAGGTTGAGATGCTGCGGCGCGGCGGTTACGCCTGGGAGCCACTCATCAATGGAATGGCGTCCGAGCGTACCCTCGTTACAATTGACGGAATGCGGATTTTTGGCGCCTGTACGGACAAAATGGATCCGATCACCAGCTATATCGAAGTCTCCAATCTGCAGCAGGCGGACATCAGTTCCGGGCAATCCGGTGCGTGTCATGGCAATACAATTGGTGGGAGCATCGATTTGAAACGCAGCAGTTTGCGCCCGGGAAAATCCCGATGGACTCATCAGATCAATACTGGTTTTGAAACGGTGAATCAGCAGAAGATTTTCGGTGCAGGCACCAAATATAAAAATGAAAAGTTCTATACCGATGTTAATTTTATGGCCCGCGACGCAGAAAATTACCGTGCCGGCGGAAATGTGGAGGTGCTTCATTCGCAGTTTCGCAAAGTCAATAGTTCCGGCCTTGCCGGATTACAGTTGGATGAAAATAAATTGCTGGAAGCCTCGGTCATTTATGATAAAGCAACCGATGTAGGTTATCCCGCGCTGCCGATGGATGTAGCGTTGGCTGAAGCAATAATTACGTCGTTGAAATTTCAGATGATTCCAACCCACGAAAAGTTGAAAAGCTGGGAAAGCAAAATTTACTACAACACGGTGAAACACCACATGGACGACACTCAAAGGCAAAATGTCGCAATCCACATGGATATGCCCGGAACGACCACAACACTCGGTTATTACTCACACCTGAAGTTTGACTGGAAACGACATCAGTTTTTGTTGAACTTAAACGGTTATTACAACAAATCCTACGCGGAAATGACGATGTATCCGCAGGAAGAAAAGCCAATGTTTATGCTGACTTGGCCAGATGTTAAAACGCTTTCGCAAACGCTGTATCTGGAAGACGAAATGCCCTTGGCAAAATATTCGAATTTGAAATGGTCCGCTTCGGTTACCGCCCATTTTAACCGCATCGACAGCGACCTTGGGCTGAACAGTCTTCAGATTTTCTATCCGGAGCTGGGCGCGGAGCGGGCAAGATTACTGACGAGCGTGGCTGCAAATTATATTTTCGATAAAGAAGGTTGGCAGGCAGGTGTAGGCGCAGCTTACGGAAATCGGGCGCCGTCCGTTTCCGAGGGGTATGGTTTTTACCTTTTCAACAGTGCGGAGAATTACGATTACGTGGGCAATCCCAACCTCAAAAATGAATCGTCCATAGAAACCAACGCATTTATCGGGATCAGAAAAAAGTCTTTCAACGCAAAACTGTCCTCGTCTTATTTTCACATCTCTGATTATATCATTGGCAGCATACAAAAAGAATTGACGCCTATGACACTCGGCGCAAACGGCGTAAAAGTCTATACAGCACTGCATGCTGCCCATATTTTCAACGTAAACCTGTCCGGCGAAATTCATATTTCCAAACCTTTGGTCTGGACAGCGCAGCTTACCTATGCACGCGGAACCGATTCTGACGGGCAGCAACTTCCATTCATGAGTCCTTTCAGTTATCGCACTGCGCTGCGTTATAGCCAAAACCGTTTTTCCTCCCAAATTTCTTTAAACGGTAACGCGCGTCACAGCGATTTCGCAGAAGTTTATGGAGAAAAGCCGGCCGCCGCTTTTGCTGTGCTCAACGCTAATATCGGATACCGTTTCTCTGCGGCTAAAACGAAGGTCACGGCAAAGGCAGGGGTGGAAAATCTTTTTGATACCTATTATACTACTTACTCCGACTGGAACCAAATCCCGAGACCGGGGCGAAATCTTTTCATGAACTTAAGTTTTGATCTGTAAAAATAATATCAACACAATAGAATTTATCTAAATTGATTTAAATTGTTGACGTAACGAATACATTTCCAAATTGATACTGTATAAATACGGCAACTAAAAATTAAAAGAAATAAGAAAATCAATGTAGCACCAATTTATTTAGCTGTAATTTTGCCTGAAGCAAGTCTGTACCACAATTAAAGCGGTATAAAATTTAAAAAAAGAATAAAAAATATGAAAAAACTAGTAATCGCTCTTTGTGCTGTTTTATGGTTAAGTGCTTGCCAAAGCGAGCAGCCAACGGAGCAGGTTTCTGTAGAAAACACTGATGAGATCAGTCTTGTACAGGAGTCGAACAAACTGCGCAACGAAAAAGGTGACGAAATTACCGTGACTTATTTCGCCCAGGGCAATGATGTTGCGGTCAAGATTCAGAAAGCCGGCGAAGCGGAGCAGGTTCTCGTGGCAAAAAAAGTGTCGGCGAAAGGCGAGCCTGTTTTTACCAACGAAACGATGATGTGGGAAGGCAGCATCGGAACCGGCGGAAAACTGAGTGATGCGGCGGGAAACAGTTCGCAATATCTTGAAGTAACGGAAAAGTAACTAAGAACAATCTGCATTGCGATGCAGAAAAATTTACATAAAATGAAAGTAGAACAGATTTATACAGGATGTCTTGCACAGGGAGCTTATTACATTGTCTCCGGAAAGGAGGCGGCTATTATTGATCCGCTGCGCGAAACGAAACCTTATCTGGACCGGTTGCAAAAAGACGGCGTTACACTGAAATATATTTTTGAAACCCATTTTCATGCTGATTTTGTGTCCGGACATTTGGACTTGGCCCGAAAAACAGGGGCTTCCATCGTCTACGGTCCAACGGCTGAACCGGCTTTTGAAGCTATTATCGCTGAGGATGAGCAGATTTTTCATATTGGTGATATTCAGATCAAAGTTTTGCACACCCCGGGCCACACATTAGAAAGTTCTACCTATTTGCTCATCGACGAACACGGAAAGGAAACGGCTATTTTCAGCGGTGACACATTATTTCTGGGAGATGTCGGGCGACCGGACCTGGCACAGAAAGCAGTATCGATGACGCAGGAGCAGCTGGCCGGTATTTTATATGACAGTTTGCAGAACAAAATTATGCCGCTCGCGGACGATATTACCGTCTATCCCGCACACGGCGCCGGCTCGGCCTGTGGGAAAAATATGCAGAAAGAAACGGTTGATACGCTCGGCAACCAAAAGAAAACCAACTATGCGCTGAACCAGCCCGATAAAGAGAGTTTTGTGCGGGAAGTGCTGGATGGTCTGGCACCACCGCCCACTTATTTCGGAATGAATGTTGCGATGAATAAAACCGGTTACGATGATTTCGATACCGTTTTCGGCCAGGGCAATCGGGCCTTACAACCCGACGAATTCGTACAGGTTGCAGAGGAATCCGGGGCTTTGATTCTGGATACCAGAAAAGCGGCAGATTTCAGCGCCGGTTATGTTCCCAATTCAATCAATATCGGTTTGCAGGGAGATTTTGCACCCTGGGTAGGCGCTATGATTGCTGATGTAAAACAGCCATTGCTACTCGTAACTGCGCCCGGCGAGCAGGAAGAAGCGATTACGCGGCTGGCTCGTGTAGGATTTGATCATGTGATCGGATTCCTGGAAGGCGGTTTCCGAAGTTGGCAGCAAGCCGGCAAAGAAGCAGATACAGTGCGCCGGATTTCTGCTACGGAATTTGCTACGGAATTGCCAGAAGACGCGCCGGTTCTTGATGTACGAAAACCGAGCGAGTACGCGGCAGAACATCTGGAGCAGGCGGAAAGTAAACCATTGGCTGAAATTAACGACTGGATTGCCGAAGCGGGCGGGAAATCCCATTTCTACCTGCATTGTGCGGGCGGCTATCGCAGTATGATCGCGGCCAGTATTCTGAATTCCAGAGGCATCCGTAATTTCACGGAGATCGACGGTGGTTACAACAAAATAAAAGAAACTTCATTACCTAAAACAAATTTCTTATGTTCAGGCAAAACGCAATAAATTTAATTAAAAGCAGCTTGCTTCTCGGCGTGCTGCTGACTATGATTAATTGTAATTCGCGCGCCGCAGTTCAGCCCAGCCAGCCCGCTACATTGAGTGAACTGGTGGCCGATCCGGAAACTCTCCTGGTAGACGTTAGGACCGCCGAAGAATATGCTGCCGGAAGCGCCCAAGGAGCGATCAATATTCCGTTGGCCAAGATTGGTGAAGAGTCACATTATTTAAAAACGAAAAAAAATGTCGTTATTTTCTGTAATTCCGGCAGACAGGCAACCGAGGCCGCAGAACTGTTGCGGCAAAAAGGTGTAAACAACATTTACAATGCAAAAACCCTGAAAAGTATTATTGATCTTAAAAAAATAAAAGAAATGAATAACATTAAAGAAAACATAACATTCAACAACGATAAGCCGAGCGTTTTTTCAATTAAAAAAACAGATAAACTGAAATATTTTGCGGTCGCACTTGGTGCCGGCGCCGTCCTGAAAAAACACACCGCTCCCGTCCCTTCGACGTTGGTGGTTTTGCGCGGCGAGATCAAATTTATGATCAACGGCGAAACGCATCATTTCCGGGAATTTGATGTTTATGAAATTCCGGTTGATGTGGAACACGAAGTAGTGGGTGTTGCGGAAGAAAATATTTTCACCGTTTCGCAGGAATTGTAATGTCTGTTTTCCTAACTAAATACAAGCTCAGCATCGCGGGCATCATAGCCGGTGCGATGGCAGGTTTCGCCTATTATTATTTTATTGGCTGCAACAGCGGTACGTGCGCTATTTCCTCTAAACCTGTTAATTCTTCTTTATACGGGATGCTGATGGGTTATCTGATGTTTTCTGCCTTCGAAAAATCAAAGCAAATCAAACAAAATGATTGATTTCCTCAAAAGACTTTTCGGTATAACAACGGTAAATTTCCGCGAATTGTATAACAGCGGAGTTATAATTCTCGATGTTCGTACACCGGCAGAATTCAAAACAGGCCATATCGCAAAAGCGGTGAATATTCCGTTGCAGGAACTGGGCAGCAGAATAGAGAAACTCGACAAAAGGAAGCCAATCATCACCTGTTGTGCCAGTGGAATGCGCAGCGCTTCGGCGAAAGCCATTTTAAAGCGAAATGGTTTTCAGGCGTATAATGGTGGCGGTTGGAATGCGTTGAATAGTAAACTTAAACAATGAAAAAAATATTCCCAAACTGGTCGTTCAGCCGAATCCTTTATCTGGCAGCCGGGCTCTTATTTATCCTCGTCGCGGTGAAAGATCGAATGTGGTTCATGATTCCCGTTGGGCTGTACTTTGTTGCGATGGGTATATTTAAACTGGGTTGTGCTTCCGGTTCCTGCGCAACTTTTCCAAAGGAAAATACCAAAACACCGAACTGAAATATTGAAAACACCAATAAATAGTTAAAATTATGTCACAAAAATTTCAAGAACTTATCGAGTCAGATCGTCCCGTACTGGTTGACTTTTTTGCGACCTGGTGCGGACCTTGCAAAGTGCAGTCCTCCGTACTGACGACAGTAAAAGAGAATATTGGGACGGCCGCAAGAATTGTGAAAATTGATGTGGACCAGTTTCCCGCGATTGCCGCGCAATATGCCGTGCGCGGTGTTCCGACTTTGGCTATTTTCAAAAACGGCCAGCTTTTGTGGAAGGAGAGTGGCGTACACGATGTGAACACTTTGACGGACCTTTTGAAGAAGCACGTTTAAGTTTCATCAAGAGAAAAAGCATCGGCATCACCTAAAAACGGAAAACGTGTCCGGTACTTTTCCAGTGGTTCAAATTCTAATTTCGCGCTGACAATGTTGTTGTTCACATTCGAGATATCGGCACCATCGGCCGCAAAACAGAAAGAGCTGGGTGGATAATGCAGGCCATTGCCATCGGTACCGATTCGGTTGAGACCAAAAACATAGGCTTGGTTCTCAATTGCGCGAGCTTTAAGCAAGGTGGTCCAGGCGTCAACTCTTGTGGAAGGCCAATTGGCTACATACAAAGCAGCATCGTAGGCATCATTATTTCTGCTGAAAACGGGAAATCGCAGATCATAGCATGTTTGCAACAGAATGCGCCAGCCACGATAATTTACAATAGTCCTTTCGCTTCCCGGACTGTACGCTCTATCTTCCCCGGAATAGGTGAAAAGATGACGCTTGTCGTAGTCGTACGTGCTTCCGTCGGGCTCTACAAAATAAAAGCGGTTATAAAATTTGTCTGCCACTTTTACCGCAGCGGTACCTGCCACGGCAGCCTTTTTTTTCCTGCCAAAAGATTTCATCCACGTCAGCGTTTCTTCTTCCCGGTCGGCGATTTCCGCGGCGTCCATGCAGAAACCGGTCGCGAACATCTCCGGAAGCAAAAGTATATCTGCTTCAATATCTGCCAATTCCTTTTCGATCAGAGCGAAGTTTTCCTCTTTTTCTTTCCAAATAATATCAAGGTTGAGGCCTGCAATTTTTAAATTCATTTTTCAGTTTTTAAGTAAAATATCCTTTCAGGTCTAGCCAAATATAGTGAAAATGTTAAATTCATCTTAAAATGGTCTTATATTTGAATAGGGGATTGCATCATTATTATAACATTAAACTATTAAATTATGAAAAAGTTAGTTCTAACATTTGCACTGGTGCTCGTGGCACAGTTAGGTTTTGCACAAGCATGGTCCGGCAAGGGTGATCAGAAAATCCAGGTGGGTTTCAACGGATGGGGTTATGGTACGGGGATTACCGGTACGTATGATTATGGTTTATCAAACCTGATCTCTGTGGGTGCAGGTGCGAATTTCTTTTTTGATCATGATAATGACAAATATGCTGACGACGATTTCGGTGTATTTGGTCGTTTGAATTTCCATTTACAGGATCCTCTCGGATTGCCGTCGAACTGGGATATTTATCCGGGAATCGATCTGGGTTTGCTTGGTAAAAGCGGAACGTATTTCGGAGCGCATATAGGCGTGCGATACTTCTTCAACCAGAATGTCGGTATTTATCTGGAGGCAGGTAACAACGGAAGCATCGGAGTTTCCTTCAACCTCTAAGGATTTTTACCTCACGATACAGCGAAAGGTTCTCATTACGAGAGCCTTTTTCTTTTGGCGTACTTTCTATAATTCGTATCTTCGCAATCTTTTAAATATTACAAAAACAGTCGATGACATTAATTCAGTTATTTCAGTTTATATTAAGTATTTCCATTCTGGTTGTATTGCACGAATTGGGACACTTCATACCGGCAAAATTATTCCGGACCAAGGTGGAGAAATTCTATCTTTTTTTTGATCCTTGGTTTTCTTTGGCTAAAATAAAGATTCGCGGCACCGAGTACGGAATTGGCTGGCTCCCGTTCGGCGGATACGTGAAGATTGCGGGCATGGTAGACGAAAGTATGGACACGGAACAGCTGAACAAACCCGCCGAGCCTTGGGAATTCCGCAGCAAACCGGCATGGCAGAGACTCATCATCATGCTTGGCGGGGTGACGGTGAATTTCTTTCTGGCTTGGCTGATCTATTCTTCCCTAAGCTACTTTAAAGGAGAAACCTTCCATGAAAATGCAAAATTCGAAAACGGAATAGCGGTATCGGAAACCGGCTCCAAAATGGGTCTTAAAACCGGGGACAAAATTCTTCGTATCGATGGCAAGCCGGCAGATCGGATGGAGACTTCCACCATCAATATGCTTTTCGCTGATGATGTGACCGTGTTGCGCGACGGTAAGGAAGTTACATTTCCGGTCAATGAAGACGGCGTTGCCGATGTGTTGGCGGAAAATGAAGCAAAAGCCTACTTCAGTCCGCGTTTTCCTGTGGTCATCGACAGTCTGCTGCCAGGAAGTCCTGCCAAAGCTGCCGGCTTGATGAAGGGCGACCGCGTGGTGGGAGTTAATGGTAAACCCATACGCTTCTTCGACGAACTGGGTCCGCAACTTTCGCAGTTTAAAAACCAAAATATAACAGTCACGGTCGAACGTAACGGCACTCCGCAACAGTTGAGCGTAAATGTTGACAAAGACGGAAAACTCGGTTTCGGGCCGGATACATCAGTCATTGAAAAGGAGCTCGCAAAGACGCGTGTTGTAAAACAATACACTTGGTTGGAAGCCATTCCGCGCGGACTGACGCGGACCATCGACGTATTGACGATGCAGATCAAACAGTTTAAAATTGTCTTCAATACCAAAACCGAAGGGTACAAAAAAGTATCAGGTCCTATTGGCATTATCAAGCAAATGCCTGAAACCATCAATTGGGAGTTTTTCTGGAGTTTTACGGCGATGTTTTCCGTTTGGCTGGCCTTTCTAAACTTAATTCCGATTCCGGGGCTGGATGGCGGCCACGTGATGTTCACGCTTTGGGAAATGATTACAGGCAAGCCGGTGCCACAAAAAGTACTGGAAAATGCTCAGGTAATTGGTGTTATCTTTCTGCTCGGTTTGATGGTGCTGATCTTTGGAAACGACATCGTAAAATGGATTACCGGTAAATTTTAAAATTTCTCTAAAATTATTTTGGAGGAATAGAAAAAGTTTCTATATTTGCAAACGCTTACAGCAAAGAGCAACACTCCTCTTTAGCTCAGTTGGTTAGAGCATCTGACTGTTAATCAGAGGGTCCTTGGTTCGAGCCCAAGAAGAGGAGCAAAACCGCCGCAGAAATGTGGCGGTTTTTTTGTTTTGTCTCAAAAATTTCTTTAGATATAATGGCTTTTGCTTTTTTTTGTTTCTTTTATTTAATCAGATCTTATAACGATAAAAACCGACAGACTGCCGGTTTTTCTTAATTTCGTTATAACTCGCGCGCCTTACGTCGTAGCGAGAGCGGATCGTGATTATCTTCGTTTTTTCGCCGCCGCAATATTCACAATCACCTCAACGGCCTTTTCCATACTTTCCAGCGCGACATATTCGTACGGGCCGTGGAAGTTCAGACCGCCGGCGAAGATATTGGGGCATGGCAGGCCCATATAAGAAAGTTGTGCGCCGTCCGTACCACCGCGGATGGCTTTGATGTTCGGCTCAATTCCCGCCTGTTTCATCGCTTCTTCTGCAATGTCGATAATGTGCATTTTGCCTTCAAACTGCTGCTTCATGTTGCGGTATTGCTCCTTGATTTCAATTTCCGCCGTCGCCTCACCGTGTTTCTGATTAAATTTTTCCACGCATTCGGTAATGAATTTTTTTCGTGCTTCAAATTCAGCGTCGTCGTGGTCCCGAATAATATATTGCAGTTTGGCTTCAGAAATATCAGCACTGATTTCCATTAGATGATAGAAACCTTCAAATCCTTTCGTAGTGGCAGGAGTTTCGTTTTCCGGAAGCATCTGTGCAAACTCTGCGGCCAATAATGCGGCGTTTACCATTTTTCCGTAAGCGTAGCCGGGATGCACGCTCAGTCCGTGGATTTTCACCACTGCGCCGGCGGCATTAAAGTTTTCATATTCCAGTTCACCCACTTCGCTGCCGTCCATCGTATAGGCCCATTCAGCCCCGAACTTTTCCACATCAAATTTGTGCGCACCGCGACCGATTTCTTCATCAGGGGTAAAGCCAATCGCGATTTTGCCGTGTTTAATTTCAGGGTGCGCCAGCAGAAATTCCGCTGCAGTTACAATTTCGGCCACGCCGGCTTTATCATCAGCACCGAGCAAAGTAGTACCGTCCGTCGTTATCAGTGTTTGGCCGATATAATCGTTGAGGGTTTCAAATTTCGAGGGCGAAAGAGTGAAGCCAGTTTGCTTGTTTAGCAGTAAATCTTTGCCATCGTAGTTTTCCCAAATCTGAGGGTTCACATTTTCACCGGTAAAGTCGGGCGAAGTGTCATAGTGCGAGATAAATCCTATTACCGGCTCTTCGTCATTTTCGAGGTTAGAGGGAACGTAGGCATAAATATAGCCGTGTTCATCAATAGATACCTCACTCAGGCCGAGTGTTTTCAGTTCTTCAAAAATATAATTGGCGATGTCCCATTGGCGTTCAGTAGACGGCGTGGTATCGCTTTCCGCATCGCTGGTTGAATAAATCTTAGCATAGGTAATAAAACGGTTTTGCAACTTCAGTCTCCATTCTGCAGTCCAGTTGTTGGCATTCATAATACAGTATTTTTAACAAAGTTATTATTTTTAAAGAGAGCCGGCATTGTTGCGCTTATTTTATTTTTCAGCTTAAATTAATGTTAAGTATAGTAAATCTTGTTAATTCACCACTGTAAATGAAGTTCAGGATAGGAATGGTTTTTTAAAGTTTTGGTATATTTGAGAAAATCAAAACCGCTACATGTTTTTAACTGAATGTCCGCGCGACGCAATGCAGGGCTGGCCCCACTTTATTCCCACTGAGCAGAAAATCAATTATCTGAATGCACTCATGTCCGTAGGCTTCGATGTGCTGGATTGTGGCAGTTTCGTCTCTCACGAGGCAATACCACAGATGGCCGACACTGCTCTCGTGCTGGAAGGAATTGATAAAGGCGTCTCCAACACAAAACTTTCGGTTATCGTAGCCAATTTTCGCGGAGCCGAAGATGCGCTGCAACATCAGGCGGTCGATATATTGGGTTTTCCCTTTTCGATATCAGAAACATTTCAGCAGCGAAACACGCACAAGAGCAGGGAAGAAGCTTTTGAAGAAATCCAGAAAATTAACAAGATACTGGAATCTGACGGCCGAACGCTCAATGTTTACTTTTCAATGGCTTTCGGCAATCCGTACAATGAGGAGTGGAGCGCAGATGCTGTAGATTACTGGGCGCACCGTTTTTCCGAGATCGGAATCAAGAATATATTACTTTCAGATACCACGGGGACCGGTACGCACACGCAGATTGAAGAACTTTTCCAACTGCTGCCGCCAAAATATCCGAACATTGACTTTGGAGCGCATTTCCACAACCGTTATGAGGCTTCTTACGGCAAACTTAAAGCTGCTTACGATAATGGCTGCCGCCGCTTTGATTCTGCAATAAAAGGTATTGGCGGCTGCCCGATGGCGAAAGATGAGTTGGTAGGAAATATGCCGACAGAACAGCTGATCAATTTTATGGCTGCGGAAAAAATCGAGCATCATCTTAATTTACTGAATTTTGAAAGTGCGTATAATCAGGCAAAAGATATTTTTCATTTTTAACTAAAATCAATAATAATTATGGCAACATCTAAAGTTACTTATATCGGCGACCTCCGGTGCGAGTCCGAACATCTGCAGTCGGGTACCATTATTCATACGGATGCTCCTACCGACAATCATGGTAAAGGAGCTATGTTTTCGCCCACGGATCTGTGTGCGACTTCTTTGGCGCAGTGCATGCTCACCACAATTGCGATATTAGGCCGCGACAAAGGCATTATCATCGACGGATCGACGGCAGAAGTGCAGAAAAATATGAACCCGCAGCCACGAAAAATTGCTGAGATTGTCTGTACTTTGCATCTTAAAGGAAATTTCTCGGTAGAACAGCGCGAGTTTATGGAAAATGCAGCGCACAATTGTCCCGTAGCGTTATCGCTAAGCCCCGAATTAAAGAAAAATATTACTTTCAGTTACAGCGACTGAGGAACTAAAATTACCGCATAAATTACGGGCAAAAATCATGCGGCATATTTTGTGAGATGAGTAAGTAACGGTGGTTTTTTGGTTATCTTTATAGGACTAAAAACTACTACTATGACCTCCACAATTACTTATTTAGGCGACTATAAAATAATGTCGCGCCACGATAAATCGGGTGCCGAGATCACTACCTGCGCACCGTTGCGCGAAGGCGGCACCTCCGAAATGTTTTCACCATCGGATGTATTCGGGATTTCCTTCGGGCAGTCGATGCTCATGGCAATCGCTGTTTTGGGCAAAGCGCGCGGAATCGATATATCAGGCGCCACTTGTCATCTGAAAAAATGCACGTTTCCCGAGCCCAAGCGGATTGGTACCATTTTCTGTATCGTTCGAATTCCGGGCGATTTTACAGCCGAACAAAAGCAATTTATCGAAGAGACCGCCTTAAACTGTCCGGTCGCACTTTCTATTCACCCGTCGGTGCAGCGTACAGTAATGTTTGAATTTAATTCCTAAAAACAACAAAGCCGGTGTAAATACCGGCTTCAATTTTTATTAAAACATTCCCAGCTCGAAGCGGGCTTCCTCGCTCATCATATCCTTATTCCAGGCGGGTTCGAAGGTGAGCTCCAGATCAACATCGCTCACTTTATCAACCTCCGTTACGCGCTCGCGCACTTCTGCAGGTAAGCTTTCGGCGACGGGACAGTTGGGCGTCGTCAGCGTCATGATTACCTTTACAGCGCCTTCATCAGAGATTTGTACATCGTAGATCAAACCAAGTTCGTAGATATCTACCGGTATTTCCGGGTCATAAACCGTCTTAAGGGCAGTGATGATATTTTCGCCAATATCGGCTATTTCGTCGTCAGTATATTTCATTGGGCTTTCAGCAATTTAAGATTCTTTTTTACTTAATAGATCTTCCTGCCGCATACGGCGGAAAACATTTGCCAAAGTTAAGACATCTTTCTCACAATATTGAACGATTCTAAATAAGTCTTTTTCTATGTGATAAATTGAGGAAACCATTGAGCCGTCAATATCATCTTTCGGGGTAGGAATGCCGAATACGTGCGCCAGCAGTTCCAGGGAAATAAAAGATTTATAATCGCCGAATTTCCAGAGTTCCATGGTATCCAGATGTGGGATTTCCCAAGGTTTTTTTCCGTACATCTGAAAAGGTTTCGGCGGCTGCATTCCATTGATGAGGAAGCGCCTGGCGATCCAGGGAAAATCGAATTCTTTGCCGTTGTGGGCACACAGGATTACCTCCCGCAATTTTGGCCGGTTAAAAATTTGTCCGAATTCTTCAAGAAGTTTTGCCTCGTCGTCATTGTAAAAACTTTTAATTAATAAACGTTCGTTTTTCTCCAAAATACCAACCGATATGCAGATGATTTTGCCAAACTCTGCCATGATACCGCCGCGTTGTTCGTAGAACTCCGCAACCTCGAAATCGTCTTTTCGCTGCATCCGCGTTTTCTTTTCCCAAAGATATTGTTCAGTCGCGCTGAGCTCCTGATAACTGGCGGCCTGCGAGACGGTTTCGATATCCAGAAAAAGAACTTTATCTAAAGGTACTTGGTGAATCATAATGATTGTTTTTTTGGAAATTATGAGACAGGAAAACCGTTGGGAACGGCAGCTTGTGAAGTTAACAAAACCACTTCTTTACGCTCGTTGTAAATACCGAGCACCAGACATTCACTAAAAAAATTAGCGATTTGTTTCGGTTCAAAATTCATTACCGCGATAATCTGTAATCCTACAAGTTCTTCTTTTCTGTAGAGATCCGTAATCTGAGCGGAACTTTTGCGCGTCCCCAGAGCACCAAAGTCGATAAGCAACTGATAGGACGGATTGCGTGCGGCCGGAAATTCCTCCGCTTTTATGATCGTGCCGGTGCGGATGTCCAGTTTTGTGAAATCGTCCCAGGTTACATTTGGTTTAACGGATTCCATGTTAATTTTCTTTGGTCGATACAATATAGTCGTACACCATTTGATGTTGGGCATCAGTAAGTTTTGCCTTCGGCGCCATCCAGTTCATAATGCCGACCCATTCTTGTGCGGTGTGATCGCCGGGATTCGGTAAATCGTGGCATTTGCTGCAGGAATTAGTAAAAATGGCTTTTCCCTGTGCCAGATGTTCAGCATTGATCGTCGCTGTCGGCTGCACTTTTGGGGAGCACGCGGCGGTGAAGAGAATCAGGCCCAGTGAAGAAAGTGTAAAGCAGTGTTGGTGCAAGTTTTTTTGAATTAAATGTTTCATGCTGAATAAGGTTTACTCAAAAATAGCAAATTCTGTTTGATCTGAAAGGATTTGCAGGCGCTTGTTACGCTAACTTCTGTGCTGATATTTATAATGACGTCATCCATTTTTATTGTCTGAAGGAATTAGTATTTTTGAATTTATGAAAGTCTACAGCATTTCAGAACTTACGGAAGGGGTCCGGGCAGGTGACAAGCGTTTGCTTGGCAAAGCCATCACATTAGTTGAAAGTACGGCGCCCACCCACCGGCCGCAGGCGGAAGAACTGCTTCAAGCGCTCATGCATTACACTGGAAAATCCGTAAGAATCGGCATTACCGGCGTACCGGGTGCCGGTAAGTCAACATTTATTGAAAGCTTTGGCAAACTGGCGCTGCAGCACGGAAAGCGGGTTGCTGTACTTGCCATCGATCCCAGTTCGACGCGGAATAAAGGTTCAATTTTGGGTGATAAAACAAGGATGGAAGAACTATCCCGCGAGCCAAACGCTTTCATTCGGCCCAGCCCCAGCTCCGGTATTTTGGGTGGCGTGGCCAATGCTACTTTTGAAAGTATGTTGATCTGTGAGGCTGCCGGTTATGATTTTATTTTGATCGAAACAGTGGGCGTGGGCCAAAGTGAGGTGCTCGTCTCAGATATGGTGGATGTTTTTTTATTTTTAAAAATAATTGGCGGCGGCGACGAGTTACAGGGCATCAAACGCGGTGTAATGGAAATGGTTGATTTAATTTTTATTAACAAAGTAAACGATGAAAACCGCCGTCAAGCCAAAAACACGAAAGTAGAATTGCTGCGCGCACTTCATTTTATGCCTTCAAAAGAAGAAAAGTGGAAAGTTCCGGTAGTCCTGGGATCTGCCTTAGAGAATGAAGGTCTGGACGAATTATACCTAAAAATGCAGGAATTCATCGCACTAAAAAAGGCCAGCCGTTCATTTCACCATACACGGCGGCGCCAGGCAGAAAAACGCTTTGATTATTGGGTGCAGCAATACATTTTGCAGAAAACGCAAAGTGAGAATTCAGGCGATATTTATAATGAACTCAAACAAAATGCTGCCGATTTTCAGGAAAACCCAAGCTCGGCAGCAAAAAAGTTTATCGATAAATTCTTCGATTGATTATCTTTTCGGAGTCGTGTTCTCCGTAATATAGCCGTCATAAGAAATCGGTTGGCGGTCATTCGCGTCGATGGAAACATATGATTTCCCGTTCCGGAATACTTCGATAATAATGCGGGAAATGTTTTTCTCGTCCCGAGGTTTCAGAATGAAGACAGAACTTGCTTTTTTGCCTTCCCTTCTTTCTACAGCAAAATCTTTAGAAGTAAAGCGGTAGGAATTATCGCTCTGCATCGTCGACTGATACATTCGGCCGAAATAGGGTAGCGTTACTCTCAACTCATCAGACATCAATTCAATCGTGTAGCCGCGGTCAAGATTGGTAATTCTGCCGGCACTTCCGTTGGGCAGTGAATTCATCACATTAATCACGTCCAGACCTGTCGGGTTGGCATGCTCGGCCATAAAAGTAAACTGTCCTTTTTCCACCAGCTGTTTAACGATCGGAGAAGGCAAAGTGTTCTGAGTACTACACGACACCACGAAGGTCAGCGCAAGTACAAGGCTTAAGATATAAGTAATTTTTTTCATTGAAATAAATTTTTTGCAGATAGCTCTGCCGTTTGTTTCTACCAAATTAATAAAATAATTGGAATAAAAATTGTTTAGCCAAAGCAAATCAACTTCAAATACTATGAAAAAAGCAAATAAATTAGTAGGAATAACTTTAGTTTCTGCTTTGATGATCGCCTGTAGCACCAATCCCATCACGGGCCGCAAATCTTTGCAACTGGCAAATAATCAGGAAATATCTGCAATGGCGCTTCAGCAATATCGACAGGCGTTGTCGCAGTCTAAAGTGGTGAAAGGAACCAGCCAGGCAAAAAGTGTTAATAATGTAGGCGTCCGAATTAAAAATGCAGCAAACAATTATTATAAATCCATTGGCCGTCAGGCAGACCTAGTAGGATATCAGTGGGAATTTAATCTTCTGGATGATAAACAGATCAACGCTTGGTGTATGCCTGGCGGTAAAGTAGCGGTGTACTCCGGAATTTTGCCTATTACAAGGAATGATACCGGGCTTGCAGTGGTAATGGGTCACGAAATTTCTCACGCACTGGCGGGACACGGAAATGAAAGAATTTCTCAGGCAATGGTTGCGGAGTATGGCGGCGCTATCCTTGGAAGCACAATTTCTAACGGACAGATGGCGTCAGTTTTTCAACAGGTTTATCCACTGGGCGCGCAGGTTACACTCTTAAAATATGGCAGAAGCCAGGAGTTGGAAGCAGACGAAATGGGACTTTATCTGATGGCAATGGCAGGCTATGATCCACGCGAGGCACAGCCGTTCTGGCAACGTATGGAAGCCAGTTCCACGGGGAACCGTCCGCCCGAGTTCCTTTCTACCCACCCCAATCCAGGAACGCGCCGTGCCGACCTGGAAAAACATTTGCCAAAAGCATTGCAGTATTACCGCGCAGCGGGCGGCAAATAATAACATTTAATCCAAAACCTTTTCGCTTTAATGCTTGAGCGAAAAGGTTTTTGTAATTTTAAAGAAAATGAAAAATCTCTCTTTTATTGGCTTGCTCCTATTGGCAGTAGCCTTCCTGCTTTATTATCTTTTGCCGGAATTTTCGGTGGTTAAATTGTTCGAACCCATCAACCTGATGGGAATTCTGGCAGGTATTGGCATCGGTCTCATTATCGGCGGCATCGTTGGATATGTGAGCAAAGGCACAGCGATAAAACAAGAGCGAAAAAGACAGGAATTGCGGGAACTGCGCAAACAAAATGAAGCGTTGGAAAAACAGGCGGCGGTCCTGACAAAAGAGCAGACGGTAACGTATGTACCTGAAACAAACGAAAATCCTCCGAATTATTAATCGGAGGATTTTTATTTTTTTTAATTAGAAGTTCTTAGAATTTGTATCCTAAACCGAGCATGAACAGGCTCGGTCTGTTATCGTAAGAAATTTTCTGGTTTTGGCCTGCCACGGTATTCACGAATTCACGCTGATCGCTGGAGAAAGCGCCTTCATATTTCGCCGAGACGATAAGTTTAGACAGTTCACTCTGTACGCCAAGCTGATATCCCACAGTAAATTCCTTTGCATTAACCTTCTGCATGAAATTCCCGAAGTTCTCGTCTTTATTAATATTAAAACTTGCAACCGGACCAACGAACGCACTAAGGGTATTTCCCAAAATGTTATAGCCCAACAGCACCGGTACATCGACACGGCTGGTTTTGGCTTTAATGGTCGTTTCTGTTGAAGCATCTACGTTGGCTACGATAACCTCGTTGCTGAAGTTGGAATAATAAATCTCGGGCATTACGTACAATGACGTGGGCAAATCAAATTTAAGTGAAAGACCGACGTTAAATCCTGTAATATTCTCGCCCTTTTTCGTAACCGCATTATTGGCCGCTTCTTTAAAGTTTTTCCAGGTTGCAGAACTGGTCGGAATGAGCACATTGGCTTTCCCCGCTACGGAGATTTGGGCTGAAGCCAGCACCGCACCGGATAATAGAACGATACTAAGAATTTTCTTCATTGGATTGAGGTTTTGTTATAATATTATCGATAGAAGTTTTGTTGGTTTCCAGGAAATATTCTCGGAGTTCCTTGAACAGTTCTGAGGAATAAACGAAATCGATCAGATTTTTATTGCCGGCATTGATGAGAATGTCTTTGTTGCCCTCCCATTCTTTAATTCCTTCGCGCAGATAAACAATATTTTCGCCAATCGTCATCACCGAATTCATGTCGTGGGTATTGATGATCGTGGTCGTTTCGTACTCTTTGGTAATCTCCAGCAGCAAATCATCGATAATATTCGATGTGTACGGATCCAGGCCGGAGTTGGGCTCATCACAGAACAAGTATTTGGGATTGTTAACAATGGCGCGTGCGATGGCTACCCGTTTTTGCATTCCACCGCTTATTTCAGATGGATATTTCCTGTTGGCTTTCTCCAGATGCACGCGGCCAATTACTTCAAAAGCACGGCGTTTCTTCTCGCGGTACGTAAGATTCGTGAACATATCCAGCGGAAAAGTAATGTTTTCCTCTACCGTCATGGAGTCAAAAAGCGCGCTGCCCTGGAAAACCATTCCGATCTCAGCGCGAAGTTGCTGTTTTTCATCGCGCGACATATTATTGATATCACGGCCGTCAAACAGGATTCCACCCGAAGTAGGCGGGTAAACATTCAGCAGGCTTTTAATAAAAACTGTTTTCCCCGAGCCACTTTGCCCTATAATCAGGTTTACTTTCCCGGTTTCGAATGTAGTCGTAATTCCTTTCAGAACCTGGACGGTATCGAAACTTTTCTTTAAATCTTTTACTTCAATCATCAGCTCAGGAACATCTGGGTTAATATTAAGTTCATAATGATAATGGCGACTATGGTCCAAACTACGGCCTGCGTACTGGCACGGCCGACCTCCAAGGAGCCTCCTTTTACATTATAGCCAAAAAATGCCGGAATGGTGGCAATTAAAAACGCAAATACAGCGGTTTTGAAAAATGCATACCATATAAAGTGTTGCGGCATATACATTTGGATACCGGTAATATAATCTGCTTTACTCCAGCTGCCGGTCGCTAACCCCGCCAGATAACCGCCCCAGATACCGAAGACGATACTGATGGCAATAAGCAAAGGATTGAATATAACACTGGCTAAAATCTTTGGAAGGATAAGAAAATTCGGTGAGTTCACGCCCATAATATCCAGTGCGTCGATCTGTTCTGTCACGCGCATAGTGCCGATACTCGAGGCGATATAAGAACCTACTTTTCCCGCCAGAATAACGGAGATAATAGTTGGGGCAAATTCCAATATCAGTACCACTTTGGTGGCGTATCCAATGAATGAGTTGGGAATCGGGAAACTCGATGCGTTAAAATTATTAAACATCTGGATCGCCACGACAGCGCCCACGAAAGTCGACGTGAAGAGCACAAGTCCGAAGGAGTTAACGCCCAAGTCATATATTTCACGCATCAGCAACTTCATAAAAACAGAAGCTTTCTGCGGTCTTTTTATCGTTTTTGCGAGCAGCATAAAATATGCGCCAACCTCGCTCAACAGTGTTTTTATCATTCTGCTAAATTAGTGTTTTTATTTTTTCGGCAGTGTTTTTACTGCGCCTTCTTATCGCCGCCGATTATAAGAACTAGGGTCTTGAGGATAATGACCAGATCCAGACTTATCGTCCAGTTTTTTACATAGAAGGCATCGGCCAGAATTCTCTTGTGCATTTCGAGGTCCATATTTCCGCGGTCGCCGCGCAGGCCGTTTACCTGTGCCAGGCCGGTGATTCCAGGTTTTACCAAACTCCGTACCGCGTACCGCCCGATTTTCAGTTTATAAACGTCATCCACCAACAACATGTGTGGGCGTGGCCCTACCACGGACATTTCTCCGCGTAAGACGTTCAAAAACTGAGGCATTTCGTCCAGGCTGGTTTTCCGTAAAAAGCGCCCGATGCGGGTAATGCGCGCGTCATTCGGCGCTGTTGTTTTCGTTGCAGATTCTTCGTTAACGCGCATTGTACGGAACTTAATACAAGTGAAAACCTCATCATGAAATCCATAACGTTTTTGCCGGAAGAAAATAGAGCCGGCTCCATCAAGTCGGATGAGCAGGGCAATAACCGGAAAAAGCCAAATGCCAACCAGCAGTAATACAGCCAGCGAAAAAAGAATATCGAAGATCCGTTTTAAGGCGACATTCGTCAGTTGATCCAGCGGAAATTTTGCCCGTATCAGTAAAGGTTGCGTCTCGATATAGCTGAGATCGTACTGAAAAAAATGATTTTTCACAACATTTGGAATCAGAGAAATGCGGACTTTATGTCGTTCGGCAAGGCGGTACAGTTCATACTCTTCGTCGGACGAAAAACCGCCGGCTTCGGCAGAAAGATAAATGGTGTGAATGCCGTTTCTTTTCCAGAAATCGATTAAACCTTGAAAATCGCCGCGCTGCGATGCGGGATAGTCGATGATCTTGAAACCGTAATCCTTCCGCTCGCTGATGATGTTTCTTAATATTTTGGTTGAAGGGTCATCGGACAGAAACATGATATTACGAAAGTTCATTCCACGTTTACGAATGTATTTAAGCGTAAAAAAGATTGCAGATTTTTCCACGAGTAAGGCGACGAGTAAGGTGGCAGCCAATACGGACCGGTCCTGTTGCAAAAAACTGTTGTTGCTGACTTTGGCTAAAAGAAGAATTCCGAAAATGAAAATAAAAAGATGTGTTAATAGCCTTTCCAGATAAATCGTGTAAGTAATGTTCCGCGCAACGGAGTAAAGTTTAGTGCGGCTGCTGAGTAAAATCCAGAACAGCGTCAGCAGCATAATCGAAAACACATTTTGCTCCCACAGTTCCGACGTGTGTACGCCGGGAAAAGTCTTCAGAAAAAAAGAAACGAAAACAGCCGAAATAACCGCCACATCGAGCAGTACAAAAACAATCTTAAAGTAGCGGGAGTACCGGAGTCTTTGCATCGGGCGGACTTATAACGACAGTAAATCTAATCTAAATTTACCGTATATCTAAATATTTGTGCGTCTGTACCGAGGCGCGCCATTGCGGATGCTGCAGAATATATTCAGTGATTTTAGGATACATTACTGCGCGCTTGCTCCACTCGCTCTGCAAATACAGAACGCAGTTGGCAGATACCAAAGCGGCTTGGTCTTCAGCAAACTTAAAATCATTATTATTAAAAATAATCATCTTGAGTTCGTTTGCTCTGCTGTAAATTTCAGGTTTGGGCAGTTTTGTCTTTTTCGGCGACAGCGTGATCCAGTCCAGTGTTCCGCTGAGGTCATACGCGCCGGAGGTTTCTATATGAATGGTACAACCACGCTCTTTCAGTGCGCTCGTCAAAGGTTGCAAATCCCACATCAGCGGTTCTCCGCCTGTTATAATAATCGTTTTGCAATGGTCTGCTGCAGTTTTTGCCAAATCTTCGGTGGAAAGCAGCGTGTGCAGCCCTGCATCCCAACTTTCCTTCACATCACACCAATGACAACCAACGTCACAGCCGCCCAATCGGATGAAGTATGCCGCTTTTCCGCTGTGCGCACCTTCCCCCTGAAGTGTGTGAAAATGCTCCATAACCGGAAGCAGCTTGCCTTGCTGCAGCAGTAATGTTTCCGCGTCTTTAGTCATTATACACTGAGGTTTTATATGCGAGAAGGGTATTTTTCATCAGCATCGCACGCGTCATCGGACCAACACCGCCGGGTACCGGTGTAATCCAGGCAGCTTTTTCTTTGCAGCTGGCAAAATCGACATCGCCTACCAAAGTGTATCCTTTAGGAGAGTCGTCTTCTACGCGTGTAATACCAACATCCACGATGATCGCACCGTCTTTTATCATGTTGGCTTTCAGGAAATTAGGATCACCCAAAGCGGTGATCACGATATCGGCATTGCGCGTAAATTCTTCAATATGAGGTGTGTAAGAATGCGTGAGCGTTACCGTAGAGTTTCCAGGGAAGTCTTTGCGCCCCATCAGGATGCTCATGGGTTTTCCTACAATGCGGCTCCGCCCGATAATGACGCAGTGTTTTCCTTTGGTATCAATTTGATATCGTTCCAAAAGCGTGAGAATACCGAAAGGTGTGGCCGGTAAAAAAGTATCCATTTCCAGCGCCATCTTGCCAAAGTTTTCCGGGTGAAATCCGTCCACGTCTTTTCGTGGGTCGATCGCCATAATGATTTTTTCCTGATCGATCTGTTTTGGCAGAGGCAACTGAACGATAAAGCCGTCGACTTCTTTGGATTGATTCAGGTCCTTTATTTTTTCTAAAAGTTCAGACTCGGAAACCGTACTGGGAAACTCAACTAACGAGGAGCGGAAACCCACTTCTTCACAATCTTTTATTTTATTGTTAACGTAGGTCATGCTGGCGCCGTTTTTTCCGACCAATATCGCCACCAAGTGTGGTGCGCGACGGTTACCACTCACGATTTTTTCAACGTTTGCCCGAATTTCTTTCTTTATTTCTTTTGAGACTTTAAGTCCGTCTAATATTTCTGCCATTTTTACTTTTCTTTATATTTAAATTGAATCAGCGTTTGTTTTTGTAGAATCTGATCAGCCCGTCGGTCGATGAATCGTGGGAACCACTTGTACTGTTTCCTTTCAGTTCCGGCAGGATTTTGCCGGCCAGCACTTTGCCGAGTTCTACACCAAATTGGTCGAAGCTGAAAATATTCCAGATGACGCCCTGAACGAAGATCTTATGTTCGTACAAAGCGATCAGTTGTCCCAGCGAGTACGGGGTGAGTTTTTCAAACAAAAAGGAATTGGTCGGAGTATTTCCCTGAAAGACTTTATAATTTACAAGTCGCTCAGTGGCGGCTTCGTCCAATCCCGTGGCCGATAATTCTGCCCGCACTTCGTTCTGTGTTTTACCAAAAGCCAGCGCTTCGGTTTGTGCGAAAAAATTTGCCAAAAGTTTCGGCTGATGATCAGAAACTTTATTACAGGATTTCGTGTAGGCGATAAAATCTGCAGGAATCATTTCGGTACCCTGATGGATTAACTGATAGAAAGCATGCTGACCATTAGTGCCGGGTTCGCCCCAAATTACCGGTCCGGTTTCGTAGTCCACGAAGTCGCCATTGCGGTCAACACATTTGCCGTTGCTTTCCATATCACCTTGTTGGAGGTAGGCAGGAAAACGGTCCAGATACTGCGAATAGGGTAGAATGGCGTAGGTGCCGGCATCAAAAAAGTTGCGGTACCAAATACCTAAAAGTCCCATAATAACAGGAATATTTTCTGCAAAATCGGCGGTGCGGAAATGTTGGTCGGTTTCGTGCGCGCCGCGCAAGAGCTGTTCAAAATTGTCGTAACCAACGGCGAGCACAATACTGAGCCCGATAGCACTCCACAGGGAATAGCGGCCACCCACCCAATCCCAGAATTCATAAATATGTTCAGGCGCAATCCCGAATTCTTCTACCGCGGCGGTATTGGTAGACAGCGCTACGAAATGCTTGGCAACATCCGCCTGAGATCCGTGTTCTAAAAACCATGATTTTGCCGTGGCAGCATTGGTCATGGTTTCCTGTGTTGTAAATGTTTTGGAAGCGACAATAAAAAGTGTGGTCTCGGGATCAAGATTTTTCAGCACTTCCGCAATATGATTTCCGTCGACATTGGAAACAAAATGTACGTTGAGGTGGTTTTTGTAATATTTCAACGCATTACAAACCATCACCGGTCCAAGATCAGAACCGCCGATTCCGATATTAACGACATCTGTAATAGCTTTTCCGGTATAGCCTGTGTGTTGTCCTGAAATAATTTTCGCAGAAAAATCCTTCATCTGTGCCAGCACGCGGTGAATGTCTTTTTTAATGTCCTGACCGTCAATATTCAGCGGTTCTTCCGAAAAATCCCGCAAAGCCGTATGAAGTACGGCGCGGTTTTCCGTCTCATTGATTTTCTGTCCGGTGAACATCGCTTCGATCGCTTCCGCAAGTCCGCATTCCTTCGCCAAGTCCTGCAAAAGACCAAAAGTTTCTGCGGTGAAAAGATTTTTAGAAAAATCAAACAGATAATCCTGCTGCTGTAAAGAAAACTGGGCAAACCGATTATTGTCCTGGTCGAACAGAGTTCGGAGATCGAAGTCATTTTGAGCAAAATGATCGTTGAGCTTTTTCCAGGCTTTTGTATGGGTGGGGTTTATTTTTGGCAACATCGAAAAACAGGTTTTTAAAGTGTACCAACGAACCTTTACATTCTTTCGTTGAATACGAAATTCTGCGCAAATTTACGGAAAATAAAGCTGTTCTGCCATTTGGTCAAGTGAAGTTTAGTGCTGCCAAACATGGTTATTGCCCCACAGGTTTGTTTTTAATATACGCTGGAAGCGTAACTGCAGCCGCAACAATACCCGCCAAAATAAGTGTAGTTCCAAGCGTATTCATTTTCGTGACGGTAGCGATCTGAGCTTTTTCAAGGTTGAATTGATCGTTTTCAGAATTTTTGCCGAGCAGATGAGTAGGGGTTTTCTGACTGACTTCAAATCGGTATTTCGTGCCGTCATGTTTTACAAAAGTGTAGGTTTTGCCGATTTCTATGGCGGAATCGATATTCCGGATCTGCTCAGCAGATACAACGGTGGTTTTGCAGGAGTTCAGTAAAAAAAGACTTGTGAACAAAAGATAAAAAAAGCGCATTGTAATTTTTCGGCAAAAGTAATTGATAGATGATCCGGCCCCAAATTTATTCTTTTTCCTCGAGGGTAATATTTTTTGTGATTTTATACCGTCGCCGCGCGCGACGTGGTTTCTGTTCCTCACCGAGCACCTTGCCATAAGGCTCGAGCCCATCAACCCGTTCAAATATAATTTTTAGGATTGCCAGAAAAGGAATACTGAGGAACATGCCCGAAATGCCCCACAATTCCTCTCCGATCAGCAATCCGATAAAAGTAAAAAGTGCATTAATTTTTACTTTAGAACCTACCACCAGCGGCAAGATGAGATTTCCGTCAATGGCATGAATTCCCAGATAGCCCAGCAGAACGAATAAAGTATGATTGCCGCCCGTCGCGAATGAAATAAGACACGCGATAAGGCTGGAAAATATAATGCCGATGTAAGGAATCACATTCAGTAGGCCCGTAAGAACCGCCAGCAATATTGCATATTTCACGCCCAGAACAGTCAGCAGAATAGCCGTGAGGATACTGACGAAAATAATTTGAATAAAAAGTCCGGATATATATTCTTTAATAATTTTCTGGATTTCGGAAATGGCATCATTAACGCGCGCAAAATGCTGCTGATGAAATAATGACGTTACAAACCCATATAAAACGCGGCGATAATTAAGAATAAAAATAAAAAATAAAGCACTGAACGCGAAGAAAGCCAAAGTGGACGAAAACATAGAAACGGTGAAGCTCAGAATAAGCGCTGTGGATGACAATAATTTTTCCAGCCCCTGATTAATGTAGCCCGCCTGTCTTTCTATATTTAAATTAAATGTTTTGGAAACCCAAGTCTGCAATTGGGCGAATGACTTTGCTACCTGTTCTTTTAACACGGGGAAATCCTGTGCGAAATCGCTGAGCTGTATTGAAAAGAAATACACCAGCCCGGAAATCACCACCAACATCACCAGCAGCGAGCAGAACGTGGAAATGACGCGGGAGAAGCGCAGCCTGCGTTCCAGCATATTGGCAAATGGCAGAAAAAGCAACGCCATCAAAACTGAGAAAAATAAAGGCGCCAGCACGGTTTTTCCGATTCGGGCTAAGAAACCGATGAGGATAATGCTGATCAGCGTCAGCGTTAGTTTGGCGATAAAAGGGAGTCGAACTTGATTCATAAAACAGCAGTCATTATACGTGCGTGTGCAAGCAAAAAAAGCGCCCCAAAATAAATGAGACGCTTTTCGTGCATGGTTTAGTCTATGGCCAGATCGATGACCTCGCTCATGCGTTGCACATAATGAATCTGTAGATTTTCGAGATAATCTTTTCGGATCTCTTCTACATCCCGCCGGTTAGCTTCGCACAGAATGATTTCTTTGATGCCGGCGCGGGCTGCGGCCAGCAGTTTTTCTTTGATTCCGCCCACCGGCAATACTTTGCCGCGCAGCGTTATTTCGCCGGTCATCGCCAGGTGTGGCTTCACTTTTTTATTTTTAAAACTCGACACAATAGACGTCAGCATCGCGATTCCCGCAGAAGGGCCGTCTTTTGGTGTCGCACCTTCCGGGACATGGACGTGAATGTTTTTTTCTTTGATGAGTTCCGCTGCAATTCCCAGGTCGTCATGTTTGGCTTTAATATACTCCAGCGCAATCGTGGCGGATTCCTTCATTACATTCCCGAGATTTCCCGTCATCGTCAGATTGCCTTTGCCTTCGCTGAGGATACTTTCGATAAAAAGGATGTCGCCGCCCACCTGCGTCCAGGCCAGTCCGGTTACTACGCCAGGCACCGACGTGATTTCTGAGAGGCTTTTTGGCCTTGGTACGCCCAGGATTTCGTCTATCTTTTCTACGGTCACTTTTGGATCGTAGGGTTTTTCCATTGCGGTTTGCAGGGCCGTCCAGCGCGCAATCGCGGCAATTTGTTTTTCCAGCCTCCGCACGCCGCTTTCCGAGGTGTGGGCATCAATAACATGTCGGAGTTCGGGATTTCCAAGGCGGAAACTTTTTGCAGTAAGTCCGTTCTCGCTCTGTTGTTTTTTAATTAAATGTTGTTTCGCAATTTCCACTTTCTCTTCGAGCGTATATCCTGCGATCTCGATGATTTCCATCCGGTCCAGCAGCGGTCGTTGTACCGTCGACAGTGAGTTGGCAGTCGCGATGAACATTACTTTAGACAAGTCATAGCCCAACTCCAGGAAGTTGTCGTAAAAAGCGTTGTTCTGCTCAGGATCCAAAACTTCAAGCAAAGCCGAACTCGGGTCGCCATGGATTCCCTGTCCGATTTTGTCGATTTCATCCAGGACGATAACCGGATTGGAGGTGCCGGCTTTTTTCAGTGATTGCAGAATACGCCCGGCCATCGCACCGATATAGGTTTTCCGGTGTCCCCGGATCTCAGATTCGTCATGCAGACCGCCAAGAGATACGCGCACGTATTTACGGCCCAGCGCGTCGGCAACCGATTTTCCCAGCGAGGTTTTTCCCACACCCGGAGGACCTACCAAGCAGAGAATCGGCGACTTCATATTGTCTTTCAGCTTTAGCACGGCCATGTGTTCCAGGATTCTTTTTTTAATGTCTTCCAGTCCGTAGTGTGCTTTGTTCAGCAGTTTTTCAGCTTTTACAATATCAAAAGAATCTTTGGAATAATGATCCCATGGCAGATCAGTGAAAAAGTCGAGGTAATTCCGCTGCACGTTATAATCCGGCGAATTGGGGTTCTGCCGCTGCAAACGGTGAATTTCTTTTTTAAAATGTTCTTCTACCTCGGCATTCCATTTCAGCTTCTTAGCTTTTTCCAGCAATTCTTCTACATCAGATTCCGGTCCGCCGCCAAGTTCTTCTTGAATGGTGCGTATCTGCTGATTCAGGAAATATTCACGTTGTTGCTTGTCCAGGTCTTTTGAAGTTTTCTGATAGATCTGGCTGCGCAGTTCCAGTTTCCGAAATTCATCGTGCATCAGCGCGTAGCATTTTTCTGCCCGAATCATAAGGCTTTTCTCTTCCAGCAGTTTTTGTTTCTGGTCCGGCAGGAAACTCGCATTAGAACAGATAAAGTTGAGTAGATCATCGTTATCGGTAATGTTTTTTATGGCAAAATTTGCGGCCGCGGGCAGGTTGGGATCAAGTTCAATAATCTTCAGTGCAAGTGCTTTGATGTTTTCCAGCAGCGCATCGTATTCTTCCTTTTTTTTGGTTCCGCTGTCTTTCAGTTTGGTGACTTCTGCACGGAAATAAGGTGTGGATTCGGTGAATTCTTTTATTTTAAAACGTTGAAAACCCCGTGTGATCGCGGTGATATTGCCTTCCGGCAACTTAACAATTTTTAAAATTTTCGCTAAAGTACCAACTTTATACAAATCATTTTCGGTTGGATTTTCAACGCTGGAGCTGTTCTGTGTCAAAATGCCGATAAATTGATCGTTCTGCTGCGCCTGCTGTAATAATTTGATGGACATTTCGCGGCCTGCCGTAATGGGCATAATCACCTTGGGAAACATTACCATATTGCGCACGGGAAGAATGGGAAAATTTTCTTGTCCCGAAGCGTCACCCATATCCGAAAGGTCGGAAAGCGTTATTTCTGTTGCGCTGATACTAAAGTTTTCGTCTAAAATCTCGTCGAAGTTTATATCTTCAAATTCTGCCATAATATTTACGATGACATAATGTCATTTTTTATAAGTTGTGAATAGTAACATCTTCCGCTACGAGCGCGGAATTAGCTTTTTGAAAAGCTTGGGGTATTGGCACAACTGCTGTGCCACCTACAAACAAGGACAGAATTTCCGCTTCCGTGCGCAGCGCGGCAAATTAATATTCAATTTTTTTTCTAATCTCTTAAAAATGTGTATTTTCGCACACTATTAAAATTATACAAAGAAAATGGCAGTTTTAGGAGAAATTAGAAACAGACCTTGGCTTTTGATGGGGATTATTGCGGTGGCAATGCTTGCTTTCGTGGTGAATCCTGACAGTCTCGAAAAACTGTTTGGTGCAACGCCGGGCGTGTATGGTAAAGTGAATGGCGACGAGATCTCCAAAGAAGATTACGACGATCAGCTTTTCATGTTACAGCAGCAGGCGCAGCAACAAGGTCAGCCAACAAAAGGACTGGAAGAACAGGCTTGGCAAATGCTCGTCCAATCAAAACTTATACAGCAACAATTTGATAAAATGGGTTTGACGCTGACGGAAGACATGTTCTGGAATCAGCTGCAGTTTGATCCTATGTTTGCCCAAAATACGGAGAATTTTGACGAAAAAGGGAACTTTAAAGCGCAGGAAATAAAAAGACAGGTGGAAGAACTGAAGTCTACCAATGTAGAATTCTATAACAACTGGCTGAAGACAAGAAAATCAATCGAATACCGAATGATGGCGCGCCAGCTTTTTGCTAACGTTACATCGGGTATCACGGTGAGCAAAAAAGAAGCAGAACAAGTTATTAAAGAACGCGATCAGCTCGCGGATATCGATTTTGTAAAAGTAGATTATGCTGCTTACGGACAGAAAAATCAGGTTAAAGTAACGACCAAGGATTTGTCCGATTACATCAAGCAACATCCTACTTTATTCAAACGTGACGCCAGCCGAAATATCGGAGTGGTTTATTTCCCCGCTGCGCCAAGTGCTGCTGATGATGCAGCGATGCAGAAAGAAATCAATAAACTCTTTACGGTAGGCAGCGACATGAGCGACGGTAAGGAGAACTTTCAGAATACGACGAACGACTCAATGTTTATCGCTTTAAATTCTGATCTACCCTTCAATCCACAATATTTTCCGGCGAGCCAGCTTCCGGCAACGGTAAGAGATCAGGTCGCAGGAGCTGCAGTGGGTACCACTTTTGGGCCTTACAAAGAGCAGAATTTTTATGTAGTGTCTAAACTTCTGGATAAAAAACCTTCGGATTCTACGCTTTCGCGACATATTCTTGTTAGCTACAAGGGAAACCAAGCTGGCGGAAACGAAAAACGCTCCAAAGAAGAAGCAAAAAAGCTGGCAGATTCCATCGCTATGGCAGTGAAAGCCAATCCGGCGACGTTTACCGATTTTCTAAAATATTCAGCTGATCCCGGTTCTGCTGCTCAAGGCGGAAGTGTGGGCTGGACAACGCCGGAAACACCTTTTGTTCCGGAATATCTTAGCTTTCTGGCCAATAACGGAAAAGGCGCTACAGAAGTTGTGGAAACAATGTACGGTTATCACGTCATTAATATCGAAGATAAAAAAAGCGGTGGTATGACGTACAAAGTGGCCAATCTTGTAAAAGCGGTGAAACCGTCTGACAAGACCGAAAATGAGATTTATACTAAAGCAACCAAATTCATTCAGCAGGTTCAGGGTAAAAGTTTTAATGACTTTGCCAATATTGCCAAAAAGAATAATTATCAGTTCTCCAATCCCAAAGAAATCGGCCGTTTTCAGGGTCTGATTCCGGGACTGGGCACCGACAAAGATGAGGACATCATCGGTTGGGCGTTCGACAAGAAAAGAAAGAAAGGCGAAACCGATATCTTCACGGTAGACGGTACTGGCGATCGTGTTGTGGTTTATCTAAACGGCATTCAGGATGCAGGTACTGCAGATCCGGAAGCGGTACGCGAGCAGGTAGAACCGTTGGTGAAAAACAAATTGCTGGCAAAACAAATCATCGAAAAGATGAATTCTGCCAAAGCAGCCAACCTCGACCAAATTGCCAAATTGTTTGGGACAACCAAAGCATCCGCGCAGGTAAATATGCTGAACCCACAAGTTAACGGAGCGATGGAGCCGCGTGTGGCTGGTGCTGCATTCGGTGTTGCCAAAAACAAACTCTCCAATCCCGTGGAAGGTATGACAGGCGTTTATGTAGTATTGAAAAAAGGAGAAACCACCAACAAGCAGCCCGGAGATGCCAAGCAGATCATGCAGGCAATGGCAGGGCAGGTTTCGCAGCAGTTTGGGCAGGCCTTCCTAAAAAGCTTGCAGGATAACGCGAAAATAAAAGATTATAGAATTGAACTTTATAACCGCGCAGCGCAGTAATAAAGCTATTTTATAAAAACATTAAAGCGACTTTCACAGGTCGCTTTTTCTGTGTCGTGAAGCCATGTTTCGCAACCACTTTATTTAAAATGTATTATATTTGTCCACTAAAATTTAAGTAAAAGTGAAATTCACAAAAGAAATAAAAGCAGGCCTTATCGCACTTTTAGCCATTGTAGGCTTCGTGTTTCTCTTTCAGTTTATGAAGGGAAAAAGTCTGTTTACCACAGACAATATCTTCTTTGCGAAGTTCGATAACGTAGAAGGCTTGGAAGCCAGTAATCCTGTGTCCATCAATGGTTTGAAAGTAGGACAGGTGGATAATATTATTCCCGTTACGGAGCGCGACGGCAAAATTCACTTTGTCGTAAAGGTAATTATTGATGATAATTTTACCTTTTCCAAAAACTCAACGCTGGAAATTTTCGAACCGGGCCTGATGTCCGGGAAACAAATGCGCGTGAATCTCGCTTATGGATCGCCGATGGCGAAAGATGGTGATACACTTTCAGGTGAATTTAAACTTTCAATGCTGAACAGTATTTCCTCGCAGGTTGGCCCCGTTAAAGACCAGCTACAGGTGGTGCTGAAACGTGTGGACTCGCTCACTAACAACGCGAATAAAGTTTTTGATGAAAAAAACCGCGCTGAACTGAGCGCGCTTTTGTACAATCTAAACAGAACCGTAGCCTCCTTTGAAGCAACTTCACGGCAGACCAATGCGCTTTTGGCGAATAATGATCCGCGTGTGCAGCGTGTTTTAGAGAATGCCAATTTGGCTACGCTCAGCGCTCGCGATGCGATCGATAAATACGGCCGTGTCGCGGAGCAGGTAGATGTACAGAAACTAAATAATACCATTGATAAACTGAGTACTACTTCGGATAAACTCAATGGCGTTATTACGGGCATACAAAATGGGGAAGGAAGTCTTGGAAAACTCACCAAAGATGAGCAACTTTACCAAAATCTCAACCAAACCGCAGAGAATCTGAATGCGTTGGTAGAAGACCTGAAAGCCAACCCGAAACGTTACCTCAACTTCTCCGTATTCGGAAAGAATGTAAAAGACTAAATCCCACGAGCCATGGAATATATTGACAATATTATTTTCTTTATCGCCCTTGTTGTGGGCTTTGGACTGTTTTTCAGAAGCCTTAAAGAAATTTATCGCAATATCCAGTTGGGCAGACCGATCGACCGTAACGATCGCAAGACAGAACGCTGGGAAACCATGGGACGCGTTGCGCTGGGACAAAGTAAAATGACGAAAAGACCGATTGCCGGAATTCTACACGTCATTGTGTATGTTGGTTTTGTCATTATTAATATTGAGCTGCTTGAGATTATTGTTGACGGTGTTTTCGGCACACACCGTTTTCTGGCTACCGTTATGGGTGGTCCACTTTATGGCGTTTTCACTGCGATCTTAGAGATTTTGGCTTTATTGGTCATCATTGCGGTTGTTATCTTTTTTATCAGGAGAAACTTTTACGGCATCCGACGTCTCAACATGAAAGAATTGTTCGGTTGGCCAAAAAACGATGCTAACTGGATTTTAGTGATCGAGTTTGCCCTAATGATTGCCTTCTTCACCATGAATGCGTCAGACTGGGCGCTGCAAGAGCGATCTGTATTTGCGGCACACGGCAACTTCCCGATTTCCGCTAATCTTTTGTCTCCGCTGTTCGGGGGCTTAAGTGATGGCGCGCTGATTGGTTTGGAACGTGGCGCCTGGTGGTTTCACTTCATCGGTATTTTGTTCTTTATGAACTACCTTTATTATTCGAAACATTTACATATTATTCTGGCGTTTCCGAATACTTGGTATGCCAAGTTGCAGCCCAAAGGAGAGCTGAATAATCTGGCTTCCGTTACGAAAGAAATTAAGCTCATGATGGATCCCAATGCTGATCCTTATGCTGCCGCGCCGGAAGCAGATCCCAACGCGGTACCCGAAAAATTTGGGGCCAGTGATATTTTTGATTTAAACCAGGTGCAGTTGCTCAATGCTTATTCCTGTACGGAATGTGGCCGTTGTACCGCCGTTTGTCCTGCGAATATTACCGGTAAGAAACTTTCGCCAAGAAAAATAATGATGGACACCCGCGACCGTATCGAAGAAGTGGGACGCAACATCAATAAAAACGGAAAGTTTGTCGACGACGACAAGATGCTTCTGGACGATCATATTCAGCGGGAGGAAATCTGGGCATGTACCACCTGTAATGCCTGCGTAGAAGCTTGCCCTGTCCTTATCGATCCGCTTTCCATTATTATGGAGCTTCGCCGCTTTTTGGTGATGGAGCAATCTGCAGCTCCGCAGGAGCTGAACCAGATGATGACGAATGTTGAGAACAATGCCGCGCCGTGGCAGTATAATCAGGCAGATCGCCTGAAGTGGGCAAATGAATAACTATTGATAATTGCAGCGGAAAGCTGTTCACAATCATACAAAACAACATGGATTTCACGATAAAAACAATGGCAGAGTACGCTGCTGAGGGTAAAGCACCAGAAGTACTCTTTTTCGTAGGCTGCGCCGGTAGTTTCGATGACCGCGCCAAAAAAATCACCAAGGCACTTTGTCGAATATTACATAAAGTAGGTGTAGAATTTGCCGTTCTGGGCCAGGAAGAATCGTGTAATGGCGATCCTGCCAAGCGAGCCGGGAACGAATTTATTTTCCAGATGATGGCGCTCACTAATATCGAGATCATGAACGGCTATGGTGTGAAGAAAATCGTTACAGCTTGTCCGCACTGTTTTAATATTATTAAAAATGAATATCCCAGCCTTGGCGGAAAGTACGAGGTACTCCATCATACGCAGTTTCTGCGAAAACTAATGCAGGAAGGCCGCCTGAAAGTAGAAGGGGGCATCTTCAAAGGAAAAAGAATTACCTTTCATGATCCGTGTTATCTGGGGCGCGGCAATGGCGAATACGAGGCGCCACGTCAATTGCTGGAAAAGCTCGATGCCGAGTTGGTGGAGATGAAGCGTTGCAAATCCAATGGGCTCTGCTGTGGTGCTGGCGGAGCGCAAATGTTCAAGGAACCCGAGCCCGGAAATAAAGACATCAACGTAGAACGTACGGAAGAAGCCCTGAGCGAAAAACCCAATATTATTGCCACCGGTTGCCCGTTCTGTAATACGATGATGACGGATGGCGTGAAGCACTTTAATAATACCGAAGTTGAAGTGAAAGACATTGCAGAGCTGCTCGCAGAAGCAGAAGATCTGTAAGATTATAAGATTGGCAAGCGCTACAGCGTTTCATTTAATTAAATGAGTAGAAATGAAAATAGAAGCCTCAAATATAGTAGAGACCAGTGATTACCGGGTAATTATCTATCCCGCCTCACGACCGTTTACCGCGAAGGAAAGCAAAGTAATTACAGAAAAATTATACGATTTTCTGGCTACTTGGGCGGCGCACGGAAAGCCGCTCTCAGCTTCGTTTAAGATTGAGAGAAATCAGTTCATCATTATTTGTGTGGACGAAGAAAAAGAAGCCGCTTCCGGCTGTTCCATCGATGAGCTTGGAGGTATTATGCGCGAAATTGATGCTGCTTATAACTTAGGTCTCTTCGATCGCATGAAGGCGAGTTTTGTGCAGAAAGGCGAAGTCCAGACCATGAAACTTCAGGACTTCCGTAAGGCCTTGAAGGAAGGAAGATTGCCAACCGATATTGAGGTTTTCGATTTCTCAAAAAATACCTACATTGCTTTCCTCAGTGATTTCCTTCTGCCGTTACAGCGCAGTTGGGCTGGTATTTACCTGAGTTAAAATTAATCTGAATGAAAAAATCACCCTTTCAATGTCGTGGCAATGAAAGGGTTTTTTGTGAAGCACCGAATACTTATATTTGATGAAGCGCCTGCCCATGAAGAGAATTTTATTTTTGACGACCTCTCATCATTATAATGACGACCGGATTTTTTACCATCAGGCCAAAAGCTTGCGCGAACAGGGTCACACCGTCAAAATCGTGAGTCTCACTGCTGAGCGGAAAGGTGTGCGGGAAAACATTGAAATTGAGGCAAGCGCTTCGTTAGATAAAACGACCACCGAAAAATTAGCTATTTTCAATGCAGTCTGTAAGGCTTTTCAGCCGGAAATTATTATTTGTTCAGAACCTTTAGCGGTTATAGCTGCTCATCGTTACGGCAAAAATAAAGCGGTGAAAATCATCTATGACGTTACGGAGTGGTATCCATCGAAAAGAATGCTGCAGCATCCCAACTGGTTCGGGAGTTTTCTTAAATTAATTAAATTTTCTGCGATACAGTTTTATGCCGGCTGGAAATCGAGCCATTTTATTTTCGGCGAGCAAAGCAAAAAGTTTCCACTGGCTTATGTCTTTCGGCGCAAGCCCAGCATCGTTTTGCCTTATTACCCGGATCACAGCTATATTTCGCGCACCATTAATAAATTAGATGGTAAATCAATTACGCTGGGATATACCGGCAGAATTTCCAAACGCGATGGTATTGAAAACTTCTTTAATGCCGCTCACTTGCTTCGCAGAAGAAATCCGGGCTTGCAAGTAATTCTTTTAATAATGGGGCGAGCACAAACCGAGGCGGACGGACTTTCTTTTGAAAAGTTGGTTCAGGATTTCGGTCAGGAAAATATTAAATTCAAAGAACCGGTTCCATTGGAAAAGTTTACCGAATCTTTTGCTGAAGCTGATATTTGTTTGGATTTAAGGGAAAAAGATTTTGAATCTACACGTTGCCTGCCGATCAAATTGTTTTATTACGCCGGTGCCGGAAAACCCGTTATTTATTCCAACTTGAAAGCCACGCGTCAGCATATCGATGTTTCCAAATTTGGATATCTCGTCGAACCCGATGATGCCAGGCAAGTCGCGAACGCGGTTGAGCATTATCTGCGCGATCAGAACCATTACGACCATCATGCCCACCAAGCGGTAAATGCGTTTGAAACTCAGTACAACTGGAACGAAATAAAAAGCCGTTTTCTAAAGTTTGTCGAAAAAACAAATTTCTGATTTGAATTTCCGTTCGACAATACAAACCATTTTCTCGCGCCTTTTAATATTGGTGCTGAATTTCGGGCTCATTATATTTTCCGCAAACATTTGGGGCAGTACCGGAAAAGGAACGATTTCGTTGCTCATTGCGGATCTCACCATCGTCGTTTTTGTCACTAATGTTTTTGCGGGCAGCAGTGTTTCTTTTTTCGCTTCCAAATTTTCTGCGAAACGCATTTTGTATTACGCTTACGGCTGGTCAGCCGCAGTTGGCCTCATTATTCCGCTTATTTTAGGTCTTTTCCGACAACAGCACTATTTATTTTATTTAATTGCATTGTCCGTGCTGTCTTCACTCCTTGCTGCGAATATTAATCTTTTTGTCGGTTTGCGGAAAATCCGATGGTATAATCTTTACACCATTTTGCAGCTGGCCCTGCATGCCCTGTTTATTTTCGTCATCGTCTATTTGCTGGATGTAATGAATGTTGAGATGTATTTTGTGGCACAAATTGCCAGTGTCGCGCTGCTTTTTCTTTCGAGTTCTGTGCAGCTTTGGCGCCGCTTGCCACACGACGCCCGCTCAGCGAAAGAAGGAGTTGCGTTGGAAATGTTTAATTATGGTTGGAAAACGCAGCTGAGCGGCTTTTTACAGTTTCTCAATAACCGACTTTCCTTTTATTTTTTAGAATTTTTTAAAGGTGTCGGCAGCGTCGGTATTTTTTCCGTTGGTGTCGCTTTTTCCGAAGCCATTTGGGCCATCAGCAGAAGTCTCGCCGTTATTTTGTATGCCGATCTGGTCAACAGCAACGACGAACAGAGAAATGTTCTACAGACAAAGCTGTCCTTGAAAGTCAGTTTTATATTGACTTCCGTATTTATTGTAATTATGCTGTCGGTGCCGGAGTGGTTTTATACCGTTTTATTTGGAAAAGATTTTTCGCAGACAAAAATGATTATTCTTTTATTAAGTCCCGGGATTTTGGCAATTGCGGTAAGCAACATCATCGGTCATTATTTTTCAGCCACGAATAAACTGCGGATTCTCAATTTGAAATCGCTCTTAGGTTTTCTGTTTACGGTTCCGGCCAGTTTGTATTGCATTCCGCGCTGGGGAATTGTAGGCGCGGGCGTGGTCACCAGTATTTCTTACTGTCTTTCTTCGGCGCTGCTGATCTGGAATTTCTATAAGTTTACGGCATTTAATTTCAGCGACTTTATGGTGACAAAAGCAGAAGTAAAGCTAGTTTTGAATAAATTTAAAAAGAAGAAATAAAGTGAACGCCCGGAAGTACAAAGGACTTTCTGGTTGCGAAAGTATTTCCTTTTCCGGGAATTGGCATTTAAACTTTATCTTTGTGTGAATGAAAAATGCTTCTTTTTTAATCGTTTTCGCCTTGCTTCTCACAGCTTCGTGCAGAACGTCGGAAGATTCGGTACAGCGTGTTGATCAGGTGCTGAATATCTATATCGATTCTGCCGGTCAGGATCTGCTGAACACAAAACTTTTGCAGGCGTATACCGAAATCAGGATGAATGACGTGTATGGACTAAGGGATACGGCGCCGGTAAATTTTTCTTTAAAACAAAACGCGGATACGCTGAACTATATTGAATATGTGGCTGGTGCCAGACGGATCATTATCGACTCCAACGCCGCGGAACGTTCTTATGAATCAAAAATCGCATTCGCTTTCGCCAAGAAAATTAATGATTCTACCAAGGTTACCGTAAGTGATACCTTGAAGATCCAATATCTGTGGACGCCTACCGTATTTCGTGTTGCAGACGTCTGGTATAACGGAAATCCTGTAAAGTTAGAGCCTGCCGATCTGCGTTACCTCATTAAAATTTCAAAATAATCCCCTAAATTTGCCAAGCCGCGCGTATTTGCGATGGCAACAATCTTTTTTATTATGCTACAAGTCAATTTTTTGCGCGATCACAAAGAAGTCGCGCTCGCAGGTTTGGAAAAACGCAATTTTAAGCAAACGGAACTCGTTGATGAAGCAATTTCGGCTGACGACAGGCGAAAAAAATATCAGTTCGAACTCGATCAGAATTTAGCGGAAATGAACAAAATTTCCCGCGAAATCGGATTGTTGATGAAAGCAGGTAAAAAAGAAGATGCAGAATCTGCCAAAACAAAAACGGCAGAATACAAAGAGAATTCACAAACACTGCAGCAGAAGCTGAAAGAAGCAGAAAGCGAGCTGCAGGAACTATTGTACTTAATCCCGAATATTCCGCACGAAAAAGTGAAAGCCGGCTCGACACCGGAAGAAAATGAGGTCGTGTATCAGTCTCACGATGTGGAAGGTCTCGGCGAGGGCGCCATACCGCATTGGGAGTTGGCCAAAAAATATAACCTTATCGATTTTGAACTGGGCGTGAAGATTGCCGGTGCCGGTTTCCCGGTTTATCTTGGCAAAGGAGCACGGCTGCAGCGCGCACTCGTACAGTATTTTCTCGATCGCAACGTGGACGCCGGGTATATGGAAGTAAATCCGCCGCAGGTGGTAAATGAAGCATCAGGCTATGGTACCGGTCAGCTGCCGGACAAGGAAGGTCAAATGTACCACGTCACGGGCGATAATCTTTTTCTGATTCCAACCGCCGAGGTGCCTGTGACGAATATTTACCGCGATGTGATTATTGAAGAAAAAGATCTGCCCGTAAAAAATACCGCTTTTACGCAATGTTATCGACGCGAGGCTGGAAGTTACGGTGCACATGTGCGCGGCCTGAACCGCTTGCATCAGTTTGAAAAAGTAGAAATTGTAAGAATAGAGAAACCCGAAAATTCTTATGCTGCGCTGGAAGAAATGGTGGCGCACGTCCGTTCTCTGCTTGAGGAGTTGCAGTTGCCATTCCGCATTCTTCGGCTTTGTGGCGGCGATATGGGCTTTACTGCAGCGATGACGTATGATTTCGAAGTATGGAGCGCCGCGCAGGAAAAATGGCTCGAAGTTTCTTCGGTTTCCAATTTTGAAACTTTTCAGGCAAACCGCTTGAAATGTCGATATAAAGGTGAAGGAAAAACTTCTTTCGTGCACACCTTAAATGGTTCTGCGATGGCCTTACCACGGATCATGGCGGCGCTTTTGGAAAATAATCAAACAGGAGGGGGCATCAAAATACCATCGAAAGTGGCGGAGTATGCACGCTTTGATTTAATTAATTAAGAATTTAAAACGATAAATAAAAAACCATCCTCTGCGGATGGTTTTTCTGTTATTCGGTGGTGATGACGATTTTCCGGTCGTTTTTCGTGTCGGTCGGCTCATCTTTTGTTTCGAGCAAATCGTTGCTGCGTAAGGTAATCTGTATGGTTTTCCGGTCGATTTGTTTTACGAATTCGTGTTTGCCGACAATGCTTTTTATTGGTCGCTGAAACTTAATGGTTTTGCTGAGGTTCACCGGAAACATTTTCATCATTCCCATCACGCTTTCGGCCATCTGGCGGCCATAAGCGGCGACAGAATCAGATTTGGTGCGCGGATTTTCGGAAGTGGGTGAGTCGGCGAGGTCTTCCAGCTCGGTAAGAAAGGAAGCGGAATTAAATTGATTCGTATCAATCGTTAGCGATTTCCCGTCCCATTTTCCAATATTCTGCAGCGGGAGTTTCCTCAGTTCTTTACTTTGCCGGAAAAGAGTGGCAATTTCGCCAGGCAGCAGTTTATCGTATTTAAGAGAAATACCGTAGATTTCGCCTTGCTTCTTGTTTACTTTAATCATTAATTTTTCGAGCACTTTCGCTGAATCTTTATTCACCGTCAGGAAGTTATCTTTTTGAAGATCGTAGAAACTTTGCCAATCCGTGGATAATCGGGAAAAATCGGTCTGTTGTTTTTGAGTTGTCGCACCGTTCAGCATCGACAACATTCCGCGGTTGATGAGAATGTTGGATTCCATGCTGGAAGCGGCGTCTTTATAATACGTGGTTTCAGTATTGATAGAACAGGAGTGCAGCAGAAAAAGCAGTGCAGCGAGTACACAGAAACGTATAGTATGGATCATTTTGTTTGGAGTTAATAACTCTCCAACTTCAAAATAGATACCAAAGAAGGCCGTTATAGAATACGGAAATTTCTAGTGGCACGTATCATGGTTGCCTTTTGCGTGTTCTTCAGAATTATTATGGATGACTTGCATCGATGCTTTTTTCGGCGAAACGTAAGGTATTCCAAGTTCGAGTCCTCGAACTACAAATAACCCTCCCAGAATAATCATCATGACGGGAACAATTTTTAATACTTTCAACCGCAGTGCCGAGGTCATCAAATTTCCGACAACGACGACCAAAAACATAAAGGGTAAAGTGCCCAACCCGAATAATGCCATAAAAGCTGCGCCGGGAACAATGCCGCCTGCGGCAATACTCGCGGTTAGCGCCATATAAACCATTCCGCACGGCAAAAGACCGTTGAGCAGACCTGTAGCGTATCGGGAACGGTAATCTGCTTTCTGAAGCAGTTTTGACAGTTTCATCTTGACTTTAAATAAAATAGAGGACAGAAATGGGAGTTTTGAAGCGAAATCTTTTCCGCCAAATGAAAAAACCGCCATAGTGATCAAGACGATTCCCACGGCTATCGTTAAATACCTTTGGAATCCGGCAAGCTGAAATCCCTGCCCGATAATGCCGAGGACAGCACCCAGCAGCGCGTACGTGGTGATACGCCCAAACTGATAGGTGAGATTCTGAAGATAAAAGTTGGTGGCTTGCTTTTTTGTCAAACCCATAGACAGCGCGATGGGCCCACACATCCCGATGCAGTGAAAGCCGGATGCAAAACCCAGCCCCAGCGCCGAGAGAATAAGTGCTAGTTCCATAAGACGTCGTAGTCGATTTGGTACGGTTTTTTATTTTGTACCCATTTCAGTTTTAGTGTGTAGGAACCCTGGGCAATGACCTGTTTCGGTATCGTCATCGAATTCGCGGCGTCTAATTGCAGTTCTTTCTTGACATCGAGATTGGCATCGTCGGTTCGGAAGAGCTCGAAATTCACTTTTCGGTTTTCCGGCACGTCCGCCAATGGAAATATAATTTTTATTCCGGCGGGCTCCTTCTGGTAGGTTGGTTTTTCTGGCAGTAGTTCGGCGTTATTTTTTGCATCGATTACTTCCTGATAAACAAGTTCGTCCTCATAATAATTGTCGGAGACGAGCTCGGAATTTTTTTGTCCGTTCGGAAAAATAAAGATCATAAACAGGATAAAGGCGATAAAAGACCCCAGCGCTACGACAACTCCGTGTCCCCAGGAAAAAGTTTTGAACATGATATAAGTTAAAATTGAATTTTAAATGGTCCTTCAAAGTACGTATCGAACGAATCCAGCAGTTCGCCCTTAGTATCATAAACGCCGATTTTCACCTTTTGTTTTGAAGTAGATACTTCTTTTTCGGGGAAGCTGATGTTTACAGTTCCTCTGGTGATTTGGTCGCGCTTCAGCAGGATTTTTTGGTTTCCGCTGAGGGTCACTTTCCCGTGCTCCGGTTCGATAACTTTAATGGTCACCATTTGATCTTTGGTAGATTTGTTAAGGAATGTGTAGTTATAAATGTTGTTGATATTACCGTTTCGCACAAAATAGCTCGATCCGGCAGGTTTAATAAATTTTGCCTCCATCGCTCCGCGGTTGCCGAGCAGGAAGCCCAAAAATCCGATCATGACAAGCAGTACGACGGAATAAGCCTTCATTCGATTCGTAAACTTGAAAGGAACTTCCTGTTCGATTTCATCTTCAGTTGCATACCGGATCAAACCTTTTGGCAAACCTACTTTTACCATTACTTCATCACAGGCATCGATGCACGCGGTACAGTTCACACATTCCAGTTGCTGGCCATCACGGATATCGATTCCGGTAGGACAAACGACGACGCACTGATTACAGTCGATGCAATCACCTTTGCCGGCAGCGGCGCGATCTTCTCCTTTTCTCCATTTCGAGCGGCTTTCCCCGCGGTTATAATCGTAATAAACGTTGATGGTCTGCTTGTCGATCAGCACACCCTGCAGACGCCCGTAGGGACAGACCAGCGTACAAACCTGCTCCCGGAACCACGCAAACGTAAAATAGAATGCACCTGTAAAAATAATCATTACGATAAAGTTGGTCAGGTTTACAAAGGGTCCCTGACGCATGATATTCAACACTTCCTTGTAACCGACGATGTACATGAACATCCAGTGGGTAATGATTAGCGAGATGATGATAAAAATGAAGTATTTTAAAGATCTTTTCCAAATCTTCTCAGCATTCCATTCCTGTCGGTCCAGCTTCATCTGTTTGTTTCGGTCACCTTCAATGAGATAATCTACTTTACGGAAAATCATTTCGAGGAAGATGGTCTGTGGACAGATCCATCCGCAGAAGATTCTTCCGAATACCACGGTAAATAAAATGATGAAAACAAGTGAAGTGATAGCGCCCAGTGCCAGGATGAAAAAATCCTGCGGGAAGAACGGTTGACCGGCGATAAAGAATTGCCTGTCGAGTATATTGAGCAACAACAAAGGATTGCCGTTGATCCTGATGAAAGGTATGGCGAAAAACATCGCCAGTAAAATGATGGCTACAAGTGTACGGTAGTTAGTATAGCGGCCTTTTGGCTTACGCGGAAAAACCCACTTGCGCTTCCCCGATTGTTCCATAGTACCTACAGAATCTCTGAAAGTTTCAGCCTCCACTACCTGCCCTTGTCCGCCTCTGAAATTTTTTTCTTCTGACATGTCTGGTTTAAAATTAAAAAAACATAATCTGTTATCCTTTTGCTTTTAAAGATAACAAATTATGTTCCTATTATAACGAAGTTTTTTGATGCTTATTGTTCCCAATTGGCGACCTCACCTTGCGGCGCTGCCCCACCTTTTTCCGGAGTTATAGGTTCCTGTTCCTGATTGATGTGGTAAATATAGGAAGCAACTTTCTCTATATCAAAACCATTAAGGACTCCGTTGTTACCGAAGCCCTGCATGGCAGGATTATTTTTACTTCCGTTTTGTACCATATAAAAAACATTTTTGAACAATGTTTTTTCTTCTTGGTTGATCCACGCATTGTCAGTTAAGTTAGGACCGATCCCTCCTTTTCCTCCCTCACTGTGGCAAGACACACAGTTGGTTTTGAAAATTTCACGTCCTTCTTCAATTTTGTCCGGGGAATAAACTGCGTTCTCTATTGTTGGAGGAGGAGTGTTTTTCATATATTCATCGATACTCGCTGTCTGAGCAATGTATTCCTGATCATATTCTTTAAACTGATCGGCGAAATCGGTCGTCCAGTAAGAAATCATATAAACGATACAGTAGGCGACACCGAAATAGAACAGACCCAACCACCATTTCGGCAATTGATTGTCGAGTTCCATAATGCCGTCGAAACCGTGATCGATAAGAATATCTCTTTCTTCCGTATTGCTCTGCTTCTTGAAGGCACTGTCATACAAACCTTTAAAGTATGGTTTCTTTTTCTCTGCCAGATAATCAGCTTTCTCAGTATCGGTCAGTTTTTTGAACTGGTCATTTTCGATAAGATCACCGATAGCGCTGTGGATCATCGACAGGATGATGGCGATAATGATGGTACCGTAAAAGTACGGAGAGAGCAAGAACGATGTGTTCTGAATGAACATATAATAAATTACGAGCAGGATCGCGACGATTACTGCCATTGTAATATAGACGGGTGTTCTTTGTTTCATAATTATTAATTTTCTACATTAAAGATCTTTATCTTTCGTATAATCGTTCAGTGGCGCATTTTCCTCTTCTTCGTAATATTTCTTCGGTCTCGAGAAAACGTAGAATACAATTCCCAGAAAGAATAGGATGAACAGTATCATAGCGATAGTCTGGTACAGACCAACATTATCGCCGTTCGATATGATGTCTTTTACACTTTGTGGTATCATGGTCGATGCGATTTTTGCATTAAACGATTATTTCGTACTTGCTGTTTTAATCTCAGTCGTTTTAATATCGGTTCCCAGTCGTTGCAGATAAGCGATCAGTGCAACAATCTCTTTCTTCTCAAGCGGTGTGAAGTTAGCGCCTTCTGCAGCTTGCTTCGCTTCATAGGCCTGCTTCACATCAGCAGCTTCATCAAAAATCTGACCGACAATGAATTTAGCCTGATTATCTGCCCACGAATCAACGGAATCTATTTGTGCTTTGGTGTAAGGAACATCGAACACGTTTTTCATCAGTTTGATTTTGTCAACAGTCTGGCTGCGGTCCAGGTTTCTGGAGATCAACCATGGATAACGTGGCATAATAGAGCCGGCAGAAGTCACACGTGGGTTCAGCATGTGCTTGTAATGCCAAGAACTTGGGTTTTTGCCACCTTCTCTGTGCAAATCCGGTCCGGTTCTTTTCGATCCCCAAAGGAACGGACGGTCATACACGAATTCTCCAGCTTTGGAATATTGTCCATTTTTACCGTTAAAGCGAACCACCTCGTCACGGAACGGACGAATGACTTGTGTATGGCAGGAGTTACAGCCCTCCCGAATGTACAGGTCGCGCCCTTCCAGTTCCAGCGGTGAATACGGTTTCACCGCCGCGATGGTCGGTACGTTATCTTTCACCGTCAGTGTCGGCACGATCTCGAGGAATCCTCCGATTGCCACAGCGATGAAAGCCATCACAGTAAGCAAAGTCGGCATTCTTTCAATCCAAAGGTGAAGTCCTTCTCCCTCTTTTCTTTTGTTAGAAATTTTGGCCAAAGCAGGAGCTTCCGCAGGAACGTTCTTTTGGAAAGATCCGCTTCTTACCGTTGCTACCACGTTTACACACATCAGGATAGCACCCGAGATGTAAAGGAGGCCTCCGACGAAACGCATTTGGTAGTAAGGAATAATAGCCGTTACGGTATCCAGCCAGTTTTTGTAAACCAGTGTACCGTCTGGGTTAAATTGTTTCCACATCAAGCCTTGGGTAAATCCGGCGATGTAAAGTGGCACCGCATAGAAAATAATTCCCAGAGTCCCCAACCAGAAGTGCCAATTAGCCAGTTTTACAGACCACAGTTTGGTTCTCCACATAATCGGTAACAGGTAATAAATCATCCCAAAGGTGATAAAACCATTCCAACCTAATGCACCGATATGTACGTGCCCAATTACCCAGTCGGTAAAGTGCCCAATTTTATTTAATGTTTTGGTAGCAAGTACCGGTCCTTCGAAAGTCGCCATACCGTAACAGGTAATCGCCACAACGAAGAATTTCAGTACGGGATTTTCACGGACTTTATCCCAGGCACCTCGCAGCGTCAGAAGTCCGTTCAGCATTCCACCCCAGGACGGCGCGATCAGCATAATCGAGAAACCTGTTCCTAAAGCCTGTGCCCAACCTGGAATTGCAGTGTACTGCAAGTGGTGAGGTCCGGCCCAAATGTAAACGAAGATCAACGACCAAAAGTGAATAATCGATAATTTATATGAAAATACAGGTCGGTCCGCTGCTTTTGGCAAGAAGTAATACATCAAACCTAAAATCGGCGTTGTAAGTACGAATGCTACGGCATTGTGCCCGTACCACCATTGTACCAACGCATCTTTTACCCCGGCATAAGCAGAATAGGATTTCCAACCAGTGAAGGCTAAGGGAACTTCCAGGTTATTGAAAATATGGAGCATTGCAATTGCCACCCAAGTTCCCAAATAGAACCAGATTGCAACATAAAGGTGACGTACTCTTCTCTGAAGAATGGTTACGAACATATTTACACCAAATACCACCCAAACTACGGTGATCAGAATATCGATCGGCCACTCGTGCTCCGCGTATTCTTTGGAAGTGTTGATCCCCATGAAGAAGGTGATAACCGTGGCTACGATCATCAGCTGCCAGCCCCAGAAGTGAATCCAGGAAAGGGTGTCGCTGTACATTCTTGTTTTTAAAAGACGCTGTAACGAATAATAAGCGCCGGCAAAAAACCCGTTACATACAAAGGCGAAAATTACCGCACTTGTGTGTATCATACGAATCCGGCCAAAGCCAAATGCGCCGTGGGTATTGATTAAGCCCTGCAAATTCCCGCTCTGCAAACTGGCGATGGTAGCATCGTCGGTTCCAAAGAAAAACTCGGGAAGCTCAGGGTAGAATAACATCAGAGCTGCGGTAAGCCCAAAAATAAACCCAATGATCGCGAAGACCACGGTGGCGTACAGGAATGCCCGCACAATGTTATTATCGTAACTAAACTTTTGTGTTTCCATATTAACTAATCACTTTTTTCTTCTTTTTCTTTATTTTCTTTTTTTGTCTGTGCAGACTTGCCGGATGCTGTCGGCTCTTTAATGATTTCCGATTCCATCAGGATCCTTACCCCTGGCGATTCATCATCTTCAAACTGTCCTTTTCTGGCGCTTATAATGAAGATGACCAGGAAGATGACAGCTAATGTAACGCTGCAAAGAATCATTAAATAGAGGATATCCATGTCCTGTGCAAATTTAAGGAAATAGTGGGTCAAATTTACTCAAAAATTATGATATTCCTCGCTTCATCTTAAATTGTGTTAATTTAAACAGCTTCTAAATAACCGTTTTATTTCATCTTATTTACTGATTTCGAAATACTTGGAAGAGCGTATCCAGGTTGCCAGTGAAGTAAAGATTACCACAGTGATCGAACTTATTGGCATCAGGATCGCGGCCACAAGTGGAGAGAGATGTCCGGTGACGGCAAAACTCAACCCGATTATATTATAAAAAAAGCTGATTCCGAAAGTGAATTTTACAATCTTCACCGCGTCTTTCGAGAGATCCAGATAGCGTTTCAGCCACTTCATATTACTGCCTGCCATTATCACGTCCGACGAGGGCGTGAAAGAGTGCGTATCATCAGCGACGGCAATTCCCACGTTACTCTGTTTCAGCGCGCCGGCGTCATTCAGCCCGTCACCCAGCATTGCAACCGTGCTGCCCTTATCCTGCAAATTCTGGATATAAGTGAGCTTATCTTCGGGACTTTGATTAAACCGCATTTGGCCGATCGAAGGTGCCAGCTGCCTTAAAGCGTCCTGCTCCGATGCGTTATCCCCGCTCAGCACATGCAGACGGTATCTTTGCAAATCCGAAAATAGCATTTTCATATCTGCGCGGTACTCGTTGGTAAACTTAAATTTTCCGAGATAGTTCCCGTTCGCCGCAACATACACCGCGGTTTCCAGATTTTTCGAACTTTCGCCGACAAAACCGGCAGACCCAATTTTGTATTCCACCCCCCGTATCGTGGCGCTGTAGCCTTTTCCTGCGGTCTCGGAAAAATTTTCTACGGCAAAATATTTATCTTCGGGTTCAAGAAAGTCATATAAACTTTTGGAGAGCGGGTGGTTCGAATTCTTTAACAATGTTTTGAGATTCTCAAGATCGAAATCGCTTAGAAAAACTCCCTCATATTCGATGCTGGCTTTTTTATTATGCGTGATCGTCCCCGTCTTATCAAAAACAAGCGTGTCAATACGGGCGAGTTTCTCAATGGTCAGAGTATCTTTTACATAAAATTTATTGCGTCCCATAATGCGCATAATGTGTCCTAACGTAAATGGAGCCGAAAGCGCCAAAGCACACGGGCACGCAACAATCAGGATGGCGGCAACCACCTGAAACATTTTTTCGAAATCCTCCTGCGCCCAGTAGATCGCAGAAAGTAACGTGATTCCCAAAATAATGAAAGTGAAATACTTGCTGATGCGGTTGGTGAGTGTATCCAGCCCCGTCTCATATTTCTTGAAGGCTTCTTTATTCCACAGCTGCGTCAGATAACTTTGGTTAACGGTTTTGATGACTTCGAGTTCCAGCACAGAGCCGATCTGCTTACCTCCCGCGAAGATTTTATCACCAGGCTGTTTCGGGATCGAGGCGCTTTCACCAGTGATAAAGCTATTGTCGATGTTGCCTTCTCCTTTAATTAAAATAACGTCAACCGGAATAATTTCTTGGTTCCGTACCATAATACGGTCGCCAATCTGCAGTTCATTCAATAAAATATTTTGCTGATGTCCTTCGAAATCTACTTTTGTCACCGCAATCGGGTAAAACGATTTATAATCGCGATCGTAGGAAAGTGCATTATAAGTTCTTTTCTGAAACAGCTTACCCAACAGCATGAAGAAAAGCAGGCCGCAAAGCGTGTCGAAATAGCCCGGGCCGTAATCGGTGAGTACCTCGTAAATACTGCGTCCATACAGCATAATGATGCCGAGCACGATGGGAACGTCGATATTCACGATTTTGTTTTTTAAACCAAACCAGGCAGATTTAAAGTAATCTGAAGCGGAATAAAAAACCACTGGGGTGGCCAACAGAAACATGATGAAGCGGAACAGATTTTTATACGTATCCATCCAAAAGTCGGTGGTACCCATCAGCTGCTCTGCGTATTCGGGGTAACTGAAAAACATGCCGTTACCAAAAGCAAATCCGGCGATCGCAAGTTTTACGATCAGGGTTTTATCAAAAGTTTCTTCCTTGCGGTCTGCGGTTTCCAGACTGATCACGGGTTTGTAACCCAGGTTAGTCAGGAATCGGGCCAGGTCGCTAAGCTTTAGATGGTTATGGTTAAAGGAAATCTGCACGGTTTTGCGCGTGAAGTTCACTTGGGAATAGTGGATGTTCTCGTTCAGTGTCTGCAGACTTTCGAGCAGCCATATACACGATGAGCAGTGAATTACAGGAATCTTAAAGGTGACGAGTGTTGTTTTTCCCTCAGAAAAATCGATGAGTTTAGAAAATACCTCCTCCGTATCGAAATAATCAAATTGCGAAGCATTCTCATTATCGGGCCGGACTCCCGAATTTTTGTTTAATGCATAGAACTTCCCTAAGTCGTTCATATTCAGTATTTCGTATACTGATTTGCATCCATTACAGCAAAAAGTTTTTTCGTCAAACGCAATTCGCTCCCGGTCAATAGCCTGCCCACAGTGGAAACAGTTTTCTGCCAATTTATCGTAGTTTAGGGTGCAAAATTATGACAATTATATTTGGGTTCGGTTCTTAAATAGCCTATTTTTGCTGATAAATGTCATAAAACTATGTCGTTAGAGAAACACACGATGATCGAGGAGAGACTGCAGCAGGTCTTTAACGATCAAACTTTTGAAAGGGCTTTAACTGCCGAAGATTTTGCCAAATACTCCGCCGGGAAAGAACAACTGAAATTTCACAAAGGCGCTATTCTTTTCGAAGATGGCGAAACTCCGAATGGAGTTTATTTTTTAAATAAAGGTACCGCCAAACTATCCAAACAAGGCGTTTACGGAAAAGATCAGATCCTGAGATTCATTAAGGAAGGCGACCTTATCGGCTATCGATCACTGCTTTGCGGTGAGGTTTTCCAGGCGCGCGCTGAGGCGATGACGGACATCGAAGCTACTTTTCTGCCTTCCGGTATATTTCTTCATTTGTTGGAAGTAATGCCACAGCTGTCATTCGTGATGCTTCAGAAAATTGCTTTTGAACTGGGAGAATCTTCGAACACCGTTACCTTTTTAGCACAAAAGACGGTGCGCGAAAGGCTTGCAGAAATCCTTCTTTTACTGGAACAGAAATTGGGCACCGATCCGGAAGGATTTATAAAAATCTCGCTCACACGGGAGGAAATTGCCAACATCATCGGCACGGCTACCGAAAGTGCGATCCGTTTGATCTCTGAGTTTAAAAATGATAAACTTATCGAAGTGGAAGGCCGAAATATCAAGATTTTAAACCGCGAAAAGCTCATTCGTCTGGGACACGTCATTATCTAAAGCTCGCTGCGTAGCTGCGCAACATTTAATAAAAAACCAAATATGTCGGTACATTCAGAAATAAAAAAAATCACCACCGAAACGCTGAGAAAGATGAAATTCGACGGTGAGAAGATTACGATGCTCACCGCCTACGATTTTACGACGGCCAAGATGGTAGATGCCGGCGGTGTAGAAGCCATCCTCATCGGAGATTCTGCTGCCAATGTCATGGCCGGACACGAGACGACGCTGCCGATAACTTTGGATCAAATGATTTATCACGCCCAATGCGTTTCTCGCGGTGTCGAGCGCGCGCTGGTCATTGCAGATCTGCCGTTCGGGAGCTACCAAAGTAATTCGGAGAAAGCCCTGGAGTCGTCGGTACGGATGATGAAAGAAGGCGGCGCGCACGCAATAAAAATAGAAGGTGGAAAGGAGATCGAACATTCGATCATGAAAATCGTCAACGCCGGAATTCCGGTAATGGGCCATCTGGGACTTACGCCGCAGTCCATTTATCAATTTGGTACGTATAAGGTTCGTGCGAAAGAAGAAGAAGAAGCGGAGAAACTGATCAGCGATGCCAAGTTGCTGGAAAAACTGGGTTGCTTTGCCCTTGTCCTGGAAAAGATTCCGGCAAGCCTGGCCCAAAAAGTTTCTGAAAGTATAACTATTCCTACTATCGGCATTGGCGCAGGCGCAGGCTGCGACGGACAGGTGCTGGTTTATCACGATATGGTGGGCATGAACAAAGGGTTCTCACCGAAATTCCTGCGCAGATATTTAGATCTTTATACCGAAATTACAGGCGCCGTCTCCAGCTTTGTAAAAGATGTGAAATCCGGAGATTTTCCTAATCAAAATGAAAGTTACTAATGAATTTTAATAAGACTACCTTACAGGGAATATTATCCATCGCTGCACTGATTTGTATTGTAGTAGGATTCTTCAACCTCTTCTCACCGGAAATCAATGAACTGCTTTACCAGCGTTTATTTTATATTTTAATCGGTGCGAGCTTTTTCGTGCAGGCACCTACACTCACCAATAAAAACTTTATTTATCCGATGTATGTGGCTGCAGGGCTTTGTATCGTCGGTGCGTTCATGCGTCCGGATTCTCAGGTTGCCATGATCAAGACGATCGGATTGTTTGCCGGAGTTTTGATGTCGATGTTCAGCAGACCAAGACTGAGACGCGACGAACAGTAAAATTAAGTTTAAAATCTAATCAATGCTGATCTCTTTATAGGGATCAGTAATTTTTTGTTTCCAGCAGGTTTTCGAAATATTGCGCCAGCAGCACACGTTCTGCCTTGGTAAGGTTAGCCTCAGGATGTTGCGCGATGTAACCCGGCATCGGCATCGTGTAATCCTTCAGTGATCTTGCCGCCTGCTCCAACATACTCTTTTTTAAATCATTATTAAATGAAGCCCATTCGGAAAAGTTAAGATGCTCGCGTCCTTCATTAATATGATGTTTGATGGACCAGGAAATGGGCGCTACAAAAGCGTAATCCGGATACACCGTCTCATTCGAATGACAGTCGTAGCAGGCTTTCTGTAAAATAGACGTTACGTGCGGCGGCGTTTTCTGAACGTTAATGAAGTTTTGTTTTGCGTCTACCGGCTTGTTCGTACGGTCTACCGGAATAAACTGAATGAGCGCAATAACCACTAAAAACCAGTAGATAATATTGGAGAAAGTTTTCATTGAGGCGTTGTATCGTCGGAAGTTTTCAACGGAGTTTTTTCCATATTGGTGCCACTTTCTGCCTGCAGATCCCAGTTTTCCCGGATTTCCCACAGCGGCCGCACTTCGATAGTTTTCGAAAATAAATGAACGGGTTCCGCGAAAATACCATTCGCAAAATCACTTACATCCCAAATGCCGTTTTCATTTTCGTCCACCAGCATTCGTATTCGGTATTTTCCTGGTTTTAAACTTTTAAAGTTGATGAGCGTTTCCTTACCGTACAGAGAATACGCAACATCTCCGCTTCCTGTAATCAGCTGCAGCCAGAATTTTTCGGCGGGTGCATTGCTTAATGTAATGGTAAGGTCGCCGTAGTTTTGCGTCTTATCTGCTTCAAATTCAAAACGATACGCTTTCGAGTTTTTTTCATAAAATGAAACAACGGATTCACTCGTAATGGTAAGCGCATATTTCTTTCCTTCCTTAAAATCGGATTTTACGTGGATCTCAAACGGATTTTCCGGTAAAACCTGCGCCGTAAAATTCTGCTGAATGCTGTCTGAAACCAACGTCCATTGCGACGTGAGCAATTCGTTGATCTCATAATTGCTTTTAATTATAAATTCCTGATTTGGCGCCAGCAGATTGCCGCGCGCGTTAGAAAGTGTCATTTCATTCTTCGTGTTGTAGCGATAAAATAAAGAGACCGTGTCCTGCTTGACTCCGTTGTCATAGCTAAATTTGAGATTCTCGCTGCGCTCCGTTCCTAACTGCTGTTGTAGCGCATTAAACCAAATATAAACAGAATCGGATTTCGGCCGGTGAGAAACGCGGTATTCGCGCAAGTTATCAGTCAGTGAAGCCACTTTTATCGTATCAGGATTTCCTTCAAAAGTCATTAGAATTCCGCCGGGCATTTCCTTCATTTCTATATAGCGGTTGCTTTTACGGGAAGGAAATAAATTCAGCTGCAGACCGGAAATGCTCTGCTCTAACGAAAGACTCTTATCTAAAAAAGCGACACTTTCAGTACCCGCATCGTAAACGGAATTGGTGTTGGCGTCTTCAAAAGCCAACAAACGATAATTGCCGGGCGACAGATAATTGAGTTCGAAATAGCCGTCTTCGTCAGCTTTTGTAATATAATAAGGTTTTTGCCGGTAGTCCATGGAATCGCGCTCGCGGTAGAGCCCAATCACTACACTTTTATCCGAAGCACTTGCTTCTTTACTTTCTATTATTTTTTTTACGTCACCACTGATGTAGAGACTGTCTATGCTCGGTCCGGTAGAAAAAGCAAAATTATAATAAGACAGAGGATTCCCTTCATTTTGATCAACGATGGCATTGCCAAAATTAAAATTGTAGGTGGTGTTTTCCTGCAGGGTGTCCTCCCATTTGATGAGCAGATATTTATTGGCGATGCTGGAAGGCAGTATTTTCGTTATTTTTCGCAACGGCGGCGAAATAATAAGTTGGCGGTTTATGTCCTTTAAAGAAACGTACTCATCGAAATTGATGCGAAGTTCGCGGATATCCCGCGGCACATTCACCCGCGGACTGTCGATATTGCTGCCGGTCACGCGTGGCGGAATAGTGTCTTTGGCACCCCCGACGGGCGAACCCACCCGCGCGCAGGAGCTGAACATCAGGATAAATAGCAACGCGGGGAAAAGCCTTAGCAGTAAACGCATAGGTGCAAAAATACAAAATTATTCGCTGTAGCTTGCCGCAGTTTGGTTTTGTACGGCCGTATCAGTTTCATCAAGATTTTTCAGCATTTTAGCTCTCTCAAACGGAAAATTTTCAAAAAGCCCGGAAAGCGCGAGCGCCGTATAAACGCGCGGAGAATACTTATTTCCGATCGCAATAATGGTGACCTGCGATTTTAACAGATGCGCAAAAACCGAGTTGGTGCCGTGCCACCATCCGTTGTGATACGTGAGTTTTTCGTCTTCGTTAAAAACTTTCATCCGAAATCCAAGACCGTAATTGTTAATGCCTGGCCTCTCGTTGCTGTAGGGTTCGAAGATTTGTTCTTTCAGATCGCTGCGCAAAAAGTTTTTTGAGTACAAAGCTTTCGAGAAGTTGAGCAAGTCACGCGGCGTAGTGTACACATTTTTATCGCCATAGATCAGGTCGAGCCGATCATAAGGGTAAACACGCGGACCGCGCTGGTAGAAAGATTTGGCCGCGGTCTCCAATTTATCGTGCTCCAGGATATACGTGTTTTTCATTTTCAGCGGTACAAAAACCATCTGCTGCATCGCCTCGGGAAAAGGCTGCTTGGTTATTTTTTCGACCACTAAAGCGAGCAGCGCATAATTCGTATTACAGTACATAAAACCCGTATTGCTTTCGCGCGCCAGGTCGGGTTTATATTGCGTCAGCATCTGCAGAATGTCGTTGTTTGAAAGATATTCTTTTGCCAGCGCTGCGGGTTTCGGATCTATCTTTTCGATGAAATGTTCATATTTCGGCAAGCCACTGCGTTGACTTAATAATGAAAAGATGGTGACTTTGGGGTAAGGAAAATCCGGAAAGATTTTGGTGAGCGGATCCTGCAGGTTAATTTCTCCCGCTTCCACGAGTTTTAAGACCGCCATCGCCGTCATTGTTTTTGAAACCGAAGCCACATGCAGCGCAGTTCCTTCGTCGATAGGTTCTTCCCCGTGATCCTGTGCATAGCCGCGATAAGCTTCATAAAGAACATCGTCTCCTTTTGCTACCAGAAAACCACCCCACAAATCGCCTTTGTCCCACACGGTTTTATAATAACGGTCCAGCAGAGAAACGACCGAATCACGGCTGGCCAGCTTTCCGTCCTGTGGTGAAAAGATATCATCGATCTGTACGTTTCCGTAATTGGGCAACAGGGTTTGTGGCTCAGTTTCATCCCGGTGTTCTTTTTTACAGGAAGTAGCGAAGAAAAATAAAGCAAGCAGTAGGGTGCAATAAATAAATTTCATTAATCTATTTTAACGTAAAAGAGCCGCAATATAGCGGATTTCAGCTATATCAAAGATGAGCGCAGTCATAAAAGTTTGTTAAGACGCGGGGAAGGCTGCCAGTATTTTGTCTACGATTACCTGAGCCAGTTTGTATTTGCTCTGAGTCGTCCAGCCGGCAATATGCGGCGTTACCAGCACTTTTTCGGACGTCAGAAGAAAATCAAGGGCCGGGTTATTTGGTTCCAGATTTTCGAAAGAAGCTTTTTCAAATTCCAGCACATCCAGCGCCGCACCAAGAATCTTTCCTGATTCCAGACCGGCGATCAGATGCACGGTATTTATATTTTTTCCGCGTGCCGTATTAACCAAATAAAATGGTTTTGCCATTCCTTCAATAAAATCCTGATTGATCAAATGATGCGTTAATGCAGTGATGGGCACGTGAAGACTGACGATATCCGCCTGAGTTTTCAGCTCCTCTAGAGTAACCTGAGTGGCGTGTTCGTCGCCGATATCCGGTAAAATATCATAGAAAATCACGTTACAGCCAAAACCGCTGAAGCGTTTTGCCACTTCTTTTCCCATGTTTCCGTACCCAATCAGGCCAACTGTTTTTCCCGATAGTTCGTCGCCACGGTTTTCTTCCCGCTTCCAAATCCCGTTTTTTACTTCGAAGGCGGAAATGAACAAACGGTGCATTAAAACCAATAGCATCCCGATTACCTGTTCCGCCACGGCATCGCGGTTTCCTTCCGGTGAATTAATCAAAATAATGCCGCATTTTCTGGCAAATTCCACGTCAATGTTTTCCATGCCGGCACCCACGCGCGCGATAAACTTCAGGTGCGTGGCCTCTTCCAGAAAATGACGGTCAATCGGGATACGGCTGCGGATAATAATGCCCTCAAAATCTTTAATCTTTTCTATGACCTGCTTGTAGCTGGAATGGAAATCTTCAGTCAGTTCAAATCCCTGCGCGGAAAGCTGTTCCGAGATCAGAGAATGATTGGTGTCAAGCAGCAAAATCTTCATGGTCAGGCTTCCTGTGGGCAGAAAAGTTTTTTAAGTTCGACAGAATCAGCGGCTTTCATGCGACCGGACAAAATCAAGGACAGCTCCTTACGCCGTAAGGCAGCATCGAAACGCTGTTGCTCGACTTCAGTTTCGGGCTCCATGCGCGGGATCGGAATTGGCCGGTTATATTCATCAACGGCCACAAAGGTATAAATGCCTTCGTTAGTGTGAATTTTTTTTTGATTTATAGGGTCATCCAGCCACACATCAACGTAAACTTCCATCGAAGTTCCAAACGCGCGCGAAACTTTCGATTCCAAAACCACAATACCGCCTTCCGGAATTGGATGGCTGAAAGAAACATGATTCACAGAAGCCGTAACGACACGCCGCTCACAATGTCTCGCTGCCGAGATCGACGCGCAACGGTCCATTTTGGCCAAAAGCTCGCCCCCGAAGAGGTTTCGCAGAGAATTGGTCTCATTCGGGAGCACGATGTTGGTCATTACCGTTAATGACTGCGACGCTTTTTTGATTTTTTCCATTTGGGTTTAGAGTAAGTTTTCGAAGTTTTTGTTGCTGCCGGTATCGCTGCATTCAACGAATCGTTGCGCAGACTGTCCGTTAAAAACAGTGCACGGTCTGTGGCAATTACCGGGTTGATTATTGAATCTGATTTCGCAACCGTACTTTCTTTTGGCAGTGGCTGAGATTCGAAGGAGGCTTTACCAAAAAGTAATTCGGGTTGCATTACGCCAAAATAGGCGATCGCTAAACCGATAATTAGGACGACTGCGGACCAGGTTAGTATAGATTTAAAACGATAAGGTTGCTTGTTTCCTTTCTTTACGGCGGAAAGATTTATCTCTTCCAAACCGAAAAAAGCAGGTGAAAGATTCCCTACGTTGGCTCCCTTGAAATGCAACTGGCTGTCGTGCATCGTAAAGGTGCCCAAATCTTCGATGCTGACCGTGTGGTTTTTTTCAAGCGCGGCATTCCAGTAATCAATCTGTTTGCGGATTTCCAGCTCAGCTTCAGCGGGTGTGATGGATCTTCGCTGCGCCAGATAAGCAGCGAAACTGTGCGCCGCGTGATCGTCTTCCGCATCGAAAACCAGTTCGGCGCCGGGCGGCAGAATGTTTTTTCCTTCACGGTCGAAGGTGGCATTGGTTAATTTGAGTGCGAAGGTACCGAAGCCGGGCAGCGTGACCCGCCCGTGTTTCTTTAAAAATTCCAGCACGAAAAATGAGAAATTCATATTCGGCAAATTTATGGTTTTTGCGCCACTTACCACAAATAAAAAGACTGCCGGATACAGCAGTCTTTTGAGGTTACATTAAATGCGTTAACCTTTTTGTTCATTTTTATTTAAGTTTAACACTGATCCCAAACAGAAAATTGGTGCCGGCCTGCGCGAAGTAAAAGGGATTTCGTTCGTCAACAAAACCGTTGTTCGTATATTTTTTATTAAAAATATTATTGACTAATAATTTAAAATCAACGTTAGTTCTATTTAGATTTAAAGTATATTTTGCATTAAAATCAGTTAGAAAATAATCTTTCAGTTTTAAATTTTCGCTGTTGGTATTGTCCAGGTATTGACTTCCAACGTATTGGTTTTGAAGACCTAAACTAAAATGATCTGTTGGTGAATAATTCAAAAAAATATTACCTATAAAATTAGGGGAGAAGGAGATTGCCGTATTTCCCAAGTTTTCGTAACCGCTTTCCGTTTCATTATTAAAGTCTTTATTTTCATTTTTACTTACCGTAAAATTTCCTGAGATATTCCATTGGTCAGAAAGTTTTGCCAGCGCGCCCACTTCCATTCCCACGCGGTAACTTTTGCCTGAATTAACCCGTATGAATTCACCAATGTCGTTGATTTGGCCATTTAAAACCAATTGATTGACGTAATTCATGTAATACAAATTCGTGGTAAGAGAAATAGGTCCGAAAGATTTTTCTAAACCCGCTTCGAAATCGTGCAGCTTTTCCGGCTGAATTTCCGGATTTGCAAAAATATCGTCGCGATTAGGTTCGCGGTGCGCATGCGCGTAGGAAAAGAACAGTTTGCCGGAATTTATCTTATAATTAAATCCGACTTTGGGATTGAAAAACAACCAACTTTTATCCAGTTCTACACCTTCATCGTCGCCCTGCTGAAGAATTTCGGTATTGTAATTAATGTTTCTCAGCTGAGTGTCCGCAAAAAATTCAAATTGATTGACTTTAATAATCGCTTTTGCAAAACCGGAAAATTCGGTTTTCGTACCGTTATTTCGGTAATATTCATGTTCTGAAATTTCGGGGAAATAGACGCCGGTTACATTGCCGAAATGTTTTCCAAAATACCTGTTGGCAACCAGCCCGAAATTTAAATCCAGGTTTTCAAATTTTCCATAGAGCGTAGAAACGCCGCCGTAAAAATCATTGTCTAACCACTTTTTTCGGATGAAATCGGTTCTTTTAAGTTCTTGATTATCAACAATTAAAGTTGGTAAATTATATTTCGAAAACTTAGCGTCCTGTTTGTAATTTTCGTAGAATCCTTTTCCTTTAGTATAATGAAAGGTAGTTTCTAAATCCCAGTTATTATTAAGATTTTGTTGCCAAAGCAGCTGGTAATGATTCTGCCGGTAATTATCGGTTTCGTTGTCATAAAAGTCTACGATGTTTTCCCAGTTTACATCATAAATGGCCCCAGAATAATTGAACTTTGGATTCGTTTCCCACGTTTTACGGTCCACCGCGCTCCAGGCCTGATACGTTTTTTCTTTACCGCCGAAAGCCATCAGTCTGATCTTTGTTTTATTTTCTTGAAACAAAGCAGAAAAATTATAAGAATTTAAATCAGAAAAAGCTCGGTCGATATAACCGTCAGAATGAATTCTGGTATATCTTCCCATTAAAGAAAGTCGGTCTTTCCAAAATTTTCCGCTGCCGATTTCCGCCGAATATTTGTACGTATTGAAAGATCCATAAGAATCGTCAGATTTCACATAAAAAGTTTCTTCGGGATTTTTGGTTAATACATTTACACTTGCCCCAAAAGCAGAAACTCCATTCGACGAAGTGCCCACGCCACGCTGGATAACGATCTGTGACGCCGAACTCGTCAGATCACCGACGTTAACGAAAAAAGTTCCCTGAGATTCCGAGTCGTTATAAGGAACGCCGTTCAGCATTACGTTGATTGCGGTACCGCCTACGCCACGAATGCGGAACCCGGTATAACCCACGCCATTTCCGGCATCGGAAGTGGAAATTACAGACATCTGGTTCTTCAGTAAAATCGGCAGATCCTGACCCAGGTTTTTTTGACCTAAGTCTTTTTCAACGTTGATGATCTCCTTGGTAACGGGAAGTCGTTTTAGAAAATTGATGCTTTCAATTTCGCTCGTTTGTAGAGAATCCTGCACGGTGTTTTGTGCAAAGTAGAGTGGACCTGCGAGAAGTCCTAAAAAAATAAATCCTTTCATTCTTTTAATTTTTAAGATTAATTGAATAAAAGGGGTTTCGAGTGTGTTATACAATTCCGATCACCGCGGCCGCCGGCTTATTCGGATGGTCCCTAAACAGCATTACCTGTTCCAGGTTCGTTGGGTATAATCTCAGCTTTTTACAGCACCCCTTTATTTCTGCGGGCAAAACTACAAAAATAATTTTCAATATTCGTTGCCGTCGCGGTCTACAAAAAAATAATTCTTACCATCGTAAGTTGCTTCGAAAAGATGCGCAAGTTTCCAGCTGTAATTGCGCTTGATGTCGCTGTATACGAACGGCAGCACAATATTATTCTGTACATCAATAATACCAAAACGGTTGTTGCGCGCCGCCACAATAAGCGGGTTTGTCACATCATTTCCTTCCAGAATATGGAGGTAGTCGTACTGCGGATAAATCGTAAACTGACGGTAATCCGAAGAATTTTCAAACTTGGCCGGTTCGATAATACCATAAGAATTTCCGAAACGGTACGCCTCGAACTGCTGCGGAACATACGGCAGATTGCAACGGCCGAGCTCTTCTTTTTTGAAGCGGTAGACGCGTTTTCCGGCACGGTCGATGCGGTAGTTATTTCCGTGATAGCTGACGGAGGCATAATCGGCGCTGCCATATTTACGGACGGACATTTTGGGTGAATTCAGCAATGTACAGTCTTCCGTATAAAAGCCAACATTGTTGTAAGCGTGGGAGATAATTACTTTACGCTCGCGGTCGATAAACCCGTATTTATCGCCGGTTTTATGGGGAATTAATTCCGGGATACTCCACTCTTTCTGGTTTTGTACATTTTTTTTCGCCGCCGAATCCGGGGCCGGTTCAGCGTTCGAAAAAGACTGTTTCTGCGCGGCGAAACAGTTCGAAAAAAACAGTGCCGAAAGTAAAAGTAGCATTTTCACGGGCTGCGTCTTGCAAATATCCATCCAAAAGCGTTTTTACAGATTACGAAGTATACCAAATAAAAGCACGCCAACAATTGCTGAAAGCCAAAACCATTTTGAAAATATTCTTTTGCCAAACTTTGAGAATTTTCCTGAGGTTTCTTTAAATTTAAAAAAAAAAATAAAAGACCAGCCGGCAAACCCAAAACAAAAAGCGGATTGTAAGAAAATGCGGCGGCAAAATTTAAATGGAGAATTTCATGCAGCGCTCGCTGACTGCCGCAACCCGGACATTGCAGTCCTGTGAATGTCTGTAACGGACACGCTATGAAATACTGCGTCGAGTGTGGCAAATAATAAAAAACCAATATTCCCAACAGTATAAAAACAATACCGGCGTATAAATAAATAGGAGGTTTGGTAACAGATACTGTTTTACTATTGCTCATAAAAACACAATATTCACGGATTATGATGATACAGAACGACGGCAACACCTGAATTTATAAAGATTCTAAATGACAGGAGCGCAGCCGAAAGTAAAAAAATTCGTATTTTTGATTTTCTTAACGTTGATAAATAAAATATAAAGATATGACTTTCGACATTGATATGATTAAGAAAGTGTACGCACGCTATCCGGCCAGGATCGAAGCAGCCCGTGCGGCTGTGGGAAAACCGCTGACACTTGCAGAAAAAATACTCTACACTCACCTTTGGACAGGTGAAGCTCAGCAATCCTTCGAGCGCGGTAATTCTTATGTGGATTTCGCTCCGGATCGTGTTGCTATGCAGGATGCTACGGCGCAGATGGCACTTTTGCAGTTTATGCAGGCCGGGAAACCAAAAGTAGCAGTGCCTTCTACGGCGCACGCAGATCACCTGATCCAGGCGAAAGTGGGCGCAGAAAGAGATTTGCAGGAATCATTAAATAAAAACTCGGAAGTTTTTAATTTCTTAAGTTCTGTTTGCGATAAATACGGCATCGGTTTCTGGAAACCGGGAGCCGGAATTATTCACCAGGTAGTGCTGGAAAATTATGCCTTCCCGGGCGGAATGATGATTGGTACCGATTCTCACACCGTGAATGCAGGAGGTTTAGGAATGGTTGCCATCGGTGTTGGTGGAGCAGATGCCGTAGACGTAATGGCCGGAATGCCCTGGGAGCTGAAAATGCCGAAACTGATCGGAATTAAACTCACCGGAAGATTGAACGGCTGGACGGCAGCAAAAGATATTATTCTGAAGGTGGCCGGAATCCTTACTGTAAAAGGTGGTACCGGTTGTATCGTAGAATATTTCGGTGATGGTGCGCAGTCGCTTTCTGCTACCGGAAAAGGTACCATTTGTAACATGGGCGCAGAAATCGGAGCGACCACTTCAACATTTGGCTACGACGATTCAATGCGTCGTTATCTAAGCGCCACTGGTCGTCAGGATGTAGTGGATGCAGCAGATCAAATTGCAGAACACCTTACGGGCGACCCGGAAGTTTATGAAAATCCGGAACAGTATTTTGATCAGGTGATTGAAATTAATCTGGATGTACTATCACCCCATTTAAACGGGCCTTTCACACCGGATTTAGCAACGCCTGTGGCGGATTTCCACGAGAAAGCAGTTGCAAATGGCTGGCCTATCGAAGTAGAGTGGGCGCTCATCGGATCGTGTACCAACTCTTCTTATGAAGATTTATCGCGCGCGGCTTCCATTGTAGAAGATGCTTTTGCGAAAGGAGTACGGCCAAAAGCGATTTTGGGTGTAAATCCTGGTTCGGAGCAGGTGAAGTTTACCGCCGAACGCGACGGCTTCCTGGATTCTTTCAGGAAATTCGAAAATGCCAGAATCTTTACCAACGCCTGCGGACCGTGCATCGGACAGTGGGACAGAGAAGGCGCTGAAAAGGGCGAGAAAAACTCTATTATTCACTCCTTCAACAGAAACTTCGCAAAAAGAGCAGATGGTAATCCCAATACGCACGCCTTTGTAGCTTCGCCGGAAATGGTGGCTGCGGTAGCGATTGCTGGGAGATTAGATTTTAACCCAATTACAGATACTTTAACCAACGAAGCCGGCGAGCAAATCAAACTCAACGAGCCAAGCGGTTTTGAACTTCCGGCACGTGGTTTTGCTGTGGATGATAACGGATATCAGGCGCCTTCGCACGACGGTTCTACGGTACAGGTGGCGGTAGATCCTGCTTCCGACCGGTTACAGCTTCTTGAGCCTTTTGATGCTTGGGACGGACAGAACATCAGCGGCGCGAAAGTGCTGATCAAAGCTTTCGGTAAATGTACCACCGACCACATTTCGATGGCCGGGCCGTGGTTGAAATACCGTGGGCATTTGGATAATATTTCTAATAATATGCTCATCGGCGCAATCAATGCTTATAACATGGAAACCAATACCGTGAAAAATGTAATGACCGGCGAATACGGCGAAGTTCCTGCAGTTGCGAGAGCTTACAAAGCAGCGGGGATCCCGACAATCGTAGTAGGAGACCAAAATTATGGTGAAGGTTCTTCGCGTGAACACGCAGCCATGGAGCCAAGACATCTTGGTGTAAAAGCAGTTTTGGTAAAATCTTTCGCCCGTATCCACGAAACCAACCTGAAAAAGCAGGGAATGTTGGGAATTACTTTTGCCAATGAAGAAGATTACGACAAATTCCAGGAAGATGATACCGTGAATTTCCTTGATCTGGATCAGTTTGCCCCGGGAAAACAACTTACACTGGAAGTTGTACACGCGGACGGAACTAAAGATATCATCTTGACCAACCATACTTATAACGCGCAGCAAATCGCTTGGTTCAAAGCAGGCTCTGCCCTGAACCTGATTGCAGCTGAAGCGGCAAGAAATGCATAGAATGCCTTAATTGAAACAAAGCCGCTCAAGAAATTGAGCGGCTTTTTTTATCGCTGCAGTTATAAGTTTTGTGAAACGAACTGCCGCTACTTTTCACGAAAACAAAGTGACGTAGTTTGTCTCAGTGGTTTTCTATCTTTACCTAAACTAAAACTCAAATGGCGAAAAAAGAACAAATGTTGAGACTGAAATTAATCGAACAGTTTCTGCGCCGCCGTCGGCACAACGGCGCATCTTACGAAGAAATCAGAGATTATCTGGCGCGAAAATATCAGGAAAAAGACATCGTAGAAGAAAAACTGAAATTTACCAAACGTACATTTCTCCGCGACAAAGAAACCCTCATGGAAATATTTGGTGTCGAGATCTCGTATCGCCGCGCAACAAATACTTATGTGATTGACGCTGACGAAACTGATGTGGCAAATGAAAATGTTTTTGATAATCTGCTTTTGGTAGAAGCGTACCGCGAGGTGAAAGGACGAAAGGACGTAATGATTTTCGAGCAGCGTGTGCCGCGCGGACTTCAGTGGCTGCACGGCCTGCTGCACGCAATTACCAACCAAAAAATTATCACGCTGGATTATACCAAATTTTACGACGGCATCACCAGCCGGAAAGTGCTGGAGCCTTATGCATTAAAAGAATTCCGAAATCGGTGGTATCTGCTGGCAAACGAGCGGCGTGGCCAAGCATTTCAGTTAAAAATATTTGGGCTGGACCGCATCTCGGAGCTGGATATTTCTTCCTCTTCTTTTAAGACGGTAAGGGTCGATATCAGCGACTTTTTCCGGAATTCTTTCGGCATTATTTCTACCGACTGCGAAGAGCCGGAAGACATCATTCTTTCATTTGATGCCGAGCAGGGAAAATACATCAAAACGCTTCCGCTGCACCACTCGCAGGAAATTGTCCGCGATGACGAGCACGAATTCTGTGTGAAACTGTCGCTGGTTCCCACCTACGATTTCGAGCGCGAACTTCTTTCGCACGGAAGCCGGGTGCGCGTCATCCAGCCTGTAAGTTTGCAGGAACGTTTAAAAACAGAAATGGCGCAGATGCTGAATTTTTACACTGGCTAGAGATAAATAGTTGTCGGCATGCACGTTAATCGCCGACGAAGCGTACGGTCAACTATGTATTAAAATCAAAAGTGGCTTGAACTCACTATTATTGTAACAAACAAGAGTAAATGATGTCTAATTGAGCACAATTTAAATTATGTTCAAAAATTTATCGGCCGCCGCACTGGTGCTGTTTGTAGCTCCTGTCGTCCTCGGTCAGCAGACACCAAAATCTGAAACCAAAGAAAAAGAAATTGAAGGTGTTGTAATTACTAAAACTAAAAAAGCCGTTGAGCAAAAAGCAGATCGTACCATCTTCGATTTTTCGGAGCAGGAACATCTCAACACAGGCTCCGCCATGGAAGGCATCAAGAAACTACCGGGCCTCATCGCCACCGATGTCGCCGGGATGATGTACCAAGGCAAACTTCTTGACGTTTATCTCAACGGACGGCCACTGAATATTTCCAGCAACGAACTTACTTCTTTTCTGGATGGGATGCCGGCAAATTCTATAGAGCGCATTGAAGTCATTACGCAGCCTGGTGCCGAATTTCCTGCTTCTTCCGGAGGGGCAATTATGAATATAATTACCAACAAAAACGCAAATAAATATCTCACTGCCACTTATTCCGGTAATTACAGCTTCACCAACGACAGTAAATTCCGCAGCCGCACCAGTAATTCTTTAAGCCTGAACGCGCGTAACAAATATTTCGGCTGGCAGCTGCGCGTTGGGCATAATTACCGCGAAAGCGAAATGAACAGCAACCAGGACAATCTGGTTTTCTCCAATACAGACCGCGTGGGGCGCGGAACTTTCGCCAAAGCCGGCCTCACTTTCGATGTGGGTGTTGATAAAATATTGCTGAACTACGACATTTATCAGAATAACAACGATAATGTAACACTGAGTAACGGTTCTTTCAAACTGCCCGATGCGTCTTTGAATGAATTTTCGGCTCTGGACGCGGCCAAGACAAACGGACTGCGTCAGGAAGCAGTAGTTACTTACCAGAAACGTTTTGATAACCGGCAGAGAAAACTCGATTTTCAGGCTGGCTATACCCGTTCTGATAACGATTTTTATCAGGATAATATTTACAATCAATCCACAATGGGCGGTTACCAATCTTTGGGACGCCTGTTAGATAACAGTTCAAAGATGCAGATTTCTAACCTTAAAGTTGATTTTTCGCAGCCGCTGAAAATTCTCGACGAAGGTAAAATAAGTATTGGAGGTTTATACGAGAATCAGCAGTTTGACGCTGAAAGCAGAGGAACTACCAATTTGGAATATGAGCGCAACACTGCGTCATCTTATCTTGAATTCCAGGCAAAACTGAATAAATTTGATTTTATCTTAGGAACACGCGCTGAAAATTACGACATCTCCGGCACGACGAGATTAGCGGACGGGAATGGTCAGCTGAAGCAGCAGGCACTCATTCCTTTTAATCAGTTCAAATTATTCCCGAACGCCAGCGTACAGTATAATTTTATGAATCAGGTCTATTTTGCTTTGAATTATAACAAGAAAATTACGCTGCCGAGTATCTCAGCGCTAAACCCGAACAACAACACTTTCACCGGACCGAACTCGACGATGATCGGAAATCCAAATCTGCAACCGACCATTTACGATAATTTCGAAGTTAAACTTTCGGCCTTTGATTATGCTTTTATGGGCTATAATGTTTCATCTATCGACAACCAAGTGGCGCAGTTGCTTTCGCGCGAAGGAGACGTCATTAAAAATGAGCAGGTCAATATCCCGAATATGCGTATCCACAATTTCAATTTTGGGGTGCCGATTCCTTTTATGATTTTTAATACGCCGCTGAGTGAAATCATGAAAGTAAATTTTAATCCTGACAAAATCAATTTCGTTTTCGTCTACGCCGGGTACATGAAGCATGAAATTGAAAACCTGGATTCGAAAGGACTTTTTATTTTAAATCTGATGGCACAGATCATTCTGCCTTCCAATATTAAAATGACTGCGAATTACAACGTCTTGTCGAAGAAAGCCGGCTTTTATTATTTTGAATCCGAGCGGCCCTTCAATGAACGCTTTGACCTGACACTTTCGCGAAAGTTTTTGAATGATAAACTAACGCTTTCGGTCTTCGGCAATGATCTGTTCAATACGCAGGTAACTCAGTTGCATTCCAGACCGGTAACCGGCAACAGTGTGTTTCTTTACAATAAAACAGATACCAGATCTTTCGGGCTTTCCGTTAATTATAAAATTCCGACAAAAAATAAATTAGCCAAGGAAGATCCGAATATCCTGAAGCAAACCGACTCCGGCGACAACGGCGGTCTGCTGCCCAAAACGCCGTAACCTGACGCCAAATTAAAATTAAATAATAACCCTCTTTAAAATTGATTTAAAGAGGGTTATTTTATAGGTAATTAAGTGGAAATAGCTGTTTTTTAAATAAAATTGATTTTTTCAAAGCAAATTCCAGTTCATAAAAATTACTGAATTGAAGCAAATTAAATTGATCTCACTCTTCACACGCCCGCCAAACAGCGTCATTTTCCGGAACCGAGGCAGTGACCGTTAAAAGTTCTTTGGTAACGGGATGAATAAATTCCAGCTTTCTCGCGTGCAAATGAATACCGCCGTCGGGATTGGAGCGTGATGCGCCGTATTTCAGATCACCTTTGATCGGAGCTCCAATTTTCGAAAGCTGCGCACGGATTTGGTGATGACGCCCGGTTTCCAGATCGACTTCCAGCAATTGGAAATTGTCCAGCACGCGCAGAATTTTATAGTTTAGAACGGCTTCTTTGGCACCATCGGTTGCTTTAGGAAAAACCGTCGATTTGTTGGTTTTCTCATTTTTCTGCAGATAATGCACCAGTCGCTGCTGCGTTGGGATTTCGGCTTTCGACGTTACAGCCCAATACGTTTTCTGAATTTCGCGGTTTTTCACCATCTGCGTGAGCCGCGATAGTGCTTTGGACGTTTTGGCATAGATCACGAGTCCTGAAGTTGGCCGGTCGATGCGGTGAACCAAGCCTAGAAAGACATTCCCCGGCTTTGCATCCCGTTTTTTAATAAAGTTTTTGATCAGCTCCAGCAAAGAAGGATCGCCCGTTTTATCGCCCTGAACGAGCTGTCCCGCTTTTTTGTTGATAATTAAAAGGTGATTGTCTTCGAAAACGATTTGGTTCTGCATAATGAAAGTGTAACGCTGCAAATTTACAACAACTTAACTCTCGTTCATTCCAGGTTCAGATGGTTTTTCAAAAACTCCTTTTGGGAATCGAATGCCAACTCATCCAAATTAATGGACTCTTTATCTAGCCAAACCGTTTCAGAAATTTCCAAATGATCCAGTTCACCTTCAAATTTTTCATTCAGTTCGTAGCCGAAAAACAGATCCAGCGTATTGTACGCGATATTTTTGTATTCGTAAACATTGGGGCGGCTGCCCAGATAACGTAGCCGCGTACGATCTACTTTCAGTTTCATTTCTTCGAATAGTTCGCGTGCGCACGCCTCTTCAGCGTCCTCGTCGGGATCGACAAATCCGCCGGCAAGATCCAGTTTGCCTTTTTTTGGTTCCTGGCTGCGTCGCGTAAACAATATTTCTTCTCCACAGGAAATTACAACTGCCACTGCGGCGGCCATATTATGGTAGAGTACGTAATCGCATACGCTGCAACTCCATTTTTGCGCGCCATCCCACAGCAAAGTCTGTCGGCCACATTTGGGACAATAGCTAAGATTCTGCACCCACTACGTTTCTTGGATGATAATTAAGGATTACTTCGCGCAGCTCTTCGGTCTTCAGATGCGTATAAATTTCCGTTGTCGTAATGCTGGAGTGTCCGAGCATTTCCTGGATATAACGCAGATCTGCTCCGTTTTGTAACAAGTGCGTGGCGAACGAATGCCGGAACGTATGGGGAGATATCTTTTTGCTGATACCCGCTTTCTCGGTGAGTTCTTTGATGATAATAAAAACGATGACGCGCGACATGCCCGATCCCCGGCTGTTGAGGAAAAGAATGTCTTCACATTTCTTATTGATTTTATAAGTGGCACGAACCTCAGTGATGTAGTCCTGAATAAGATTTGCGGTGTACGTCGCGAGCGGAACAAACCGTGTCTTGCCTCCTTTACCGTCCACTTTGAGATATGATTCTTTAAAGTTGATATTGGAAATTTTAAGATCAATCAATTCAGAAACCCGCAGTCCGCAGCCGTAGAGAACCTCGATAAGACATCGGTTTCGCTGACCCAACGCAGTGGAAACATCAATGGTGTGAATGATTTTTTCTACATCGTTAAAGCTTAGTGTATCAGGAAGATACAGGCCGAGTTTCGGTCCTTCGATCAGTGTAGCCGGGTTGTCCGTGCGTACTTCATCGTCAACAAGATATTTAAAAAAAGCTTTGATCGAGGAAACCCAGCGCGCCTGCGTCCGTTCGCTGAACTTTTTCTTCGAACATTGAAACAGGTATTCCTGGATATTTTCCTGGCTCAGTTCCATGGGTCCAACATCGGCGAGTTCGGTTTCCGCGAAATCGCTCAGTTTGCGGATATCCCGCAAATAGGCATCGACGGTGTTATCTGAAAAGTTACGTTCAAATCTCAAAAAAGTCTCAAAGTCATTAATTTTTTCTTTCCAAGTTATCATTTCATCAGTGTTTTGTGTTCAGGTCAGCATGCGAAACTTTTTGAAGTTCGATCGCATGGTTTTTTAGAAATTCGATTCCGTCCTCGTCAGAATAGGCGTCGATATAAACGACTTTTTTAATGCCCGCCTGTAGAATAAGTTTACTGCATTCTTTACATGGCGATAAGGTGAGGTAAAGGGTAGCGCCTTCCGCAGACTGCGTGGAACGAGACAGTTTTAAAATGGCATTCGCTTCCGCGTGAAGTACGTACCAAAGCGTATTTCCGTCATTATCTTCGCAGCAATTTTCAAAGCCTGAAGGTGTGCCGTTATAACCATCAGAGATAATCATGCGGTCTTTCACTATAATGGCGCCCACTTTTTTGCGGTTACAGTGTGAAAGCTGCGACCATACCTGAGCCATTTTGAGATAGGCAATGTCGAATTTTGTTACGTGCACGGTGTTGATTTGTTAGAAATTGGGTTTGCGTTTTTCCAGAAATGCTGCCACGCCTTCCCGTTTGTCCTCCATTTCAAAAAGCTCACCGAAGGATTTAATTTCCGTTTCAAAACCGTGTTCCGTGTCGTATAAGTTGATGGCAGCAATTGCTTTGCTGATGGCCATCGGGGAATTTCGGGCAATCTGTGTTGCCAATTCTTTTGTTTTATTTAAAAGTTCTTCTGGACTAAATACTTCGTTTACTAAGCCGATTTCTTTGGCGCGTTCCGCAGAAATCATTTTAGCAGAAAATATCATCTCACTGGCCAAGCCTTTGCCGACCAGTTTTGGTAAACGCTGTGTGCCGCCGTAACCAGGAATGAGCCCTAAGGTTACTTCCGGCAGGCCAAGTTTTGCATTTTCTGAAGCATACCGGATGTGACAGGCCAAGGCCAACTCTAAACCTCCACCCAAAGCAAATCCGTTCACAGCCGCAAGTACCGGCTTTCGCATGTTTTCAATTTTGTTGAATAAACTATCCTGACCGGTGCGTGCCAACTGCTCTGCGTCAGCCGTTCCGTAATCCGAAAACTCTTTAATGTCGGCGCCTGCTACAAAAGATTTTTCTCCGCTCCCGGTGATGATGACTGCGCGGCATGCATCGTCGTCAGCAATGCTGTCGAGTGCGTGGCTGAGTTCCGAAATCGTCGTTGCGTTCAGCGCGTTAAGACTCTGTGGCCGGTTAATCGTGATGACACTGAGGGCGCCTTCTTGACTTAAAATAAGATTTTCATAGGACATAATACAGTTCATTTGAAATTTCCGCAAATTAAACATTATTTTTTTAATAACAAGCGTCTAAGAACAGATGCAATGCTGCGCGCCCAGATGCAAACGAAGTGCCGTTTACATGGTGTTGTGCGTCATCATATTCTCATCAATATTAAAATTCAAACCGGCGGCTATGCGTATGCCCAAAGCGATATCTGCCCGAAAGAAATGACACAGCTGGCGCCCGATGATACGCTCTCGCCGGGGTCCTTCGATTTGTTGCATTGATGCAATAATGTTTTCAGCTAATTTTTCACGTTGTACGGTATTGAGCATTTTGGCATAGAAATGCCCCGCCTGTGTAAAATGATCGTTTTCGTTTTCGCCGTACAGTGCAGCATTATATAATGGGTCGCCACTTTGCGATCGAGACGAAACTATTATATTCTTGCCCTGATTTACTTTAAGTAATTGTCCGTGCGGCCCCACTCTTTGTTGCTGCGCATTTTGATAAGCGAATTCTCGGCACTGCAACAATGGATCCGGCGAGAATGCCATGCCGGGTAAAAGTTTTGCTGGCGAAAAAGCGGCTTGCTCGACATCTGATAAATGATCGCCCGGCAGCTGATTAAGAATCAATTCTCCGACTTCTATCATTGGGAAATCGTTTGGTGACCAAATTTTCGTAGCGTCGAAAGGATTCCAGCGCTGCTCTTCCGCCTGTTGCTCCGTCATTATCTGGATGAAAAGTTTCCATTTCGGGAAATCTTCGTTTTTTATCGCTTCTGTTAAATCGCGTCCGGGGTCGCTTTCTTCGTTAGCAGAAGATTGCTGCGGTTTCCAGTGATACTTCACCCAGACTTTTTCGTTTGTGGCATTGAACATTGCAAATGCATGAACGCCATGACCTTTCATATCTCGGTAACCATTGCTTTTTTCGTCATCAGAAAAATCAATCAGCAGCGCGTGCAGTGTTTCAGGATTTTCGCTGCGAAAAGCCCACTCAGCGGCGGCACTGTACAGATTAGTTTTGCGCTGAGGAAGTTGCGCATTGATAAGTTCCGGAAACTTGCCGGCATCCTTTATATAGTAAATCGGACTGCTCTGCGCCACAAGATCCCAGTTTCCTTCGTCGGTATAAAACCGAACCGAAAATCCTTTTGGCCGACCGCAATTTTTGTCCAATTCAGTTTGTTTTGAAAATCGCACAAAAACGCGGCAGCTGTTTCCTACTGTGGCAAACAATTTCGCAGTCGTATAATCCGCCAGATTTTTGGTGACTGTAAAAAGGCCGAAAGCGCCACAACCTTGGGAATAAATGAGTCGGGGAGGTACTTGGCGCTGCACCATTTCTGCAATTTCCTGCTGCGCTCGCAAGCCATGAGCACAACATGGTGCGGCAGCGTAATAATCCGTGTTGCCCGACGTCGCAATGTCCGGATGTTCCTGGAAGAAGCCTGTTTTTTTTGAAGTCATAATCAGCGTCTTAGCGACTTCAAATTTATTCAAAATAAAGCAGAATATACTCAAATCTTAGTACCTTTGGCTATAGATAAAATTAATCGAATGAACATTCAGCAACTGGAATATCTTATCGCCGTGGACAAATACAAGCATTTCGGAAATGCCGCCCAAGCATGTTTTATTACTCAGCCGACGCTAAGCGCGATGATTCAAAAGTTCGAAGATGAACTGGATGTAAAGATTTTCGACCGCACGACGCACCCAATCCGGACTACTGATGTTGGCACTCACATTATTGCCGAAGCCAAAAACGTCATTGATTCAATCAATGAATTGAAAAGTAAAGCCAATGCACTCAACAATGTTTTAGCCGGAAAACTGAACTTAGGAATTATTCCGACGGTCTCAGGATCTATTTTACCGGCAGAAATATTTGATTTTCTGACGCTGCATCCAAAAATTCAACTCAATGTCAAAGAAATGACGACCACCAATATCATCAGAGGTCTGAAATCAGGCGAGCTGGATGCCGGCATCATCTCGACGCCGTACACCGCTGCCAACGAGTTTTATCAGGATTTTTTATTTAATGAGGAGTTGATGGTGTATTCTTCTGATGAAAGTAGCCAAAACAAGAAAGACCGTTTTGTAATTCCCGACAAGATCGATGTACAGGAAGTTTGGTTGCTGGAAGAAGGCAACTGTCTGCGTACGCAGTTTGAAAATATTTGCGAACTGAAAGAAAATGCTGTGACGCCGAAAAACCTGGAATTCGTGGCTTCTAATATTAACACGTTGGTGCAACTGGTCGACAAATTGGGCGGCATCAGTATTTTGCCCGAGCTGGCCGTGTCGCAGCTGTCGGAAAGTCAGCAGAAGAAAGTGAAGCGATTCCGCAAACCCTTTCCTCACCGCGAAATTTCGCTGATTTACTATAAGCCAACTTATAAGCAGAAAATCCTCGATGAGTTGATTTCTCATATTTCTATGTCGCTTAAGCCAAAACTGAATTACGACAAGAATCCGGCGGAGTTTGTCGGCGTGAAGCCACAATGATTTTAAACAGGCAATTAAGTTTTGCCTTTCAGTAAATAGTAAGTAAATTTGCACCAGAATCTCAGGAGGAAAAATTTGAACTGATTGCAACCTCTTTAAAAAATGCTAAAACCGATACGCTCTTTTAGTTTCTTTTGCAATCTTCACGCTTTTTCTCCGCGATTTTAATTTAAAAAAATCAAAAGAAACATGTCTTATTTATTTACTTCCGAGTCGGTATCCGAAGGACATCCGGATAAAGTGGCCGACCAGATTTCTGATGCATTAATTGATAATTTCCTGGCACACGACCCAGATTCCAAAGTCGCTTGCGAAACGCTGGTCACGACGGGGCAGGTAGTGCTGGCCGGCGAGGTGAAAAGCAAAGCGTATCTTGACGTACAGGATATCGCGCGAAAAGTGATCAACAAAATAGGGTATACCAAAGGCGAATACATGTTCAACGGGGATTCGTGCGGCGTGCTTTCTGCCATTCACGAACAATCGCCGGACATTAATCAGGGCGTCGATCGTGCTGTTGATAGCGATGGGGCAGACCGCGCAGATCTGCAGGGCGCCGGCGATCAGGGAATGATGTTTGGCTACGCCACCAATGAGACGGATAATTATATGCCGCTCGCGCTGGATCTGGCACACACCATTTTGAAGGAACTTTCTGAGCTGCGCCGGGAAAATGATGCCATTAAATATCTGCGTCCTGACGCCAAATCTCAGGTTACTATCGAATACTCCGACGATCATAAACCCATTCGCATCGATTCCATCGTCGTTTCTACACAACATGACGATTTTGGCAGTGAAGAAGCAATGCTGGCAAAAATCCGGAAAGACATTATAGAGATTTTGATTCCAAAAGTGAAAGCCAAGCAAAAGCGCGCGATTCAGGATCTTTTCAATAATGATATTACTTATCACGTAAACCCAACCGGCAAGTTTGTGATTGGTGGTCCTCATGGTGATACAGGGCTTACCGGCCGAAAAATTATCGTGGATACCTACGGAGGCAAAGGTGCCCACGGGGGTGGTGCGTTTTCCGGGAAAGATCCGTCCAAAGTAGATCGCAGTGCAGCATACGCTGTGCGGCATATCGCCAAAAATCTGGTCGCTGCAGGTGTGGCCGACGAAATATTGGTACAGGTTTCTTACGCAATTGGCGTTGCCAAACCTTGCGGATTGTATATTAACACGTACGGAACGTCCAAAGTGGCACTGAATGACGGCGCGATTGCTGACAAGGTGCTGCAGCTCTTTGATCTTCGTCCTTATTCCATCGAACAGAACCTGAAATTGCGAAATCCTATTTACGAAGAAACTGCCTCTTACGGGCACATGGGTCGCGAACCTTACATTGCCGATAAGAAATTCCGCTCGGCTAACGGACAGGAACTCATTCTGAAAGATTTAGAATTCTTTACCTGGGAAAAGCTGGACCGCGTGGACGACGTTAAGAAAGCTTTCTATTTATAATTATTAAAAAACTGCTTTAGCACAATTGTTAAAGCAGTTTTTTTAACTTTATGCCTAATTTAAAATCATACTAATGAAGCGGATTTTTCTGTCGATACTGTTGCTTTTGTTTTTTTGTGGAATCTCGCAGGCGCAGATGACGGTGCACAAACTTGTACATGCGGGCTACGTTTACCAAAACCAAAGTTTTGCGGAAGTTGGAGGCCGGTTATTGTTTCTGAAAACGGATGACTTGGTATATCGCTTGGGTGCGGCGGCCATGATTGGCGGAAGTGGCGGGAAAGTGGCAGTTTTGCCAAAGGTGCAGGGCGATATTTTAATTAATTTTGAGCGGAACGTGGATTTGTACCATTCGTACTATTTCCTCGCCGGCGCAGAAGCCACAACAAAATATATCGCACCGAAAATAGGGGCGACGCTGTTCGGCCTTATCGATCTCACCGGAGGATACGCTTTTGCTTTGGATAAGCAAGGAATACACGGCAAAAAGCTGGAAGGGCTGAATATTAATTTTACCATCAACCTGCCCATTGTGATGCTGCATGATTTATTAAAATAAATTATAGTTAAAAAAAACACAAAATATTCGGCTTGGCACTGTCTTTTTTACTAATTTAGCACATTAATTAAAAACCTCTGTTATCGATAATAAACTCTACTAGAAAACCCTGCCATCTACCGTTGCAAACCCACTCTACGAGGGTGCGGGCTGGTGGCTGTAATTTTAGAAAAAGAGTTATGAAGACAAATACAGACAGTTGGCTGATCTCGGCCTATAGAACCGGCAATGAAAAAGCACTCGCGGTGCTGATCGAACGGCATCAAAAAGAAATTTTCTCCTATATATTTTATAAAATCATGGATGAAACACTGGCAAACGACGTTTTCCAGGACACGTTTATGAAGATTATTGTAACGCTGAAAGAAGGGCGCTACAATGAAGAGGGAAAATTTGTACTCTGGGCAAAACGTATCGCGCACAACCTCATCATCGATCATTACCGACTGAAAGCCAAACATAACAAAGTATCCGAAACATCCTACGAAAATGAAGAATTTTCTATTTTTGATTTAATTTCAATTAACGAAGAAAACATTGAGGAACAGCTCATTAGCCGGCAGATCCAGGAGGACCTTCTGCGCATGCTGGAATATTTGCCCGCCAGCCAACAGGAAGTGGTAAAACTTCGTTTTTTCGATGGATTGTCTTTTAAGGAAATTGCCGACCAAACCAACAGCAGTATTAATACCACACTCGGCCGCGTGCGGTATGCGCTTATTAATTTGCGCAAGATTATGGAGGAACACCAAATTACGCTGACAAGATAATAATAACAGCAAAGCTGCGTTTTTAGTGAAACTCAAGCCTATGAAAAAAGATGACACACTGAACGCTGCTGTATTGAAACCCCGAAAATCCACCGTTAGCTTTCTAATCAATTACTCCAAAAGTATCCAGGTTCTGCGCGGTACCTGCAAAAGACATTTGATTTCGAAGAACTAAATGCATTTTGCCTAAATTTGTGCGGTATGAATACTCAGCACATTTTTTTTGATCTCGATAATACGCTTTGGGATCATCGTGGAAACGCACGGCTTACCCTTAAAGAAATTTTCAGACGAGAGGACGTGGCCGAACGCTACGGCCTAAATTTCGATGATTTCCACCGGGAATATTATACCATCAACGAAAGGCTTTGGGAGCAGATTCGTGATGGTGAAATCGATAAAGAATATCTGCGGAAGCACCGCTTTTACGATTCTTTTTTATTTTTTGGTATTGATGATGAGGAACTGGCGCAGACCTTCGAAAGCAACTTTCTCGACGAGATCCTGAATTATAACGATTTGGTGGATGGAACCTTCGAACTGCTGGAATATCTGCATGATAAAGGATATGCGCTGCATGTTCTTTCTAACGGTTTCCAGGAAGTCACCGCGCGCAAGTGCGAACTTTCCGGAATTCAGAATTATTTTCGAACTATTACCAGCGCAGACGAAATCGACATCCGCAAACCCCGTCCCGAAATTTACGAATATGCATTAAAGAAAGCCGGTGCGCGCAAAGAAAATTCCTGGATGATTGGCGACGACTGGATCGCCGATGTGGAAGGTGCCAAATCCTTCGGCCTGCAAGTGGTTTACTTCGATGTTTTTGATGATAAATATGAAGCCGAAGGCGTGAAGGTCATCAGAAAACTGCTGGAACTTAAAGATCTGTTGTAAAACAAAAGAAAGCCTTCCATCGCTTATGATGAAAGGCTTTTGCATTTACATGCCTACACTTTGCCGAACCCGCGCAAGCGTTTTTGCCGCAACTGCCCGGGTTTTTTCAGCGCCGTGCTGAAGTTTTTCCTCCAGTTCCGGAAGGTTGTTCATATAGTAAGTAAATAGTTCGCGCTCCTTCTCAAAACGCGTGAGGATAAGATTCAGTAATTCGGTTTTGGCATGACCGTAGCCAAAATTTCCACCAAGATATTTTTCTCGTAGAACTTCGGTCTGTTCGGGTGTAGCAATTAGTTCATAAAGTGCAAATACTTTATCCGTAGCCGGGTCCTTCGGTTCTTCCAAAGATTTGGAATCGGTTTCGATCGACATTACCTGTTTTTTCAGCGCTTTTTCCGGCAGAAAAATATTGATGATATTTCCACGCGATTTACTCATTTTCTGGCCGTCGGTACCCGGGACGTACTTGGTGTCTTCCTGCAGTTCCGCCTGCGGCAAAACAAAAATTTCGCCCATCTGATTATTAAACCGCGCACCCATGTCGCGGGCCATTTCCAAATGTTGCAGCTGATCTTTTCCTACGGGAACGATTTCCGCATCGTACAATAATATATCCGCTGCCATGAGTACGGGATAAGTAAATAGGCCTGCGTTCACATCGTCCAACCTATCGGCTTTATCTTTAAAGGAATGCGCGAGTGTCAATCTTTGGTAAGGGAAAAAGCATGACAGGTACCAGGAAAGTTCGCAAACTTCCGCAATATCACTTTGTCGGTAAAAGAATGTTTTTTCGGTATCTAAGCCGCATGCGAGCCATGCCGCTGCGATTTCGTACGTGTTCTGGCGCAGCTCCTCCGCATTTTTTATCTGCGTCAGTGAGTGAAGATTCGCGATAAATAAAAACGATTCGTTGCTTGCTTTCCTGGAAAGCTCAATGGCGGGAATAATGGCGCCGAGTAAATTTCCTATGTGTGGCGTGCCGGTGGCCTGGATGCCGGTAAGAATTCTGGACATACTTATTTGCGGTTTATTTGTGCGCAAAAATACGAAAGATCATCAGGCAGGCAAGTTTCTTTGGTACTCCTGAGCTCAGTAAAGTTGGCACTGGTATTTTCTGTGGAACTGCTGCCGATTAAATTTAAATAAAAATATCCGTGCAGAAACGGATATTGTTTGTTTAGCATTTATCAAAAATCCAAGCCATTGGGTAAAGCTTTCTTGCGGAAGATCAGCAGCAGCGCACCTCCCACGGTGATCGCAGAATCTGCGACATTAAAAATATATTTAAAAAATTCAATATGCTTACCGCCGATCAAGGGCACCGACTGGGGAACATACCAATCGACCAATGGGAAATGCAACATATCGACCACGCAGCCTTTCATAAAGGTGGAATAGCCTTCTCCGAACGGAACGATTTTCGAGATACCGCCGTATTCGATCCACCGCCCGATACTTTCGTCGTATACAGTGCCGCTGTCGAACAGCATTCCATAAAACATTCCGTCGATCAGGTTTCCGATAGCGCCCGCGAAAATCATCGACATCGGGATCAGCAGATAATTGCTGGCGCCTTCTTTCAGCCATTTGCTGAACAGATAGATCATGCCGCCGATCAGGAAAATCCGGATGATGACGAGAATATATTTGCCAACCAGGCCGCCGAAGTGAAAACCGTAGGCCATGCCGGGATTTTCCACAAACGTCAATTTAAAACCGGGCAGCACGGAGACACTTTCACCAAGATTAAAATGCGTTTTTATATAAAATTTGGAGAGCTGATCGATAAGTAAAATAGCAAGAGTGATAAGCGCAATCTTCTTCATCGGTCATCATTCTTTTTGGCAGAACCGGAAGAAGAGCCGGGTTTCTTTGTGGTGGATTTTGTTGGTGAATACGGTGCAGAAGAAGTTCTGGTGTGAAATTTTTCGAACCGAATGCCCATTTCTTTCAGCGTGCTTTTCAGCGCGTTCAGTTCCATCTGGTTTTTCGGATGTACGATAATGGATTCCATTGTTTTGTACTTATGTGTTGATTGGGTAAATTTAAATAGGTTTATAATATGCCCATGTCGACGGGAACACATTATAAACCTAAAGTGAATAACTTCTGCGTAAAATTAGCGCTGCATATTTTTCGCCTCGATGCTTAGCGTAGCGTGCGGCACAGCCAGCAGCCGCTCTTTTGGGATCAGCTTTCCTGTTACGCGGCAAACGCCGTAGGTTTTGTTTTCGATACGGATCAGTGCGTTTTTCAGATCGCGTACGAATTTCTCCTGACGTCCGGCCAGAATCGAATTCTGTTCTTTGCTGAGCGTTTCGGCACCTTCTTCAAATGCTTTGAATGTTGGCGAAGTATCGTCGGTCCCGTTATTTTGATCGTTGATGAAACTTTCGCGGATCAGCATAAGATCGCGTTCGGCCTTATCTATTTTCCCTTGAATGATTTCTCGAAATTCCTGCAAGTCGGCATCATTATACCGTTGTCTGTCTTCTGTCATAGTTTCTTTTTTTTGTTGGTAAATGTGTTTTTTTTTTGTGATGAACATCACTCACACGATTTCATCTCTAAATTTTGCGCACCTCCACCGGAAAAGTGAGGTCATCAATTTCAATTACATCGAAATTCGTAAGTGAATTTACAATTTCTATTTTATCCGACAACACTTCGGCAGAAATATACGCCTCATTCGCCAATATCTGCTCTGCAAACGGACTGTTCTCACCCAACCGAATCGTAATTCGGTCAGTAAGTTCGAAATCTTTTTCCTTTCGAAGGTTCTGAATGCGGTTGATAAATTCGCGCGCAACACCTTCTGCTTTTAATTCTTCCGTGAGTGTCAAATCCAGTGCCACAGTGAGCCGGCCTTCGCTTGTCACGGTCCAGCCCGGAATATCTTTAGTCATAATTTCCACATCGGCCAGCGAGATCTCGTGTCCGCCGACCTCCGTAGTGCCCGATTTTTCTAATGTCGCGATATCCTCGCTGCTGAACCGGCTGATTGCGGAGGCCACCGTTTTCATGTCTTTGCCGAGTCGTGCTCCTAAAGTTTTGAAGTTGGGTTTGATCTGTTTTACGATAAGATCCGAAGCCTGCTCCGCATTGATGAGTTGAAGTTCTTTCACATTCACTTCCTGCTTCACCAAATCCGCAACGTCCAGGATCTGCTTCTCTGTTTTATCGTCCAGCACCGGAATCATCACTTTTTGCAGCGGCTGGCGTACTTTGATGTTTTCTTTTTTTCTTAATGAAAAGACCATCGAAGTAATCTGTTGTGCCAGATGCGTTTTTTCCACCAAATCGCTGTCGATAAGGTTTTCGTTTACCGCCGGGAAATCCGTAAGATGCACTGAGGGAGCTTTGTTTTTTCCGCTGATGCTGTTTAAATCCTGGTACAATTGATCCATGAAAAACGGTGCAATGGGCGCAGAAATTTTAGCAACAGTTTCCAAACAAGTGTACAGCGTCTGGTAGGCAGAAATTTTATCGTCAGAATAATCGCCTTTCCAAAAACGGCGTCGGCACAGACGTACATACCAATTGCTAAGGTTATCATTGACGAAATTATTTATTGCGCGCGCCACTTTAGTCGGTTCGTAATCTTCGTAATAGGATTTTACCTCGCGCACCAGTAAGTTCAGTTCTGAAAGAATCCAGCGGTCGATTTCCGGTCTTTTCTCGACATCACTTTCAGCATAAGAAAAACCGTCAACATTCGCATACAAAGCAAAGAATGAATACGTATTATATAGCGTCCCGAAGAATTTCCGGCGAACTTCGTCAATTCCGTCAAGGTCAAATTTTAAATTTTCCCAAGGATTGGCATTAGATATCATGTACCAGCGGGTGGCGTCCGGCCCGTATTTTTCTAAAGTGGTAAAAGGATCTACCGCGTTACCCAAACGTTTGGACATTTTTTGCCCATTCTTATCTAAAACAAGGCCGTTGGACATTACATTTTTATACGCCACCGAATCGAACACTGCCGTTGCAATGGCGTGCAAAGTATAAAACCAGCCACGCGTTTGGTCCACACCTTCAGCAATGAAATCGGCCGGGAAAGCTTTGTGCGAATCAATCATTTCCTTATTTTCAAAAGGATAATGCAGCTGTGCATAAGGCATCGAGCCGGAATCAAACCAAACATCGATCAGATCCGCTTCACGCTTCATCGATTTACCGGAAGGAGAAATGAGCACAATTTTGTCCACAATATTTTTATGCAAATCGATTTTTGCATAATTTTCTTCAGACATATTTCCAACTTCGAACGCCGCGAAAGGATTCTCGGTCATTAAGCCGGCCTGCACTGACTTCTCGATTTCAGTCATTAATTCTTCAACAGATCCAATGATGATTTCTTCTTTTAAATCTTCCGTACGCCAGATCGGCAAAGGAATTCCCCAATATCTGGAGCGGGAAAGATTCCAGTCATTTACATTAACCAACCAATTTGCAAAACGTCCTTCACCGGTTGATTTCGGTTTCCAGTTGATGGTTTCATTTAGTGCTACCAAACGATCTTTCACGGCAGTCATTTTCACAAACCAAGAATCCAAAGGATAATATAAAACCGGTTTATCGGTTCGCCAACAATGCGGATAACTGTGAACGTATTTTTCTACTTTGAAAGCTTTGTTTTCTGTTTTTAAAAGAATTGCCAGTTCTACATCCCAGGATTTTTCAGGCGCAGTTCCGTTTTCATAATACTCGTTTTTGATGAATTTTCCTGCAAATATTTCGGGTGTCGCGCCGCCTTTTACAAAGCGGCCCTGTAAGTCAACCAAAGGAACAAGATTGTCATTCTCATCTTTAATTAGCATTGGTGGAATTCCGTTTTCTTTTCCAACTCTTGCATCATCAGCACCAAAAGTCGGCGATATATGCACGATTCCAGTACCATCTTCAGTGGTGACAAAATCACCAATAATTACGCGGAATGCTTTGTCTGCATTTTCAGCAGGTAAAAACCACGGAATCAACTGTTCGTATTCTGTTCCGGCCAATTTCTCACCGGTAAATTCCATTAAAATTTGATAGGGAATTGTTTTATTTTCTGAAGTATAGTTATTAAAATCTTCGTCTGTTCCTTGGAAATATTTTTTACCGAAGTTCTTTTCTAAAAGAACTTTAGCTAAAATAACATGAATCGGTTCAAAAGTATATTGGTTGAAGGTTTTCACCAAAAGATATTCAATATCACGTCCAACTGCTAAAGCCGTATTTGAGGGTAAAGTCCAAGGAGTTGTCGTCCAGGCGAGAAAGTAAACATTATTTTTTGGTTGATCTTTATCAAATTCTGCCCAGTGCAGCGCGCCTCCGCAAGAGGCTCCCGCAATTTCCGAAGTGTCGATGTCGGATTCCGGAAAAGCAATCGCGGATAATTTCTTCCAGGTTTCACTGGCATTTTCTGGTGCTTTTTTCAATTTAAATTGCGCAACCACGGTGGTGTCTGAAACATCCCGATAAGTTCCGGGCTGATTCAGTTCGTGAGAGGACAAACCGGTTCCTGCTGCGGGAGAATAGGGCTGTATTGTATAACCTTTATACATTAAATCTTTGTCGTAAAGTTGCTTCAACAGCCACCAAACGGTTTCCATGTATTTCGGTTCATAGGTGATATACGGATCTTCTAAGTCAACCCAATACCCGATTTTTTCGGTAAGATCATTCCAGACGTCGGTGTAGCGCATCACGGCGTTTCGACAGGCTTGGTTATAATCTTCCACCGATATCGTTTTGCCAATATCTTCTTTAGTAATGCCCAATTCCTTTTCTACGCCAAGCTCAATAGGCAAGCCGTGCGTGTCCCAACCGGCTTTACGGAAAACCTGCTTGCCGTTTTGCGTTTGGTAACGGCAGAAAATGTCTTTCAGTGCACGCGCCATCACGTGGTGGATGCCCGGCATTCCGTTGGCAGAAGGCGGCCCTTCGTAGAATACATATTCCGGCTGGCCGGCACGCATATCAACCGATTTTTTGAATGTTTCATTTTCTTCCCAGAATTGCTTGATGTTGGTGGCGACCTGAGTGAGATTGAGGTTTTTATATTCGGTAAACTTGTTCATTGTCAGACTGTTCTGTAAAGTTTTATTGCTTTATTAAGCCTGCGAATATAAGGATTTCTAATGAATTTCAGGGCAAGCACGGGGCTGAAATTTCAAACGCAAAACTGTGGTAACGACTAATAGAGACATTATTGATAACCTAAACCCCTTGTTATTTTATTTAAACAAAATCTGCGACGCTTTAGTAATAAGCAGACGGTATTTTTTACAGCGGCCAATTTTTGCGCTCAGGCTTGAATTTCTGCAAAATGACATACGAAATCAATCCGAAGATTACGGCACAAACTGTGGCGAGAATAAAGCTGCCCACCAAATACTGGAGTAGATTGGCTCTGATGAAATCAAAATCAAATGTTTGGTCATCCAGGCTAGCCGTTTCCTGTACGAAAGGTGCGCCCACCATCATCGATAATAAGATGATCACCGGGATCAAAGGAGGAAAGGTAATTTGCGACGCCATGAATGTCAGCATTTTATTCATTTTAAAATAAATAGAAAGCGACACGGCCAAAAAAGAATGAAATCCCCAAAAAGGAGAAAGACCAATGAAAATGCCCAGTGCAATAGAACGCGCCTTCTGGCGGTTGCTGCCTTCGCTTTCCATAATATTTTCCTTCAGAAACCGCTGCAAACCCTTCCGTCGGAAATACCGGTAAAAAACTTTTTGACTTTGGACAGCGTTGGAAATGATCTTTTTCAAAACACAGGAATTGAAGACAAATGTAGGATTTTTCGTTGTTTTAATGGTTTGCGGATGAAAGGCGTGGAATTTGGTTCCTTCAGAGCATTCAAAAAAAACTTCTACTTTTGCAAAAATTTCGACGATGTCAAAAAACCTAGTGATTGTGGAATCACCGGCGAAAGCTAAAACCATTCAAAAATATTTAGGCAAAGATTTCGAGGTGAAATCCAGCTTCGGGCATATTCGGGATTTACCCAAAAAAGGTATGGGCATCGATCTGGAAACTTTTACACCGGATTATGAGGTTTCGGCCGACAAAAAGAAATTGGTAAGCGAGCTGAAAGCCGCTGTGAAGAAAGCCGATACGGTTTGGCTGGCTTCCGATGAAGACCGTGAAGGTGAGGCCATCGCCTGGCATTTGGCACAGGAATTAAAACTTAAAGAAGAAAATACCCGACGCATCGTTTTCCACGAAATTACGAAGAGCGCCATTTTAAAAGCAATAGAAAATCCGCGCACCATCGACCAGAACCTGGTAAATGCGCAGCAGGCCCGCCGTGTGCTGGACCGTATCGTAGGTTTTGAAATGTCGCCCGTTTTGTGGAAGAAAATAAAAACCGGTTTGTCAGCAGGCCGCGTACAATCGGTAGCAGTGCGGCTGGTAGTAGAGCGCGAACTCGAAATCCGACACTTTCAGCCAAAATCCGCGTTCAAGCTGGACGGTCTGTTTCTCAATACAGAAAAACAGGAAATTGCAGCGAAACTGAAAAAAGATTTTGCGAAAGAAGAAGAAGCGGAGGCGTTCCTCAAGCAATGCCAGAACACCGCTTTTTCTGTTTTAAACGTAGAAACGAAGCCCGGAACGCGCACGGCAGCGGCTCCGTTTACCACTTCAACTTTACAGCAGGAAGCCAGTAACCGGCTCGGTTACGGTGTTACTGCCACGATGCGTGTTGCACAACGGCTGTACGAAGAAGGATTTATTACTTATATGCGTACCGACTCGGTGAATCTTTCTCAGGAAGCCATCAACGGTGCCAAGACGCAAATCCTTACGGAATATGGAGAGGCCTACTCGAAACCTCGAAATTATACCACTAAATCATCTTCTGCGCAGGAAGCTCACGAGGCGATCCGCCCTACTGACTTTACCGTTAAAGAGATAGGTGATGCACAACTAAACCGTTTGTATCAGCTTATTTACCGCCGAACTTTAGCGTCGCAGATGACGAATGCCAAGATAGAAAAAACCGTAATTGAGATAGGTGATAAAAAACTGCCGCATCATTTCGAAGCGCAGGGCGAAGTAATTGTCTTTGAAGGTTTTCTGAAAGCGTACGGCATCCTCAAAAACGATGAGGAAGACGAGGACAGTAATGAGAAATTGTTGCCGAAAGTCACTGTCGGTGAAAAACTTGATTATAAAAAAATTGCTGCTACAGAAAAATTTTCACGTCCGCCGGCAAGATATACAGAAGCCGGACTGGTGAAAAAGCTGGAGGAGCTCGGCATCGGACGTCCGTCGACATATGCGCCCACCATCCAGACCATACAAAACCGGGAATATGTGGATAAGCGTGAGATTATGCCGCAGGAGCGCGAAATTATGAAGATGGTGGTGGCAAACGATCAACTTAAAAAAGAAATGCTGACGGAGAAATTCGGCGGCGATAAAAATAAATTTGTACCGACCGACATCGGTGAAGTGGTCAACGATTTTCTTACACAGAATTTTGCTGAAATTCTGGATTACGGATTTACCGCAAAAGTAGAACAGGATTTCGACCATATCGCGAACGGAGAAGAAAAATGGAAAGAAGTACTGGGATCTTTCTACAATGACTTTCATCCCAGAATAGAGGATGTGGAAGAAAACGCTGACCGTGCAGCCGGAGAACGAATTTTGGGAGTAGATCCGAAAACCGGCAAAAACGTACTGGCACGTATCGGGCGGTTTGGCCCTATCGTTCAGATCGGTGAGCAGGATGATGAGGAGAAACCGGTGTTTGCAAGTTTGATGGCATCACAGAATATCGCCACCATTACGCTGGAAGAAGCGCTGGAACTTTTTAAAATTCCTTTTGATTTAAAAGATTTCGAAGGTCAGACGGTCACCATCGGTGTAGGCCGTTATGGCCCCTATGTGAAGTGGGGCGAAACCTTCATCAGCATTCCGCGGGGTGAAGATCCACTGTCGGTAACGCAGGAACGCGCCGAGGAAATTATTCGCGAAAAACAGATCGCCGATGCGCCGATCGCTACTTATAAAGGCGAGCCTGTGACAAAAGGAACCGGTAGATTTGGTCCTTTTATTAAATATCAGTCGCTGTTCATTAATGTGCCGAAGCGTTATGATTTCGACAATCTTTCGCAAAGTGACATTGCAGAACTGATCGATGCAAAACTGGAAAAAGAAGCCAACCGATATATCCAACAGTGGGAAAAGGAAAAAATTTCAATTGAAAATGGCCGCTGGGGTCCGTTCATTAAGTTTGGAAAAACAATGTTTAAAATTCCGAAAACCAAAGCCGAAGAAAAATATACAGCAGAGGATTTGAAAGAAGTTTCGCTTGAGCAGGTTAAAGAATGGATTACCGCGCAGGACAAAAATGCCTTTAAAGAAAAGAAAAAACCGGTAAAAAAAGCGGCGGCAAAGAAGCCTGCAGCGAAAAAGCCTGCAGCAAAAAAAACCACGGCAAAAAAGTCGGCTGCTAAAAAATCTTAGCTTATAAATTAAAATTATATTTAAAATGATAATGCTCCTGACTGCTAAAGTCGGGAGTTTTTTTGTTTAAATATGAACAACGTCAGCTGATGGAATTTTTTGGCATTCTAAAACAGGAAATTATTTGAAGAACAATTAACCCCGGGTGACAAAAGTTTTATTTTAAAATGAACCAACGCGGTTCCTGCAATCGCATAAAAACTCATCATGCAGGCGACCGCTGCTGCCAAAAGTGCAAAACAGTTTTCGTGCTGCTTTTTTGTTATTTTTGCCCTAAATCTGGAAATAGGAATGAACTACGAAGATATTTTAGTTCGGGCGCCACACCCGAAGTGTGAAAATTGGCAGCTCGGAAATTTGCTGAGTGAAGAAGTTCAGGAGAACGGCATTGTTTTGCTGTTTTGCTCAGAAGAGCGTGGCGGCGGCGGAGATCATGAGATGAAGGATTTCAGCGCGCTGCGTAAAGAACTTTACGATTTGTCTAAACTCGATTTCGAATTGCCGATTTGCGATATGGGTACTATTATTTCTGGGCGCTCGCTCAGCGACACGCATTACCTGATCGAAGAATTGGTGACACTTTGTCTTTTGAAGAATGCCGTTCCCATAATTATCGGCGGCAGCAATGATCTGGCGTTTCCGTTATTTTCTGCGCTCAATGCGAGACACGCTCAGCTTACGTACACACAAATTTCAAATTTAATTTCGCTTAGCACGGATGGTGAAGGTATCACGGCGGAAAATTTCCTTTCCGGGATTTTGACATCGAAAAACTTTTCCATTAAAAATTATCATCATCTCGGTTATCAAAAGCACCTAAATCCGGTAGATTCCGTAAAACTGATGCGCGAAGTGGATTTTGATGTGATCCGTCTCGCAGAAATGATGGGCAGTACCGAGCGGACGGAGCCGTTCTTCCGTTTGGCAGATTTGGTGACAGTAGATTGTGACGCGGTGGAAAGTATTGGCGACGGTTTCTCCGCAAATCCGCAGGTGAACGGGCTCAACCGGCGTGAAATCTGTGCATATATGAAGGAAATTGGTCTCAGTCAAAATCTCAAAGCGGCGGGTATTTTTAACTATAATATCTCAGCTAGAAATCCTATGAACCATCAGTTGATGGCGCAGATGATCTGGCATTTAATTGAAGGTATTATGATTCAGCATTCGCACCCGAAGGAGCGCAGTTACGAAACGTTCTGGATTTTCAACGGCGAAGACAAATATGCTTTTCACCGCGAAACTTTTTCCGATCTTTGGTATTTTGGTGCACATGACGACGAAAATAAATATATTGCCTGCGCTGCCGCGGATTACGAGGCGGCGAAAAAAGGAATAATTAATACGCGGCTTCTGCGGAATTCGTGATTCATCAGAGGCAATTCCGATCGCTCTCGTAGAAACTGATTGGCCTAAGTGAATTTTTTCTAACTTGTATTCCAAATCATAAATGCGAAACATCCTCGTTATAGAAGCAAAATATTATGCTTTTTTGAGGTTAATTAACTAAATATTAAGAATTTCATTCAGGTAAATTTGTTTTATATTTGCAGCCTATTTAGAAATTCCCTTGAAGTCTACTTCATGCAAAAGAACTTTTATTATACTTTTCTGGCAATAATTCTTTTTTCGTTTTCCGCGAAGGGACAGCGTCATGAGATTGGTGTTCAGTTGGGGATGAGCAATCTTGTGGGAGATATCGGCCGCACCGGTTTTGTGCTGCAAAAGCCCATATCTATAAACTTGAGCGATTACGGTGTTCCTTTTTATGGAAGCGTATTATATCGCATGAATTTTAATCCGTACCAGACCGTTCGTCTTAATTTGGGGTACAGCCATATACAGTTCATCGACGAACTGGCAAAGGAAAACTACCGTAGAAACCGACGTTTATGGGGCACCAACTCGGTTTTTGAAGCCGATGTTTTGTTTGAATATAATTTCTTCCCGGTCAACGATGAGCAAAAAAGTTTGCTGAGTCCCTACGTTTTCGGTGGCGTTGGTGCACTGCTTGCGAGCTCGCCGCAGATCATTGTGCAGAACGACTTCCAGCGTGACGCAGCCGGCGATGCGATAGCTCCTGTAGCGGGAGATCCGACAAGTTTTGTGACTACAGCAACTTATACATCAGGTAAAAAACTTACGATGGCGATTCCTTTTGGTGTTGGCTTGAAATATAAATTTAATTACAACTGGGCTCTTTTTGGTGAGTTCATGTTTCGTCCCACGTTCTCCGATTCGATCGATTACAGCGTAGTGGACGAAAGCAACGTTAAAGTAACTTACAATAAAGATCTTAAAGCCAGTAACAGCGAAACCAAATCACTGCTGCAGGAAAACCCTTACCGCGAAATGGTCGATGCCAAAGTAGCCGATATCCTTACCCAAAGGCAGGTGGGGAACATTAATTCTAAAGACTGGATCAATTCTGTATCCATAGGCCTGAGCTACTCATTTGGCCGGCCACCTTGTTATTGCCAATAAAATAATGCAGTCGATAAAAGATAAAATAGACGCTAACCACGTCCCCCAGCACGTCGCTATCATCATGGACGGCAACGGACGATGGGCAAAATCACGCGGTCGTGAGCGCACTTTCGGGCATAAACACGCCATCCAGGCGGTGCGGAATGCTGTGAATGCCTGCAACGCGATGCAGATTCCTTACCTCACGCTCTATACCTTTTCTTCGGAAAACTGGAAGCGGCCGGATGAAGAAGTGAACACATTAATGAGTCTCATCTCGGAGACGCTTTTACTGGAAGCAGAAGAGATATTCAGCAAAGGTTTGCGGATGCATGTTATTGGTGATTTGGAAAAACTTCCCACACTCGTGCGCGAACAGCTGATGCAACTCGTGGAGATGACCAAAAACAACTCGCGCGGAAATCTTGTGCTGGCACTCAGTTACGGTTCGCAAAGAGAAATCCTTGGGGCGGTGAAGCAAATTGGAAAAAAACTGCAGGAAGGCACGATCGAGGAAAACGATGTTACCGAAGAATTGTTTGAGCAGCATTTATATACCAAAAATCTGCCGTCGGTAGATCTGCTCATCCGCACCAGCGGGGAGGTGCGCCTCAGCAACTTTCTGCTCTGGCAGATTGCGTATGCGGAACTGCAGTTCCTGGATATTCTGTGGCCCGATTTCACGGAGGAAGATTTTTACCGCTGCATCTATGATTTTCAGCATAAAGAACGCCGGTTTGGCCAGATAAGCGAGCAACTCGACCAAAAATAAATTATACAGAAAAAGTTAGCAAGATAAAAATGAAGTTTAAATTCTTACCCATCATCATGTTCGCGGCTTCGGCACATTTCTATGGCCAAATTACGCCCGAGCAACCCCAGGAAACAAGTTCCGTACAGACTCAGAATGAGACCGGAACCTACATCCTAAAAGACATTGTCGTAGATGGTGTGAAAAAATATACCCCTGCGCAGATATTGCGCTTTACGGGGCTGAATAAAAATGAGTCGGTAGAAATTCCTGGCCAGAAAATCAGCAACGCGATCAAAAAGCTTTGGGAAACACAGTCGTTTTCCGAGGTCGAGGTATATATCCAAAGCGTGGAAGGCGATCAGGTGGTGCTGCGTTTCAACCTGCAGGATCTTAAAGAATTGGGCGAAGTAAAATTCACCGGAAAAGGCATTGGAAAATCCAAAAGCGAAAAGCTGGCAAAAGACAATAATCTGAAGCCAGGCACCAAGATTACACAAAATCTCATTTCTACGCTGAAAACCAATATTCCGAACGAATATGTAAAGAAAGGTTTTGCTGATGCGCGTATCACGATTGAAGATAAAGTGAATGCGGGCGATCCCGATTTGGTGGACTGGACTATTAATGTAGAAAAAGGTAAACGGATAAAAATCAGCCACATCGAGTTCGAAGGAAACGAAAGCGTCTCCGACCGCAAGTTGCGAAGCAAAGCCTTTAAAGACACGAAACAGAAAAGCTTCAGTATCAAAGGAATTTTAAAACCCTCGAAATTTATTGAAGAAAAGTACGAAGGCGATAAAGATAATTTAATTAATTATTACCGTTCGCTAGGTTTCCGTGATGCACAGATTGTGTCCGATTCGGTTTGGAGAAATCCGCAAAACCAGTATGAAATTAATGTAAAACTGAACGAAGGTAAAAAGTATTACATCGGTGAAATCAATTTCCTCGGAAACACTTCTTTCTCCACAGAGTATCTGCAAAAGTTGCTGGGCTACAAAACCGGTGACATTTACGATGCCGTAGGATTCAACAAAAAGGTAGGTGAAGATGGCGGAAAAGAGGATGATTCCGACATCAAATCGGTGTATCTGAACAACGGGTTCCTGTTCTCGCAGGTAACGCCAATTGAAAAATCAGTGCAGGGCGACTCCATCAATCTTGAGATCCGCATCAATGAAGGCGAAAAAGCAACCTGGAACCGCATTACCTGGAGTGGAAACGTTACCACGCATGATCACGTAATTTTGCGCTCGCTGCGTACAAAGCCGGGAAGTCTTTTTGCGAAAAGCGACATTAAAAGGACTTATTTTGATTTGGCCGGAATGCAGTTTTTCGATCCGCAACAAATCGGACAACAAATTAACCCAAACCCTCAGGACAATACGGTAGATCTTCACTGGACGCTGGTAGAAAAAGGCTCCTCGCAGGTACAGCTTCAGGCAGGCTACGGCGGCGGCTCATTTATCGGGACTTTGGGATTGACATTCAACAATTTCTCGTTAAGCAACTTTTTGAAATTTAAAGATTTTAAACCGGTTCCTCAGGGAGACGGACAAACATTGTCCATCCAGGCACAGGCAGGGCAGTTTTTCCAAAACTACGGTATCTCATTTACGGAGCCGTGGTTATTCGGAACGCGCCCAACGGCTTTGTCTGTCGGTGTGAATCAATCTTTGGTTCGCTACAGAGATCAACTTGGGCTGACACAAAAGCTGAACATCTTCTCCGCAAGTGCCGGGCTGAACCGACTTTTGCGTTGGCCGGATGATTATTTTTCTCTGTACACGGGTATCCAGTTCCAGAGTTACGACTTCGAAAACTATCCATTCCAGTTCGGAAATACGACGGAATATTACGGCTCTGCAAAAAACTTCAGCTTCAACGTAGGATTGAGCAGAAACTCAGCCGGTCTCGATCCGATTTTCCCAACGATGGGTTCCAACATAGAAGCTTCCGTGAAATTCACGCCGCCGTATTCATTGTTTAACGACAAAGATTACAGTAAAATGGAGCCTGTTGAAAAATATAAATGGCTGGAATTCTATAAAGTAAAACTAAAGGCAGACTTATATAACACGGTGGTCGGTAAACTTGTTTTGCGCAGCACCGCAGAAATGGGCTTCCTCAACGGCTATAACAAAGAACTTGGCGCACCGCCGTTCGAGCGTTTCTACGTCGGTGGAACCGGACTTTTCGGTGGGCGTTACGATGGTCGCGAGCTGATTCCGTTGCGCGGTTATGAAAATGCTTCTTCCACAGGCGGAACCCTGGACGACATAACACCTTATGGCGGGGCAACAATTTATAACCGTTTCGCGTTAGAGTTGAGATATCCGATTTCTATGAACCAAACCGCGAAGATCTACGCCTTATCCTTTTTGGAAGGTGGTAATGCCTACAATTCCTTCGGAACCTACAATCCGTTCCAGCTTAAGCGTGCTGCCGGAGTAGGGGTCCGCGTGTATATGGGTGCATTTGGACTGATTGGTTTTGACTTCGCTTACGGTTTTGATCCGACAATTTCGGGTACAGAACCTGCCGGCTGGAAAACACACTTCCTGATGAATCAATCGTTATAATTAAACAAAATGAAGAAACTGCTGTTATTATTTAGCGCTCTTTTCTTTTCTGCAAATATTGCAGCGCAGAAGATCGGCGTGGTCGATACGGACTATATTCTCAGCAAAATGCCGCAATATAAAGATGCAGAAGCCCGGCTGACGGAGCAGATTGCAGGTTGGCAGACAGAAATCCAGACGCTGCAGAGCGAGTTGGACAAAAAGAAAAGTCTGCTCGATAACGAGCGCGTGCTCCTGGTAGGCGATCAGCTGAAATCAAGGCAAAAAGAAGTTGATGATCTCGACCGCAAAATAAAGTCGATGATTAATAACCGCTTCGGTACCATGGGAGAAATTAATAATGCCAGAGCGAATCTTACAAGACCTTTTCAGGATCAGATCTGGAACGCGATAAAGACCGTTTCTGATAAAAATTCTCTGGGCATAGTTCTTGATAAAAGCAACAACATTAGCGTAATTTTCCTGGATAAAAGGTATGATTATACCGATAAAGTATTAGATTTGTTGCTCAAAAATTCGCCGGCAGCAACACCTTCCACTAAGACCAGTACTAGCAAGGGCACAACGCAGATGCGCGAAGAAAAACTTAGAACAATACAATCCGGCGAGCTGCCGCCAGAAACATCGCAGCGAAAAAAATAACAAAACCAATACAAAAAACGACAAGTAAATTTAATTCTGATTATGAAAAAATTAAGTGTATTATTTGCAGCAATCATGATGTTCACCGCTGTAGGAGTTGCAAAAGCGCAGAAAGTAGCCTCCATGGACTACGAAGCAGTACTGGCAATAATGCCCGACACCAAAAAAATGACCACAGACCTGGATACTTTTAGCAAAACAAAAGGAGACGAGCTCAACAAGCAGGCTGAAGCTTTCCAGAAAGAGGTTCAGCAATATCAGGCAGACGCTGCAAAACTTACTGAGGCACAGAGACAGGCAAAAGAAACTGATCTTCAGAAAAAACAGCAAAATCTGCAACAGCTTCAGGCAACCGCTCAGAATGATCTTGCACAAAGAAGAGACAACGCGGTAAAGCCGATTATCGAGAAACTGAATAAAGCGGTGGAGAAAGTAGCAAAAGCAAGCGGCTATGACTTCATCATCGACAGCAGCGCATTGATCTACAAAGGCGGTCCCGATGCAACACCAGCTGTAAAAAAAGAACTGGGTCTTTAAGATTCACACATATCAAACCGACCATCCCGTTTATTCGGGATGGTTTTTTTAATTTTGTAAGATGCAAAAAGAACTATCGAAGCTGGTGAAAATCCGGTTCAGCGACTGCGACCCGATCGGGCACCTCAACAATGTGAGGTATATCGAGTATATGCTGAATGCACGTGAAGATCATGTAGAAGCCGGCTACGGCTTTACTTATGAAGAATATACACGGCGCACCGGCTGCACCTGGATCACGGTTCAGAATGAAATTGCTTATCTGAAAGAGGTGCGCTATAACGCGAAAGTGGTGATTTCCAGCAAAACCATCGAGATCAGCGACCGCATGTCCAAAGTAGAAATATTAATGAAAAGCGAAGACGAGCAAACCGTGCACAGCGTCCTGTGGATGACGATTATTTATTTTGATATGAAGACACGGCGCTCTGCTGTACATCCGCCGGAAACAAAAGAACTGTTTCAAAAATTCCTGGTCGAGCTGGAGGAAAAAGATTTTAAAAGCCGGGTCGCAACCATCAGAAAACAAAATAAAAATACCGTCGCGCAATGAAAAAAATTGTAATACTTGGCGGCAAAGGTCAGCTTGGTCAGTGTTTTCGGAAGATTTCGTCAGATTATGACGATCAGCATGAATTCATTTTTGTCGGTTCGGATGAACTTGATATTACTGACGAAGATGCAGTACATGGTTTTTTTTCTGAACAAAAACCGCAAGTTTGTATTAACGCGGCGGCTTACACGGCCGTAGACAAAGCGGAACAGGAGCCCGGAATGGCCTCTGCCATCAATGGGGATGCGGTACGTTACATTGCGGAAGCTTGTAAGCAAAGCGATGCTCTGTTAATCCACATTTCAACCGATTATGTTTTTGATGGCGAAACGAATATTTCTTATTCGGAAGACAACTTCACCAATCCCCAAGGCGTCTACGGCGCCACTAAATTACAGGGCGAAGAGTACGCACTGGAATATCATTCGCAGTCCGTTATCATCCGTACTTCCTGGCTGTATTCGGAATTTGCCAAGAATTTTGTGAAAACGATGCTGAGGCTTTTCGGAGAGAAAGAGGAGATTGGTGTGGTCGCCGATCAGTTTGGCCAGCCTACGTACGCCGTCGATTTGGCTAAAGCAATTATGACCATCATTAACGCAGAACGCAAAGTGTATGGTGTTTTTCACTTCTCCAATTATCCGGAAACAACTTGGTACCATTTTGCGCAGAAAATTGCCGAAATAACTGAATCTTCAATAAAGATCAATTCAATCGCGACGACAGAGTTTCCGACACCGGCGCGCCGTCCGATGCGCAGTACCATGGCGCTGGATAAAATCGAAGAAACTTACGGGGTCGAACTGCGTCACTGGGAAACAGCACTGGAAGAATGTCTTGCTGAAATTCAAATGGAAACGGTATGAAAAAAGCAGTCCTCATTTTGTTGATTTTCTGTTCCGGTATTACTTTCGCCCAACTTGTGACCCTTAATAAAGTCGAAAGAACAAGCGAAAACAAGGATGCTTTTTTGTACAAAATAACCCCCGATCTCCCTTCCGCAATTTATCTGGGCGAAATCGCCGTGAGTGGTTTTTCTGAAAATGATGCGGAGGTTTTTGGTTTAGTTTACAAAAAAGCAAAAAGTATCGGCGCCAACGCTTTTGCCTGGAAACCGGCGCCGCAAATCGACGACAAAATTTCTTCTTTTCAGCCTGCTGATTATCAGTTAAGTTTATATTATCTGCCTGCAGATCAGTTTCCGGCAGAAGGTAACGTGGTGTATTTATTAGGGGATGCCGGGAAACAACAAACCATCTCGCTCAATAAACGGACGGTGAGCATTCCGGCGAGAAGCTATATTTCATTTACACTTCCTGCAGGCGGGCCGGTTACGGTTTCTACGCGCAAGCTTTTTGGATCTTCCATAAAATTGGGAGCAAGCAGAGATCAACCGGTACAATATTTCCAGATTTCCGGTTTTTCAGTTAATGCTAATCAGGGGCCCGGTATCAATCTAAAATCGGGCGACATCATTAAACTGGAAAAATCGTACGGACAGTTTCTCACCACGATTTATTCATATTTAAACCAAGAAATTTCACCATAATGAAAGTAGATATATTAGCAGTAGGTGCCCATCCTGACGACGTAGAACTGAGTTGTGGCGGTACTTTGGCAAAGATGATCGACGAAGGAAAAACCGTCGCCATTCTGGATCTCACCGCAGGCGAAATGGGTACGCGTGGTACAGATCTTACGCGCGCGCAGGAAGCTTCCGATGCGTCCAAAATTTTAGGCGTTTCCGCCCGGGAAAATTTAGGTTTTCCAGATGGTTTTCTATTGAACACCCAGGAATACCAATTGGAAATTGTAAAAATGATCCGGAAATATCAACCCGAAATTGTTATTGCCAACGCCATTGACGACCGGCATCCGGATCACGCCAAGGCAGCAAAATTAGTTTCCGACGCATGCTTCCTGGCAGGTTTAGTGAAAATTAAAACTGAACAAAACGGCGCCGAACAAACGCAATGGAGGCCGAAGCACATTTTTCATTACATCCAGTGGAAGCATATTGTGCCTGATTTTGTGATCGATATTACGGACTATTTGCCGCAAAAACTGGAAGCCTGTATGGCCTACAAAACGCAGTTTTACAATCCCGATTCCGCGGAGCCGGTGACGCCGATTGCGACCAAGGATTTTCTGGAGAGCCTTACGTACCGCGCCCAGGATTTGGGTCGCCTTTCCGGTGTAGATTACGCTGAAGGCTTCACCACAGAAAAATTAATTGCCCTCAAAAATTTTGACGGAATAATTTTGTAATGTAGCCAAAAGTATTATATTTGCACACTCAAATGGTGATTGTAGCTCAGTTGGTTAGAGCGCCGGATTGTGGTTCCGGAGGTCGGGGGTTCGAGACCCCTCATTCACCCCAGAAAAAACGCACGGATTGCCGTGCGTTTTTCGTTTAATTAAGCTTAGAATAAGAAAGATTCGCTGCGGCAGCGGATGTTCTATATCTAAAGTTCTTCGTCAGATTCTATCGTGTAAGAACGGGATTTAAAATCCTTATCGTGTTTTTCCGAGATCACATCTTCACCTTTTCTGCTGATAATGAAGTCAGTAGACTCGCGGAACATTTCTTCGAAACTTTTGAAATCTTCTTTGTACAGGTAGATCTTATGTTTTTCATAGCTCGATTCGCCGTTGTCGCCAAAGCTTTTTTTGCTCTCGGTAAGCGTTAGATAATAATCGCCCGCCTTCGTTTCGCGCACATCAAAAAAATATGTTCTCCTGCCGGCTTTTAGCACCCTTGTGAAAATTTCGTTTTCGTTCCGCTCCTTGTAATCGCCCATTTGTGTTGTTTTTTGCAATGTTGTTTAAAACAAATATAAAAGTTTTCTTTTAATTGAAAACTATATTTTCGCTTATTTGCTGAAAAAGGAGTTTATCGTTATTAATACGATACCGATTACCCGCTAAAATTCTCTATAGGGGTAAGATTCAGGATTTTATCTGCACGTTTGGCACTGCTCTCACGATGTGTAATGATTATTGACGTACAGTTTTGAATGTCATTTTCAATGTTACGAAGAATGTTTTCCTCGGTTTCTGTATCCAGCGCCGAGAGCGAATCGTCGAAAATGAGGATGTTAGGATCTTTGATGAGCGCCCGCGCAATGCAGATCCGTTGTTTTTGGCCGCCGGAGAGCATCACGCCGCGTTCGCCAACCATTGTTTTGTACTGATTTTTAAAGTCAATAATATTTTTGTGAACATCGGCTTTTTTCGCCACATCAACGACTTGTTCATGTGAAGCATTATCTGCTGCAAAAGCAATATTGTGTTCGATGGTATCCGAAAAAAGAAAACTTTCCTGCGGAATATAACCGAGATGTTTGCGGTAATTTTCCAGATTATGTTCTTTTAAGTTTTTCCCGTCCACCAAAATTTCGCCGTCAGTAGGATCGATCAATCTGCAAAGAAGCAAGGCCACGGTAGATTTTCCGCTACCGGTTTTTCCCATGATTGCTAACGATTTGCCTGCGCCAATTTTAAAACTAAGATTATCCAGCGCCTTAATGCCGGTGTTGGGATACACGTAAGAAACATTGCGGAATTCGATATCCCCACGGATCGGATAGACGTCGTGATTGGTGTTGATAATATCCGTTTTCATATCCAGGAATTCATTAATCCTGGCCATCGAAGCCTCCGCACGTTGGTTGACTGATGTTACCCAGCCCACCATCGAGAATGGGAAAATGAGGATATTAATATACAGAAAAAAGTCGGCAATTTTCCCGACGGAGAGTTCATTGTTCATATATTTCTGGCCACCAACGAGCAGGATAACTACATTTAATAAGCCCACGACGAAGAGTATAATGGTGAAAAAATACGCTTCCGTCTTGGCCAGATCCAGTGATTTGTCCTGATAATCTTTTACTTTGGTACCGTAGTTCCGCTCAATATATTTTTCTTTGGCAAAAAATTTCACGACGCGGATTCCCGAAAAACTGTCCTGCACAAAAGTGGAAATTGCCGACTGGCTTTTCTGCATAATCTTCGACTTACGGTTAATGATGGAACTCACCTTATAGATAACGAAAGACAAAATGGGCAGCGGAAGCAGCGACCACAACGTCATCTGCACATTGGTATTCAGCATATAAACCGCGGTGATGATGAGAAGAACCACGAGATTGACGACGTACATAACGCCGGGGCCCAAATACATTCTTACCGCTACGATGTCCTCGCTCAATCGGTTCATCAGATCACCGATAGTGGTTTTCTTGAAATCCGTGAGCGATAATTCCTGATAGTGGCTATAGATTTTGTTTTTCAGTTCATATTCAATTCTTCGCGAAGCGACGATGATGGTCTGCCGCATCATAAAGGTGAAAAAACCTGTGAGCAGGGAAGATCCCACGATAATCCCTACATAAATGAGCACTTGCCGGTTGAAACCGAGGGTGGTGGTCTGCGAAATTTCGTCCACCGATCTGCCGACGAACTGAACTTTAAAAATATTAAAAAAGTTGCTGGCGATGATGAACAAAAATCCCCACAACAACAGGGTTCGATGTTTCCAGAAATAGGGATTCAGTGTTTTTAGTGCGTTCATAGAAGATGGGGAAAGCCGTGCAATATTCGTGCACAAAGACGGTTGCAAAAATAAGAAATTGAAAATTGATAGATTATTCTGCACCATGCTTCTTCTGTAATATTCGGTCGGAATAAAAATGTTTGGCTACGACTCCGGCCAATTTTATTATCTTTGCGCACATAAAAAAAGCTCTTTGAAATGTTAGGCAGAAGACAAATTCGTGAAAAGGTGGTGGAGTCGCTCTACGCTTATAATCAAAACCCCATAAAATTTGATGTGCTCGAGAAAAATATGTTTTCCGAGATCGACAAGATTTATCATCTTTATATTTATCAGTTGAATTTTCTGGTGGCGCTGAAACATTTGGCGGAAAAGCAGATAGAAATCGGCAGAAATAAATATTTGAAAACGGACAACGAGACCAATCCCAACCAAAAATTTATCAATAATCAGGTTTTACTGAAACTGGAGGAAAATGACGAACGGCTTTCATTTACTTCAAAACATCAGGATTTAAAATGGGATCTGCACGACGAGTTGTTGGTGAAAACCTTTCAGCGAATGACGGCCGGTAAGCGTTATCAGGATTTTATGAAGGAAGAAGAATATTCTTTTGACGAAGACCAAAAGTTTATCGGAAAACTCTTCCTGCGGTACATTGCCGAGAACGAAGATTTCCACAGCCATTTGGAAGAAAAGGAACTGAGCTGGTCCGATGATTTTCATATTTCCAATTCGATGATCCAGAAAACCATTGGATTTTTCAAGGAAAATGAGCCCAGCCATACGCTGATCAAAATGATCAAAGATGAAGACGACCGCCAGTTTGCGCGGCGCTTATTACAACAGACGCTTAACCACTGGGAGGAAACGGAGAAAAAACTGGAAACCAAACTTGAAAATTGGGATTTGGAGCGTATTTCCTTACTCGATAAAATTATCCTTGTCGCGGCAATGTCCGAAATCGATTATTTCCCACTCACGCCGGCGCGCGTCATTATTAATGAATATATTGAGATTTCTAAAGTGTTTTCTACCGACCGATCAAACATTTTCATTAACGGAATCTTAGATAAATACACGAAAGAACTGAACCGAAATTAACAGAAAAATACTATGAAAAATTATTTTAAAGTTTTGCCCCTGGCTGCTGTTTTAGTGCTGGCATCCTGCACGAAAGATCAGGCGGCCGACCAGCTTGTCGTAGAAGACGAGACCAATGTTGCTGCACCTGCACTCGCGCCTGAGCCCGTGGCTACGCAGGAGGACATGATTAAGGAGGCACAGTCCAAGCCGCTTACCAATGTTGCTTTGTCTGAAGCACAATTTGCTTTTGGCAAAATTAAAAAAGGTGAAAAGAAAGAGCACACTTATGAAATTACCAACACGGGTGACAATCCATTGGTTATTTCTCAGGTGAAGCCCGGTTGCGGCTGTACCGTTCCGGAATATACAAAAGAACCTATTCTGCCGGGCCAGAAGGGAAAAATTACCTTAAATTTTGATTCTTCCTCGTTCGACGGCTTGGTCAATAAGCAGGCAGAAGTGTATGCCAACGTAGAAAAAGCACCGATTGTCATTTCTTTTTCAGCAGATATTCAACCTTAAATTTTATTAAATGATGCTTACAATATTCTTACAGGCAGCTGCCGGTGAAGGCTCTATGATGCCTACGATGATTATGATGGGACTGATGTTCGTGGGATTTTATTTCCTGATGATCCGTCCGCAGATGAAAAAACAAAAGCAGGAAAAAAACTTCCAGTCCGAACTGAAAGTAGGTTCCAGGATCGTAACGACTTCCGGTATGCACGGACGCATTGCGCAGATTCTTGAGGACGGAGTGATTATCGAAACGCTTTCCGGAAAATTAAAGTTTGAAAAGGCAGCGATTTCCCGCGAATTTACCCAGCAGCGATTCCCTGATACGACCACTGAAAGCAAGGAGCTCCGTTAAGAAATTAAATAATTAAAGCAACCAAGATACGGTTGCTTTTTTATTTAACTGAAAAATAAAATTAAAAGGCTAGCCACAAAAATCCTGAAGATCGTCACGAGCGGATACACCTGCGCGTAAGTTTGGATCGGGATATCGCTATCCAGAAAATTGGTGCTGAAGGACAGCGCTGCGGGATCGGTATAACTGCCGCTCATAATTCCCACAAGCTGCAGATAATTGATTTTCATTATAAACCTGCCCACCAAAACCATCGCGATGAGGGGGATGAAAGTGATGGCGCATCCGTACAGCAACCAAAGCCAGCCATTATACTGGATAAAATTTGCATAAAAGTTTTCGCCCGCATGGATTCCTACTGCCGCGAAAAACAGGCATATTCCCAGATCTTTCATAAAATGGGTTGCGCCGGTGTTGATGTAGCTGTGGATAAATGAAATACCGCCGTACCGCGAAATCAGCAATGCGACGATCAGCGGGCCCGCGGCAAAGCCCAGTTTTATCGGGACAGGAAGATTTGGCAACACGATCGGAATCGAGCCCACGATAACCCCAAGCAGCAGGCCGCCAAAGAGTGACAGGAAATCGGGCTCCAATAGTTTTTTCTCTGAGTTTCCGATGATTTTTTCCACTTCATTTATGGCTTGCTCTGATCCGATGACGCGCAGTTTGTCTCCGTAGAAAAGCTCCAGCGAAGGGCGAGGCAGCATTTCCCGCCCCGCCCGGAAGACGCGCGTTACCTTAAGATCGTAGGTGTTATAAAGATCGAGTTCCGAAAGTTTTTTATGAATGGCTTTTGCGTTCGTTACAAAAAGATTTTTCTGCTGGATCTGTGATTCCGATTCGATGAAGAGGTCGGCGCTCGGGCGCCCGGCTGCAGCAATAAATTCATCAACATCTTTTTCCATTCCTACCAGCATCAGCACATCACGATCCTGCAGTACCATATCCAGCGTGGGAGAGGTTACTACTTTGCTACCACTGTGTTTCAGCCGCGATACCACCACTTTTCCGGCGAACATCTGCAACACGTGGTGCAGCGTTTTACCGGTATAATCCTTATTAGTGACGCGCATTTTCTTGTGCACAAGCGGCAGCTCACGGTTTATTTTTGATTTTCGGAAATTGCGCATTTCAGTGTCACCATCGATCTTTAACAGAGTCTTGCTCACAATGATCGTCGCAATAATACCTAAGACGCCCAGCGGATAGGTGATCGCATAACCGATAGTAGGATCATCAAACAAACGTTCGGGAAAACTGTTTTTTATTTCCTCAATAGTATTTTTTGCCGCCCCAAGACCCGGCGTGTTGGTTACGGATCCGCTCATAATGCCCACCAGATCTTCAATTTTGAGGTTCGTAATGAAAAACAGTCCCAACGTAATGAGCCCACCGAACAGAACTGTGGATACTGCCAGGATATTAAATTTTAATCCTTCATTTTTAAAAGAAGAAAAAAATGAAGGCCCTACCTGAAGACCAATGCCGTAAACGAAAAGAATGAGACCGAAATCGCGGATGAAATCCAAGATCCCGGGCTGAATACGGTAACCGAAATGTCCCAGAAAAAGCCCTGCAAACATCACGGCGGCCACACCAAATGAAATTTTGCCCCATCTCAACCGCCCAAGCAAAACACCGATACCAATAGCAAGCATGATGGCGACAATCGATTGGGTTACTGTAGGATCGTCTGCAGGAAGCAGCAGTACGTTTAGCCAGTCGAACATAGAATGTAATTTAAGTGCAAAATTACCTTTAATAATATTGACTGCGAAAATGGACTGTTCTTAAAGAAGTTCAGCGGTAGGCATTCTGTTCATCAGATGCAGCCCAACGCCGCATTGCAAGCAATTTTTTGGCAAACAGCAATGTTGATAGTGATAAAGTAAAGCCTGCGACTGCAGTGCATTTTCCGGAACGATATCTAAACCGGTCCAACCATCAATAATTTTATTATGTTCTGCCGGCAGTTTACTGTAAAATGAAACAATATCATCCGCTGCGGCTTCGTCCCATTGCCTTGTATAGGCGTATTTCATCGTCAGCACCGCATTTATGATTATCAACTCGATGAAATCTTTGGTTAGATATTTCTCGCTTTTTACCGGCGAGATTTTACCAAAATTGAAACGGTTGTTCCAGTAGTTGCTGGCTTTTACATTTTTAAAAAGATCCATCAGCGCCGCAAGGTTGGGCGCCTGCATTATTTTTGAAAAAAGATTGTGGTGCAGTGCATAAAGATTTGCAAGCTGAGAAAGCCGCAGTGTAGGAAAATTTGGCGGGCGCAGACGGGAAAATTTGGGATGAAGCACGGCCTGCGAAAGTTCATATTTAATTTTAAGAAAATCATATTCGCGCTTCCAAAGTTCGGTTTGCGAATCTACAGAATCTTGCAGCCAGCCTGCTGTGCCAAAGAGAAGTGCTTCCAGTTGCACAGGATTTTGTCGGATTTTATTGAAGGTGGTGTAATCGATACTTTGTGCGAGTTGCTGAAAAATGTCCGCATTTACTTTCAGTCCGAAAGCATAAGCAAGGTGGTGGAAGAGTACTGCTTCGTAATTGTTTTTGTTTCGCTGAAGTTCTTCTTCAATTTCGGTGGCTTTACTGTCCAGTTTTTTTAGAAGATTTTCTTCATGAAAGAAGATGGGCAACATCTTCGGATTTATCATTTTTTCACATGGGATGAACTGTGTTGCGAGCAACAATTCCTGATAACGGACAATCAGCGCGTCATCGATGTAAGGTTTCAGTTCAAGAGTTGGAATACCGGCCTCAGTAAACTCGGGAATTTCCACATCGTGCATATAAACGACGTGAAGTATTACGCTGCTGAACTCCGGATTTCCAGAGTGATGGTGAAAAATCCAGTCGGACGATCGCACATGTAATTCGATATGCCCGGCGAGCACAACACCGTTATAGCGTATTTTGCCATGCAGAAAATCGGGCCCTGAATCGAAATTCCAGATGCCGAAGTCCAGCACTTCAATGGTGTTACCATCTAGGTCTTGAAAGTCAAAACTCGTGAAGATCTTTAAATTCCAGAGATATTGGAGGAGTTTTTCGTTCATACGTTGTGCTTTGCCACAAAGTAACAGCGAAGTCCCCGAAAAGAAAAGGGTGAAAAGACTATATCTTGAAGTTACTCAAGGTGTTGGCGTACATTTCTTCATACAGGGGAAGAATATTTTTAAGATCGAATCTCAAAGCCTGTTCCTTGGCATTTTTCTTCATCGTGGCGAGCAAATTTTCGTCACTTAGCAGCTTGATCGTATAGTTGCTCATTGCTTCCACATTCCCGATCTCGGTCAGGAATCCGGTTTCACCCTGAATGTTCACTTCCGGAATACCGCCCGCGTTGGAGCTGATAACCGGCGTTTCGGCCGCCATCGCTTCTAATGCCGCGAGACCAAAACTTTCCTGTTCGGAAGGCAGCAGGAAAACATCTGAAAGCTGCAGCACGCGGTACAAATCATTCACTTTACCCAAAAGACGCACCTGACCGATGAGCTCTGGATATTCTTCCAGAAACTGATTTATTTTTTCCATGTCGGGGCCTTCACCGATAATGATCAATTTTGATTTTACTTTGGCGTATACATTTTTAAATACCTGAAGAACTTCCTCAACGCGCTTTACCGGCCGCAGATTGGAAACGTGAATCAGAATTTTTTCGTCGTCGTTGGCAAACTGTCTGCGCTGACAAAAACCGCCGCTTACGAAATCGCCGTTGTCAATAAAATTTGTAATCACCTGAATTTCTTTCGTGATTTTAAACAGTTGTAAAGTGTCTTTCTTCAAACTTTCAGAAACAGAGGTAATGGTATCCGACTGGTTGATGGAGAATTCTACCGCGTGTTTGTAGCTGGGATGCTGGCCTACCAGTGTAATATCGGTTCCGTGCAGCGTTGTGACCAGAGGAATATCTTTTCCCTCTTCTTTCAACATCTGTTTTGCCGTAAAAGCTGCATAAGCGTACGGAATGGCATAATGGGCGTGCAGCAAATCCAGTTTGTAAAGATTCACAACACGATAGATCATCGAGGATAGAGCGATATCGTAAGGCTGATATTGAAACAGCGGATACGTCTGCACATTGACTTTATGAAAGAAGATATTGGGATTCGTAATATCCAGCCGGGCCGGTAATGCGGAACTGATAAAATGTACTTCATAGCCTTTATTGGCCAGCGACATGCCAAGTTCGGTCGCGACGATACCGCTGCCGCCATAAGTAGGATAACACAGGATTCCGATTTTCATTGTGCAGAAATTTTTCAGTGGATAGAGGATGATTTTGGACCGGAAATAAGTTCCGTACGAACCGCCGGATTAATAATAAGTCCCAGGCCGGCCGGCAATTTTTGATTGACTTCCACCGGAAGACGGCCCCAGATTTTGGTTTCACCATTTAAGGCATTTGCAGTCACGCGTTGTGCATCGTCATTATTTTCATAGGCGAGAAGCACTGTGGAAATTTCCGAAATATCAACATCTTTCAGCGAATATGGTGAACCGAAAACCGTGAGAATTACGGGATGCTTTGCGCCCAACGCAGCCAGAATATTTTTACTGTCGGCCGAGATTTTATAAGGTTTGTAGGCTGTACTGTTATCTTTATGAAAACCCACAATAACCCGCGCACCTGCTGGAATTGTGTTGATCTCGCCCGCATTTTTTACAATTAAACTTGCGTTCAGGTTTGCCTGTTGGAGAAATGTATCATGTGATGCTTCTTCCAGCGGAACATAATAATACTGTTCTTTGCAATCCAGCGGCAGCAGCGATTGATCATCTTTGATGAGCGTCAGCGCGTTGGCGTACATCTTTTCGGTTACCGCGCGGTGCGAAGCGTTATTTAAATCTTCGTTAATATTTTCTGTGCTGCGCGGCGTATAATTACTTAAACCTAAAAAATATTTCGTCAGCAGAATTTTGCGAACACTTTCTTCCAGACGGGCCTGCGGAATTTCCCCGCGGTTGATAGCGGCTTGGATTAGTTTTTTGCCGGTTGCCACATCCTGCGAAAACAGCATTATATCATTTCCGGCCGCAAAAGCGAGGGCATCCAGTTCGCCGGCTTTATATTTATTGGCCACAGCGCCCATGTTCAGTGCATCGGTGATGATGAGTCCTTCATAACCCAGTTGTTCTTTTAATAAACCGGTAACAATCGGTTTCGAAATGGATGCGGGTACACCGATCGCTTTTTCCAGTGCAGGTACGTAAAGATGCGCTACCATTACACCGCCAATTCCCCGGTTCACCAGTGCACGGAAAGGAGCGAGTTCAATTTCATTAAGTCTTTTTGCCGTATGCGAAATCACAGGAAGATCGAGATGCGAATCAGTATCCGTATCGCCGTGTCCCGGGAAATGCTTAATAGCGGCGAGCACATTATTATTTTGCAGGCCGTTCGAGTAAGCCAGCGCTGATTGTACGACATTATCAACCTCGGAACCAAAACTGCGGTTGCCGATGATTGGGTTATTTGGGTTGGTATTCACATCCACCACGGGCGCGAAATCCCAGTTGACGCCGATGCGCAGACAGTCTTCTGCAATTTTTGCCGCGGCTTCAGTAATGATATTCTTATCACGAATGGCGCCCAGTGTCATGGCCCAGGGAAATTTGTGCGCGCTGGAAATCCTTTGAAATACGCCCCATTCCGCGTCCATACCGATCATCATCGGAATTTTGGATTTTTGCTGAAATTCATTCACCAAGTTAATATGCCGCGCAGCGTCGTCCTGCATCAAAATCAAACCACCGATTTTTTCATTAGTAACGGTAGTTCGCACGCCGTTTATGAAATCATCGCCTTTGTTGGTGTAGAGCGCAACAATAAAAAGCTGGCCAAGTTTCTCGTCCTGCGAGAGCGACTGATAAGTTTTCGTTACCCATTCTTCTGCTTTCTTCAGATCTGCCGAAGAAAGGTTTTCTGGCTGAAACTGCGAATAAATTGTGGAATGAACGCAGAATAAGATCGGAAAGAAAAGGAAAACGCGAACTCTAAAATTTTTCATTCTTTGATAAAGTGAAAAACAAAAGTACATTTTTTAAATTTTATAGAACCCATCTGTTGGCATACATCTTGACAACTGAAAACCATAATCCTAAAAAATATCAAAATGAAAAAATATTTTATGCTCGCTCTGGTAGGGCTTTTCTCGTTTGGAACTATGGTTAGTTGTGATGATAGAAATGATGACGTTCTTGTACAGGATAATGATACCTATTCCGTAGTACTGGACATTAATAACGTTGATTTTACAATGGAACCCGGCAATATGCAGAGCGGTACCATTATCAGAAGTTTTACTCAACCACTGGTAGGGACTGATGTGGTGCTGATATACAGAAAAGCCGGCACTGCGCAGGACGGGTCGCCCGTGTGGCAATCGATTCCGCGAAGCGTTTATTTCGAGGATAATATCCTTGATTATGACTTTGATTTTTCCAAAAATGACATTCGTATCTATGCCGATGGTAATTATAACCTGAGCACAGTACCGGAATATGTAAAGAGCCAAACATTCCGAGTGGTGCTCGTACCTGCCTCGGCGGGTGCCAAAAATGCCAACGTAGATTATACCGATTACCAAAGCGTTATTAAGTTTTATAAAATAAATGACAGCAAAGTCAAGACTTTATAATTTTAGTAAAAAAAAAAATGAAGCCACTGCACGCGCGGTGGTTTTTCGTTTAGGTAAAGAGTGTTTTTTCTGTATTTTCGCACCTATAGCTATTTTACTAACTTTATCGTCGAAAAATTAACAACGAAAACCACACAGCATGAGTGTACATATTGCAGCACAGAAAGGAGATATCGCAAAAACAGTTTTGATGCCGGGTGATCCCCTGCGCGCCAAATATATCGCCGACCACTTTTTGGAAGAGGTAAAACTGGTGAGCAAAACCCGTAATATTTTCTATTTCACCGGGATTTATAAAGGCAAAGAGGTCTCTGTAGGCGCCAGCGGGATGGGCATTCCCAGCATCGGCATTTATTCGTATGAACTATACACACAGTACGATGTAGAAACCATTATCCGCATTGGTACTTGCGGTGCCTATTCTACCGACATCAATATTTTTGATGTTTTAAATGTTGAATATGCTGCCAGTGAATCTACTTATGCTAAGTTCGCGTGGGATATCGACGGCGACCGTTTGGCGAGCCAGGGCAGCATCTTTCAATCATTAAATGAAACCGCCAAAGGACTTGATGTTAATCTGAAACCTACGACCGTACACACCAGCGATATTTTTTACCGAAAAGATCAGGAGTTGCCGGCAGTTGCAGCGAAATATCAATGCAGCGCCGTAGAAATGGAAGCTTTTGCGTTGTTTGCCAACGCTCAATATTTGGGTAAAAATGCCGCGACGTTGCTTACCGTTTCCGATGTAATCCCGACAGGCGCGGCCATCTCCGCCGACGAACGCGAAAGAGCTTTGAAACCGATGATCGAACTAGCACTGGAAACCTCGCTTGTACTGTAACTTTAAAAAAAATAAAACCTCGCTGATCAGTGAGGTTTTATTCGAAGTAAAATTTTATTCTTAAAGATTTCCTTCGTCATCCAAAAGATGGCCAAAATAATCTTTTTTCACTTTCAGATAGCCGGCGCTTTCTACCGTCGAATGTATTTGGAGCGGAATTCTTTTATTAAGTATAATATTGCTATCCGTCACAAATTTCATTTTCTGCGGATTGTTGGTCAAAAGATTGATTGAGGGAATCTTCAAAATATTCAGCATTTCAATAGCGGTATCAAAGTTGCGGTCATCTGCCGGCAAGCCAAGCTGAAGATTTGCTTCCACTGTGTCGAAACCCTGTTCCTGTAAGGCATACGCTTTCAGCTTGTTGATGATTCCAATATTCCTTCCTTCCTGGCGTAAGTAAATAATTAATCCTCCGTGCTCAGAAATATATTGCATAGCCGCACTGAGTTGCTGTCCGCATTCGCATTTTTTTGAATGGAATACTTCTCCGGTAATGCATTCGGAATGAAAGCGCACATTCACCGGCTTGGTAAAATCGGTATTCTTTGCAACGATCGCCAGGTGAGGCATCCAGTCGCTCTCCTGTTCGGCGAAGGCAATCATCCGAAATTCCCCGTATTCAGTAGGAACGTTGGATTCGGCTTGAATTTTCAGCATGGAAATTATTAGTTATTAGGAGCAGCCTGCAAGGAATCTTTTACGATGCTGCTGTCGAGAAAGGTCATATTGGTTTTTATGCGGACGAGATAGCGGTTGAGCACTTGATCATCTTCCGGCTTCAGATATTTTCTAAGTTTCTGCAGTTTTTTATAAGAGCGTTCGAAATTGCGCTGGGCCACGTCGAGGCCGTTAATGTTATAGGAGTGCATGGCGCCGATGTAATCTTTGAGATGATACTTCAGCTGCGCGACTTCGGCATTCACTGCATCGTTACGAAATTTTGGAAATGTCGCGATAAGGTTCGTGATTTCCGAGGAATATAACGTAAGGTTTTTCCGTTCACCGTAGCCAAAACTTCTGTATTCGACCATCGGCTCGTTCCCGGAATTTGCCAGCGGCGAAAGGTTCATTTTCTCTGCAGAACATGACAGGAGCAGAATCGCGGTTGCGATATACTGAAACGTCGGTTTAATCATTTTTCCGATTTTTGATATAGGATCGGGTTAAGAGTTTCATCATTATACATCTTCATCTGTTTATACACTTTCATCTTAACGCTGCCGTTCTCTATATCAAAAAGCAAATTGTCGATTGCCCTGGTAAGGTCTTCGTGTTGTTCCCGGAGTACTGCCAGCTTTGCTCTGCAGTTTTGTCTGTGCTCCTGGTTTGCCGTCTCGCGGTTTGCTTCCAGGTTCATGTGATATATCTTCAGCGCAAGTATCGAAAGACGGTCTACGGCCCAGGCCGGAGTTTCCGTATTAATCTTTGCATCGCTGTTTGGGGTAATATCTTGGTATTTGTTTAGAAACCAACCATCGATATACTCCACCAAGTCAGTGCGTTTCTGATTGGAGGAGTCAATGGTTCTTTTTAGCAATAAGGCCTCAGCGGGATTGATGTTTTCGTCACGAATAATATCTTCTAAATGCCATTGAACGGTGTCGATCCAATTCTTTCCATACAAAAGATGTTCCAAACTGCCACTCGGGTAGGGATTGCTGATTTCCTGGTCGACGTTATCATGAATATGATAATCGGCGATAGCCTGGTTAAAAATCTTCCAGGCAGTTTCGCTAAACTTCATTCCGCTGTTGTTAAGGAGTCGTACTGTTGTTATTTGGAGTTTCACCCGGCTTCTTGTGCTCATCTTCTTTCACAGCATCTTTAAATTCTTTGATGCCGGAACCTAAGCCACGCATCATTTCCGGTATTTTCCGTCCACCGAAAAAGATGAGAATAATCAGGGCAACGATGAGTAAGTGTTGCCAAGAAAGGGCCAGTATTGATAATGTAATCATCTGCGATATTTTGTACAAAGTTATATTAATTATTTAATTTACCCAACCTAGCGGATCCACCGGTTGGCTGCCGTTCCAGATCTGGAAATCAAGCGTGTAGCTGCCATCGAAATCCGCGCCTACAGTACCTACCGTGCTTCCTGCAGAAATCTGACTGTTAGCCGCCACGGCCGTGGAAGCGAGGTTGGCGTAGATAGTGAAGTAGTCGCCATGTTTTACGATCACGGTTTTAGATCCGTCTGCCGAGGCTACCACGCGGGAAACGGTACCGGGCGCGACGCACTTCGCTACCGTCCCTTTCTTCACCGCAATTTTTATTCCGTTGTTTTCTTCCACAATATTTTTGAAAACAGGATGCGGCTGGCGTCCAAAACGATGGGTGATGGTGCCGTAAGCGGGCATTCCCATCTTGCCGCGGTTGCTGGCAAAATTGCTGCTTACCGCCGACGAGATGCCATAGTTGGTCATCACTTTGCTTTCGGCTGCTTTTTTCTCGTCGTCATTCTTCTTGGCCATCGATGCTTCTGCGGCGCGTGCCGTAGCAGCTTTATCAGCTGCTGCCTTTGCGTTTGCGGCGGCCTGTGCGGCATCTTTTGCGGCGGCTGCACGCCGTGCTTCTGCGCGTTCGGCATCTGCGGCGCGGCGGGTATCTTCACTTTTTTTCGCATCTGCCGCCGCGGCCACACGCGCACGTTCTGCTTCTTCGGAAGCTTTGCGATCAGCGATCTCTTTTAATCTTCGCGCTTCATCATCAGCTTTTTTCTTCTCGAGCGCAAGGGCTTCCAGACGCGCTTTGTTTTCCGCTTCGATACGTGCTTTTTCCCGCTCCGCAGCAATTTTTGCTAAACGTATTTTTTCCGCTTCTTCTTTTTTCCGCTGTTCTTCGCGTGCTTTTGCAAGGCGAATTTCTTCAGCGATAATCGAGCGGATCTGCCCTTCGAGTTGCTTGGATTCTGTTTGTTTTTGCTTGAGTTCAGCGGTAAGCTGTGCCTCATTTTTCTTAAATTCTTCCAATAGACCTTGCTTTAATTTCCGCTCCGCAGCGATAGTCACCAGGTCTTTTTGCTGATTAGAAAGCAAGGTTTCTTTATTCTTAACCGACTGTTTTTTTAATGCAATATTTTGCTGTAAAACTTTGGCCGCGTCAGAAATTTCTGCCGCTTTTTTATCCTGATAATCCGAATAATCTTTAAGATACTGCACGCGACGCAGCGCTTCGCCAAGATTTTTTGAAGACAGAATAAAGGTTACGCGATTTTGTACGCCTTTGTTTTTGTATGCTTTTACGAGAACTTCAGCATAGTTTTTCCGCAGCACAGCAAGTTCCCGGTTTTGTCGGTTGATCTCGAGTTGGCGCAGATAAATTTCATCCTCAATGAGACGCTTTTCTTTTTGCGTATTGGTATAAACTTTTTCACGAAGCTGAATTTTTTTTTCTACTTCATTTAAATAAGATACCGAAAGCTTTGACTGTTGTTGGGTTTTAGCCAGATTGGAATTAATGGCTGCGATCTGTTTTTTAAGATCGGCATTCTGCTTCTGCAATTGCTCTTTCTTCTGAGCCGGCAGGAATCCGACGAAAAAAATGCCCAGGATAAAGCTTAATCTTCTAATCATTTGATCTCTGTTTTCGTATAATTGGCCGGAACCTGATACGGGGTCTGCATGGCAGCCGCGTCAAATTTCGTGTTTTCAATTAAAATTTGGCTGTCCTTTTTACCTTTTATCACCATTTTTACCATTCGCGGCAATTGAATGTTTTCGAACGATTCCCAGTTACTATAAGTGATTTCCAAATAATCCCGCGCCTGTACTTGCTGCAGTGCCACTTTGGTGAGGTGCAGCTCTGCGTCATAATCGAGTACCGCCGAATATTCAGTCGTAACGCCATCGGTTACGAAGCGTAGGTTTTTCTGGCTTTTCAGCTGATAACCCTGCGCATTCTGTATTACAGCAAAATCTTTCGTATTCACCGGAATGAACGTTTTACCCAACAGTAAATCCTGAAACGCACTATAATCGATAAAGTTAACGTTCAGCAATTTATTTAAATAAGTAAAATCGGACTCGATATAGGTTTTATTCCATTTCTCGTAGCCTTTAATACCATCCTGAGTAGCGATCCCGCGGCCTACGTTAAGAAAGATAGCAACCAGATTAATCCATATTTTCCGGTCTTTTTCCAAATAAATAGTGGCGTCCAGCGGCGGAATATAATTTCCGGTTTCCGCCGTTATGCGCGAATTAATCTTCAGCTGGCGAAAGTCGGTTTTCTGATTAATTTTGTTAAAAAAGGCAGCGTCAGAAACCGTTGCTGCGGTTGTACTGATGGGCGCGTCCGTCACCGGCTTAGTTTTACACGAAGACAGAGCAAGCAGAGCTGCAAACGGGACGATATATCTTTTCATATTAAAAGTCTGGAGGTGTAAGTTTTTTATAAACGCTAATTTTCGCCGGATGTTTTGCGCGGGTATTTTTTTGATTAATGAACTTCTCGCTGTGAAAGGAAATCCAACACGGAAAAATCGCCGAGCGAAATCTCCCGGGCGACACCATAATATTGCGCGGAATTGCCGATCATCGAGTTGCTGAGGTTACCATGATCGATTACAGTATTCTCCTGAATCAGGGAATTATCGATATTGGAGTTGATGATTTTCGTGTTATTCCCTACAGAAACGTAAGGCCCGATCTTGGAGTTGTAAATCTGCACATTTTCACCGATAAAGCACGGCGGAATAATCATGCAGTTTTCGATCGTTGCAGAGGCGGGGGGTTGCGCCAGGTTTTCCTGTTCATAGCCCAGGACTTTTCCGTTTGTTTCTACGGTTGCGTTCTTATTTCCGCAGTCCATCCAGTCGTCCACTTTTCCGAGTGAAAATTTTGCACCTTTTTGGCGCAGATTCTCCAGTGCTGTAGTGAGTTGATACTCACCGCCTTGTCGGATATCATGATCCATGATATAATTAATTTCGCTCATCAGCTTCTCGGCAGAATTAAAATAATAGATTCCGATAATGGCCAGGTCTGAAACGAAAGTCTCCGGTTTTTCCACAAAATCGGTAATGAATCCGTATTCGTCCAGTTTCACAACCCCGAAAGCTGAAGGATCTTCTACCTTTTTTACCCAAATTACGCCGTCCGAATTGGTATCAAGTACAAAATCTGCCTTAAAAAGAGTGTCCGCAAAAGCCACCACCACATTTCCCTGCATTGATGCTTCTGCACATTTGATGGCGTGTGCCGTGCCGAGCGGTTCGTCTTGTGTATAGATGCTGCCTTTTGCACCCAGGCTTTCTGCAATCTGCACAAGCGATTCTTCTACTTCTGCTCCAAAATCACCGATGATGAAGGCGATTTCGTCAATCTTTTCGCCGGCAACTTTGGCGATATCTTCTACCAAACGCTGCACGATGGGTTTTCCTGCAATCGGGATTAAGGGTTTCGGAACGGTGAGCGTATGAGGACGAAGTCGGGAGCCGCGGCCGGCCATAGGTACAATGATTTTCATGGGAATTTATATTTTTATCGGTTTCCGTCGACTGAGGTAGAGCTTCCGATAGTAAGTTAAATGTGTATTAAGATTTTGTGCTGCCGAACCCTCCGGCGCCACGCAATGTTTCGTTAAGTGCATCAGTGAGTTGCCATTGGGCTTTCTCGTGCCGGGCAATAATCATCTGTGCGATACGGTCACCATTGTTGATGGTGAAATCTTTAGCGGACAAATTTACGAGAATTACGCCTACTTCGCCGCGATAATCGGCATCGATCGTCCCGGGTGAATTCAGTACGGTAATCCCGTTTTTTATGGCAAGTCCGCTGCGTGGCCGTACCTGCGCTTCATAATCTTCGGGAAGTTCGAGGTACAGACCGGTTGGAATCAGTTTGCGTTCAAGGGGTTTCAGCGTGACGGACTCTGGTACAAAAGCATGCAGGTCCATGCCGGCAGATTGTGGAGTTTGGTATTGCGGCAGGGGGTGCGGAGATTTATTGATGATGTTAATCTTCATGTCAGTTTTTTCGTAGTCGTTGTAAAGTATCTCGTTCAAAATATAAAACGAGCGCTAAAAATACAAATAATAATGCGTTGCCAATAATTATGCTGCCATCCAACAAATAATATGACAGCACAGAGAAGCCAATACTCGTAAGAAGATACAGCAGGATCTTTTTTAAATGATAAGGAACCGGATAGAAATATTGCCCCAGAAAATACGAGACCGTCATCATGGCCAGATAGCTCAGGAACGTGGCCCACGCCGAAGCCCAATAGCCATACTGCGGAATAAAATAAATATTAGCGAATATGGTAACCGCCGCGCCTAAAACCGAAATATAAGCACCATAAATTGTTTTGTCCGACAGCTTATACCAAACCGACATATTAAGATAAATACCCAGAAATACCGCAGCAATTAATACAATCGGCACAATGGGAACACCAATATTATAAGCCGGGTTTGCCAGGTAAAGTGGACCCAACCAACCAAGATTGGCGCATAAAGCCAACAAGATAATGCAGTTCACGATTACGAACATATCCATGAGTTTCGCGTAAGAACGCCCCGAGTTTTCATTCTTCGCATGCGAGAAAAAGAAGGGTTCAATGCCTAACAGATAGGCCTGGCGGAATAGTGTAAGGAAAGTAACAATTTTACAAACGGCGCCATAAATGGCCATCTGTTCGGTGTTGATGCCTTCGGGCAAAAGATATTTTAAAAACTGGCGGTCCATCGTTTCATTGGTTACACCAGCTAAACCTGCGATGGTGATCGGCCAAGAGTACGCCATCATTTTTTTCCAGAGAGCACCGTCGAACGCATTAAGGCGGACGCTTCTCAGTTCGGGTAATAACAAAATAAAAGTAACGGCGCTCGCCACAAGATTCGCAACGAAAACATAGCCGATTCCAAAATTTTTGTTATAGCCCAAACCACCAATTCCGGACGATCCAAGTTTCGGTAAAATCACGATGAAAAAAAGTACTAAAACAAAGTTTATGATGCCGTTAATTATTTTAATGGTGGCATACCGCTTACTCCGTCCCGCTTTGCGCAGCATCACGAATGGCATCGTCGAAAGCCCGTCCAGTCCCAAAACGAACAGCATCAGGACGAGCAGATTAATTTGATCCGGTGTTTTGAAAGCCTCCGCTAAATCCTGACGAAAGATAAAAGAAAACAACATAAACAGCGCGGAAGCACCGATAACACTGAGGGTTGCCGTAGAAATGAGTTTCTGGGTATTCTGCTCTTTTTCAGCGAATCGGAAGAAAGTGGTCTCCATGCCGTGTGATAAAAGCACGATGATGATTCCGGCAACGGAATAGAAATCAATGAAAGGCGCAAGCGCCTGCGGGCCAAAAGCGTTGGTTATGATCGGACTGATGACAAACGGAAATAACCGTATCACGACGGTACTTAATCCATAAATTGCGGTTTGTCCGAGCAGCTTTTTATACAACTTTAAATAAATTTCGGCAAAGGTAAATAAAATCAACAACAGAAATTCCGCGTGTCATCTGCGGGCACCTCTTGATAAAATCAATTTTTATTTGCAATGATTAAATATTTACTTTTGTTGAACACTGGAACTTTAATTTTATCTGATTTAATGAAAACCCTGCTAAAAAATGCCACTATTGTTAACGAGTTCAGGATTTTTGCCGGCGACGTGCTGCTCGAAAATGATTTGATTTCGAAAATAGGTGCTGAAATTTCTGAGGAAAACATCGACCGTGTTATCGATGCAACGGGAAAATATCTGCTGCCGGGCATCATCGATGATCAGGTACATTTCCGCGAGCCGGGCCTCACCTGGAAAGGCGATATCGAAAGTGAATCGCGCGCTGCCGTTGCCGGCGGTATAACCAGTTTTATCGAGCAACCCAACACCGTCCCGAACGCCGTTACCCAAGAGTTACTGGAAGAAAAATATAAGATTGCCGCCAGGAAATCGTTTGCCAATTATTCTTTCATGATGGGCGGCACTAACGACAATCTGGAGGAAATACTAAAAACCAATCCGCGCAATGTGGCGGGAATCAAGCTTTTTCTCGGTTCTTCTACGGGAAACATGCTCGTCGATAATCCGGAAACACTTGAAAATATATTCCGAAACACCTCAATGCTGATTGCCGTGCATTGTGAAGACGAGGCCACAATTAGAAAAAATACCGAGCGGTACAAAGAAAAATATGGCGAGGATATTCCCGTCAGCTGTCATCATCTGATCCGAAGTGAGGAAGCATGCTATATTTCGTCCTCAAAAGCGATCGAACTGGCGAAGAAAACCGAAGCGCGTCTGCACATTTTCCATGTCTCTACGGAACGGGAAACCGCGCTTTTCCGCAATGATATTCCATTACACCAAAAGAAAATTACGGCTGAGGTGTGCGTACATCATCTTACTTTCACTAATGAAGACTACGAAAGCAAAGGAAATTTAATTAAATGGAATCCCGCCATAAAAACCGCGGCTGATCGTGAAGGGCTTTGGGCAGCGTTGCTGGATGACCGTATTGATATTGTAGCCACAGATCACGCGCCGCACACGCTGGAAGAAAAATCTCAAAAATATCTGCAGGCACCGTCCGGCGGTCCGCTGGTGCAGCATTCTCTGAATATTATGTTGGAAAACTTTAAAGAGAATAAAATTTCACTTGAAAAAATAGTGGAAAAAATGTGTCATAATCCGGCCATTCTTTTTGAAATTGAGAAACGCGGATTCATACGGGAAGGATACAAAGCTGATCTGGTTTTGGTGGATTTGAATGAAAGTTATTCCGTATCAAAAGAAAATATTTTGTACAAATGTGGCTGGAGTCCGGTGGAAGGAGGCACTTTTCACTCTAAAATCACGCATACGTTCATTAACGGGTTTTTGGCTTATGAAAACGGTCGGATTTCAACGGAAAAGCACGGCGAGCGGCTGCTTTTTACACGGTAAAAATAAAAACTGTAACGGAGTGAAACATTCCGGTAAAAGTTGCGTCTAATCTTATATAAATTAAATCTTTATGTTTAAAAAAATCTCCTTAGTGATTGCCACGATGCTGGTCTCGGCGCTTTCTTTTGCGCAGCAGCAGTTTCAGTGGAAAGAAGCTACGGCTAATGGGTACACTTACCGGTATGTAAGTAATGACCCGATGAATGCGCGTTTTTATACGCTGAAGAATGGGCTGACGGTAATTTTGAGCCCGACAAAAACGGACCCGCGTGTACAGGCGTACGTTGCCATAAAAGCCGGCAGCAAGACGGATCCTGCGACCAACACCGGTTTGGCGCATTATCTGGAACACCTTTTATTTAAGGGTACAGATAAATACGGTTCTTTGGATTACGCCAAAGAAAAAGTAGAACTCGATAAAATTGATGCGCTGTATGAGCAATATAACAAAACGGCTGATCCTGAGAAAAGAAAAGCCATCTACAAAGAAATCGATGCAGTTTCCGGCGCGGCAAGCAAATTCTCGATTGCCAATGAATACGACAAAATGATGACAGCAATGGGCGCGCAAGGGACCAACGCGTTCACCAGTTTCGAACAGACGGTGTATACCGACGACGTCCCCAGCACGTCTCTGGATAAGTATCTTGCGGTGCAGAGTGAGCGCTTCCGGAACCCGGTTCTGCGTATTTTCCATACGGAACTGGAAGCGGTTTATGAAGAAAAAAACCGCTCTTTGGACAGCGACGGCAGCAAAGTTTTTGAAGAGCTTTTTGCACAGCTGTTCAAAAATCATAACTACGGACAGCAAACCACCATCGGGACGGTAGAGCATCTGAAGAATCCATCGCTGGTGGAGATCCGCAAATATTTCCAGAATTATTATGTTCCGAACAATATGGGCGTGATCCTGTCGGGAGATTTTAATCCGGACGAGGTAATTGCCAAAGTGGATCAGGCATTTTCATACATGAAAAATAAGCCGGTTACGAAATATACCTTCAAACCTGAAACTCCAATCATGGCGCCGATCGTAAAAGAAATTACGGGCCCGGATGCAGAAAATCTAACAATTGGATTCCGCCTTCCTGGAAATAAGGATAAAGATGTACTCATCGCCGATTTGGTGGGTGAAGTTTTAACGAACGGAAAGGCCGGCTTGCTGGATTTAAATTTAGTGAAAAAACAAAAATTGCTGCGCGCGTCTGCTTCAACGTTTACGCTGATCGACTATGGAATTTTGTACCTCAGCGCGGCGCCTACAACGGGGCAGAGCTTAGAGCAGGTCCGTGCGTTGGTATTGGGCGAAATCGATAATCTGAAAAAAGGAAACTTTGATGATGATCTAATTCCGGCTATTGTAAACAATATTAAGAAAAACAAAATCTACGAATCCGAAAAATACAGCGGGCGCGCAAGTGCGCTGATGGATGCTTTCACCTCTGAGCAAAACTGGCGAGATCAGGTTGCTTATGTAAACGATTTGTCAAAAATTACAAAAGCTGATATCGTTTCTTTTGCCAATAAATATCTGGGTGACAATTATGTAGCCATTTTGAAGCGTAAAGGAGAATCTCCGGCGACTGCAAAAATTGAGAAACCGGTCATTACACCGGTAGAAACCAATGCAAACCGTCAGTCGGATTTCGTAAAGATGGTCAATGCGATGCCCAATACTTCTGTTGAGCCCGTGTTTTTGGATTATAATAAGGATATCCAGAAATCTAAATTGGGGAAAGCTGACCTACTGTACGTCCCGAACAAAGACAACCAGATCTTTCGTTTGAAGTATCGCTACAAAATCGGTTCTCTTAATGATCTTAAACAGCCGCTGGCTTCCCAATATCTTCAGTTTCTGGGTACAGACCAACGCTCTTCCGAAGACATTTCAAAGGCATTTTACAAAATCGCATCCAGCTTCAATGTTTCAACGGGCGAGGAATATACTACTGTTTCCATCGAAGGCTTGCAGGAAAACTTTGACGCAGCGGTGAAACTTTACGAAAATCTTATTCAGAATCTAAAAGCTGACGACGTGGCTTTGAAGAATCTGAAAGATCGTATGGCGAAAGCCCGCACCGACGCAAAATCCAACAAAGGAGCGATTTTGGCCGGACTTACGAGCTACGCACTTTACGGACCTGAAAATAAATTTAATCATACCTTAAGCAACCAGGACCTGCAGGCAACAACGTCAGCAGAACTTCTTGCCCGCCTGAAAAATTTAGGCAGCTACGAGCAGACGGTTATTTATTACGGTCCGGCCTCCATTGGTGAGCTGGAAAGCAAACTGAAAGCAATGCACCAGATGCCAGCCAAATTTGCCGTTGCAACTGCACCGGTGAAATTTGCACAGAAAACGCAAACTAAAAATCAAGTGCTTTTTGCAGATTATGATATGGTTCAGGCAGAAACCCGTTGGATCAGAAATACCGATGTTTACGATCCGGCAAAAAATACAATGGTACGGGTATTCAATAATTATTTTGGCGGCGGCATGGGGTCGATCATTTTCCAGACCATCCGTGAGAGTAAAGCTTTGGCTTACAGCACCTACGGTTTATATATGCAACCGCAGAAAAAAGACCAACACTATTATATGATGAGTTATGTCGGCAGCCAGGCAGATAAATTCAACGATGCGACCACCGCAATGAATGAGTTACTCACCACAATGCCGAATCTTGCCGGAAACCTCGATCTTGCTAAAACGCAGGTAAAAAAAGATATTCAGACCGAACGCATTACGCAGGACAACATCATCTTTAATTATCTTGCTGCGCAGCAGCTGGGACTGAATGAAGATGTACGGAAAAGTATTTACAACACTGTTGATAAAGTTTCCATGGAGGACCTGAAAAGATTCCATCAGACTAATTTTTCCTCACAACCGTACACTTACGCTGTGGTAGCGTCGGAAAAGCGAGTGCCGATGAAGGACTTAGAAAAACTTGGTGAAGTAAAGAAAATTTCGCTCGAAGAACTTTTCGGTTATTAATCGCCGATTCCTTATCATAACAGAACTGCTTCCCCTGGGAAGCAGTTTTTTTTGTGCCTTTAACGGTGAGGATGAGGTGTTTATTATTTTTTTGGCGCACATTTCCGCCTTCCGCTCCCGCTTTTTTAATTGCTGCCTTCGCCAGGCTCAACCACCAATTAAAAAGAGCTCCGCTCAAGTCGGGGCGCAGGTAGCGCTCCTATGTAAAGACGCGCGAATCAGCAGATATGATAAAGGAAAAAGAAGTTTTTTGGAAGATTATTTATACCGGCTGCGCCTGGCCGGTCTTCAGCTTACTTCACAGTGGCGCTCGCTACGCTCGCGCCACCATTATCTTTATTTCCTGCATAATTGTTTGTAACTTCCCGATTACGAATTCCCCTTACATTTACAAAAAACAATATTCTATGAATCTGTACACACAGCCAATGCTAAAAGAAGATGCATTAAAAGACAAAGTCGCCATCGTCACTGGCGGCGGTAGTGGTTTAGGAAAAGCCATGACAAAATACTTCCTGCAACTGGGAGCAAAAGTCGTCATCACCTCCCGTAATCTGGAAAAGCTGCAGAATACCGCCAAAGAACTGGAAGAAGAAACCGGTGGAAAAATTTTATGTGTGGCCTGCGACGTACGCAATTGGGACGAAGTAGAAGCCATGAAAGATGCCGCCATCAAAGAATTCGGGCGCATCGATATTTTGCTGAACAACGCTGCCGGCAATTTCATCGCGCCCACCGAGCGCCTCACGCATTCTGCATTTGATTCGATCTTAGATATCGTTTTAAAAGGAACCAAGAACTGCACACTTTCCATGGGGAAATATTGGATTGAAAATAAAATTCCGGGTACCGTTTTAAATATCGTGACGACCTACGCCTGGACCGGTTCCGCTTATGTCGTTCCCTCCGCGTGTGCCAAGGCGGGAGTGCTGGCCATGACCCGTTCACTCGCCGTGGAGTGGGCGAAATATAACATCCGCTTCAACGCCATTGCGCCTGGGCCGTTCCCAACCAAAGGTGCCTGGGAGCGTCTCTTACCGGGAGATTTGGCGGAGAAATTCGATATGAGAAAAAAAGTTCCGCTGCGTCGCGTAGGTGAACATCAGGAATTGGCTAATCTGGCAGCTTATCTCGTGTCGGACTATTCGGCCTACATGAACGGTGAAGTCGTAACGATTGATGGTGGCGAGTGGCTGCAGGGTGCGGGAGAATTTAATATGCTCGAAGAAATTCCGCAGGAAATGTGGGATATGCTGGAAGCGATGATCAAAGCAAAGAAGTCAAACTAACACGAACGGTAACAAAATGCTAAAATTTTGTAACAATTCCTTGTCATTTTACTACCAATCTCTAAAATTATTTCATGAATCTTAGACTTTTCAAGCCGCTGATGGCGGTTGCCGTCACGCTCTCCCTCCAGGTGGCAGCGCAGAATGATGCGCCGAAGTATAGCTATACGGAAGCTTTCAAACCACTGTACCATAACAACGGAACAGTAACCCGATCTGCCAGCGGGCAGCCCGGCCATCAATACTGGCAAAACAGTGCTGATTATGTGCTGAATGCAAACCTCAACGAAGCAAACAACGAAATTTCCGGCTCTGCGGAGATCACGTACACCAACAACAGTTTTGACAATCTCGGTTTCTTGTGGCTGCAGCTGGACCAGAATCTTTTCAAAAAAGATTCGCGCGGAAACGCAGTAATCCCTATGGGTGGAAGCCGTAATGGCGCGCACGGGCAGGAATTCGACGGTGGTTATACCATTAAATCAGTCGAAATTCTTTCGGCAAACGGGCAGAAAATGAGTGTAACGCCGACGTACACCATTTCCGATACACGTATGCAGATTGATTTGCCGCAGGAATTGAAAGCCAAAGGTGGTGTGGTGAAATTCCGCATCAATTATTCTTTTATTTCACCCAATTACGGCTCTGACCGTATGGGCGTGGAGGCGACCAAAAACGGGAAAATATTTACCATTGCGCAGTGGTTTCCGAGAATGTGCGTTTATGATGATATTATGGGCTGGAACACGCTGCCTTATTTAGGTGCCGGCGAGTTTTATCTTGAGTATGGTGATATCACCGCTAATCTTACTGTTCCGTCCAATCATTATGTGGTGGCTTCCGGTGAACTTTTAAATCCAAAAGAAGTTTATACTGCCGCGCAAAATAAAAGTTGGGATCAAGCCAGAAACAGCGAAAAAACGGTGATGATCCGATCCGCTGCTGAGGTTAACGCTGCAGCAAAAACTGCCGCTTCCACCAAAACGTGGAAATTTAAAATAAATAATACAAGGGATTTTGCCTGGGCCTCATCGCCTGCATTTATTTTGGATGCAGCGAGAATTAATCTTCCAAGCGGTAAAAAATCGCTGGCAGTTTCTGCTTATCCGGTAGAAAGCGATGGTATGGACGCCTGGGGACGTTCAACAGAATATACCAAGACATCGATCGAAAACTACTCTAAAAGATGGTATGAATATACCTATCCAACGGCCGTAAATGTTGCCGGCAATGAGGGTGGGATGGAATATCCCGGCATTGTTTTCTGCCACATGAATTCAAAAGGCGCGGATCTTTGGGGCGTTACGGATCACGAGTTTGGGCACAACTGGTTCCCGATGATCGTGGGTTCTAATGAGCGCCAGCATGCCTGGATGGACGAAGGACTGAATACATTTATCAATAACATTTCCGAGAAAGACTTCAATAACGGCGAATATTATCAGCCTAAGCCACTGCAAAGAATGGCGCCTGCTTTTTATGGCGAAACGATGGAGCCGGTAATGACTGCCCCGGACAACCTGAAAGAACGCAACTTAGGTTTCCTCGGGTATTACAAACCGGGCGCGGGAATGCAGATGCTGCGCGACAATATTTTGGGCGAAAAAATGTTTGACAAAGCATTCCGCGAATATATCAAACGTTGGGCTTTTAAACACCCGACGCCGGAAGACCTTTTCCGAACGATGGAGAATGTTTCGGGTGAAGATCTGAGCTGGTTCTGGCGCGGCTGGTTCCTTAATAAATGGAAAATCGATCAGGCGGTGAACAGCGTAAAATACGTCAATGGCGATTTTACCAAAGGTATTATGGTGAAAATTGAGAATATTGGTCAGCTTCCCATGCCGGTTGATCTGCACATTAACTTTAAGGACGGCACGACACAAAAAATGAAATTGCCGGTAGAAATCTGGAAAAGAAATGCAGAATGGTCCTTTGAAGTACCGACAACGAAAGAGGTAAATTCTGTACAGATCAATGCGGACGGCAGCATTCCGGACGCTAATCCGGCCAACAATATGGTGAAAATGAGCAGCGAGGCGGCGGAGAAAATCACGCTGAAGGATTATGTTGGGAACTACAGCAGCGCGAAGCTTCCGATCAAAATAGAGATCCGTGAAGAGGGAAACAAGCTGGTGGCGCAAGCGACGGGGCAGAATGCTTTTCCGCTGGAATATGAAGGAGCCAATACTTTCAGTTTTGCAATGGCCGAAATTGAACTTGTTTTCGCAAAGGACAAAAAGAGTTTCACCTTAGAACAGGGAGGGCAAAGCTTCGAGTTTAAGAGAAACTAGAATTTTTCTTTCTAACATAATACGGTCCGTCCTGTTTTTTAGCAGGGCGGATTTTTTATAATTAAATACAGGAAGAAAACTTCGATTTATCACAAGATTATTTAAACAAAAAAAACGCCCTGAAAATCAGAGCGTTTGTTGCAAAATAAGTAGACCCACAGGGATTGATATTAAAAAACAAAACGACATCATATATATTCATATATTTGATTTTGAACTTGTTAAAAATATTTGAACAACACTACATATCCCTAAAACATTCTAAACAATCCGCGATTTAGTCCCTGATGTAAAAGGTAGGGACTAAAAAGTTTATACTGGTATTTCTTCAAAATAACTCTTTATTTGACCTTTTGACCTTCTCCCAAAAAACAGTATCAATTAAAACTACTTTGGGGAGTGAAATTACAACAGTATTCTAGATAGATGCAGTTTGCGGTATTGCTATGTAGTTGACTTTGCCAGTACCCTTTAATGCATGAAGAAGTAATTGATTGCGTAAGCACACGTCTTTTCAAAAAATTAAAATATCTTTTATATGCTGAATTGCGAAATTTAATAATAATTGAATTGCAATCCTCGGCGATTGACTGTAAAAAATATTGAAAATTTTTTAAAGATCTATGATGGAAATCTCTGCATCCGCTGGTTAGAAAGTGTGTTTTATAAAAAATCAAGATCGGTCTAAAGTTGCGAAAACCAGATCATCTAGAAAATCTACTATTTCGGTCTCCTTATTTTTTTTGCTAAAATCGGTCAGCGATGTTAGATTATGCATGAAAAAATTTTGAAAATGGGCTACTTCTACGATTGTAGAAGCTAAAGATCTTGGAAACATATACTTTGGATTGTATTCTAAAATAACACTACCGATCAATGTACATAGATCTTTATAGGGCTGAAAAAACTCTAACTTGTTATTTTCTGCCACTTGCTTTGTTAAATATGTTTTGGACCCTTCCGCCACAATTACGGGGTGAAGCAAACTTTCGTCAATATAACTCGTCTGTTTATCGTCCTCGATAGGAGAAGTTAGCAAACTTATTATTTTACGAAGTTTAACTTTTTGATCGGTAATATTATTCGTCTGGAAATTAATTTGAAATGTTATCCACCCAAAATACCACGAAGTAAGATAAATCAATAGTTTATGTTTATTCTGAAAATAGCGATAAACTCCCGCTTCTGTGGAGCCGATAACTTCTGCCAGTTTTTTGAAAGTGAAAATTTCGAACCCTAACTTATAAATAAGTTCTACACTGTGTTTCAGGATTTTTCTTCCTAACTCTGTCTCTTCCGGATTGCGAAGATATAGACCTTCATTTATTTTTATTTTGAATTGATATTCCATAGTTTTTATTTCGAGGCAGAAGAATTAATGCAAAAATACAGAAAAAGAGTTCGTGTTTTTGATGATAGTAATACTTCTAATTGAAATCGTTTTACTACTTTTGCACAGGAAAATTATAACAATGAATGCACTGCTAGAATCTTTGCAATTTTTATTGGATCCAGACTGGATGATGAAAAACGGCGGCTTATATTTAGTTCTGTTGATTTTATTTATAGAAACAGGAATCATAATTGGTTTTTTTCTACCTGGTGATCCGCTGTTATTTATTGCAGGAATGGTGATTTCCTCTGCTACTGAAACTCCCTACCCGTTTGACAACGCACTTTTTAATCTTTTGTTTTGGATGCTATTATTTACAATTTCCACAATAATGGGAAACTTTTTTGGCTATTGGTTTGGCAATAAATTCAAACACATTGTAAACAGAACAGAAGACACTTGGTTTCTGAAGAGAAAACATGTTCAGACCGCACATGATTTTTATGAAAAAAGAGGAGGGTTTGCCATTGCCATCGCACGTTTCCTACCCATTCTAAGAACCTTTGCTCCAATCATTGCGGGCACAGTGGAGATGAACTTTAAGAAGTTTGCAATTTTTAATATTATCGGCGCAATTGTTTGGGTAGGCAGCATTACCTCTTTAGGTTACCTATTGGGCGATATTCCGTTCGTTAAAGATCATTTGGAATTTATTATAATAGGGTTAGTCGTCATCGTAACCGCCCCGGTGCTCATTAAATTAATCAACAAAAAAGAAAACAACAAACAAACTGTTTAATATAAAAAAAATAGCGAACTATGAAATGTCCAAATTGTAATGTGAATTTAGTAATGGCAGACCGTAGCGGAATTGAAATTGATTACTGCCCGGATTGTCGTGGGGTCTGGTTAGACCGTGGTGAACTTGATAAAATCATCGAACGCTCCGTTCAGCAACCACCCGCTCAACAAACCCCAATTCCCCAGCGAAATAATTACCCGAATCAAGAACGATATTATTCCGAAAAAGATAGATATTATTCTGATAAGGATAAATACTACAAAAAGAAAAAGGGACTGTTAGGTGATTTATTTGATTTTTAAATTCAAATTTTAATTAAGAATTTATGATAGTTTGGATCATATTTATTGCCGTGGTCGTTTTTGCCTTGATTTTAGATCTAGGGGTCTTCAATAGAAAACCTCACGAAATAAAAACAAAAGAAGCGGCAATTTGGACCAGTGTTTGGGTAACGTGTGCGCTGCTTTTTTCAGGAGTAGTTTATCTTTCTTTTGAAAACAATTGGATCGAAAACCCAACTAACCTCACTCCAACAAATGCAGTCTTAAAATTTGTTACTGGTTATTTAATCGAACTTTCTTTGAGCGTTGACAATATTTTCATCATTGCACTTATCTTTTCCTCTTTTGCGATTCCGAAAAAATATCAGCATGAAGTACTCTTCTACGGCGTATTGGGGGCTATCGTTTTCAGAGCAATAATGATCGTTTTTGGTGTAGCGCTGATCACAGAGTTTAGTTGGATGATTTATGTCTTTGGTGTATTCTTGATCCTGACTGCGCTAAAAATGCTGTTCAGTCACGGCAAACAAAAAGATCCGAAAGATTTTAAAATTTATAAGTGGATTGCTAAAATATATCCTGTTACCAACATCATTGAAGGCGATAAGTTCTTTGTTGTTAAAAACGGTATAAAACATGCGACGCCTTTATTTGTTGCATTAATTATCATTGAATTAACAGATGTGTTTTTTGCGATTGACAGTATTCCGGCGATTTTAGCAATTACAGCAGACCCGTTTATTGTATTTACTTCAAATATTCTGGCCATAATGGGATTACGATCGATGTACTTTTTGGTAGTTGGTATGTTGGATAAATTTAAATATATCAATTACAGTTTGGTCGTCATTCTAGCATTTGTGGGAATTAAAATGATCATTTCTCATCAGGTAGAAATCCCGGAGTGGCTTTCGCTTGGTGTCATAGTTGTTTCGCTCGCGGCAGGAATGCTGGCTTCCAAATTGATAAAAGATGCCGAAATTGAATAAACTGTTTAAACTTAACTTTTAGAAATAATGCGGAATTTAATTCCGCATTTTCTGTTATCAAATTATCGTAGACCAGATTTTCTCTTTTTGTCCCACCAAATATATCCGCCAAAAATAATCACACTGACGACAGAACCATAAAGCAATCCGGTTTTTAGAGAGTCAATATTTTTACCGGTTATGGCAATTAATAAAATTAAAGGTGCAATTCCTACAGCAGTAGCGCTGATAAATTTCCAGTAGGTCATTTTGAGAATTCCCGCCACAAAACTAATGGCATCGTTGGATAAAAATGGATTAATACGTGTTATAACAATAGCCCAAAATCCATAATCATTAATAAATTCCGTTATTTTTTCGGTAGTTTTTTCTCCTAATAACCGTTCAATAAATGATAATCCCAAATACTTTCCGATTGCATATCCTACAGATGAAGCCAGGAGTACGGCAGCAAAGTTGATAATGCTGCCCCAAACAGGTCCGAACGCTAGAATAGCAACAATCATTAATAAAATGGTGGGAATCACAAGCAAGAACATCTGGATGATCATTGCTAAAATAATCACAACTGGCCCTAGCCATCCAAAACCTTCTACCCATTGTTTAATCTGCGTTTTGTCATCACTGGTGAGTATATTCCAAGCCTCATTAAAAAATTGTTTTACGGAAGGCATTATAAAATAAAGAGACACCAAAATAGTCACGAATACAATTGAAAAATAAAGTGGTAATCTGCTTTTTTTTGAAAAATTTTCACTCATTGATATTGGAGATAATCTATTGGAATTTTAAATTTTAATTTCTTTCAAATTAAAGTTTTTATTCCCAATATTTAGTGTCACTCAATTCTTTGCCATTAGCATTCAAAACCATCTTTTTATCTGTAAAAAACCCGTCAAGTTCTATTTGAAAATATTTAGATTTTCCCTCCACAATGTACTCTGCATCGTCCCATTTTTCCTTTGGATAATTTTGTGCAAGAAAAGTTTTTATACCTTGAGGTATTTGGGTTCCATCAATTCTGTGTTTGTATTTAAGCAAATTGCCCGAACGGTCTAAAAGAGCGTCATGATCTACATTTTCAATTTCAAAACTAACTTCGTAAGCATCATTTATTAATTCCCAATCTAAATCTTTTGCCTGGGCAAAATTACTTTTAAAAGTGTTTTGTACAATTGATGGAACTTCCGATGTTGGGATTTCATTTTCACAGGAAACGAAAATAAAGCAGATAAAAAGTGCTGTAAATAATTTTAACTTAGACATGTTATTAATTTATTTACCGCAAATATGAGATCGAAAACTGTAATGATTTGGGAAAATGTGAGACCGAAAAGTTTAATTAAAATTTACAGCAAAGAAGTGCTGTTGATTTTGAAAATGATATTTTACAGTAAAACCAAATTTTTCAGCAATACTTTTGGAAATAGAAAGACCCAAACCAGTTGAATTTGCAGCATTTCCTATTCTGTGGAAACGCTTAAAAATATCTTCATTCTGTAATGAATCCCCGGATGAATAATTACTTACAATAAAATTGTTGGCAGTTAATTTCATGGTTATTTCACGATCGGATTGTCCGTAAAAAATGGCATTTTTTATGAGATTTGAGAATAAAATATAGGTCAGATCCGGATTGATATTTCTAACAGTTTTATGTTTTGTGTCAAAAACGACCTGCTGATTTTTGTTTTCTGCCATTTCTGAAAAATCTGAAATTATTTTCTCAATAACTGCTTGTAAGTTTACAGATTCACGAGCCTGAAATTGATCATTTTCGATTTTTGAAATAAGCAAAAGGGAACGGTTGAGTCTCTTTAATCGTTCCAAATTCTCCATTGCCTGTTGTAATTGTGTGGCTTGCGCCTCAGAAAGTGTTTCATCTTCAAATAGCAGTTCCAATTTATTGATGGCAATAGCGAGCGGAGTTTGCAGTTCGTGACTGGCATTTTCTATAAACTGCTTTTGGTTGGCATAACTTTGTTGAGTTTTGGTCAGTAGTTTTTCTATACTCTCATTTAACAAAGCAAATTCTTCAATTTTTGTACTTCTATACTGGATTCGTGCCGTTTTTTCGAGTTGATAGGATTTCAATTGATCTAATATTACATAAAATGGTTTCCAAACTTTCCGTAAAAAAAGATTATTTAAAACCAGAATGCTTATCACCAAGACCGCATATAAAATGATGGTGTATTTTAATAAATTATTAATCTGATCATCTTCCTCTACCATTGATGTAACTAAAGATATTTTGTAGTAGTCGTCATTGTTTTTGAAGATACTTTCCAATAAGCGTACGGGTTCATAATCCTTTTCATTCACCATGTACATCAACGAATCCTTGTAAATATCTTTAAAACCACGATAATTATTATAATCCACCTGTTTTATTGTAAATAAATACTCATCATACTGAGGCTTGTTTAAAAGCGATAAATCTTCACTAGCACGAGCGATCAATAGCATTTTTCTGTGTTCCAATCCATCATCAATACTGTCATAAATTTCATTAAACATGGCATAATAAAAAATGACTGCCCAAATGGAAAGTAATCCCAAGAGCATGATCGAAAAATAAGTGGATGTATAATTGAGGAGTTTCACTTGTTCTGCATTTTATAGCCAATCCCATAAACTGCCTTTATTTCAATATCAGCACCATGAGCATCCAGTTTTTTACGTAGGTTTTTTATTTGAGAATAGATAAAATCAAAACTGTCTGCCTGATCAATATTGTCGCCCCAGACGTGCTCTGCGAGCGAATTTTTAGTAACCAGTCGGTCTTTATTCGAAGCAAGATACAGCAAAACAGCATATTCCTTTCGGTTGAGTTCTACATTCTTGTTTTCTATCCTTAAGGTTCGGTTTGAAGTATTAATTAAAGTGTTTCCGATTTTAATCTCATCATGACCATCAAATTTTTTTCTTCTTAAGATTGCTTTCACACGAGCACTCAGTTCCGCCATATGAAAAGGCTTAGGAAGATAGTCGTCAGCACCCAGATCCAAGCCCTGCAGTTTATCATCCAAAGAATCCCTCGCAGAAACAACGATAACGCCGTCCTGAAGTCCTTTGTTTTTAATATATTTGAGAAGTTCCAAACCATTTCCATCTGGAAGATTGATGTCTAACAGAATACAATCGTATTCATAAACACCAATCCGATCTAAAGCCTGCGCATAGTTTTCAGCAGTTTCTACCAGAAATCCATCAGCCAAAAGGCTTTTGACCATATTTTCAAGCATTTGAACTTCGTCTTCTATTATTAAAATTTTCATCTAAATATAATTGTGATAAAAATACAGTTTAAATCTGTACGGAATTGGAATCGGTAATCCAGTCCCGACAAAACATTTTTATAAAAAAGGTTTGTGTTCCAAATTGTTTACAGAATCACTTACTACTTTTGGATAAATAAAAAATAGATAATATGAGAAGTTTAAAAATTTTAGCAATCTTGCTTTTTGCCGGAGGTTTTGCAAATGCGCAGGACTTAAATTCTGCTGACGTTCCCGCTAATTTAAAAAATACATTCAGCAAAGAATATCCTACTGCTACCGACATTGAGTGGAAAAAAGAATTGGATCAGTACAAGGTGGAATTTGAAATTAAGAGAAAAGATCATGAGGTTTGGTATAATGCTTCCGGAACGACGATTAAGAAAGAGCAGGAAATAACAGAAGCAGAACTTCCACAGGCTATTCGTGCTGTAATTAAGTCCAAATATGGAGGTTACAAAGTGGATGATGTTGAGATTGTTTGGAAAAATAGTATGAAAACCTACGAAGTAGAACTGGAAAAAGGACACGATGAAAAACACGTTATTTTCGACGACAAGGCGAGAGTTTTAAGTGAAAGAGACCATTAAGTTTGGACTTTCAAACGATAAATGTAAAATCCCGATTTACTTCGGGATTTTTTTGTTGAAGTTTGAAGGAAAAGTTTTGACCCATACCGTACCCTTTTTTGTTCCCATTTCTTTACAGTATTACTTTTTAGTTTTGTAAAAAATTTGAATCTCAGACGAAAATCAATTACTGAGACCAGATTTTCAGTAATAGATGCCTTCCTATATCTTAAATATGAAATTAATTACGAAAAACGTATTCCTTTTTACATTTCTCTTGCTGGGCACTTTCTCCATTTTTGGCCAAGAAAGATTTAATGGCTATTACGAGCCTTATGTTAAAGTGGGATATGATGTAACCAATAATTTTTCGCAGGAATTCATTGTTGAAAATCGCACGATTTGGTATGACAAAGAAAGAGCGACCTTTGAAATGAAGCAGGTTGATGTTGCTCATTTTTCTAAATTAAAGCTCAGCGATAAAAATGCCGTAGCAGTGGGGCTGCAGTATCGATTTAGAGAAAACTTTGCAAAAAGTAGGGAAAACGAATTAAGATTTACAGAAGAATATACTTTCACTACAAAACCTAAAGCGACGGAATTAGAGCATCGGATCCGCGCGGAACAACGTATAACTTCATCAGAGACTTCGCACCGATTTAGATATAATGTTGCAATCACGCGTTCTTTTAATGGATCTGAAATTAAGAATGGCAACGCTTATATGATCGGTGATTTGGAGACACTCTTAACTGTAGCGAAAGACACTAAGCCAGAGTATGAGCAAAGAATCGGAGCGGGCGTTGGCTGGCTCTTAAGTGATTTACTGAAAATTGAACTTGTGACCGAATACAGATTGAGCGATTTTACACAAAATTTGGTGCACGAATTATACTTTGTCACAGGATTAAAAATTAGTCTGTAAATCTCGAAAAAATTAACGCCGGAATCCATCACTTTTCAGCACCACTCTTGCACATTCAATTAGAATTAAAACACATCAATTATGATTTCTGCTATATTTTTAAGTTCACTGCAAAACACGGAATTAATTTTAACACGAGTTGGTGATCATCCTGATTTCAGTTTTAGTTTTGATTTTCTTTTTAAAATTCTATTAGCCATTGGAGCGGGACTATTGATTGGTATCGAACGGGAATACAAAGGAAAAGATGCAGGATTAAAAACCAATATGCTTGTTGCGGTGGGTTCCTGTGTTTTTGTTTTTTTATCACTTCAATTCCAAGGTGGAGAATCTTTTGATCCGACTAGGGTTTTGAGTCAAGTTGTAACTGGAATTGGTTTTTTGGGCGCGGGCGTTATTTTAAAGAAAGGTGCAAATGTGCAAGGTCTTACAACGGCAGCTACAGTTTGGTGCAGCGCCGCCGCAGGTTGTATTGCCGCATTTTACTTAGTAATGGATTTGTTATTATTTACAGGTACCGTAGTTTTCGTAAATATGATTTTTGGGTATTTAGGAAAAAAAATAGCGCCAGAAGATGATTCTGGTCCTATCCAAATTCCCACTGACAACAATTAAGATTTTTCTAAAAAGAAAAGTAATTTCAAGAATATGACTTGATAATTTATACCTTGTCTCCTGTGCGAAACTAAATTGTACTACAGTTATAAAAGCCAGAAGTAGAAGTGTTGCTTTTTCAAGTCCCATTGAAGTTTAAATAAATATTTACTGCTGCGATTTTTGTTTGTTTTGTTGCTATTTAATTTTCTGCTATTTTTTTTAATTCTTGTAACGCCAATGGAAATGCTTACTTCATATGATCAACGTACTGTTCCATGGTATCAACCCGTACAATGAGCTCTGTTTCGTTCATTAATGGTTTTAATTCGTAGCTTTCCAAAGCATTTGTCCATTCTTGGGTATTTGCGTCAATGGGTTGTTCTTCAAAGTTTTTAAGTTCTCCCAAATGTTTAAAACCAATATTTCGTTTTCTACGATTTTGTCTAAAATACTTTACATACCCTCACCGTTTGGTGTGAGTAAATGTATTTTGCTGCCTTGTTCAAAACTGTCTGTCTTGTAGTAATTACCTTCGCCAAAAACGGAATTCCATTTTGTGTAATTTTCCAATTCCCAAAGGTGTTTCCATACTTTTCCTGCGGAAGCATTTATTCTGATTTTGAATATTAGGTTTTTCATTTTACTTGCTTTTGGTTCGTATAAAAATCATAGCAATTGCTGTTGTTACAATTCGCATTATTAAAGCACCGATTGCTCCTTGTACGGCACGTTTGATACAGTTTCGGAAACTGTTTGCGGAAAAATCAATATCAGCATTTAAAAGGGTGTTCCAAGCATATTTTTAAGTTTGTATATATTTGTATGATTACGCTTCTATTTATGGAGCATTAAAGCGTCTTTTATTGAGCTTATTTTTACATAAAACCACGAACACTTACATAGCAACCGTCATTTACTGTCGGCTGCCTCCGCTGTTTCTCGTGTTTATATTTTCGATTCTGAGTGCTCAGTCAGACGGGCTCCAGTCGCCGATAGTTACCTCTGGTTCTCCTACTATCATAAGAAGTGATGAAATTCACTCTGTTTACAGTGCTCACACAGGCATTCACCTCATTGGTGACGCACAACTTTTTGCAGGCAAAAAAACATCTGTGTCGAAAAGTTCCGCAAAACAGTCTAAGATCAAACCAGCGAAAATTAAAAAACGCATTCAAAAAAGCGGGTCCGCAGCTCCACCTCAGCCGCGCATACCCAAGATGAACAAGTATATCTTTAATCTGAACTCCCATAATGATACTGTATTTTCAACCGGTACGTTACACTACGTTCTCGCTGTTTTAAATAATGTTCCTGCTGCGAAGGCAATTGCAGCGACACTTTTTACAATCTTTTTGATCCTTTTCTTTTTTTATTCGCGGGTCTTACCCCGCAGAAACAGGGATTCAGATACGCGCTTTTTTCTGCGTATTGTAAAAGTACGGCCTCCACCCTATTAATTTTTCAGGAAATTTCTTAACAAAATAAGTAGTTTCCCGGCCTAAATTTCCCGGCGGTACTAGCGGACAGATTATGCTATGAAACATGCAAAATATTAAAATCAAACATACTTAAAATGACAAAACATATTTATAAATTATTAACATTGCTGTTGGTTTGCTTCACCTTTTTGCTGAAAGCACAATGCCCTTCAGGCGCACTTGCCTACACGGGACAGTCCAATATTTCTTCCGGACAAGTGTATTGCTTAACCGGAACCGCCAATGTAACAAATTTACAAATCGACACAGGGGGGAGACTGATTATCGCACCCGGTGCAAAACTTACCGGTGCGGGTAACTTTATTGTAAACGGTACACTTGAAGTGAACGGCGGCGTGGATCTAAATGGAGCAATGCTGATCAGTTTTGGCGTAGCTTCAGGAGTGCTGGAATTGGGAAGCCAGAGCTATCTTACCATTACCGGTTCACTCTCGCAGTTTGACGGCACTATAAAGATGAACAACAGGTCTGTGGTAGAAGTATGCGCTACGTACAGCTGGTATAAAGAGAAGACCGCTGTACAGTATACAGGGACAGGTGATAAAGCCTATTTTATTGTTAAAGCACAGGCAAGCGGCGCAGGACCTGCTTCTTTGGTAGGTGACAGCGGAAATATCAACTGGATCGCTATGGATTCTGTCACGAATTTAAACCAAGGGTCAGCCACTTACTGCGGTCCAAATGCCACTGCGGCAACGTGCCCGACGGTGTGGCCGGTTGGCCTCACCAAATCACTTGCATGTAATGAAGCCGGTACCATAGTTGCAGCGATCTGCGGGGCAGTATCTACACCGATTGTGAGCAATCTGAAAATATGTACTGGTAAAACTGCCAATCTTACCAATGCCCAGCCTGCCACACTGCCCGCAGGTGCCACAGGAATTAACTGGTGGACCGATGCAGCCGGAACTATACCGGTAGAAAATCCCGAAACCGTGGGACCGGGTACTTACTATGCGACCTTCGGGGGCATTACAGTAATTTGTCCAGCACCGGCTACTGTATCATATTATGTTCCCGGCGATCCGGGATACAGCACCGCGTGCGTCTGTGCAAATGATCCGGCCACCGGTGGCACAAACCACGATACTAAAGTAGGAATTACACTCCTGCAAAGAGCAGGCGCACAAAATACTGATAATTGGCCAATGACGCGAAAATCTGGTCACCTCGCATTAGAATCAAATACGCTTGGTTTTGTACCGACGCGTATGACCACTGTTCAGCTAAATGCGATCAGAGCTGCAGGCACTGCCGTAGAAGGTATGATGGCTTTCGACAACACAGTAAACTGTCTGAAAATATATGACGGCAGCGACTGGAAATGTTTCAATACCCCAAGCTGTCCATGACACTCCTCACCACAACCCTCTCCAATGGAGAGGGAGCAGAGGTGGTTTGATATTAAAAAATTATAAAATGAAAAAAATTATCATAGCGAGTTTTATACTCACATGCACTGCGACTTTTGCCCAAGTAATCATTGGTGGAAATGGCGGTACTGCGCCAGCTGGTAGCAAAACTGCCGTACTTCTTGAATTCGAGGCCGGCCAAAATAAAGGCCTTATTTTACCTTACGTGCGCACTTTGCCCACGAGTCCAAACGTGACACCGGGCACCATCATCCTCGATGCGAGCAACCAGACCAAAGCGAAAGTAAAATACTATGCACCCGGAAACACGACTGCAGATGCCAACGGCTGGGTAGATCTCAGCAACAATAACGAAGCAGATATCAGCACGGTCATGTTAGCGCAGCCAGTCGAAGTTACCGAAGACACAAGCTCAAAAGCAGTTATCGGAGCCACGTCTTCGCCTGTTCGCGGAGTTTTGGTTTTAGAATCTACGACCAAGGCAATGGTATTACCTCATGTGGCAAGTACCGATGACGTAAAAGATCCCGCACCCGGCATGATGGTCTACATCAATAAAACCGGTGCAAAACGACTGGCGGTTTTTAATGGTACTAAGTGGACTTATTGGGCACCTTAATCGTAACCCAAAAACAATAATGGCTGCCTTCCCGGGCAGCCATTTTTTATTGTGATAGTCGGGACAAAGAGTTGCGCTTGAAATGGATTAGCTCGTAACTTTTTACAGATTAGAAACGTATCAAAACAGAAAGACTCTTTCGATCATCCCGGAGGTAGTTTTTTATTTACGAATTCCCATCAAGTTGTTCACATGATCTTGGTATAAAGGATTTTCTTTCGATTGCAAATTGATTCTTCTTTGTTCCGTAACGTATCAATGCCCGTCGTTGGTCCGCGAAAGGACACTTACCGCAACAGGGCGGGGAGGGCTGGCCCAACCTCTTTTCTATAGCTTCCAGAACTTCTATTTAAGCCACTCAAAAATCCTAAAAACTTTCACCACTAAAAAACTTCCTTTAATCCGTCTTAAAAGAGGCTGATTTTTTCGCTATTTGCAGTTGCGCAACCGTTACTGATGTGGTGCGTCTGTATTTTTAACCATTCAGCTTATCAATTTCATTGCCCGTTAAGTGCTGGACGTTTTTTGTTATTCTTTCAATGTCCCAATCCCACCACTTAAGTTCTAATAATCTTGAAATAGTTTCTTCAGAAAATCGCTTTTTAATTTCCCTGGCCAGATTTCCTCCCACAATCGAATAAGGTTCCACATCTTGTATAACGGTAGAATTGGTTGCAATAATGGCTCCGTCTCCAATTGTAACACCTGCCATTATTGTCGCATTGTACCCAATCCACACGTCATTTCCAATATGGATGTCCCCTTTTTGTGGATAGGATTTATTCTCCATTGCGTTTTCCCAACCATAAATAATCTATTTAGTAGAATTTCAATGTTAGTAGATTTTTCTTCATACTTTACATTTAGTTTATGGCACAAGTTTTTGAGAGAGTCTCCTCGATAAATAGGTTGGATAATTCTTTTTCTAATTAACTCATTTTGTTTTAGCAAGAAATCATTATGCCTTTTTAGTTCTATGTTCGTCATCGTGTTTAGCTTGCAGGTAACGGCCGCGGCTTTGCGATGGTGCGGCCTCGTCGCTCGCTTTTTCTTTTTATAATTAATTTTTCTGAAAAACTAAAATAGTAAAACTAACCCAAAACCAGCACTGGCGCAAAGCCGGTGTTAGCAGCAGTACTTTCGAATCCATCTTTGTTGCTCCAAACTTTATTTTTCAATCTTCCAGGTTCGCAGCTTTTTAAGGTCTGTAATGCAGTTAAACTTTTCTGAAAACCCGATCTCATATTTAAAACCAAATCTTCATCAGAATACTCTTATTCTACTCCACTTTTTTATTCTCGAAATTTGGTGCGCAAACATTTCCCGCATTCTCATTTTACCCTTTTCTTTAGATCTCTGCGACTTTAATCGCAACGGTTTTCGAGCAAAAAAACCATCTTTCCATCCAACTTTTATTGGTAAAAC
>DKJL01000019.1:0-4442 GCA_002454815.1 Flavobacteriales bacterium UBA6693
CCGCTCCAGCGTCTATTACAAGAGTAAAGGGGAAAATAGTGATAATCTGGAAGCTATGAAGCTGATGGATGCTCATATCATGCAGGAGCCAACCGCCGGGGTGCTCACCATGCAGTGCATGCTGGAAGAACAAGGCCTTACGATGAGCTATGAGCGCGTACGGCGACTGATGCGTAAAGCCGCTATCATGCCTATCTATCCCCGCAGGACCCTTACCAAAAGAGGAGAAAATGAATATATCTATCCTTACTTACTGCGTGACATGGCCATCACCAGGCCCAATGAGGGTGGCAAATTGACATCACGTATATTCCGATGAAGAGTGGATTTATGTATCTTACGGCTATTATCGATGTTCACAGCAGATATATTGTCGGATGGGGCCTGAGCAATTCGCTGGATGCCTCTGAATCGCTGAGCGTAGTGGCTGAGGCAATTAAAAAACATGGTGCTCCTAAGATCCTGAACTCAGATCAGGGTAGCCAGTTCACCTGCAAGGCGTATGTAGAATATCTGAAAAAAGAAAACATCAGCATCTCAATGAACAGCAAAGGACGGTGTATTGACAATATCTATATCGAGAGATTCTGGCGCACGCTCAAATACCAGCATGTTTACCTCAATCCCGCTTCCGGCGGCCTGGAGCTCTACCTGGGTATACAGCAGTGGCTGACAAAATACCATTACCGCAGACACCAAGGAATTGATCTTCAAAAACCAATAGATAAATATAAATCAGTCGCATAAAATTAAATTAAGAAAACCTGAATATTGGTCTAGTGAAGTGAGGGTATTTCAGTGCAAAGTTCAACGGCAGTTCTTCGATTGAGCCTTTGTACAAAATTCAACGGCAGTAATTGTATCGAACTTTTCTGCTAAACATGAAGCTTTCAATTCAGAAAACCCAGACAAATTAATACATTGATTAATTTCTTTACGGACGATTCTTGAATATTCAATTAACGAAAACTTGCTCCAAATCAAGAAATAAAAAATGTTGAAATGTTTGACAAGGAGTTTAAAACATTTCATAAAGGAGAACAAGAAATCGATTCTGTTTATGTTTTCAGAAGCAAGAAAATAAAGTATTTCACAAGCCAATTTAAGTTTGGACTTTTAGAGGAATTTACTCAAAAAGATATTAAATATGTCTGCGATTGCTATTCTATACTTTGTAACGTCCATCAAACAAATGTTGGGATTACGGAAAATCAGGTAAGAGGTATAAAGGTAAGAACAGGAATTACAATTTGGCTATTGTGCTATCTCTATAAAATTCAGCAAAGTTAGCACTACACATAATAACTAAGCTTTGGTCTTGTCCGCAGGATGCGAGATGATTTAATGATCATCTATTCCGTTACAAATAAAAATAATGCATTGCTAAAGCTTATTGAACGGAAACTCCGGTGGCTTTTTGACAGCTTTTGGGTAATCTATGAGTTCTGTATTTCAAAAGCCTTTGAAAAACTACCGAAAGTGAGTCTAAATGCGGCCTAATCACCATATCCAAATCAAAAACAGTAAATTTGCGGAAATAAATAACAAAGGCGCTTTATGAAGCAATTCGTTCAAAACAAATATTTTCTGCTCATTTTCATTGCCGTAATCTGGGGCTCTTCTTTTATCCTTATCAAAAAAATACTTCCTGTTTTTGACCCTTATCAAATCGGAGCTTTTCGGGCGGGACTCTCCGGCCTGCTTTTGTCGTTTATTGGATGGCCTGCTTTAAAACGAATGTCAAAGAAGGATATTTTCTGGATTGCACTATCGGGATTATTTGGCAACTTTTTGGTGGTTTTTATATTTCCTATTGCGCAACAAGGCGTAAGCAGTTCCTTAGCAGGCATCATCAATGCGTTAGACCCGATATTCACACTCATTTTAGGAGCCATGCTCTTTGGAATCAGAAACAAGGCCATACAATATGCCGGAGCAGTGATTGGGTTCATCGGAGCCATTGTTTTAGTGTATTCTTCCAACTCAGGAACAGGTGAAAGTCATTTGTATTACACGTTATTGCTGGTGGTAGGTTCGGCGCTTTATGCCGTTTCGGCGCTCATTATTGAGAAAAAACTGCCACATATAAAATCGACTGATATATCGAGCGGCATTTACACAATTTGGATGGTGCCCTCCCTTTTAATCTTAAGTTTTTCGGGCTTTTTCACCGATATTGATTACAGCCACAATGAAACCGTTGTAGCGCTGGGGTATTTGGTTTTTCTGACGGTTATCAGCACCACTTTAGTCATGTTTTTGTTTTTCAAACTGGTACAGGATACCTCTGCAGTTTTCGTCAGCACCATCTCACTCTTATTGCCGGTCGTCGCCGTAATTTGGGGTATTCTTGACAAAGAGAAATTCACAGTTTGGTATGTGATCGGCGGACTATTGATCCTATTAAGTGTTTACCTGATTCGGGAAAAGAATAAGAAGTCATTTGACGGTGAGTAGAAAATGCGCTCAGCAGCACCACTTGTTGCCCCCTATTTTAGGTGTTATGAAGTTGCAGATTTTGGTTGTAAGTGGGTTTATGGAGTTCGTTTGCCATTTTGCAAGAAAGGCAAAGATGTCACCAGCTCCGTTAATCACCAGTCCAACCCGGCGCTGCACAACACATGTGTCAGCTTTCCAATTTTGTGACACGAAGGCTATTTCTGCTAATACTCTATTTTGATAAGTCCAAAGGAGCAAAATCCTGAGCTCCGCAAGAGCCAAATATGAATAGCGCAATATGATAAAACGAAATATCTATCAAAATTAAAAAGATATTCATCTTTATGATGTATTTCAAGTGCATCTATTGATTAATTTGAAAATGTATTTGTTTCCATATATTCATTTTCGGACCCGTGTTGTTTATTGGGCTACGGAATTCATATGCCGCAGCGACGCGGCTCGCAAAATTTTTGAAACACTTTTAAAATAGCGCGCTTCTACTAGCTGCTCTTAATAAAGACAGGTATCTTTGCATTAAACCTAAATAGGAATGAACTTCGCACAACACCTCACTGACGGTTATAAACTGCGCACAACCGATATCGACCGAAAGAAAACCGAAGACTTTATCGAAAGTTTCTTTAGGTTTATATTTTTTCTGGAAGTGCAGCGCTGCACTAAACTCTCGGAAATAGAGGCACGGCTGGAAAACTTTAAAAGTGATTTCACCGACATTTTGGGCTCCGTTCACAAATCTGAGGAGGTTGCTGATACTGATTTTTTCTTCAAGCAGTTTCCCACAGTGTACCAGACACTTGAGGCAGACGCTCAGTTTATATTTGACCACGACCCGGCGGCGAAAAGTGTGGAGGAAGTTATTTTCTCTTATCCCGGTTTTTTTGCCACGGCGGTCTATCGGTTCGCACACGAACTCGAAAAGCAGGGCGTGCCACTCATTCCAAGGATTTGGACGGAGCTTGCGCACAGCCGTACCGGCATCGATATCCATCCCGGGGCGCAAATCGGCTCGCCGTTTTTCATTGACCACGGAACCGGCATCGTTATCGGTGAAACTACGGTGATTGGCCATCGCGTACGTCTTTACCAGGGCGTCACGCTCGGTGCGCTGTCTGTGGCCAAAGAATTGCAGCACAGCAAACGGCATCCCACCATAGAAGACGGGGCGGTAATTTATGCAAATGCTACGATTCTAGGTGGAGAAACCGTGATCGGAGAAGATGCCGTGATTGGCGGAAATGTGTGGATCACTGATAGCGTGCCAGCAGGTTCGGTGGTCTTTCACAAAGGTCAGGTGACCGTAAAGAATAAAATTCCGGCTGCTGAACCAATCACTTTTGTCATCTAATCTGCAACCCAGGCGGGCAGTTCACCACAGATTGCCTTGAATTTTCAAGGATTGGATGAGCAAATAGCAACTGTACATAAAAAATAACTAAAATAAATACAGATCTATGAAACTAAATACTGTACTGGAAACCATTGGCAATACGCCAACTATAAGAATTAATACTATTTTCGACCGTCGAGTGGAGGTTTGGATGAAACTCGAACGCCAAAATCCGGGCGGAAGCATCAAAGACCGCATCGCCTTAGCAATGATTGAAAAAGCCGAAAAGGAAGGCAAAATCACGAAAGATACACTAATCGTAGAGCCTACGTCGGGTAATACGGGTGTGGGACTTGCCATGGTCTGCGCGGTGAAAGGCTACCAACTGATTCTCGTGATGCCCGAAAGTATGAGTGCCGAGCGCCGCAAACTGATGTCGGCTTACGGAGCGCGATTTGTACTAACGCCGCGCGAACTCGGCACGTCTGGTGCCGTGAAGAAAGCCCTTGAAATGGCAGAAGAACTCGATAACGTCTGGATACCGCAACAGTTTGAAAATGAGGCCAACCTCGAAAGTCATCGCCAAACTACGGCGCAGGAAGTGCTGAACGATTTTCCGGATGGTTTCGATTATCTGATAACAGGTGTGGGC
>DKJL01000019.1:4559-5241 GCA_002454815.1 Flavobacteriales bacterium UBA6693
CACTGGCGGACACATCAGCGGGGTTTCCGAAATTCTGAAACAAAAGTTTCCCAACCTTAAAAGCTTCGCGGTGGAGCCCGCAGACTCGCCGGTTATTTCGGGTGGAAAACCCGGGCCGCACCCGCTGCAGGGCATCGGCGCAGGATTTGTCCCTAAAGTCCTGAATACTGAGGTCCTGGACGGTACCATCCAGGTGGACAGAGCTGAAGCTTTTGAATTTACGAAGAAACTTGCTGAAAAAGAAGGCGTTCTGGCAGGTATCTCGACCGGTGCCTCACTGGCCGCCATCCATAAAAAGCTGAACGAAATCCCCGATGGCGCGAAAATCCTGACCTTCAATTATGACACCGGCGAAAGATACTGGTCCGTGGAAGGCCTGTTTGAGGAAAACGTCTATAACCACTAAATATACATCCTGCCGCACAGCAGGATTTTTGATTTAAATTTTGTACTGATTCTTTGTCAATTTTCTGCTGCAGCATGGACTGTCTCATTTCGTGGCCAAATACTGTACCCTGCTGCGCGAAGTGTCCTCTCTTCGAGCCACTGGTACAGCATCGACGATTTTCAGGTACTATGCATTATCTCTGACATCGACTGGCACTCCACTCTACCGCAAACCCGAAAACACGAAATCCTCCAGAAACTCCACAATTTCGGCTTCTTTATTTCTTTTGCTGAA
>DKJL01000019.1:5412-34267 GCA_002454815.1 Flavobacteriales bacterium UBA6693
TGCGCGATCTCCACAATGGTGGAAGCCAACGATTTGGGAAATTTGTAGTCGGGGTTGTATTCTAAGATCACGCTGCTCATCAGCGCGCACAGGTCTTTGTACGGCTGAAAACTCGGATATGTTATTCTCCTCCACCTGTTTCGTGAGGTACGCTTTCCTACCGCGTCGCACGCAAACAAGCAAAAACACAAAAACATTCCGTTCCCAAAACCACCCACGTATAAAAACCAAACCTTGAACAGCAATTGCTTGCCCCAAATATTCATCGTAATATTGCAATTAAACAATGTATAGTTAAATGATGTACACAGATCAGCAAAAAGAAATCGCTTTATTCGCAAAAGCCTTCGCACATCCGGCCAGAGTAGCTATTTTACAGCAGTTGTTTGAAATTGATGCTTGTTACTGCGGCGATTTATCCGAAGAAATTGGCCTTGCTCAACCTACCATATCGCAACATTTAAAAGAATTAAAAACCTTAGGACTGATTAAAGGAACAGTTGAAGGCGCCAAAGTCTGCTATTGCATAGACATTGAGAACTGGACTAAAATGAAAATGATGATGCACCGGTTTCTGGATCAGGACATTCCTAAAGCAGATTGTTGCTGATTTTTTCAGTAAAGTAATCGTTAAATCGCAATAAATAAATAACCCATGAAATTATCAGAAATTAAAGATAAACTGAGTACACTGGATAAGATGGCTTTCCAATTACCAACCGGGGAATTAGTGCCCGGCCATTTCCACGTAACAGAAGTTGGAAAAATTACAAAGCATTTCATTGACTGTGGCGGAACTGTGAGAAATGAAGAGGTAGTAAACTTTCAATTATGGAATGCTAATGACTATGACCACAGATTGCATCCGGAAAAACTGTTAAGCATCATCGAACTGTCCGAAAGAGTTTTAGATATCGGTGATTTGGAGATCGAAGTAGAGTATCAGGGCGATACGATCGGGAAGTTCGGGCTTGACTTTGACGGTAAAAACTTTTTGTTGACCAGCAAACAAACCGACTGTTTGGCAAAAGACCAATGTGGCATACCAGATGAAAAACCAAAAGTTAAACTTTCAGAACTCAATACCGCATCTTCCTGTATTCCCGGTAGTGGCTGTTGTTAAATAAGTAAAGCACAACACGCAGAAAAGCACCAGGAAAGAAATCTGCAAATCCTGGACTATACGACGTTTTCTCTAAAATGCATTCAGAATCATGCCTGCAAAAAAAATAAGTTTTCTCAATAATTATTTAACGCTCTGGATTTTTACAGCGATGCTCGCGGGCGTGGGAATCGGATATTTCTTCCCGTCTTTTCCGGGTATTATTGATACAATGAGTAAGGGAACTACCAACATTCCCATCGCCATAGGATTAATTTTAATGCTGTATCCGCCTTTGGCCAAAGTGAATTACAGCCTGCTGCCAAAAGTTTTTAGAAACACGAAAATCCTCTCTGTTTCACTGTTTCTGAATTGGCTGATTGCGCCCGTTTTAATGTTCGTTCTGGCCATTACTTTTTTACGTGATTATCCGGAATATATGGTGGGCGTTATCCTGATCGGCTTGGCGCGCTGTATTGCAATGGTTCTGGTCTGGAACGATCTTGCGGAAGGGGACAGCGAATATGGCGCAGGTCTGGTAGCTTTGAACAGTATTTTCCAGGTTTTTGCTTATAGTTTTTACGCCTGGATTTTTATAACAGTACTTCCGCCGTATTTTGGGTTTGAAGGGGCTATAGTCAATATCTCTGTTGGTGCGGTGGCAGAAAGTGTCGCGGTCTATTTGGGCCTGCCCTTCTTAATGGGGATGGTAAGTCGGGTAGTTTTGGTACGGGTAAAAGGAGAAAAGTGGTACACAGAAAAGTTTATTCCTGCCATTTCACCTTTAACGTTAATGGCTCTACTAGGTACCATTGTCCTTATGTTCTCGCTCAAAGGAGAGTTAATTGTTGAAATTCCGATGGATGTGCTGATTATTGCAGTTCCTTTAATCATCTATTTTAGCGCAATGTTCCTGATCAGTTTTTTCTTTACCAAAGCCATGGGCGCTAATTATAAGGAAAACGCAGCCGTCTCCTTTACGGCAGCCGGCAATAATTTTGAATTGGCGATTGCCGTCGCCATTGCCGTCTTTGGGCTGAACTCAGGACAGGCTTTTGCAGGTGTCGTTGGACCCCTTGTTGAAGTACCGGTCCTTATCGCGTTAGTGAGAGTTTCATTCTGGTTAAAGAAAAAATACTATGACAATGCATTTTGACCGACAATTGGACGGACTGATAGGAGTCCGCAAAATCGCCGAACTGCGCAAAGTATACTGACTTGGCGCGTATCAATAACTTCACCGCACTCCACTTTACCCCAAACTCGAAAAAACCAGATCCTCCAGAAACTCCACGATCTCGGTTTCTTTATTTCTTTTGCTGAAGTCGGTCAAGGAGGACAGATTGTGCATAAAGAAGTTCTGGAAGTGCGCGATCTCCACAATGGTGGAAGCCAAAGATTTGGGAAATTTGTAGTCGGGGTTGTATTCTAAGATCACACTGCCGATCAGCGTGCACAGGTCTTTGTACGGCTGAAAAAATTCGGATTTATTATTCTCCGCCACCTGTTTCGTCAGATACGCTTTGGAACCTTCCGCCACGATGACGGGATGCAGCAGGCTTTCATCAATATAACTCGTCTGTTTGTCGTCCTCAATGGGCGAGGTCAGCAGGTGGATGATTTTGTGCAATTTTACCTTAGGATCTTCGATGTTATTCGTCTGGAAATTGATTTGAAATTCAATCCAGCCAAAATACCAGGCCGTCATATAAACCAGTAACTTGTGCTTATTTTCGAAATATCGATAAATGCCGGCTTCCGTGGAACCAATCACTTCTGCCAGTTTTTTGAAGGTAAAAGATTCGAAGCCCAGTTTATAAATAAGCTCCACACTGTGTTTCAGGATCTTTCTGCCCAACTCCGTATCCTCAGGATTGCGAAGGTATAAACCTTCATTCATCTTAATTTTGAACTGATATTCCATACTGTTATTCCTGCCGCCAAACTTTTCGCAAAACTACGGAAAAGCTTACAGTACTTTTTCTGTGATAGTATTACTTCTATTCAAAATAGTTTCGCTACTTTTGCAGGGAATTGAAATACCGTAATCGATGGATCTCATTTTAGAATCGCTGCAATACCTGGTAGATCCGGACTGGATCATGAAAAACGGCGGACTGTATTTGGTGCTGCTCATTTTATTTATCGAAACCGGCATCATCATCGGTTTTTTCCTCCCGGGAGATCCGCTTTTATTTGTGTCGGGCATGGTCATCGCCTCCGCCAATGAAGTCTCCTACCCTTTCGATGTGCAGGTTTTCAATCTTTTATTTTGGATGTTGCTGTTTACCGGCTCAACAGTTCTGGGCAACTTTTTCGGCTATTGGTTTGGGTATAAATTCAAACACGTGGTCAACAGACAGGAAGACACTTGGTTTTTGAAACGGAAACATATTCAGACCGCACACGATTTTTACGAGAAAAGAGGTGGTTTTGCCATTGCCATCGCGCGCTTTTTACCCGTCGTACGAACCTTTGCGCCCATCATCGCCGGCACCGTGGAAATGGATTTTAAAAAATTCGCAACCTACAACGTGATTGGCGCCATCGTCTGGGTCGGCAGCATCACTGCTTTAGGGTATGTTTTGGGCGACATTCCGTGGGTGAAAAATAACCTGGAATATATTTTAATCGGACTGGTTCTACTGGTGACCGCGCCGGTGATCATCAAGCTGATGACCAAAAAAGAAAAAATTAATCACACAATTTAATACGATATTTATGAACTGTCCCACCTGCAATGTCGCGCTCACCATGGCCGACCGTAACGGAATTGAAATCGACTACTGCCCACAGTGCCGCGGCATCTGGCTGGATCGTGGAGAACTGGATAAAATCATCGAGCGCTCCGTTCAGCAGCCGCCCATCTCGCAAAGAAGCCCTTATCCGGAAAAGGAACGCTACTACGGCGACAAAGACCATTATTACAAAAAGAAGAAAGGCTTCCTGGGCGAATTATTCGACTTTTAAAGTAACAGTACCACACATTTTTATACGATAACTTATGATCCTTTGGATAGTATTCATTGCGATAGTCATCATCGCACTGATTTTAGACTTAGGGGTTTTCAACCGCAAACCTCACGAAATAAAAACAAAAGAAGCCGCCATCTGGACCGCTGTCTGGGTCACCTGTGCGCTGCTTTTTTCGGGAGTTATTTATCTTTCCTTCGGAAATAATTGGATTGCCAACCCGACCGGCCTGACGCCCTCCAATGCGGTTTTAAAGTTCGTTACCGGTTATTTAATTGAACTTTCGCTGAGCGTTGACAACATTTTCATCATTGCGCTCATCTTTTCGTCCTTTGCGATACCTAAAAAATATCAGCATGAGGTTTTGTTTTACGGCGTTTTGGGCGCGATTGTTTTCCGGGCCGTGATGATTGTTTTCGGCGTTGCGCTGATTACAGAATTCAGCTGGATGATCTATGTTTTTGGTGTGTTCTTAATTTTAACGGCGCTCAAACTGCTGTTCAGCCACAACAAAGAAAAAGATCCGAGAGATTTTAAAATCTACCACTGGATTTCCAGAGTGTATCCGGTAACCACCACCGTGGAAGGCGATAAATTTTTCATCCGAAAAAATGGGGTTAAGTATGCCACACCGTTATTCGTCGCATTAATCATCATCGAACTGACTGACGTGTTCTTCGCCATCGACAGCATCCCGGCGATCTTAGCCATTACCGCCGACCCGTTCATCGTTTTCTCGTCGAACATTTTGGCCATTATGGGACTGAGGTCGATGTACTTTCTGGTCGTCGGCATGTTGGATAAATTTAAATATATCAACTACAGTTTGGTCGTCATCCTGGCTTTCGTGGGAATAAAAATGATCATTTCCCACCAGGTCGAAATCCCGGAATGGTTGTCATTGGGCGTCATTGTCTTCTCACTTGCTGCCGGCATGCTGGCCTCAAGATGGATCAAGGATCCCGAAATTCAATAAGTAAAACAGCGGGCTCCGAAAACGTAAAGTGGGCTGAATTTTACGTTAAAAAGAGCTGGCTGATTTTCTTTGCTTAAGTCGGACTGAAATGCGCTGGAAATAATGAACTGAAATTCCTTCCGGTTGCAGAAAAGACCGACATCAGAAGCAAGCCAACGCTGGAGGTTCTGTAAACCGGCCGATATGAAAAATTGATGGACAGAGATTCTTACCCTAAAAGAAGCAAGCTGCCGCTTTGGCTTTCGCTGCTTCTGGTTGCGATTGTGGTGTCGTGTTATTTTGCAGTTCCGGACGTAAAAGGTTTCTTCGACGAGGCTTGGCATGTGCTTACCGGCGACGATGAAGCGCAGGTGAAAGATTGGGTGGAAGGTTTTGGCTGGTTCGGCCCGGCGGTACTCGTTTTGGCGATGGTGCTGCAAATGTTTTTGCTGGTGATTCCCACCATTTTATTAATGATCGTTTCCACATTAGCGTATGGACCGGTCTGGGGCAGTGTCATCAATTGTATTGCGGTCCTGATTGCCTCGTCGGTCGGCTACGCCGTTGGCAAATATCTGGGATTATCTTTTATTGAGCGCTTGTTGGGCGATAAAACTACTGAGAAAATCACCACTTTCATTCAAAATTATGGCTTTTGGGCCGTTGTCATCACGCGTACAAATCCATTTCTGTCGAATGATGCCATCAGTTTCGTGGCCGGAATCCTCAAGATGAATTACTGGAAGTTCATCGGTGCCACGGCACTGGGAATTACCCCTTTAATTTTACTGATCGCCTTCACCGGCGAAAACGTCGACACCTTAAAAAGCGGACTTCTCTACGGTTCTTTGGCAAGTTTAATTATTTTCGGCGGGTATGTCTGGTGGGATAAGAAGAGAAATCGGGGGAAATAAAAAGCGCTTGACGGTCAGCTCCGGCAGACGCCTTCAACACGTTCCTTTTGCAGCAAAATGATTGACGATGCAGCCCGAGCCGGGGAAATAACGTACTGGATACGAATACCGTATGGAATTCCACAGCGTAACTTTTCATTTGATCCGGCTGACAAACAGCAGGCGTTTTTTGTTCACTATACTTCCTGTACTGCCATTTTTTCCCAGGTTATTACCCGCGGAAAAAGGGAGGGGGATCAGGATGGTAACAGGGCAAGCCGGGAGACATCACAAGGCAACCGGCCGTTTCAGCCTTCGTCCCACAGGGCACGTACTGCAATTCCAACATCCCTTTCCTTGTCGGCAAAGTGAATGCATCTGAACCGAGTGATTTTCACTACGGCAAACAACAGCCCTTCTCCTTCCGTAGCAGTCGGAAAGGCCATTGTCAGCGGTTCCGCAGCATCAATATTGATTCTGACCGGCTCGGCCAGCGCCCTCTGCCACTCCAGGGTTTCAAAATTAAACCGTACCAAACCTGCCAGGATTTGCACGGAATCTGAATCCGACGCAAACAGTTCCGGCCGAATATCAATCGTAAAAGCCAGCCTTTCCCGGTCGGAAACAGTGAATCGGGAGAGGGGATCCATACCTGGCGTAAAGGGAAACTGCGCCACCAGCTCTTGTCCGGCTGCGGACTGCAGGCCGACCGCCACCCTTCTTTTGCCGCGCTCCGACTGCCGGTCCTGATCTTTGATTCGGATAAACAGTTGCATCAGCCGGCTGTGCAGCGAGCCGTCTTTGTATCCCTGCAGAAAAGGCTGCAGTGCCAGTTTAAACTGCTTATTGACCTGCGAACAGGCAGCAAACTCACTGTTGCTCTGCCGCACTATCTCCATTCGTGGCGACCGCTTGATGGCCTCGCGCGTAAAACCTCCGCCAGCCTTGCGGGCCAGCGGCTTCCCATCCGCGTGGTAAAAGTTGATACCCTCAATCGTGCCCCTGAGAAAGATGGGCCCTTCCTGTCTTGCCATATTTTGTGTTCTGCTGCTACCCGTCCCGAAACCTCGCCGCACCAAAACGCAGGCAAAGCCCGGCCCTAAGCCTGGTTATGCCGACTTTAATGCATGCACCAGTCGGTGGCGACCCGTAATAAACCTGCGACCCAACCGGATGCGCCGTCCCAGATGACGAATCGCCTGTACCAAAATACGATTTTTTATCACACTTGCTGGCAGCCAACAAACACTGGATATATGATTAAACAGGCACCGGTTGGCGCAGAGGCGATACACATCCGCACCTTCTGGCGATAAAACACCATCCATCCCAGTAGGTAAATACATTTTGTTTTGTAGCGTAAACGGTTCTGCGGGCATGTTCAGATAAGATAAAATTCGCAGCTACCTTCTTTTTCTCAAAGCAATGAGGTCATGTTTCCGATTGCGGGATATAGCGGGCTTTGTGCGTGGGAACGCCGAACAGTATGCTCCAATGCAGCTTCCAACGGTCGTGTAAAAGACGTATTGTATATTGTTCCTGTCTTCAGACACATGCACGATGCGACTGGTGCAACGATGTGAAACCGTCATTTTACAAATCCGGCCGTTTCATTTGCTGCTGCAATTTGTGAAGTGAGCTTTACCGTCATCCGTTATAAAACTCATTTCGGTCGGGTTCTGCACTCTGCGTTCTTGTTTAAAAAGTCTTTGTAAAGATTGTCTCGCACAGTACCGTGAGTTCTAAACGTATTGCAAATGGATCAAAACCTGGGTTTTAGGGTTGCTTCTGGAGCCGTTTATGCTAAAGTCGGTTCTTCTTGTCGTCGGGAAAATGAGATTGACATTTCAGGATTATTCATCTCGATCCGCTGTACAATTGTAAAAATGCCGAAGGATCATCGGAAGGTAATCGGGGAACTTGCAAAAATGCAGCATGCTAACGGAATGTCTTATAAAGACCTACATAAAAACCACACATAACCCTGAAGACCGGCAAAGCGTGTAAAAGAAAATACAGCATAAAACTTGTGATCTCATCCTTTTGAGTGCGGATTCAATTTTGTCAGCAACTTTTTTGGGACATTCAGCGCATCAGAGAAATCCCCGCGCGTCTCTGCCGCTTTCAGTGAATTCTGCACGCAGGCACCGCGGTACCAAACCTTACCTGGCGAATACGGACGAGATCATCCCCATCATCCGCGGCAGTAGGCAATAATAGTTGTAACGATTTATAAAGCGATAGATTTAACAGGTTACTTCCCAATACAAAACTTCGAAAAAATATTGCCCAAAACCTCGTCATTAGTAAATTCGCCCGAAATTTCCCCCAACTGCTCCAATGCATTTCTCAGTTCATACGCCAACAATTCCGTATGAATCCCGGAACTCACCGCTTCCTCCACCTGAAGAACGGATTGCAGTGATTTCTGCAAGGCGTCAAAATGCCTTTGATTCGTAATGATCACATTGCTTTCCTGATCTTTCAAATTCTCCACGTAATCGATCAAAACCGTTTTCACGGCTTCGATCCCAGTTTGGTCTTTGGCTGAAATCCTCAATAACTCATCGCAATAATCCGGAAACAATTCCTTGGTTAATACAGCGTCAAATTCGTCTGGAGTTTCGTCGTTGGTCAAATCCACTTTATTGTGAACCAACACAATTTTCAGATCCTCGCGGTGGCATTCCTTTACAAAAGCAATCACTTCCTCCGTCGTAGAATCCTGCTCATCGTAGAGGTACAACAGCACTTTCGCCGAAGCAATCTTCTCCTTGGCTTTCGTTACGCCAATTTTCTCAATGACATCTGTCGTTTCCCGAAGTCCCGCCGTATCTACAAACCGGAAAGCCGTTCCTTTCAAATGAATCACTTCCTCAATCGTATCGCGCGTTGTGCCTGCAATTTCAGACACAATGGCTCTTTCTTCTTTCAATAAAGCATTCAAAAGCGTCGATTTTCCAGCGTTCGGTTTCCCGATGATGGCAACTTCCACTCCATTTTTCAGCGCATTCCCGTACTGGAAACTCTCGGTTAAATTTTGAATCTTAGATTTTAAATTATGAATTAAATGCACCAATGCTTTTCTATCCGCAAATTCCACATCCTCTTCCGCGAAATCCAGTTCCAGTTCAATGAGCGAGGTAAAATTCAGCAAGTCATTTCTAAGGATCGAAATCTCCTGAGTAATTCCGCCTTTCAACTGATTCAAGGCCACTTTCCGCGACGCCTCATTTTCCGAAGCAATCAGATCAGCAATCGATTCCGCCTGCGCCAGATCAATTCTGCCGTTCATAAAAGCCCGCATGGTAAATTCCCCGGCTTTTGCCAATCGCGCCCCATTTTTCACCAAAACTTCCAGAATTTTCTTGGCAATATGCGGCGATCCATGAAAAGAGATTTCCACCACATCTTCGGTCGTAAACGTCTTCGGCGCGAGAAAAACGGAAACCATCACCTCGTCAATAAGTTCTGAGTGGTCGGGTGTCGGCTTTCGGGTGTCGGGTGTAATTATAAGACTTTCAAATCCTGTGCTTTGGTTCTTGGATCTTGATTCTTGGCTCTCGTCGATCTCCTGTCCGTTATCTATTGTCTTTTCTCTTTCCTGTTGATTCCCGGTTCCCGCTTCTTGGTTCCTGATTCTTGGCTCATGACTCTTCCCATCCACAATATACCCGTAATGTACCGTATGCGAAGCCACTGTTTCCAGGTTTGTTCCTTTAAAACAACGTTGCACGATCGTTACGGCCTCGATCCCGGAAAGGCGGATAATTCCCAGCGCGCCCACCCCGTTCGCGGTAGCCAGCGCACAAATCGTATCTTGATTCATGCTGCAAAATTACGCAATCATTCCTGGTTTTAGGAGCACTCGGATATCGTCTTTTTCGAAGACCCGTCCCGCTGTCCACTATATCTTTTTTCTCCTGCCTTCCGGCAGAAAAAAAAGGATGCCGTTTCCATCGGGGCTAGAATGGAGCGTGGTTTTTCTGCTGAAAGGGAAACTTGTTAGCATCGGAACAAACAAAAAATATAAATTCATAAATTTGATAGAAATAGAACGCAGTCCGTCATTTGCCTATCTTAGGCATCTTGAGAGTTTCTAATGAGCTGTTCTATTAAAAAACCAATAAATGCGCGCAATCCATATCACAAAATCCGGTGGTCCGGAAGTTTTAGAATTACAGGAAACTCCAAAACCAACACCGGCAGAAAACCAGGTGCTGATTAAAGTAAAAGCCGCCGGCGTCAATCGCAGCGATATTATCACGCGACAAAACACAGCGACTTACGGCAAAGGTTCACCCACCACTTTGATTCCCGGCTTAGAAGTTTCCGGCGAGATCACAGAAATCGGTGAAGCCGTAACCGATAAAAAAGTCGGCGATAAAGTTTGTGCGCTTATTGCAGACGGCGGTTATGCCGAATATGTTGTTGTCGACAGTTCTCACTGTCTTCCCATTCCCGAAGGAATCAGTTTAACCGATGCGGCAGCAATTCCCGAAACGGTTTTCACGGTTTGGTTCAATGTCTTTCATTTAGGCAAACTTCAACCTGGCGAAAAATTATTGATCCACGGCGGAACCAGTGGCATCGGAACCATGGGTTTACAAATGGCAAAAGCCTGGGGTTGCGAAACCTACTCCACTGCGGGAACAGAGGAAAAGGTGGACTTCCTCAAAAAACTTGGCGCAGATCACGTTCTTAATTATAAAGAATACAATTTCGAAGAAGTCTGGAAAGACGAAAAAATCGATGTCATTTTAGACATGGTCGGTGGAGATTATACCCAAAAGAATCTCGACATTCTGAATAAAAAAGGCCGACTCTGTTACATCAACGGCATGAAAAGCATGGACGTGAATATTAATCTGCGCACCATTATGGCGAAGAATCTCACGGTGACGGGAAGTTTTTTAAAACCGCAGACCGCCGACGTAAAAACCCAGATCGCCAAAGACGTCGAAAAAAATATCTGGCCCCTGTTTCACTCAAAACAGATTCAGTCCATCATCTACAAAAAATTTCCTCTTGCGGAAGCCGCCGATGCGCACCGCTTGATGGAAAGCAGCGAACATATTGGCAAGATCCTGTTGGTAATGTAGTGGTTTCAGTATCGGATATCAAAGTTTAACAAATTTGAAAATGTGCGTAGATGTTCTTTTAATTGACCAGCAATGACCTTATCTGCCCCAAAATTGTCATTAATCGACAGCCTGAATAACATGATCTTCAAACCTTGCAATTACGGTCTGACTCAACTTGAACCCGAACCGGAAAGCCGGGATTACGCTGCCCACCGTTTTGAACTCAACGATAAGCAAATCATTTTCCGCGTCGCTAAAATCACACCCAATAAAACGGGCCAGTTCGTAACCATCTGGAAACGCAACTGCGAAAAAATCACCGCCCCTTTCGATGTTGATGATCAGTTTGATTTATTGATGATCGTCACGAAAACTCCTTCTCAAACAGGCGTTTTCATATTCCCAAAAGCCACTTTGCGCCGGCAGCAGATTATTTCAGATTCAGAAAAGGCCGGTAAGCGCGGTATCAGAGTGTACCCGCCCTGGGAGCAACCTGCCAGCAAACAGGCACAAAAAACACAGGATTGGCAAACCGAGTTTTTCTTAGATTTTTCGGACTCTACCACCATTGATATGAACCGTGCAAAAAAATTGTTAAGTTTGAGCTCATAATACTATTTAGACGACACCACCACATGAACATTCCCATTACCGACCTTCACTGCGATCTGCTTTCCTATCTCACCCGTCCGAACACCACAATTTACGATACTGAGGAGATCGGTTGCGCGATTCCCTATTTAAAAGAAGGAAATGTTAAGCTACAGGTCATGGCTATTTTTGCCGCTACGGAACCCGATAGTGTGGCCTACGGTTTCAAACAAAGCAAAATTTTCCGTGACTTGCGTGAAGCGGAAAATGAACTGTACGCTTTTGAGAAAAAACATTTGGAAACCTTTGCAGCTGAGGAAAATACCGGCATGCTGGCCGCTGTTGAAAACGGCTCGGCTTTTTGCGGTGAAGAAATGACCTTGAAAGAAGGCTTTGAAAACCTGGAACGTTTGCGCGAGGAAGTCGGCGAGCTGCTTTACATCAGTTTTACGCATCACGCTGAAAACCGTTTTGGCGGTGGCAATTTTTCAAATGCCGGACTGAAGAACGACGGTTGTGCGCTACTCGATTATCTCCATGGACAGCAGATCGCAGTCGATTTTTCCCACACCAGCGATGCACTTGCGTACGGCATGCTGGATTATATCGCCAGGCAAAATCTTCGCATTCCAATTCTTGCCAGCCATTCCAATTATCGCCACGTTTATGAGCATCCACGAAATCTGCCCAACGAACTGGCGCAGGAAATCATTCATCAAGAAGGTTTGATCGGATTGAATTTTGTCCGTGCTTTCGTTAATCCCGACGAGTCTCAGGCACTTCAGCAGCATGTGGCTCAGGGCCTTGCTCTCGGCGCGGAAAACGCAATTTGTTACGGCGCTGATTATTTTTACACCAAAAGCCATCCCGACAAATCACGGATTCCTTTTTATTTTAAAGAGCACGAAAATGCAGCGGCTTATCCCGAACTCAACGCTGATTTTGAAGAGCAGTTTGGCCAGGATTTGGCGCATAAGATCGCCTCAAAAAACGCCATCGCTTTTATCAAGCGTCTTTGGACTTAATTTTTTAAAGATCAGCTGAACGTTAGTTTCATACGTTTTGAAGGAAGTTCCGGGTTTTTTAAATTAAAAATATACGGATTCTGCCGACCTGATGTTTTCGATGAAAATCTTAGCTGGATATTAAGAACGTTCCAAATATTAATTTGAATTCGTTACTTTAACTAAAAAGGAATTTCGCTCATCTCGCTTTTCCGCGACTTTATCAGCGATTTCCCGCGATTCGCTGTATAGCTGTCCTTACGAACGGGAATGCAGCTTAACTTTATTTCATTATTAACCAAAACAATTACAATAATGAAAACGACTGTAAAACTTCCGCTTAATCTTGTACTCTTCAGCGCAGCAATGTTGCTGTTCACCCTTCTGAACTCTTTCCGTCTGGAACAAAAGATCGAAAACTTCGATGTCATCAACGCGAAACGCATTAACATCGTAGAAAAAGATGGAACGGTGCGCATGGTGCTTTCCAACAAAGAGTTGCAGCATTCGGGACGCATGGATGGAAAAGATTTTGAAAAGCGAGAAAGACAAGCCGGCCTGATGTTCTTTAATGATTTGGGAGACGAATGCGGTGGCCTGATCTACGCGGCCAGAAAAAAAGACGACGGCTCCGTAATGAGCGGCATGTCTATAACCATGGACCGCTTTCGCGATGATCAGGTTTTACAATTGCTTAACAGTGAAAACATTAACAACAATAAAATTATGTCCGAACGTGGTTTGATTGTAAACGACTTTCCCGATCTGCAGGGTCTGAACCCCAGAAATGCTGCTTTTGCTGAAGCGGAAAAAATCGCTGACGAAAATAAGCGCAACGAGAAGTTTCGCGAGATCAGTGACCTCCAAGGCAGCAAAAGACTATTATTTGTCGGCAAAACAAGAGGAAATTCACAGGGCCTGTTCATCTCCGATAAAAGTGGAAAGCCAAAGCTGATGATTTATGTCAATGAAAAGGGGCAGCCAAAAATTCAGACCATCAATGAAAAAGGCGAAACTCGCGACTTTCTGATCACCGAAACAAATTAATTAATTTCCGGGCATTTTTTCTTCACAAAAAATGCCCATTTTTGAAGTGATGAAAAACAGCAAAATATTAGGTAATATCCTGCTCATCGGCTTATTTATCGCGGTGGTGAACACGGTTCAAACTTACGTACTGTACATCACCAGAAAGTTTGGCGATATCGATTTTTACGAAATTTCGGTGCACGTTTTTGGTCTGATCGCCTGTGCGCTTTCCCTTGTGAGCACACTGCTTGCCTGGAAATTAGCAGAGAGCTGGTCTTTAAAGAACATTTCAAAGATCGCAATGGCCTTACTGGTTTCGGTGTTGATCTACGCGGTTTCGCACAGTATTTTTTACGTGACGGAACGGTTTGTCATTTACGGCATCGGCACAAGCTTCGATATGCTGGTTGGTAATTTTGTCTTCAGCACAGTCATGTTTCACTTGTATATCAGTGGTTTAACTTTGGCTTATCTGGCTTTCCGCGACAAGGCGAGGATTGCGGTAAACCTGCAAAGTGTTGAAAAGGAAAAGGAAATTCTACAATATAAAATGTTACAGAAAAATCTGGAGCCGCATTTCCTCTTTAATAATTTGAGTTTACTGTCAGGCCTGGTGCGGCACAAACCTGCGGAAGTGGAAGCTTTCGTGGAGGATTTTTCGGATGTTTACCGTTACTATCTCGATCATACTAAAGAAGAACTGGTCAGCCTGCAAGAGGAAATCGCCTTTCTTGAAAAATATGTTTCACTGATGAAAAAGCGGTTTGGTGACGCTTACATTGTTGACATTACACTTACCGATCAAACGGGTTTCATTCTGCCGTGCTCGCTCCAGCTGGCAGTGGAAAATGCCGTTAAACACAACCGCGCCTCGACTGAAATCCCTTTGGTCATCACGATTTTTCGCACTGAAAATGCCGTTAAGATTGTGAACGATCTACATGCGGTAGATTTTACGCACAGCTCCGGGCTAGGCAATGAGTTTCTGCAGAAAAGCTATGAACTCAATTTTGGCAGGCAGGTAAACTTTATAAAAAGCGAAACAGACTATACCGTAGAAATTCCACTGATCTTATGAAAGTACTGATTATTGAAGATGAGCCGCTAAATGCCGAGATCATTGCAGAATATCTCAGCAGATATGACGCTGCGATTCAAATTGCCGCACAACTTCCAAGTAAAGAAAAGGTGAGCGCATGGATCGCATCGCATGGTCAGGTTGATCTGGTTTTTTGTGACATCGAGCTGCTCGACGGTAATGTCTTTTCCTTGCTAAAAGAGAATATAATCACGTCTCCCATTATTTTTACGACCGCCTACAACAGCTTTTATCAGGAGGCTTTTGATGTTAACGGAATCGCTTATTTGCTGAAACCGATCCGCTATGAACGCTTCAGGCAGGCTATGGAGAAGTTTCAGACTTTACGTTCGCTAAACCATGAAGTCGACTGGGCTGCACTTTCGGTGTTATTGCAACAGCCTCAAAAAAAGTATAAAGAACGTTTGATGATTAAAACTACGGACGGAATTCACCTGCTGAATGTCGCTCAGACTGTTGCCATACTTTCTTCCGAGGGGAAGTTGAATGCTTACGACGAAAAAGGGAAATCTTATGAATTCCGCGCCAAGCTCTCTGACTTAATTTCAGATTTGGATCCTAAATGTTTCTTTCAGATTAACCGTGGAGAGATTATCAATTTGAATTTCATCGAAAAGATCGAATCCTACTTTGGCGACCGGCTTTCTCTAAGTATGAAAAATCTCAAAATAAAACTGGTTACCAGCGCTTCGGTTACGGCAGAGTTCCGAAAATGGTTAGGTTAAGGTTGGAAATTGAGAAAAACAGACCTTTGTAAAAAATGCTGCGTTAGAAGATAAACCTATCTCCAGTCCAACAGGGCGGCATTTGCAGCACTCATCAAATATTGATAACTTGGGATAAACTAATGATATGAAAACTTCTATCCGAATTTCTGCGCTTTGCGCGGTTCTGTTTCTGGCTTCCTGTAAAACCGCAGTTCCGCCCACCACGACCGACGATGGAAAAATCACCGTCACTTTTGTGCAGATCAACGATGTGTACGAAATCGAGGCCATGCAGGGCGGAACGGTTGGAGGCGTAGCCCGTGTGGCGTCGCTTAAAAAACAGGAACTGGCAAAAAACTCAAATACCTTTATGGTCATGGCCGGCGATTTTCTGAGCCCCTCCGTTTACAACAGCTTGAAATATGAAGGAAAGCGCATTCGAGGCAAACAAATGGTAGAATCGCTGAATGCTGCCGGTCTGGATTTCGCTGTTTTTGGCAATCATGAGTTCGACATTAAGGAAGATGAATTGCAGGACCGAATTAATGAATCGACTTTTGACTGGATTTCTTCCAATACCTTTCACCAGACTAAATCGGGCGCGGTTCCTTTCGTTAAAACCACTTCTTCCGGTCCTGAACCTTTTCCGCAGACTTATATCTTAAATGTGCAGGATGCGGATGGCACCAAAGCCAGGGTCGGTTTTATCGGCCTTACCCTGCCATTTAATAAAGCGGAATACGTGACGTATACCAATGAAGTTGAGGTAGCCGAAAAGTTGTATCATCAGCTGAAAGATTCGGTGGACGCCGTGGTGGCAATCACCCATTTGGCCATTGAGGAAGACAGTGTTTTAGCGACACGTGTTCCGGAGCTGGCTTTAATAATGGGTGGCCATGAGCACGATATGCGTTTTAAAAAAATCGGTAATGTGTACATTACAAAAGCACATGCCAACGCAAAATCTGCTTACGTTAACACCCTGACCATCGATGTTAAAAATAAATCAACATCCGTTGTTCCGGAACTGCGGATGATCGACACTACGATTGCAAAAGACCCTGCTACTGCTTTAGTTGTTGAAAAATGGATGGACATCGGCGAGAAGAATTTCGAGGAACTCGGCTTTAATGCCAGACGCGTGATTCAACAATCCGGCGAACCACTGGACGGCCGCGAAGAATTTATCCGCAGCGGCAAAACCAATCTGACCCAGGTTGTGGTGGCAGCCATGGAGCAAGCGACACCGAAAGCTGAGGTCGTACTGCTGAATTCCGGTTCTATCCGCGTGGATGATGTTTTGCAGATGCCCATCACGGAATACGATATTATACGAACGCTGCCCTACGGCGGCGGTATCGTGGAAGTAGATATGAAAGGCAGCCTGTTGCTGCGGACTTTGGAGGCGGGACGGAACAATGTGGGTTCCGGTGGATTTCTGCAATATTCCGAAAGTTTGAATTATGATGCAGCGGCCAGGAACTGGACTCTAAATTCGGTTCCTGTTGATCCGAATAAGATTTATCACGTTGGTCTCGCCGATTTTCTGCTTACGGGCGGCGAAGCCAATATGGCGTTCCTGAATAAAGACAATCCTGAAATCGTAAAAATTTATCCGACACCGGCTGATATTTCTGATCCCCGTTCGGACTCCAGGCTGGCGATCATTCGGTATATGCTGAAAAATAAACAAGAATGATATTATGGAATTTTTGCACTTTGTACTACTCTGCCAATTGTAATTCGCTGTTCCTAAATTTTTAAAGTAATTAAAAAAAAAAATCATGGCCACTGCACTAAAAGAAAACGACATTAAATATCTCGAGCGCTGTCTGGAACTTGCTGCCGAAGCAGCGGATGCCGGCGACGAAGCTTTTGGCTCAGTACTCGTAGATGCTGAGGGTGAAATTTTGGCTGAAGCCCGCAACCGCATGAACGAAAAAACGGTGCTGGCGCACCCTGAAATCGACTTGGCCCACTGGGCTGCTGAACATCTTTCGGCCGATCAAAGAAAGTCCGCCACGATGTACACTACCGGCGAACATTGCCCGATGTGTGCCGCGGCGCACGGCTGGGTGGGAATCGGTTCGCTCGTTTACCTTAGTTCTGCCGAACAACTTGGTGAGTGGCAGAAGCAACATGAGCTGCCATCGGCACCGATCCGTTTTATTCCGGTGGAAGAAATCATTAACGAAGTGGAAGTGCGCGGACCGGATGAGGGGGAATTGCTGGAGAGAATCAAGCGGCTGCATGAGAAGGTTTGGGAAAAGCAGAGGTCAGACAATTAGATTTCTGTTTTTTGGGGAACGAATAAAACTACAACGAGAATTTTTCCCGTGTTTTTTGTCTTTCTCGATTGTAGCCTGTTTGGTCTTTTTCATTGGGGCATAATGCGTGAGGGATCGCAGTGGAAATCCCGCAGGATGGGCGCGAGCGAAGCGAGCGCCGATCCGAGGAATTGTAACGAAGAGCCCGGCCCGAGCCCCGGCAAAATCGGCGGCGAGGGACACGCCCAAAAAAAAGCCGTTTCATAACCTGATGAAACGGCTTTTGACAGTTTTATTTAATTAGTTCGAGGATAAAGTTCAAAACTTAGCAAAGTTTTCCAATACTTTTTTTCGCTGCCTATAAAGGTTTTACCTGCTCCAGGAACCAGTCTTTGATCTCACCATCAAGATCACTTTCCAGTTTTTCGCGGCACCAGTCGTGGTAATCATTCAGCCAGTCGAGTTCGGGTTCCGTCAGTAATTCTTTTACGATGACGTTGCGGTCGAAAGGGCAAATAGTGAGCGTTTCAAAATCGTAGAAAGTGCCGAAATCGGTCGTTTCATTTTCCCGGACGGCAATGAGGTTTTCGTGTCGGATGCCATAATGATTTTCGTAGTAAAAGCCCGGTTCATTGGACAAAACCATTCCCGGCAAAAGTTCCTGCGCGTTGAGATCTTTCCGGATATTTTGGGGTCCTTCATGCACATTCATGAAACTGCCAACGCCATGCCCCGTGCCGTGGTTATAGTCCTTGCCTTCTTTCCACAACGCCAGCCTCGCAAAAGCATCGAGCTGCACTCCCCTCGTGCCACGCGGAAACTTGACCATAGAAAGTTGGATCAGCCCTTTCAACGCCAGGGTACTGTTGCGTCGGAACTCTTCCGAGGCGTTGCCCAACGCTAAAGTTCGCGTAATATCAGTCGTACCTTCGCGATACTGTCCGCCCGAATCCACCAGAATCGTGTCTTTATTGGTGACTTCTTTGCTGCCTTCTTTTTTGGCAGAATAGTGCATCTGGGCGCCATTCTCCCTGTAACCAACGATGCTGCCGAAACTTTCGCCGACGAAGTTTTCCCTTTCCGCACGGAAACCGCGAAGTTTTTCGCCGATAGAATATTCCGTCATTTCTTCCTTGCCGGCCTGATGCGTAAGCCAGTACAGGAATTTTACCATCGCTACGCCGTCCCTCTGCATCACGGTGCGGAAACCGGCCAGTTCTGCGTCGTTCTTCTGTGCTTTCATCAGGTTGCCCGGCACCGGCGCTTTGATAAGGGTATTATCGTCGCCCAATGCTTCGAATATTGCCTGATTGCTATTCGGCGAGATCAAAACGGTTTCATTTTCGAAATTTTTGAGATCTTCATAAAAATCTTCGTAAGGCATTACTTTTACCCAAGCATCCTGTAGCTGTTCGCGCGCCTCCAGGTCTAATTTTTCCAAATCAACGAAAAGCTTTGTCTCGTTCTTGGTCAAAATAATATAACCCAGAAAAATAGGGTTGGATTCCACGTCGCTGCCACGCAGATTTAAGGTCCAGGCCACGTCATCCAAACTGGAAATGATGTGTACGGAGGCTTCGGATTCTTCCATCTTATGACGGATATCCGACAGTTTTTCTGCGACCGATTTGCCGGCCCGATGTAAGGGATGTACAAAAATGGGATTTTTGACGGCGTCGCTATCGCGGTCTAACCAAATATTTTGTAACAAAGGAAGATCCACCAGTAAACAGTTTTTTGCTTTTAGTTTTTCTTTCAGCAGCATCCAGTTCGCGTGCGACGTGGCGAGCGCATTAACGGCTACGGTTCCATTCTCGGGAATCTCCGAAATGATCCAGTCGATATAGTTGGGTGTACCTTCCATACCGTCCTTAAACAAATCGATACCCGAACCTTCGAGCTCCAGCGGCGCCTGAACAAAGTAACGCCCATCGGTCCACAGTCCTGCTTTATCCTGTGTAATCACAACAAAACCTGCCGAACCTGTGAAGCCTGAAAGCCAGGAACGCTCCTGCCACTCTTTGGGCAGATATTCGCTCATATGAGGATCGGAAGAATAAACGATAAAAGCATCGATATTGTTTTCGGCCATCTGGTGACGCAGGGCATTTATTTTTTCTGCTGAAGTCATAATATTATAATTTTACGTGAATTTACAAAGAATGACAGACTTTGCGAAAGTTCAGAGCAGAAATATTATTAAACCAAAACAGTTTTAAAATAAAAGCACACTGCATTTGCAGTGTGCCCAAGTATAATCGTTATGATGAACTATTACTTCTGAGTTGCCTGTAAGGCTGCTTCTTTCGCTTTAAATTCCTGATGTTTTGCTTCATTCTTATTTGAGAGGTATAAACCTTTCAGGAGTGTTACCGCGTCGAGATTGTTGTTATCGTACTGATACCATTTTTCTGCGTAAGGAAGTGTCGCAGCCAGTCGAGCACGTCTAGCTTCGATGATTTTATTGGCTTGCTCGGTTTTGCCCGCTTTACGTGCAGCGTTGTAATCATCGATTGCTTTAGCGTCATCGCCCATCGTAAGATACGTGAGATTCTGATAGGCCTGTGTGAAGTCTGGCTTAAGCTGAACAGCTTTCTTATAGGATGCCTCGGCGTCAGCTGCAGTCGCTGGGTTTTTGCTCTGAAGAACGCCAAGGTTGTACCAATTATTAGCGTCATTAGGATTTTTCGCCAACTGCGCTTTGAGATTGTTTACAAACTCCTCAGTTTTCCCTGCCTTGAAATAAGCGGTTCCCTGTAGTTCTGCAAGTTTAGCATTGTTAGGAAACTTCTTTATTCCTTTGTCCAGTAAAGCAAGCGCTTCGTCCGGTTTTCCGCTATCCAGCAACAATGCAACCGTTGTTTCATAAAGTTCCTGCTCTATGCTTGGGGAAACTTCTGTTTTGAAGTCAGCATATTCGCCGGAAGCACCCATCTTTTTATACAGATCCCAACTGGTTTTATCAAGATTTTCTACTTCGCCGGTCTTCTTGTTTTTAGCGGTATAAGTGGTTTCGATTCCGGTATAACCTGAGTCGATCAAGTCTCTGTAGATCTCCGCGGCTTCGGTTTTTTTGTCGCCAAGCGCGTAGGTAAGACCGGAGTAATACATGTATTTTTTATTATCCTGTCCGGCAGCTTTCAGCAAGTCGTATACTTCTTTAAATTTCGGTGCCGCAGCAACGTAATTTTTAGCATTATAAGCGTTTACTGCAGCTTTATTAGCCGCTTCAATTGTTGGATTTAAAGACGCTCCAAGCTTAGCAACCAAAGTCGGATTGTACGATTCTTCTTTCAAGCCCTGAACTCCGGACGCATCAGCAGCAGCTTTTCCTACATAGTATACTTTTGATTTTGAGGAATCTTTTCCGACGTAAATCTTATTCTTTGCCAAGTCATTAATTTTGGCCAGATACGTGGCACCTTCAGCCGTCTTGCCGGATTTCAGCAAAGACAAACCTTTGGCGTAATAATACTGCTCTAACAAAGCAGGCTCCAGCAGATAGGTTTTATTACCGATCGTACTTTCCACCTGTGCCAGCTGTGCCGACGTAGTTGCGACATCGCCTGCATCAACGGCTTTTACAGCAGCTGCAATTTCTTTCTTTTGTGCAAATGCAAAGGCTACAGTAAGCATTGCTGCGCTTAAAAATATTTTTTTCATTTGGATTATAATTAAAATTTGTTTGCTTTTATTCTTCTGATTCCGGTTCAAGATCTGTGGTGTCTTCGAGTTCGTTATTGAGATTTAGATTTTCTGCAGGTTCCTCATTTTCAGTCTCTGCAGAAGTATCATTTTCTTCTTCGATGGCGACTTCACGATCCATTTCAACTTTGGCAATTGCCGCAATTTCGTCGTTCTTTTTAAGGTTAATTAATTTCACGCCCTGCGTATTTCGGCCCATCACGCGCATCTCGTCCATTCCCATTCGAATCGCCACACCGGATTTGTTGATGATCATTAAACCATCGTCATCAGTAACCGACTGAATAGCAATAAGCTGTCCTGTTTTTTCGGTAATATTAAGTGTAATAACACCTTTACCGCCGCGGTTCGTTACCCGATAATCTTCTACAGCTGTACGTTTCCCGTAACCTTTCTCAGAAACAACAAGCACGGTTTCATTTTCAACATCGTCGATGACGATCATGCCGATTACTTCATCATCTTCGTCGAGAGAGATACCGCGCACACCGATAGAACCGCGGCCCACCGCACGAGCTTTCTCTTCCGGGAAGCGGATACATTTACCGTTTTTAGTTGCGATCATAATTTCAGAATCACCGTTCGTCAAACGTGCGCCGAGCAACATATCGTTATCGCGGATTTCGATTGCATTAACACCGTTGGTTCTTGGACGGGAATACGCCTCAAGAGATGTTTTTTTAATCGTTCCGTTTTTCGTAATCATTACAACGTTCATCTGATTTACGTACTCCACGTCTTTCAGGTCATTGGTTCTGATATACGCCTTGATTTTGTCATCAGGTTCGATGTTAATCAGATTCTGCACAGCGCGGCCTTTCGAAGTTTTCGAACCTTCCGGAATTTCAAAAACCCTCAGCCAGAAACATTTTCCTTTTTCCGTGAAGAAGAGCATATACTGGTGATTTGTCGCGGCTACGATATACTCCAGGAAATCTTCGTCCCTCGTCGTAGCAGCACGGTTTCCGACACCTCCGCGGCTTTGCACTTTGTACTCGGAAAGTGACGTCCGTTTAATATAGCCGGCATGGGAAATGGTGAGTACCACTTTTTCATCCGGAATAAGATCTTCAATGGACATTTCACCACCGGAATAATCGATCTCAGTCCGGCGTTCGTCACCGTACTTTTCTTTAATTTCAAGTAATTCTTCTTTAATAATCTGGAATCTGCGCGGTTCGTTCGCCAGGATGTCTTCCAGATCATTAATCAAGTTCATAATTTCGTCATATTCAGCGCGGATTTTATCCAACTCCATGCCGGTCAGACGCGCCAGGCGAAGATCAAGAATGGCCTGTGCCTGGACATCAGAAAGCTCAAATTCCGTCATCAATCCTTCTTTCGCATCATGCGGGCTGGAACTGTTTCGGATAATGGCAATGGCTTTGTCCAAATCATCCTGCGTGCCGATGACTTTCATGAAGCCTTCGAGAATATGTGCGCGCTCACGGGCTTTGTTAAGATCGTACTTCGTACGGCGAACAACAACCTCATGCCGGTGATCTACAAAATGACGGATCAGGTCTTTCACATTAAGCTGTTCCGGACGGCCTTTAACAAGTGCAATATTGTTGACACTAAACGAAGTCTGCAACGACGTATATTTGTAAAGCATATTGAGTACCACATTCGGGATCGCATCGTGCTTCAGTTCATAAACGACGCGCATCCCCTGACGGTCAGATTCATCACGGATCTCGTAGATTCCAGGAATTTTTTCGTCTTTCACCAGCTCTGCGGTACGCGCAATCATTTCGGCTTTGTTGACCTGATAAGGAATCTCTGTTACGATAATTGCATTACGGTTTCCAACTTCTTCAAAACTTACCTTCGCCCGTAAAATAATGCGGCCCCGTCCGGTGTGCAAAGCGTCCCGCACGCCGTCGTACCCATAAATAATACCACCAGTTGGGAAGTCGGGGGCAATAATGAATTTCATAAGTTCGTCAATCGTAATCTCACGATTGTCAATGTAAGCAGAGATCGCATCCACCGCTTCAGAAAGGTTGTGTGGCGCCATATTAGTGGCCATCCCCACCGCGATCCCAGAGGTTCCATTAACCAATAGATTCGGGATTTTCGTGGGCATCACCGTCGGCTCCGTCATGGAGTCATCGAAGTTGTTCTGGAAATCTACGGTATCTTTATCGAGATCCGCTAAAATTTCATCAGACACTTTTTTCAGACGGGCTTCCGTGTATCGCATTGCTGCCGGCGGATCCCCATCCATCGATCCGAAGTTACCCTGTCCGTCCACCTGCGTATAGCGCAGACTCCACGGTTGTGCCATACGAACCATCGCATCGTACACCGAGCTGTCGCCATGCGGGTGATACTTACCGAGTACATCCCCGACGATTCTGGCAGATTTCAAATACTTCCTGTTGGAAAATACTCCGAGGCCATACATACCGTACAAAACTCTTCGGTGTACGGGTTTCAGGCCATCCCTTACATCCGGCAGCGCCCTCGAGACGATTACCGACATTGAATAATCAATGTATGACGACTTCATTTCATCAACAATGTTGATCGGAATTAACTTCTCTCCTTCTGTATGCATAATATTTTTAGTACAATGAAAATCAGGCGGTTATCTTAACTGCCGATGATTCTTAATTTTCCGTTTTTAATAACGTGCTAATTTACGAAAAAAATACCGAATTTTGGGTCGAAATATAGATGAGTAATTTTAAATATAGTTAAAAGTAATGAGTGTTTTAAGCCTTACATTTCACAACACCAATGAGGTAAAGCCGCAATGGGAAAACTATGTCGATAACGAATTGCACGAGATGGTGGAAAACCTGATGGATGCAGAAAGATATCTGCTCTCTGAAGTAGAAAGCGACCTGGTGAACGAAGGCCAGAATACGAATTTGCTGCTGATGTTTGAAAACACAGAGAAGCGACAGGACTTTATAGAGATCGAACTTAAAAATATTACTGAACATATAGAAACACGCTTCGGGCAGGAAGTGCTTGTTTTCACCACTTTTTTAAATCCGAAAAAAGCGCGGTGGTAAAATTAAATCACTTCCAGGAAGCGCATCGTATCGACGTGATCAGCATAGGTATCCAGCGCGGGATGTTGCGCCTCACCGAACGGAACTGAATTTAAGCCCGCAGCTGCACCCGCTACCACGACCTGAATGTTTTCTTCATTCTGGTGGATAAAATCTTTAACCTCAGACATGTCTTTGTAGCGGCTGAAATTCACGACGGACAACGGCGAAAAAAGCGAATTATCCTCCTTCAGCATCACGAAGTTGTTGTCCCAAAATCGTTCTTGATTAAGCAGATAAATAGCGCGGTTGTACTCATAATTATTCGCGTATTTGTTGTGATTAATCACGTCACCAAAGCCTACAAAGTTTTCAAAAAGACGGTCGATTTTAAAATCTTCAGGCAAAAACAACCGCGTTACGTTGCGGCAACCCAAGCCGTAATATCTGAAAATATCTTCCGCCAATGCCACAAGATCTGCTTCAGTTTCCTCACCGGTAATCACCGCTACAGAAGTTCTGTTTTTTCGTATAATACTTAGATGGTCTTTAAAATAATACTCCAGATAACGGGCGGTATTATTGCTTCCCGTGGCAATTACCGCATCAAAATCCTCCAACCTTTCCACAAATTCGTACGCAACGTTTCCGTCTGAAAACCCGTCCCACATTTTCATCAAAAAAGGAAGTACCACTTTGTCTTTCGACGATTGTTTGATGAGCGGAATGTGCTGACTTAGCACCACTGACACGACATCATGAAAACCCACAAGCGGAATATTTCCGGCTAAAATGAGCCCCACCCGTTTTGAGATTGCAGCTGGCCTGTAGACAGAAACCCACGTGGTAATATTTTCAAGCGTTAACAGGTCGGACCATTGCTGCAGGGCAAACATCTGATTCTCAATCGTGAACCATGGATTCTCGGTCTGCGCCTGCCGTAAAACAGCCATAAAATGATGGTCTTTGGCATTGAAATCAGCATCGGATTTGGCGCTGAATTCCTGCATATAACTGCCTAATTTACAAAGGCCTGAAATTTGTTTTTCTAACTGCATTCTCTGGGGAAGTTGGGGGATTTTTAGTAAATTTGTGCAAATTTAAAAAATAAAGTAGCAATGGCTATCAGAATAACAGACGAATGTATAAACTGCGGTGCCTGTGAACCGGAATGCCCGAACAACGCCATTTATGAAGGCGCTGTCGACTGGAAAGCTTCCGACGGTACTGCACTGAAAGGTAAAGTGGTGATGAAATCGGGTCTGACAATTGATGCGGATGCGCCGCAGGAACCTGTAAGCGACGATATCTATTTTATCGTAACCGATAAATGTACGGAATGTATGGGCTTCCACGAAGAGCCACAATGTGCGGCAGTATGCCCGGTGGACTGCTGTATTCCTGATGAGGATCACGTAGAATCCGAGGAGAGCCTGCTTGAGAAAAAAGCATTCCTCCACGGAGAATAATGGTAAAAACCAAAAGCAAATAAATTTATCCAAAATAAACGCAGCATTACGATGAGTAAAAAACATAATTTCAGTGCCGGGCCCTGTATACTTCCTCAGGAAGTTTTTGAAAAATCAGCCGAAGCAATTGTAGATTTTAACGGCATCGGCCTCTCGCTGCTGGAAATCTCACATCGTAGCAAGGATTTCGTGCCCGTTATGGAAGAGGCGCGTGCCATCGTAAAAAGACTCATGAAACTTGGCGACGATTATGAGGTACTTTACCTGGGTGGTGGTGCAAGTCTGCAGTTTGTGATGGTTCCGTTCAATTTAATGAAAGCCAATAACGGCAGAGCAGCCTACCTCGATACCGGTACTTGGGCGGCTGGAGCGATAAAAGAAGGTAAAAAACTGGGGACTGTGGATATCGTTGGTTCTTCCAAAGAAGAACAGTATTCTTTTATTCCTAAAGATTATAATGTTGGTGCTGAATATGATTATTTCCACTGCACATCCAACAACACCATCTACGGCACACAGATGAAAACTTTTCCGAACGTCGATACTTTGATGGTTTGTGATATGAGTTCGGATATTTTTTCCCGTCAGTTGGATTTCAATCAGTTTGATCTGATCTATGCAGGTGCGCAGAAAAACATGGGTCCTGCAGGCTCCACACTTGTCGTGGTGAAAAAAGAAATTTTAGGCAAAACCGGTCGCGATATTCCTTCTTATCTGGATTATTCGCTTCACATTGCCAAGGATTCCATGTACAACACTCCGCCGGTTTTTCCGGTTTACGCTTCGTTACTGACGCTACAACATCTGGAGCGAAACGGTGGTATTGCCGCAGCAGAACAAAGAAATAATGCCAAGGCAAAACTTCTGTATTCGGAAATCGACCGCAACCCATTGTTCGAAACGTTCTGTCGTGAGGAAGACCGCTCGGTGATGAACATTTCTTTCAAACTTTTGGATGAATCTAAAAAAGAACAATTCGAAAAAAGCTGGAAGGAAGCAGGTATTAACGGCCTCAATGGACACAGAAGTTTAGGCGGCTACCGCGCCAGTATCTATAACGCGCTGCCGATCGAAAGTGTACAGATTTTAGTGGATGTAATGAAAAATTTAGCATAAATGGTAGTACTTGCAAATGATGGAATTTCTCCGGCCGGAGCACAGATGCTGCACGATGCCGGGATCGAGTTGCTCGAAATCACCGTTTCACAGGAGCATCTCGCCAACTATATTAACGAAAATGAGGTCGATGTTTTACTTGTCCGCAGTGCTACCAAAGTACGCCGCGAACTTATTGACGCCTGCCCTTCCCTGAAGATCATCGGCCGTGGCGGCGTAGGAATGGACAATATCGATGTGGAATACGCCATCGAGGCCGGACGTTATGTGATCAATACGCCAAGAGCTTCCTCGCGCTCAGTTGCGGAAATGGTCTTCGGCCATTTTTTTGCACTTGCCCGCTTTCTGCACGAGTCGAACAGATTGATGCCCCTTGAAGGCGAAACCCACTTTAACGCGCTGAAAAAATCATTTTCTTCCGCTACTGAACTTGAAGGAAAAACGTTAGGTGTCATCGGCTTTGGCGGTATCGGCCAGGAAGTTGCAAAGATGGGAATTGCCTTGGGAATGCGCGTCAAAGTACTGACCCGTAAGCCCAGAACAGAACAAATCGCAATTGAGTTTTTCGACGGACAGTTTGTTTCATTTGATATCACCACCGAAACCGACATGGATGTATTTCTGGCGGAATTGGATTTTTTAAGTATCAATACGCCCGCCACCAATGGTTATCTCCTCGATGCCGCTCAGTTCGAGAAAATGAAAAAAGGCATTTATATTGTGAATACCGCGCGCGGGGGTGTCCTTAATGAAGTTGCGCTTTTGGATTTTATCGAATCCGGAATCGTGGCAGGTGCAGCACTGGACGTTTTCGAGAACGAACCTACGCCCGAGCTGGCATTGCTGATGAACCCAAACCTATCCCTTTCTCCACATCTTGGCGGCAACACGAAAGATGCACAGCGAAAAATCGGGATGGAACTGGCCGAGCAGATCATCGATTTAAAAACAAAATTCGAGACGAGCAATGCCAATATTTAGACCTTTTCGCGGAATTCGTCCCAATGATGATTATGTGGACGTTTTCCCGACCCACCCGTTAGATAATTTTACCGACGAAGAACTTCACCACAAGGCACAACAGGATTCTTCCTATATCCAAATGGTCAAACCCTATGTGGTAAGCAAATCAAAAGATCTGGACCGCAATCTGCGTAAAATCCGGACGAATTTTGAAGAATTATTGTCCGAGCGAAAACTTGTGCAGGACGGTTCTGCGTATTATTTGTACGAACAGATTTTTCCTAATAAATCTGTTTTCCGTGGTTTACTGGGACTGGCAAGTGTTGAAGATTTCCGCAACGGAAAAATAAAAAAACACGAGTCGACGCTGACACACCGGAAAGAAAATTTAGCTCACTATCTCGACAAAGTGAATATTCAGGCAGAACCTGTCCTGTTGACCTACATGGCCAATCCTAAGGTGGAACTGCTGATGAATCATGAGGAGAAAAATGTTCCGCTGCTGAATTACGTTGATGAAAAAGGTACGCGACATAAACTATGGCGCATCGACAACCGGCTAAGAATGCAGCAATTCAAAGAAGTGATCGAGCAGATCGATTCTTTTTACATTGCCGACGGGCACCATCGGATCGGTTCCGCCGCGCTGAATGCCAATAATCAAAAAGAAAAGAATAAGCGCCATTCCGGTACAGAGCCCTATAATTTTGTGCTGAGTTTTATCGTGTCCAACCAGTCGATTAAAATTCATGATTATAACCGGCTTTTGGAAGATCTGAATGGGCTGAGCGAACAGGATTTTTTAAACAAAATCGAGAAAAATTTTCATATCAGCGAAAAAGGCGCAGAACCTTATTTCCCAAGTCAGAAGTTTCACCTTTCGATGTATCTGG
>DKJL01000002.1 GCA_002454815.1 Flavobacteriales bacterium UBA6693
TCGATCTGGCATTTACCGCTGAGGAAAACCATTGGAAAGGCAACGTTACCTATTTCCTTAACATCCGCGACGTTAAATTCATCGAGTAAATTTAGACCGATCCGTGCCGCTGGAATTCGCGCGTACGGTCGAACAGAAAGCGATAGGTGCTTAATTTCCGGGTTACCGTAGTTTCCAGACTTTCGGCAATCTTAATCATCTTGGGATTAAAATCTCCAATCCACTGCATTTCATATTCCTCGAAAGCCGTAGTTCTCCGAAAATGTTTGGTACCTTCCCAAATCATATAACCATCGATGCCGCGGCGCTGCCATTCGGGGACGACGCCAAAAACCAACCCCACCATCTTGCGGTTTTTCCGCAGTTTCTTTACCATTAAAAAAAAGATTTTTTGCCATAAGCCAAAACGGCCGTTCAGATATTTGAACCATTGGTTCAGGTCCGGGATATTCATCCACATGGCGATCGGTTTTTCATTTTCGTAGACAAACCATGAAATGTGTTCGTTGATGACCGGCTTCAGCGTTTTAAAAAGTTTCTGCGCCTGTCGTTCCGTCATCTGTTTTCCTTCGCCGTGGCTGGCCCATGCACTGTTGTAGACTTCCGCAAAATCTGCTGCATATTTATTGAGTTCGCACACACGCAACCGCTGCGCCCGAATTGCCGGATTCCGCGAAACACGCGCATGCATATCAAGAAAATTTTCGGCGACTGAATCGTGAATATTTCTGCCGAAGCACAATTGGTTAAAATATACCTGAAAACCGTAATTTTCGAATAACTGTTTATAATAAGGTGCGTTATAATTCATTCCGTACAGGGGTTCGCGGAAACCTTCCACCAAAAGTCCCCAAAAGCGGTCGCGCTCACCAAAATTAATGGGGCCGTCCATCGCCTCCATGCCGCGCTTCTGCAACCAATCGCGCGAAAAATTAAATATAAAATCCGCCGAAGACTGATCGTTAATGCAGTCGAAAAAACCGATGCCGCCGGTGGGCTGGCTCTGGCGGTATTTCCGGTTGGTAAAAACAGCAACCCGACCAATGGTTTCATCGCTGTTATTCTTAAACAAAAAACGTTCGCAGTCGCCAAATTTATAAAGCTTATTTTTTTTAGGATCGAACACACTTTCAATGTCCTCGTCCAGGGGTCGGATAAAATTTTCGTCGGCTTGGTAGAGTTTCGAGGGGAAATCTAAAAACTCGCGAACAGACTGCTGCGACGCTACTTTAATTGCCTTCATTACCCAAAAGTAGAAAGATTTTCGGCTTTTAGCGGGATATTTTTTAGATTTTTACTTAATTTTAGGCAAATATCAATTTTGTGAAGAAAACGCTGGTGTTGTTTGCGCATCCTTATTTCGAATATTCCACCACGAATATTTCCTTGATCCATGCTTATGACAGCGTTTACAATTTGACGTTCAAGGATTTGTATGAGGAATTTGAAGATTTTCACATCACCACTTTTCGTGAGCGGAAACGTATACGGGAATATGAACGGCTCATCTTTCATTTTCCGTTGCTTTGGTTTGGGCTGCCGCCATTGTTGAAATTATGGATCGACGAGGTTTTTGACATGAGCTGGAAGGCGGAGAGCGACCACCCGCTGGCCAACAAAGACGCACTGATTATCGTAACGGTGGGCGCCGATGAAAAGCTCTACCAAAGCGGCGGACTTTATGACACCACCATTGAGCAGCTGATGCGACCTTTGGAACTGACACTGGAGGTGAACGGCATTCATGTAAAGAAAATTCTACCTATCTATAACGCAGACGATTTGGATGAAACTGAACTTAAAGAAATTTCACAAAAAATCACGCATTTATTAAAAAGTAATGAATGAAAGTTCGTTGGCCCAGACGGCCTTAATATTTCTCGGCGCCGCAATCGTCATGGTACCGCTTGTTCGCAAGATGGGGCTCAGCTCCGTGATCGGTTTTATCCTGGGTGGCATCATCATCGGCCCCTTTGGCCTGAAACTGACCGGCAGCGATTCCAGCGATATTATGGACGCAACAGAATTCGGCGTCATCATGCTGCTTTTTTTAGTCGGCCTGGAAATAGAACCGAAGAAATTCTGGAAAATCCGGCGTAAAATTTTGGGCATGGGAGCAGGTCAGATGCTAGCCACCTTTGCAATACTCTTTTTTATTTTCTCTTACGCAGGCTGGACGAAAGACCAGGCTTTGGTCACTGCACTTTGTTTTAGCTTATCCTCTACCGCGATTGTTCTGCAAACTTTAAAAGAGAAAAATATATTCCGAACGGACGTCGGCGAAGCATCTTTTTCCATATTACTTTTTCAGGATATTTCTGTAATTCCCATACTGGCGCTGCTTCCGATCATTGCGCAGGAGCCTAGCGACGGGGAAAATGAATTGCTGCTTCAATATCTGCCCGGCTGGCTGCAGCCTTTCTCGATCTTGCTGGGAATTGCAGTGCTGATTCTGCTCGCACGGTATCTCTTTGTACCGTTTCTGCGCTATGTTTCCCGCTCCGGCATGAATGAATTACTGACCGCTTCATCATTATTCCTTGTCGTGGGTGTTTCGGAATTAATGCACGCGGTCGGTCTCAGTGCCGCTTTGGGTGCTTTCATCGCGGGGGTAATGCTGGCCACCAGTGAATACCGACATGAGCTGGAAAGCCAAATCGATCCTTTCAAAGGGTTATTGCTCGCCGTCTTTTTTGTCAGTGTAGGCGCCACCATCAATTTCATCGTTATCATGGACGATCCGATGTTCATTTTCACTGCAACTGTTGCGGTCTTAGCAGTGAAGTTTCTCGTATTGGTGGGCGTGGGCAAATTTTTCAAACTTAAACTGCATGAAAATTTCCTGGTCGCTTTTGGCCTGGCACAAATCGGGGAATTCGCCTTCGTCTTGATTAATTATTCCACTAAACTTTATCTGGTCGACCCGAAACTGAATGCACAACTGATGGCCATTACGGCGATTACGATGTGCATCACGCCGATCCTGCTTATCATTAACGAAAAAGTTATCGAGCCACGCCTGAATACATTGCGCAAGGAAGACGCTGAAATGGAAACTCCTGCAAAACTTAAAAATATCATCATCGTCGGTTTTGGGCATTTCGGGAGCACGGTTGGGAGGCTGCTGCGCGTGAACGGAATTAAAGCGACCGTTTTGGATAACGATGCGGACCGCGTGAATATGTTGCGTTCCAACGATTTTAAAGTTTATTACGGTGACGCATCGAAACCCAGTATTTTACGTTCAGCTGGTGCCGAAACTGCGGATCTGCTGATTCTTTGCCTGGACAGCCCGGAGAAAAATAAATTTATCCTGGAATATGCGCGGGAAAATTTTCCTCAACTCCAAATTTACGTTCGCGCGAAAAATCGCCTGGACGCGTACGACTTCATCAATAACGGCGTCGATAACATTTACCGCGAAACGCTGGGCACCGCGGTGAATATGGCCGTGGACATCCTGAAAGCTACCGGAATGCGCGCCTACGCGGCCCGCAGGCTGGGAAAACGTTTTATGGTAATTGATAAAGCCATGACGCGAAAACTCGCTAAAGACCAACTTCATGACAAAGTAACATTTACCATGAAAGAATATCTGGAGCGCGAGGCCGAACTTCTGGCTGAAGACAGCCACTCCTTTGATGAAACGCAGTGGAATGAATACGAAGAATATCAGGGATAACTTTGAATTTTAAATATTCAAAGGATTTAAGGTTTAAAAAAGAGCTGAGTCCAAACTTAGGATGGCGAGCCGGTAACCAACCAAACCAAATCCGGTAATAACACCGTTGACAGAGACGGCGGTTACAGATTTCTGGCGGAATTCTTCACGCTGATAAATATTGCTGATGTGAACCTCCACTTTTGGGTGAGAAACATTTTTCAGGCAATCTGCGATCGCGTAGGAATAATGTGTAAAAGCACCGGGATTGATGACGAGCGCGTCGTAATCATTCTGCTGAATACGATTAATCAGTTCCCCTTCAATATTGGACTGGTAATAGAAAAGCTCGTGATGCTGAAATTCTGTTGTAAGCTGTTCCAGGCAGGCTTCCATCGTGGTATTTCCGTAAATTTCCGGTTCACGCGTGCCGAGCAGATTAAGGTTCGGACCATTAACAATCAATATTTTCATGGGGTGTTTTTACAAAGATAATTTTTTTGCAAAGATTTCAAACAACTCGGCACGAATGTAGCTGCACGCTCGGGATAAATTTCTGAAGAACAAAATTCGTTGTTTACGGTAAAATAATTTTTTTTTAGTACATTCAATGCATAAATCAGTCGCGTGAAAATTTTTACCAAAATTTTAAAATATCTGGGAATTACCGTCGGTGCGCTTTTGCTGATCGTTATTCTTGCTGTGCTCAGTCTGCAACTGCCAAGTGTGCAGAACTTTGCAAAAGGCAAACTCGTCAACTATCTTGAAAAAAAAATCCACACAGAGGTCAGTTTGGATCGTGTTTATGTGGATTTTCCGAACAGCCTGGTGATGGAAAACCTGTACCTCCAGGGGCAGCGTGTGGACACTTTATTGTATGCGCGCAAACTGGATGTTGGGTTGCACCTGATGAAATTACTGAAAAACACGGCGGACATCACTTCCATTGATCTCGAAGGAGTGAAGGCGAATGTAGTGCGTAACGAAAACGGCACCTTCAATTTCGATTATATCATCAATGCTTTTGCTACCAAAGATGCGGAAGAAAGTCCGAGTAAGCCTTTTATTATTTCACTTGACAAAATTAAACTTCAGGATATCCGCGTGTCCTTCATCGATCAGCAGTCGCGCAACGATATTGAAGTGTATTTTAAGAAATTCGATACGCGCGTAAAGACGTTCGATATGCAGAATAATTCCTACGCGGCGAATGATATTACGATGGATGGCCTGCGGCTGAAACTACAGCAGGATTTCGTAGAGGAAGTCAGCGATAAGGTGGGCGAAAAAGTAGACTCCCTTAACCGCCAGAAACCCATGAGAATTGGATTAAATGGTTTAAAACTCACAGATTTCGACATCGATTACGGCGACGATAACTCAAAAACTTTTGCCAAGGTTATTTTTAAAGAGCTCAGCACCAATATTCGAAAACTGGATCTTCAAAATAATGATTATGCCATTGGGAATTTATATCTGAAAGGAGCAGACATCAACGCGAAACTGTACCTACCGGCACAGAATGCCAATCCGAAAAATTCGGATAACGATACGCAAAAAGGTAATGAAAGCGCGTTGGCGCTGGCCCTTAAGAAGCTGATCCTTGATGATGTAAAGGTGGTTTATAATAATACCGCCATCGCCCCTACCCGCACCGGCATGGACTTTAATCACCTTAATTTTTCTAAGCTGAATACAGAGATCCGCAATTTCCAGATGCAGGACGGAAAGTTTGCCGGCTCGGTGCAGTCTGCAGAAATCCGCGAAGCGCGAGGTCTTGATATCAGAAAATTCAAGACCGATTTTGTTTATAATGACACGCAGGCCTACCTGAAAGATCTGTATCTGGAAACGCCAAAAACCATTTTGCGTGACGAAGTTATTCTGCAGTACAACTCAGCTGAACAGCTTTCTGCCAATCCCGGCGCTGTGAAAGTGTCTGCTGATTTGCGGAATTCTAAAGTCGGCTTCAGCGACATTCTGATGTTGGTGCCCAGTTTGCGCAGCACTGTTCCTTTTAATAAATATCCCAATGCCATTGTAAATATCAATACCAGGCTTAAAGGAACGCTCAATAATCTCGAGATTCAAACACTGCAGTTATCAGGTTTGGATCAATTAAAAGTAAACGCTTCCGGAACCATCAAGAATGCGATGAACCCGGACCGCCTATATTATGACCTCAACGTGCGCGAACTCTCTTCCTCGGCAAAAACGGTTTTTAATCTGGTTCCGAAAAATACCATTCCGAGCACTATTGCTCTGCCTTCTCATTTTTCCATCGCAGGCACAGCAAAAGGAAATACGCAGGTGGTCAACGCCGATCTGAAAGTGAAGTCAACACTGGGGAATGCAGGTGTCCGCGCTTCGGTCGATATGCGCCGCAAGAACCGGGAACGTTATGATATCCGCGCAAATCTGCAGAATCTGCAAATCGGGAAAATAATTCAAAATAAAGAAGTAGGCTCCATTACGGGACAAATTGCCGTAAAAGGTACCGGTTTCGACTATACCAAAGCGGTTGCTGACCTGCGTGGAAATATTGCTTCTGTTCAGTACAATGGTTACAACTACCGGAATATGGCGCTTACCGGGAAGGTAAACCGCGGTGCTTACGTGATAAATTTAGATTCGAAGGATCCCAACGCCAATCTGAAACTGCTCGCATCGGGGCGCTTTACCGATAAAAATCCGGCGATAAAGGTGAATGGCAGCATTCGAAAACTGGATCTGCACCGTTTGGGTTTCTATAATGATGAAATGATTTTGGCCGGCGACATCGATGGTGATTTCAGCAGCTTAAATCCTGATGCGCTGAACGGTTATCTTCATCTTGAAAACTTTGCGATTTCTGACACCAAAAATGTGTATCCGGTGCAGGAAGTGATGCTTACCGCTTTATCAACTGCCGACAGCAACCGTATCACCCTGCAATCACAGGTTGCAGACGTGGATATGCGCGGGAAATTCAAGCTTACGCAAATTTTTGGATCGCTGCAGCAGACCATTAATCAATATTATCAGTTCCAAAAGCCGGGAACGCAAATCGTTCGCGTGGATCCAAACCAATATTTCACTTTTGATGCTAAGGTAAAAGACGACAATTTAGTGAGGAATTTCGTGCCGGAACTTACTGAATTTGAAACCGTCACACTCACAGGAAAGTATGATGCCGATTCACACCGCCTCGAAGTAAATGGACAAATACCGGAGGTTACCTACGGTAAAAATGTACTGCGCGAAGGTCAATTAACCATAAATAATTTTAATGACGCCCTGATTTATGAAGTAAAACTGGGGGAATTTAAGAATGAAAGCATCGCCTTACAAAATGTAAATGTGAACGGAAATGTACAAAACAATCTCATCACTTATAATGCGAGCACGAAAGACGAAAAAGATGCCGTGAAGTTCCTGCTTGCAGGTACAGCAGAAAAACTTGGTGGCGCTACAAAAATCAGCCTAAGCCCAGACGGATTGGTGCTGAATTATACCAACTGGCAAGTAAGCCCGGATAATTTTATTCAATTGGACGACCGCGGTATTGTGGCGCACAATTTTGGAATTTCCAATTCGGGCAGCGAAATCAGGCTGCAATCTGAACCCGAACTCCCCAACAGCCCGCTGAATGTTTTCATCAAAGATTTCCAGATCGAAACTTTGACGGAGCTGGTGAAGAAAGATTCGCTTCTTGCCAAAGGAACCATCAACGGAACTGCCCAAGTGCGCGATCTTAAGAATAACATGACCTTTACTTCCGATCTGGACGTTACGGAGCTCTATGTTTACGGAAGTCCTGTCGGAAATCTCGACTTCAAAGCAGATAATAAAACGGCAGAACAGATCCACGCCGACATTGTACTGAGCGGTTTTGACAACGATGTGAAACTCGCCGGGACTTACAATACAACATCGTCAGCGCTCGATATGAACTTGGCGATCAACCGGCTTCAGATGAAGACGGTGCAAGGATTTTCGATGAATGCCATCGAGGATACGGAAGGTTATATTTCCGGCCAACTGAAGATTGGTGGCAAAACCGACGGGCCCACTGTGTTGGGTACGGTGAAATTTAATGAGGTAGGGCTTGGCATTACCCAGCTGGGCAGCAAATTCAGAAATATTAATGATGAAATACACTTTACCAGACGCGGTATCGACTTTAATGAATTTAAAATTAAAGATGATTCCGGCAATGCCATCGTGATTGACGGAGCGGTACTGACGCAAACGTATAAAGATTTTGCCTTTAACCTTGATGTGAATGCAGAACACTTTAAACTGGTAGATTCCGAAAAAGACAATGATAAACTGATGTACGGAGTGCTGGCGATCGATGCTGCGCTGCGCATCAGAGGGGATCTGGATCTGCCAAAAGTAGACGGAAATCTTTCGGTAACCGATAAAACCGACTTTACTTTCGTGCTTCCGCAGTCATCGCCCGCACTGGAGGACCGTGAAGGCATTGTGGAGTTTATCGATCAGGATCTCATTGCCCTGCAAAACACGGTAAAAACAGATTCGTTGCTGAGCAAAAGTGACATTAAAGGCCTGGACGTGAATGTAAATATTGACATCGTTAAAGAAGCAAAAATCTCACTTCTTATCGACAAAGCCAATGGCGACTTTGTTAAACTTCAGGGCGAGGCGCAGCTTACCGGTGGGATTGATGCTTCCGGCAAAACAACCCTTGTCGGTGTCTACGAAGTGGATTCCGGAGCCTACGAAATGTCGGTGAGCTTACTGCGCCGCAAATTTGAAATAGAAAAAGGCAGCACGATTACCTGGACGGGCGAGCCGACAACAGCAAACCTGGACATCACGGCAATCTATAAAACCGACGCAGCCCCACTCGATCTCCTGCAGCAGCAGCTCACCGGCGTCAGCGGAAGCGAACTTAATCAGTACAAACAGCGCATCCCTTTCAATACCCTTTTGGTGATGAAAGGAGAATTACTAAAGCCTGCGATCACTTTTGATATTACCACTTCAGAAAGCAACAACACGGTTTCGGCCACAGTACTGGATAACACCAGAGCTAAACTGGAACAGCTCCGACGAGAGGAATCTGAGCTTAATAAGCAGGTTTTTGCTTTATTGCTTTTGAACCGTTTTATCGGTGAGAATCCTTTCCAGAGCGATACCGGCCTTTCTTCTTCTACCTTGGTGAAACAGAGTGTGAGCAGAATTTTATCGGAACAACTCAACAACCTGGCTTCTGACCTCATTGGTGGCGTTGAACTTAATTTCGATCTGGAATCGACCGAAGATTATTCCACCGGAAACAAAAACGAGCGTACCGACCTCAATGTTGGCGTCAGCAAGCGTCTCTTCGATGACCGTCTTAAAGTAACGGTGGGCAATAACTTTGCTCTTGAAGGCGACGCGCGGAAGAATGAACAGATGACAAACATCGCCGGTGATATCACACTTGATTACAGCCTCTCCAAAGACGGCCGTTACATGTTGCGCGCTTATCGGAAAAATGATTATCAGGTTGCGCTACAGGGACAAATCATCGAAACGGGCATTGGCTTCATCATCACTTTGGACTATGATAAGTTCCGTGAAATCTTCGAACGGGCAAAGAAAAACAAAGAATTCAGAAAACAAAACAGGACATCGAAATAATGAGAAAATTGAAACTATCCCTGTCTACAGCTTTGGCGACGTTATCTCTTGCTGTCGTCATTTCTTCCTGCAGCAACACCAAATTCCTGCGTGAGGGAGAGTTACTTTATACCGGTGCTAAAATCAAAATTAAAAATGACACGCTCTCCAAAGGCGAAAAAAACAATCTTAAAGATGCACTGAAAGACCAGCTTCGTCCCAAGCCGAACTCTTCTTTTCTGGGCCTGCGCCCGAAACTGTACATCTATAATATTACGCCGGAACCAAAAAAACAGAAAGGCCTGCTCTACTGGCTGAAATACCGTGTCGGCGAAAAACCCGTTTTACTAGGCGATGTTGACCGGGATTTTAATGAAAAAATTATCGTTAATTATTCGGAAAACAAAGGTTTCTTTAATGCCAGAGCTTCCTCCGATACGATCAGCAAGAACAAGAAAGCCCAAGTTTTATACACGGCAAAACCCGGTGCGCGTTACCTGATCAGTGCGGTAAATTTTCCGGCAGATTCGTCTGAAATAAATGCAGAAATACAGACAATCCGTGATAAAACATTTTTGAAAGCCGGTAATCCTTTCGACCTTGATGTGATCAAAGCGGAACGGCAACGCATTGACGAACATCTGAAAAACCGCGGATTCTATTATTTCAGTCCGGACAATATTATCGTACAGGCGGACAGTACCGTGACGAAAGAACCAAAAGTGGAACTGTTCGTAAAACTGAAAGACAATACGCCCGAACTGTCCCGGGAACAGTTTACCATCGACAAAACCATTGTTTTCGCCGATTATAATATTGATGATGTAAAACTCGGCAAGTACGGCATTCCCTACAGTACTGACTCTGTCGAAGTACACAACAACCTGTACATCATCGATCCGGAAAATAAGTTTAAACCAAAAATTTTCGACCGTACGCTGTATTTCGACCGCGGCGATCTTTACAACCGTGCCGACCATAACCTCTCGCTGAACAGGCTAATCAGTTTAGGTGTTTTTAAATTTGTTAAAAATGAATTTGTAGTTTCCGATTCGTTGAATCATAAATTTGATGCGTATTACCTGCTGACTCCGCGCCCGTTTCAATCCCTAAGGCTGGAAACCCTGGGCAAAACCAACTCCGCCAACTACACTGGTGGCGAAGTAAACCTGAACTGGACGCACCGCAACTTTTTCCGCGGAGCAGAACAGCTGAAAGGTGCCATCTACGGGGCTTTTGATGTCCAGATGGGCGGCCCGAAAGATGCCAATAACATTATCCGCGCAGGGGCCAATGCACAACTTTCAATTCCGAGAATTGTAGCACCCTTCAAATTCCGTTCGTCCAGTGCTTACGTTCCGCGTACCAATGTGGAAATCGGTTACGAATATCTGAGCAGAACACAGCTCTACACGCTGCACAACTTCAATACCTCGTTTGGTTATCTTTGGAAAGAAAACGAACGCAAAGAACATAACCTGAAAGTGCTCGACGTTACGCTGGTGGCGCCGCAAAACATTACAGATAAATACCGCGAACAAATCGAAGGAAATCCCGAAAAAGGAATTTCGCCCAATCCCAACCTGCAGCGCGTGGTGGATAAGCAACTCATCTTCGGTCCGTCTTACAGCTATACCTACACCAATACCATGCTGCCCAAGAAGAACACTTGGTATTACAAAGGAAGCGTCGATTTGGCCGGCACGATCGCTGGATTAGTGAGCGGTGCCGATGCCAAAGCCGGTGATCAGAAAGAACTTTTCGGTATTCCGTTCAGCCAATATGCTAAGATGGAGCACGATGTGCGGTATTACCGAAAATTTAATTCTAAAACTTCTATAGCAACCCGTTTTATCGGTGGCCTGGGTTATCCTTACGGAAACTCTGTGCATATTCCTTATGTAAAGCAATTTTTCGTGGGCGGCAGCAACAGTATCCGCGCATTTCGGGCGAGAACTTTGGGACCGGGAAGCTACGACCCTCGTACGCAGAACGCCACGTTTTTCTTCGATCAGTCGGGCGACATTAAGTTGGAACTGAATGCGGAATACCGTGCGAATCTTTATAAGTTCCTGAATGCAGCAGTCTTTGCGGATGCGGGCAATGTGTGGCTGGTGAATGAAGATCTTACCAGACCGGGCGGCAAATTCTCCAAAGATTTTCTGAAAGAAATCGCAGTAGGTGCCGGCGTAGGACTTAGGCTCGATTTTTCCATATTGATTTTGCGTCTGGATCTGGCAATGCCGATTCGTGTCCCTTATTATGAAGAGGGCGACCGCTGGACTTTTGATAAAATAGATTTTGGGAGCAGTGCCTGGCGCCGGGATAATTTGATCCTGAATATTGCCATCGGCTATCCGTTTTAAATTTTTTGATGATGAAAAAAGTGAAGTTTTACTGGGAAACATTAAAAGAAACCTTTACGGAATGGAATGATTCGCCGGCAATGAAAGACTCTGCGAGCTTAGCTTACTATGCCATATTTTCGATTCCGGGATTGTTAATTATTATTATTTGGATAGCAGGAAATTTCTTCGGCGAAGAAGCCATACGTGGAGAAATCAGCAGCCAGATCAATAATATGATGGGCCAGGACGCCGCCAAAAGTGTGGAAGAAATGATTGCCAGCGCACTGATTGACAAGAAAAATATTTTCATGAAAATCGTCGGTATTTTCTCGCTCGTGTTCGGTGCAACCACGATCTTCTTTCAGTTACAGAAATCGCTCAACGACATGTGGGACGTGGAAGCCGCGCCGCGCAAAGCCTTAGTTAAATTTTTGCTGGACCGTGCCAATTCCCTGGGAATGATTCTCGTGATCGGTTTTCTGTTGATGATCACCATGGTGCTCTCTTCTGTTATCAGCCTTCTTAATAACTTCATTGCCGCACAGCTGGGCATGGAAACCTTGCTCATCATGGAGCTCATTAATTATGTAATTGGGTTTCTTTTGGTAGTGGTTATATTTGCCTTTATGTATAAAATTTTGCCCGACGTAGAGATCAATTGGGGTTCCGTCTGGAGCGGCGCAGTTCTCACGGCACTTCTTTTTACCGTCGGTAAATTTTTGCTGAGTCTGTATTTTAGCGAATTAAAACCAACATCAACATTTGGCAAAGCCGGCACCGTAATCTTAATTATGATGTGGATTAATTATTCCTGTATACTTATTTTTTTCGGGGCAGAATTTTCTAAAGTATATGCACGCCGAAAAGGCTACAACATCAAACCTTCGAAACACGCCAAATGGAATGAAAGTAAGCTGTACCGCGACGCGAAGAAAAAAGAACTGAAAGAACTGCAATCGCTGCAGGCAACGGAAAATATAGAAGCTTAGGAGACATTATCGGTGATCCGACTTTCTGTTAGAAAAGAAAAGCCCGGATATTTGTACATTTTTTTGCATATTTCTTTCACTAGGTTTGACGGTTTCACGGAATTACTGTATTTTTGCTGCCTGGAAAATTACCACTCCAATCTATGCCCGGATGGTGAAATTGGTAGACACGCTCGTTTCAGGTGCGAGTGCTTCACGGCTTGCAGGTTCGAGTCCTGTTCCGGGCACCAAGACTTACTTTAGACAGTAGGTCTTTTTTTATGCAGTTAAACTTAAGTTTTCTCAAACTCACAAACGTGGCGATAAACTGTTTTCTTTTAAAGTTTAAAATAAAGCAGAAATGACCTGATTACAATTATATTTAAATGAAATTCAGCTTTGTCTAGTCTTACAAAAGCCACAACTAGCGCTTTCCGTTGAATTTTCGGGATTGATACAGCAAAGCAAGCTTGAGCTTACCTTACATTAAAATAGCAGCATCACCAATCAGTTTAATCCCAGCGTTTCTAAAAGGGCTGTTAAACGCTGGAGCCCCGAAAAATTATTATCTACAAATTAATAAATAAAAAAAGCGACTGTAAAACAGTCGCTTCTTAAGTAGCCCGTAGGGGAATCGAACCCCTCTTACCAGAATGAAAATCTGAGGTCCTAACCGATAGACGAACGGGCCAGACTTTTTTATAAATTACGCTAACTTGTTAACGTGCTTAGTCAGTTTGCTTTTCAAGTTTGCAGCTTTATTCTTGTGGATGATGTTTTTTTTCACCAATTTATCCAACAGAGAGATTACTTCCGGCAATTGTTTTGCAGCAGCAGCTTTGTCCTCTTCACTTCTCAGAACTTTCAAAGCTGTTCTTGCAGTCTTGTGATAGTATCTGTTTCTTAATCTTTTCTTTTCGCTTTGTCTGATTCTTTTCAGAGCTGATTTATGATTTGCCATATCTTTCTAAAAACTTGGGTGCAAAGATATATAATCTTTTTTAATTACAAAATATTTTTAAAAAACTTTTCAAAAATTTTCATCTTTTGTAGCCTATAGGGGAATCGAACCCCTGTTGCAAGAATGAAAATCTTGAGTCCTTACCACTAGACGAATAGGCCTTTGCTTTGAGGACTGCAAAAATAGAAAATAAGTTTTAATCCCACAAGTATACTACCTTTATTTGGACAACTTTTGGATGACGGTATTCTTAATTCCTTTCTGCTCAAGCTCTTTCTGTGCAGCAATGGCTTCTTCCAATAGCGCAAAACGCCCGTAGGTATAGTAGAACACGCCGCGCTCCTTGGTTCGGTTCACATTTTTCAGGGTGTTGAGGATATAAGAATTAGCACTGAGCTTTTGGCTGCTGGCGGCTACTTCCAGCGTATAATAACCTACACCCAGTTTTTGATTGGGGATAAAGGATATCGCCGTGGCATTTTTAAAGCCGGCATCACGTGCGGTTTTCAAGTTATTATCACGTACTGATGCCAGATTGGTAACGCTGTAATAGTACTTATAAAGTCCGTTTTCCTTTATAGGAAGAATATAATTTAGACCCTTCAATGCCGGATCACCCGGATTATATTTCATCGGTGCGGACATTACAAGAATACGGGAATCATTTTTCAGCGGCTTTTCTTCGGGTTTTTCCGGCTCGGCAGGTTTGGTGTGGACTCCTCCGTTGCGATCCATAGTTTTTTTATACCGTAAGATCGCATCGTAGATACTTTCAGCGATCTCGCTCTGCCCACTGTCCGAAATAAGATAGCGTGCTTCGTCATAATTATTTACAAACCCCGTCTCGATAAGAACGGATGGCATCGCATTCATCCTCAAAACGTGGAAGTCTGCCTGTTTGATGCCACGGGAATTTCGACGGTTTTTTGCCGTAAAATTATCTTCCACCATGCTTCCCAGCAGCAGACTACTTTCCAAATATTTACTTTGCTGGATTTTCAGCGCAATCAAAGATTCCGGCGATTTGGGATCGTAGGAGGCAAACATTTCACGGTCTTTTTCGTCCAGGTAGATTACTTCGTTCTCTGCTTTCGCTACTTCCAGATTGGTCCTGTTCTGGTTGGGGCCCTGTATGTAGGTCTCGGTACCCTGCGTGGTAGTCGAGGACGCCGCTGATGCATTCACGTGCACCGAGATGAAAAGGTCTGCCTTGCTCCGGTTAGCCAGTGTCGTACGGTCTCGCAAAGAAGGAAATTCATCAAACTTGCGGGTATAGATCACTTTATAATCTTTATTTTTCTCCAGCATCCGCCCGAGCTTCAATACAATGGAGAGCGTAATATCTTTCTCGCGCACCGTTCCCAGGTCGCCGTAGCGCCGGTTGGTCCCAATATCACTGCCACCATGGCCGGCATCCAGCACGATTGTAAATTTCTTTTGTGCCTGGGGAAGAAAGAAGATGCAGCAGAAGAGTAAGAGGAAATATCTTTTAAACGAAAAACTATTCGTAATCATTCGAAAATTTTAAAAATTATACTAATTTTGACGCCAACTTATATCGAGCATTTTGGTCAAAATTGGCTTCAAAAATATACCACTAATTTTAATTATCCTAATTTTTAACAGTTTTTTAGCACATACTGCTGCTCAAAATTTGACTGAAAATAAGATAGTTAATGACACCATTCCTAAAACTGATACCGTCCGGATTGCCCCGGAACAGCTGCAGGCAGTAGTGAAAACCAAGGCAGACCGGATCCGGAACGACATCCCGAAAAAGATGACGTATCTCAACACCAACGCCCACATCAACTATCAGGATATGCAGATCGATGCAGATTATATTTCCATCGATTGGGACAAATCTTTAATATTTGCACGCGGCAAGCTCGATTCGCTGGGTAGAATTCGGCAGCCTGCTGTAGCGATACAGGGCGGCAAGACTTATGAGTACGACGAATTCACCTACAATATAAAAACCCGCCAGGCGATTGCCTTTAATGCGCGGACGGAAGAAAGCGAAGGCGTCATCGTAGCCGAGAAAACAAAGAAATACAACGATTCGGTCTTTTTTATGCGTCGCGGCAAATACACTACCGACGAATATTTTATCAAGAAAAAGGACACGGTTGCAGATTATTACCTGCTCGCGCCTAACATTAAATTGATCAAAGGGAAAAATAAATCCCAGGTAATTACGGGGCCGATTCAAATGTACATCGAGCAGGTGCCCACACCGCTCATTATGCCGTTTGCGATCTTACCTTTCTCAGACAAGCGCAGCGCCGGCATTCTGATTCCCAGCTTTGGTGAGCGGGAAGATGTCGGTTTTTTCCTGAATTCACTCGGATATTACCAGCCGATCGGTGAGCATTTTGATGTAAAAATCCTCACGGATATTTATACGAAAGGAAGCTGGAACCTGCGGCCGGAAGTTAATTATAGGAAGAACTACCGCTACAGCGGGAATTTTTCGGCTGATATCGGCACAACGATCCGAGGCATCAAAGGCCTGGACGATTATTCTAAAACGGGTACTTACCGTATCGCATGGCGGCATCAACAGGATTCCAAAGCCAATCCTTTCCTCACTTTTTCTGCGTCAGTGGATGTGGTAAGCAATAAATTCTATAACAACACCGTCAATAATAACTACGCTTTTAACCAAAACAATCTCAACGCGCAGCAGAACTCGACCATCAGTGTGGTGAAGCGGTTTCTGACGCTTCCGATCACCATCACCGGAACGTCGTCCTACTCACAAAATTTTTCCACCGGCTTGGCGGATCTGCGTTTGCCGGTACTGAATGTTGCCATAAATCAATTTTATCTTTTCAATCCTAAATCCGGCATCCGACAGGGACTGCTGGAAAACATTACGGTAAACACCGGGCTGAATCTCAACAACTTTGTACAGACCGACGAAGGGGAACTTTTTACCAAAGCCATGTGGGATAAAATGCAGACCGGTGTGAAAAACAATATTGCGCTGGGCACCAATACGACGCTGGCAAAATATTTCACTTTCTCCATTTCCGCCAATATCGATAACGCGCTGACTACAAAGACACTTACTCGCAATTACAACCCGCTTACAAATAAAGTGGAAGATGTGTTCAACAAAAAAATAGCCGGATATTCTTCTTTTTCTACCAGCGCCAGCTTGCAGACCGTATTGTACGGTATGCTCAACTTTAAGAAAAATTCAACAATACAGGCGATTCGTCACATGATGACGCCGCAACTCGGTTTCACTTACTCCCCGGATTTTTCGACTCCGTCTTTTGGCTATTATAAAAATTATTACAGCGACCGCGGGGAGATGACGCCCTACTCGATTTTTGACCGCGGGATTATCGGTGCGCCCAACTCAAGCTTAGTGCAGGCACTGAGTTTCTCAATCAATAATAACCTCGAGATGAAGGTAAAATCTAAAAAAGATTCTACCGGCATTCGCAAGCTGAAGATTTTTGAAAGTTTGACCTTTAATACCAATTATAATTTCGCTGCGCCTAAATACAAGTGGTCGGTGTTCAGCTTTAATGGGCAGACAACGCTGTTCGAAAAATTAAATCTGAATACAAGTTTAACGCTGGAGCCTTACCAGATTGTTTACGCTCCGGGCGAAGACCGAGGTATCCGCACCGAAAAATTCGGCCGGTTCAGTCTGCAGGGTTTTAATGCGCAGCTTTCTTATCCGCTGAGTGAAGCAATTTTTGGCGAGCGCGAAGATCCGGCGAAGATCTACAAGAAAAAAGGAGAAATCCGCAATGAAAGTTATTATTTCGATGATGATGATTATGCGCATTTCACGCAGCCGTGGACGCTGAATATCAATGCGCAGTATGGCTACACGCGGAACCTGACGCGGTTCGGAAATCAGGTAGCATCACTTGGACTGGACGGCAGCATCAAACTCACCCCCTACTGGAATATCACCGGAAATCTTTACTACGACATCATCACAAAAGAAATCGCCAATACGCAGCTGGGCTTTTCGCGCGACCAGCGCAGCTTCACGATTAACTTCAACTGGATTCCTTTTGGCCAGTACAAAGTGTACGATTTCTTTATCGGAATAAAAGCCAACATCCTGCGCGATGCCCTGAAATACCGCGACCGCAGTTTTACACAGCCGAACGCGCGGTTTTAATTTTATATAGTTAAACTTAAGTTTTATATTTGCCCAAAGCATTACTACTATGAAAAAAGTGATCTCTACTGACAAAGCACCTGCGGCCATCGGCCCTTACTCGCAAGGCAATATGGCCAACGGAATTCTTTACATTTCCGGCCAGATTCCTTTTAACAATGAAACTGGGAAAGTAGAAGAAGGCATCGAAAAAGCGACGCACCAGGTCATGAAGAATCTACAGTTTATCCTGGAAGAGGCGGGCCTGACGTTCGCGAATGTGATGAAAGCCACGATATTTCTGAAGGACATGGGAGACTTTGCAGCAATGAATGAGATCTACGCTTCTTACCTCGAAGACGGCCATTACCCGGCGCGGGAGACGGTACAGGTATCTTGTCTGCCACGAAATGTGGAAATCGAAATCTCGATGATTGCACATCGGTTCTAAATGAATTTTCTCCGAAATACGGTTGCCGTTCTTACGGGTCTTGCAGTAGCAGGCTTGCTGATTTCGCTTGGAGTACGGCTGAATTCGTCGTGGATCACCTATGACGAATTTGCTCCCTTTACACGCTGGGAAACATTACTAAAACAAATGCAGCACAAGCCCTATTTCTTTGTCGCTTTATTGATCTCATCAGGAATCGCCGCGACGGTTGGCGGTGTAATTACAGCAATTATTGTAAAATATGCCAAGGTCGCCTACGCGATTCTCATTGGTTTTATCCTGCTCTTTATAGCGATGCTGGACATCATCATTTTCCCGTATCATCCTACTTTTTATAAAATCCTGATCTTCCTGACGTTTTTTCCTTTTGCCTGGATCGGCGGAAAAATCACCGAGGTCATTTATCTGCGAAAAAAACGGAAACAGCGTAGATTACTGAAATAAAAAATGCAACCATCTTGGTTGCATTTTTTTTTCAAAATTATGTTTACGGCATTTTGAAGCCTCTGGTGGTAATCCGGCCGTATTCGTCGACATACTTGATCTGCACATTTCCTTTATATGACTGGAGGATCTTCTCAATATCCTTTTGAGAATTAACGGGTTTTCCGTTTACTTCGATAACGATGTAATTATCCACAACGCCAATGCCTGCCATCGGGCTTCCGTCCACTACGTTTTTCGCGATAACACCGCTGGTCAAGCCATAATCGGTTTTGAAACGTTCACTGAGCGGTTCGAAATCTGCACCGATTTTTTCGGTTACGGTAAGATCGGCTTTGCTTCGCAGGGTCGTTCCGCCTTTTTCGTCTTTCAGCGTTACGCTTGTATTGTATTCCTTGCCGTTTCTCTTATAAGTCACTGCAACTTTATCACCCGGTCTTCTGCTGCCGACTGCAAAGGAAAGATCGTAATAGCTGGAAACCACGACGTTGTCCACTTTAATGATAATATCGCCGGGACGTAAGCCCGCATCTTCCGCACCGCCCTTGGCTGCAACTTCAATCAGGTAAACGCCGTCGCCCGATTTAAGGTTCGTTTTTTTCTGTTGATTATAAGCTGTTACCTGTCGCAAATCAGAAAGATCAAGTGGTACTACGCCGAGGAATCCTCGCTGCACCAAGCCAAATTTCTTAATATCTTCAACCACTTTTCTGGCAAGATTAGACGGCACGGCAAAACCATAACCTTCATAATATCCTGTTTTTGAGGAAATCGCGGAGTTGATGCCAATCAGTTCACCATTCGGGTTTACCAGCGCACCACCCGAATTTCCGGGGTTGATGGCAGCATCGGTCTGTATAAAACTTTCAATTGGCGAGCGCGACTGCTGACTCAGCAAATCAATACTACGCCCCTTAGCCGACACAATGCCTGCAGTAACTGTGGAGTTCAGACCCATCGGGTTTCCTACTGCCAAAACCCACTGCCCAACTTCAACATTATCTGAATTGGCAAAATTTAAATATGGCAAACCTTTATCTTCAATTTTAAGTAACGCAATATCAGTCGTGGGGTCTGTACCCACCAGGTTCGCTACATAGGTTTTCTTATTACTGAGCACCACTTCCAGCTTACTGGCTCCCGCGATGACGTGGTTATTAGAAATAATATAACCATCCGGAGAAATGATTACCCCAGAACCCATTCCTGTAGGCATGGTCGGAGGTGTCTGCTGTTGCTGTTGCTGTGGTCTTCCGCCAAATGGCCCGAAGAACTGCTCGAAAAGATCCTGCTGGCTGCTTCTGGTTCTTTTTGTCGAAAAATTCGTAATGGACACAACGGCAGGCACTGTCATTTTGGCCGCATTTACGAAGTCGTCGCCAACTCCGTTCATGTTAAAAGTGGCATATCTGGCGTCATTATTTTTTGGTGCGAAATAAGAAAAGTCTGAATTGCCACCTTTATAATCGAAGTAACTGTACGCTCCAATGGTGGTAGCGCCCGACATTACTCCAACCAGCGCGTAGGGAATCAGCTTTTTCAAAGTATTTTTCATTGTCATTTAATTATTTAAACATTATTGTCATAGTTACTACACAAATTTAGTGCTAAATGAGTATACGCTAAAAATGGTTTGTTTCAGCTTTAACGATAGTTTAACAACATGGGGAATATTTTAGTTTATTTTAACAAAAAAGAAAATGATCCGCGCACTATTATAAGTTATGAAAAACAGAATTTGTACTGAACCTCTAATGTTTGGTATATTTGCCGCAGTTATTTTTAACTTTCTATTTTAAATCAGCACTTTATGAAACTCCGCATCAAAAACGAAACAGCTCCATTAAAATCTGTCGTACTGGGACAGCCCAACTCATTAGGCCCCGTCCCCACTATAGAAGAGAGCTATGATGCGAAGTCGTATCATACCATTATGACCGGTAACTATCCGACCGAAACAGCAATTATAAGCGAAATGGCCGCGTTCGAAAAAGTCTTGAGAAAATACGACATTGAGGTTTTCCGGCCGGATGTGATCCGAGACTACAATCAGGTTTTCGCGCGCGATGTTGCTTTCGTCATTGATGACAAAATGATCATTTCCAACGTCATCGCCGACCGCGCCGACGAACAGGACGCGTACCGGAATATTTTTGAAAAGGTAAAATGGCGCGACATCATTAATTTACCGGAAACCGCCCACGTCGAAGGTGGCGACGTTATTGTCTGGAATGATTTTCTGTTTATCGGAACTTGTTTTTCCGAAGATTACCGCAACTTCAAAACGGCGCGGACTAACGAGTATGCCATCAATATTCTGAAAGAATATTTTCCCAAGAAAAGAATTCTGGATTTTGAATTAAACAAAAATGATCGTGAACCTTATAAAGGAATTCTGCACCTCGACTGCACTTTTAATCCTGTAGGAACCGACAAATGTATTATTTATAAGAACGGCTTTGTGGATGAAAGCGATTATCTGCTGATTCTCGATATCTTCGGCGCGGAAAACTGCTTCCACGTTACTGATCAGGAAATGTTTGAAATGTGCCCGAACATCTTTTCCATTTCACCGGAAATCGTAGTTTCCGACAGTTCTTTTACCCGGATGAACCGCCATCTTCGCGATGAATGGGGCATGACGGTAGAAGAAATTCCTTACCGCGAGGTTTCCAAAATGGGAGGATTGCTGCGTTGCTCTACCATGCCGCTGGTACGGGAATAACTAGGTAACCAACTTTTTCAGCTTCTTGATTTCTGGTGCTGTGGCAAAAGTGTCGTATTTAAGAATCGCAGAAGAGTGAAAGTTGGTGGCCTGCGTAAAATCTTTGATTTCTGCAGCATTTTCCGAGCGTACGCCACCGGCCACGATAATGTCGATTTTATCTGAATATGCCGCGATCAGATCTTTCAGCGGCTCGCGCCCTTCCCAGGCAGAACGTTGCCCACCTGTGCTGAGTATTCCTTTAAATCCAAGTTTAATCAACGTTTCCGCAGATTGATTAAGATCAGAGGTTACATCAAAAGCGCGGTGAAAAGTACAGGGAATGTCGCCGGCTAATTCCAACAATTCTCTGTTTTTCTCTTCATCAATCTCGTTATGCGCCGTCAGAATTCCAAAAACAAAACCGTCGGCGCCCGCCTCAGCAAAACTGATGATGCTGCTTTTCATCTCTATAAACTCCTGAGAAGAATAATAAAAAGGACCACCGTTGGGACGGATCAGCACAAAAACCGGTGTGGTGAAGTTTCTTTTTAAATGCAGAAATTCATAAAAATCCGGAGTGGTACCGCCCCGTGCATTATTTGCACAAAAAACAATGCGGTCTGCCATGGAATTCAGGGCCATCTCAGCGGAGGTCAACTCACAACATGCAATTTCTAACATCTTTTTTTATTATCTATAAATTTAAGTAATTTTGTTAAATAAAGAGGAAATCTCAATAAAAACAAACAATTCATGCAAACTACTGATACCGTGCTGATGGTGGAACCCGTCGCTTTCGGATACAATTCGCAAACCGCGGAAAACAATTATTTTCAAGTACAGCAAAAAGAAGCCGACATCCAGCAGCGCGCATTAGCAGAATTCAATGCTTTTGTGCAAAAACTGCGTGACAAAGGCATTAATGTCGTTACGATAAAAGATACGGCAGAGCCACATTCTCCCGATTCCATTTTTCCGAATAACTGGGTAAGTTTTCATCGTGACGGTACAGCGGTGACGTATCCCATGTTCGCTCCAAACCGACGGGTGGAACGTCGTCCGGAGGTTCTTGACGCCGTGCGCAGCGCAGGTTTTCACATTTCTGAGGTGGATGACCGATCCGGTGCCGAGGCAGACGAAAAATTTTTGGAAGGTACGGGAAGTATGATTTTTGACCACGATTATCGCGTGGCTTACGGGTCGGTTTCTCTGAGATTGGATGAGCAACTTTTCCGGGATTTCTGTGAATCCATTGGTTATAAACCTGTTATTTTTCACTCTTATCAAAATGTTGGAAATCAGCGGCTTCCTATTTATCACACCAATGTTATGATGTGCGTGGCGCAACAGTTTGTGGTGATCTGCCTGGATTGTATCGATGATGAAATGGAACGCGAGAAAGTACAGGAAGTCATTAAATCTACTAACAAAGAAGTGATCGAAATTTCTGAAGATCAGCTTCAGCAGTTTGCCGGAAATATGCTGCAGGTACAGAATACGGAAGGCACGCAATTTTTGGTAATGAGCGAAACCGCGTACAAATCTTTAACCTCAGACCAAATTGCGCGTATCGAAAACTACTGCGAAATTATCCATGCCGACCTTCACACCATCGAAACCAACGGCGGCGGAAGTGCGCGATGCATGCTGGCGGAGGTGTTTTTACCAAGAAAATAAAGTACATTTACGTATCATCTAAAAGTCCACTGCAAAATGCAGTGGACTTTTTTTGATCATTAAATGAAAGAAAAACTTATTTAGTACGTGTTTTTATGTCTTTATCCGCGCTGTCGATATCGCGGACTTTTTTGACTTTCTGATTTCCGAAGTTGTAAACAATCGTAAGTTCTACCGCTTGGTTATATTGATTTTGGTTGATGTAATTGTAATTGCCGTTATCCTGATAATCTTCGATGATAATTTTATTTGTATTCAGGACGTCATTCACGCCAAGAGAAAAAGTCCATTGGTTCCACAATTTTTTCAGACTCAGATCAAGGCTCATGAGGCTTTGCAGTTTTCCCAGTTCTATTTGTTGCTGATCGACATAGAAATAATTGGCTCCCAAAAACCAGGTTTTCTTTTTATCCAGCTGCAGATTGTTATTTGTTTGCAGCACGAAGCTTGTCGATTTCTGATGATTTTCGTACAATGGGAAAATATCTCCGGTCAGCGGATCCGTATTTAAGCTTCCGTTGTTGATATTCCTTTGCAGTCCGACATTAAAGTTACTGGAAAGGTAACCTTTGAAAAAACTTTTCTGCATTCCTACCATGGCGCTCATCTCCTGGGTATCACCGAAATTCGTGCGTATATAGCGCAACTGGTTTTTGCCTTCAATAACGCCCTGAAGCGGTACCTGCGTAATATCGTCTTTGGTGAGGCTGTGACTCAGGATCAGAAAATACGCACTCTTATACATATACGTGAGCTCATGATTGTAGACGGAGGAAGCTTTTACAAAAGGGTTGTTTTGGGTATAATTAAATTCTGTCAGGATATTTCTAACGGGATTCAGTTCCCAAAAACTTGGTCTGCGCATACGGCTGGAGAACGCATACGAAAGGTTATTGTTTTCGCTGATTGCATAGTTTAAACTCAGATACGGCAATATTTTGTCATAATCCCGCTTGATGTTGCGTAAGTTTTCATCCTGCGCATCGTCAGATCTTCCCAGACTGTTGGTGACCTCATAGCGCGCGCCTATCTTTCCGGAAAATTTTGGCGAAAGTGTTTTTTCCACCGTCACATAAGCGCCGAAAATATCTTCATCGTATAAAAAATGGTTGGGCTGGCGAAGGGTATTTCCGGTCAAAGCGTTGAAAGCATCGTATTTCGTGTCATTATCCGTCTTGGTTTTGTTATAGTTTGCGCCCATGGCAACACTCAGGTTACCTTTAAATTTTTGAACATAATCCGCTGTGGAGGAAAAGTTGTTGATCAACTGTGGCTGTTCCTGGTAAATCGTCAGATAGGTCCCGTTGTCATTACGGTTTTCATCAGACGCAATGGTTCTGTTGTTCGCCGTCTGCATTCTTTTGTATAGTAGGCCGGCAACATTCAGGTTCAGCTTGCTTCCCAGTGAATCGGTTTTAAGTTGGTAATTGAGGTTTAGGGAGTTGTTATAGGTCCGCGCATTTTCTTTGCTTTTCGTCCAGGTATATTCCGGTGCTGCAGCATCTGCATAAGTGGCGACGTTAAAAAGATTTGAGGTAGAATTATAACTTCGGTTCGCACGCGAATTGTAGGTCAGCGCCACACTGCTTTTGTCATTCAGCTCATAATCAATATTAAGGTATCCGCCGAGATTCAGGTTGGGATCAGTAATGTAGCCTTCAGTCTGGTTGGTGGCGGCAGCATTACCGTTCTTCAGCGTATAATGTTGTTGCTGGATATTCTGGCTCGTATTGATATTGGTATTTACGCCCAGCGGGCCTTTTCTGAAATTAAGACTCACGCCGGCGCCGGAAGCGTTATAATAATTCTGTTGATTAAACATGCGCATGTTGCCATTGAGGCCGTCACCTGTTTTTTTCTTCAGCACAATGTTGATGATGCCGTCCGACGATTCTACTTTATACTCGCTGCCCGGCGTGGTGATGACTTCGATGCGCTGGATATTTTCAGCCGGCGTATTTTTCAGAAACTGCTCGAGCCCGTCGGCATCCATGTGTGTTTCTCTGCCGTTAAGATAGATCACCGCTCTGGATTTTCCCGCTATCTTCAATGTTTTATCATCGGTAGAAGACACCAGCGGCGTTTCTTTCAACAGACCAAAAGCGGTATTTCCTTTCGCCACCGGCGCTGCGGCAACATCATAGATGAAACGGTCGCTGGTTTTCTTAAAAACTTTTTTGGTGAGTTTCACTTCCTGAATAGTCTGCACATTGGCAGAATCCTTAGTTTGTTGCGCTACCGCCAAGGTCGCGGACAAAAGAGCAAGTGTGAAGGTTATTTTTTTCATGGTATTAGTTTTTTAATGTTACGAAGTTTCTTTAAGGTGTTCCTTGTAAGTCATGCAAAGATATATTATTTTACCAGTATTATGCAATACAAAGTAGTATAATAATTGACTGGTATTGTATATCATATTGATAACCAGAGATAAAAATTTGCTATTTTTTCTCTGCTTCATTTACATTTACTTGACAATTTGAGATTTAAGAACATTACATCACTAGTGATAATCTAAGATTATGCTTCTTTTTTGGTTTAAAAGTTGATGCACTTCAACGCTGAATCAGAGCCAGTTAAAATAAAATATCCTGCTTTTTTCCGCAAAATTCCAAAACCACATAAAAATTAATAGAATGAAAACAAAAAAGACCGGCGCAGCAGCGCAAAAAGCCCAAGGAACATCAGTTGCGTCATTACGCGACCTTTTTCTTGATTCCATGAGAAACACCTACTACGCAGAACAGCAACTGGTGTCTACCTTGCCGGATATGCTGGAAAATGCCACAGACGCAAAATTAAAAACAGCCATCAAAGATCACCTCGTTCAAACGAAGGAACAAGTGGAGCGGCTCGAAAAAGCTTTTAATGTGCTAGGCGAATCAGCGGAAGCAAAACAGTGCCCCGCGATTGACGGCATTATTACTGCTGGAAATTCCATAATGGAAAACACTGTTTCTGGACCGGTTCGCGACGCCGGCATTATCGCTGCGGCGCAGAAAGTAGAACATTATGAAATCGCCGCGTACGGCACGCTGGCTGCCTATGCGAAAACTTTAAATGAACGCACTGTGTTGGATCTTCTGTTGAAAACGCTAGGCGAAGAAAAGAAATCGGATACGCTGCTAAGTTATATCGCCGACACGAATCTGAATTCCCAGGCGGTGGACGACGAAGTACAATCCAAAGATCTTAATGCCGTATAGTAACCGTTAACACTACACATAATGAAAATAAATGAGCGCGCACCTTATGAAAATGGTGCTAATCCGAAGCAGGAGCAACTTGGCAAATTTACCACCGACAATAACGGCGAATTTCTCACTACGGACCAGGGTTTAAAGATTAATGACGATCAGAACTCTCTGAAAATAAACGATCGGGGTCCAACTTTATTAGAGGATTTTATCCTTCGCGAAAAAATAACTCACTTCGATCACGAGCGGATTCCCGAACGGGTCGTGCACGCGCGAGGTTCCGGCGCACACGGCGTTTTCGAACTGTATAAAGCCATGGGCAAGTACACCAAAGCCAAATTTCTAAACGATACCTCGATCAAAACACCGGTTTTTGTACGATTTTCTACCGTCGCCGGTTTTCGCGGTTCCACGGATCTCCCACGCGATATACGCGGTTTCGCGGTAAAATTTTATACTCAGGAAGGAAATTATGATCTCGTCGGCAACAATACACCCGTATTTTTTATTCAGGATGCCACCAAGTTTCCCGATCTGATACATGCGGTAAAGCCTGAACCGCATAACGAAATCCCGCAGGCCGCCTCAGCGCACGATACTTTTTGGGATTTTATCTCACTCATGCCCGAAGCGATGCATAATATCATGTGGCTCATGAGCGACCGCGCCATTCCACGAAGTCTGCGGATGATGGAAGGATTTGGCATTCATACTTTCCGTTTTATCAACGATGAGGGAAAATCTCACTTCGTGAAATTCCACTGGAAACCATTGCAAGGCGTGATGTCGCTCACCTGGGATGAGTCACAGCGTATTTCCGGTAAAGACCCCGATTTCCACCGTCGTGATTTATGGGAAGCCATTGAGGAAGGTCATTATCCCGAATGGGAACTGGGCGTACAGATCGTTCCTGAAGAAGATGAGCATAAGTATGATTTTGATCTGCTCGACGCCACCAAAATTATTCCGGAAGAAATGGTGCCCGTAGAGATCATCGGTAAAATGACACTGAACCGCAATCCTGACAATTTCTTCGCCGAAACAGAACAAGTTGCCTTTCACCCTGGCCATTTGGTTCCGGGAATCGATTTTACCAATGATCCGCTGCTGCAGGGAAGACTTTTCTCCTACACTGATACCCAAATTACACGTTTGGGCGGACCAAATTTTCACGAAATTCCAATTAATAAATCGGTTCCTGAAGTTACCAACCATCAGCGCGACGGGATGCACCGCATGCAGATTAATAAAGGAAAAGCGGCTTACAATCCAAATTCTATCGGCGGCGGATGTCCGTTTCAGGCGATGATTTCCGAAGGTGGATTTGCTTCTTACGAAGAACGCATTGACGGTGCGAAAATCCGCCAACGAAGTAAAAGCTTTTTCGATCATTTCAGCCAGCCGGCCTTGTTCTATCAAAGCATGAGCGATCATGAAAAACGTCACATTCAGAATGCTTTTTCTTTTGAACTGGGTAAAGTAAAAATTGTTCCGATCCGCCAGCGGATGGTCAATACGCTTTTAGAAGTTAATGAAGAACTTGCCAACATTGTCGCGGATAAATTAGGTTTAAAGGCCCAACGTTTGCCCCAGCCGATGACCGACAGTATACCGGCGGACGGCAGCCTCGCGCATCACCATTCATTCAAAAATAAATTGCCGCTGGACAGTGCTCCATCATTAAGCATGGCGACAAAAACCGCAGATAACATCCGCGCACGCCGTATCGCGCTCCTTACCGCCGATGGTGTGGAAGACGAAGCCTTCACCAAAGTAAAAAAACAACTGCATGATCTGGATGCGATGGTAATGGTGATTGCGCCCCACCACGGTTTTGTGAAAACCGCTTCCGGCGACGAATATCCGGTGGACGAAACATTCCTCACAGGCGCGTCTGTTGTTTTTGATGCCGTGTACATTCCCGGCGGAGACAGCCTTAAAATTTTAAGCAAGGATGCCGAAGCGGTGCATTTTGTAGCGGAAGCCTTCAAACACTGCAAACCGGTGGGCGGTACCCAGGAAAGCAAAGACTTCATTAAGATGGCTTTGAAGGGAATTAAATTGCCTGCAGCCGGCGTTTCGGTTACGGGTGATCTCCAGGATTTTGTAAATGATCTTTTACAGCACCGTTTTTGGGAACGTGAGCTGATGCCGCAAGTACCGGCTTAGAATACAAAAAAGGCTTCCAGTTGAGGAAGCCTTTTTAGATTTAAATATTATTCGCGGTCCAGCCGGGCAAGTTTTTTCTCCACCCAAATAGTGGCAAAGGGAAAGAAAGCGGCAAGCAACGCAAAGACCGTATCTTCGTCGTCCCAGCGGTATATTTCTCGCGCTTTAATTAAAAGCAATAAATACAGCGTGAAAAATAAACCGTGTATATTACCGATGATAATGATAAAAATGGTGGACCACAGACCATCCGGATCGTAACGCTTCCAAACCATCGCTATACAGTACAACAGAAAACAGGAGATGGCTTCTGCCACACAAATCGCGTTAAACCATTTAATGATCTGCTCCGTAGAATATTTTGAGAAAAAATTGTCGATAAATTTCATTATAGTAGCACATTATCTGCACTGCAAAAGTACTCAATAAATACGGGAACATCAGCGGTAGAGATTGCTGCCGTCCAGGAAATCAAAAACTTCCGGCGGGAGCATTGGCCGCACGTTTCGTCCCTGCTGAATCATCTTTCTTATTTCCGTCGCAGAAAGCTCGATAACAGGCGCGCTAACTACTGTTACTGAGGAATCTGCAGGCATTTTCGGCGTTTTCTTTTCACCCGCAAGCAAACGTGGATAGACGATAATTTGATGATTCTTCATTAGAAGTTCTGCATTTTTCCACTTGTGTAAACCTACGAGATTATCCTCACCCATAATGAGCGCGAAGCGGTGATCGGGATATTGTTCTTTCAAATACGTCAGCGTGTCGATAGTATAACTTGGTGTGGGTAATGAAAATTCGACGTCTGAGGCACGCATCTTTGGATAATTGGAAATAGAAAGCCGCACCATATCGAGCCGGTGATGATCATTGAGCAGAGATTTTTTATCTTTAAACGGATTTTGTGGACTGACTACAAACCACAGTTCATCCATGTCCGTATTTTCGATGATGTAATTTGCCAAAATTAAATGGCCGATATGAACGGGATTGAAACTCCCAAAAAACAAACCTACTTTTTTCATAAATAATCAGAAGAAGCCAGCGCTGTGACACTTTACTATTAATCAATAAAGATAAATAATATCTGCTACACGTACTAAAAACGGCCGATCTGAGTTTACCCCAGATAAACTACTCCTTGAAAATATTTTATATTTTATTTTTTACTGTCTGCAGTTGCGTTTTACTCGAAGCGCAGAAAAAAGAATATTGGCTCATCGATGTGGAGACCGATAAAAAAGTTTTGGTCAAAGATTCCAGTGCTGCGGTACGATTCCTGGATTCGCTCGCACAGAACCGCTATTATTTTACCGAAATAAAAGAGATCCGTGAAAAAAGTGGACTTACCGAAATCTTTTTTGATAAAGGACGGGATTATAATACGGCGCAGGTTGAATTATCGCAAGAAATTGTGGGCGATCTAAAACTCCCGCGCGACTTTTATACTAATAATCTTGATTCGCTGAAAACTTCCATCAACGAAAAATACCGGCAAAAAGGTTTCGCGTTCAACCGTGTTAAATCGCAGTTTAAAGGAATACGAGATTCTTCGCCCCAGGTTGCTCTTAGCGTAATTAAAAATACACAGCGCAAGATCGACAAAATTGTATTGCAGGGTTATGAAAAAGTTCCCAAACGTTTTCTGAAAAATCTGCAAAACGAATTTATAGGTAAAAATTATGAAGAGAATAGGCTGATGAAAATGTCCCGCTCTCTGGACGGTCATCCATTCGTAACCTTGGAAAAGCCACCCCAAACTTTGTTTACCAAAGATTCGACACAGGTTTTCCTCTCGCTTCAAAAGAAAAAATCAAACAGCTTTGACGGAATTATCGGCTTCGGAAATGATCAGCGCGAAAAGTTCAGCTTCAATGGAAGTTTAAATGTTAATTTCCAAAATATGTTCAATGGCTTTGAGACGGTAAATATTTTCTGGCAGCGGAATCCCGATAAAGGCCAGACATTTAATCTGCAAACCGATGTGCCTTATCTTTTCGGCTCTAATGTTGGGACCAATGTCAATGTAACTATTTTCCGCCAGGACAGTACTTATGCGAATGTTAAATTTGCCCCTTCCTTGTACCTGCACTTGCGAAACCACCAGAAACTTGGTTTTCGCGGCACCTTCGAAACATCGACGGTAATCGACTCGCTTTATCTGGGCGGCAGCGATTATAATAAGCAGGGAATTGGGCTGTGGTATCAATACTCGGCTCCAACCAATATTGCGCTTTTCCGGCATAAAACGAACGTTCGCGTCGAAGCAGATTTTGTCAATGTAAATTATAACCACGATAATGTTGCTGCCAATCAGACGCAGTTTTTCTTCGCGGGCGAACACAACTTAAGGCTGTCCGGCAACCATTTTCTTAATGTACAGGCACAGCTCGCTTCATTAAATTCAACAAACGACCTTGCCGTTAATGAACTGCTGCGCTTCGGAGGCTGGAATTCTTTCCGCGGCTTCAATGAACGCTCTTTCTTCGCGAATCTCTATTATTTCGGAACGGCTGAATACCGATATTTAGTCGGCGAACAGGCCTTTTTTGACGTCTTCGGGCAGTACGGCCAGTTCCATAACAAAAATCTTGGTTTGAAACCAAAAATTTACAGTCTCGGTTTTGGCTTCAATTTTTTTCTGCCAGTCGGTCTTATGAGTCTGCAGATCTCAAACGGAAACGAATTTGGGAATCCCGTCAAATTTGCTGATACCAAAATCCATTGGGGCATACTCAGTAGATTCTAGGAGCATCAGGAATGGAATTAGTTCCGGAGACCCGTCCAGCTGTCCACTGTATCCCGCCTTGGCGGCGGGGATGCCGTTTCCATCTGGGCTAGAAATCCGGGGCCGTTTTTCTTATTAAGCAATAATACTGCGAAGCACCGGCCAATGATATTGCCGATAAAACGGTTTGCTTTGTTTATCTTATAGAAGAGCGGTATCTTTCGTTATTGAATTCAACAATGAAAACACCACAAACCAATTACGATTATATCATCTCCGGTGCCGGCTGCGCGGGCTTGAGTCTTCTCTACAGAATTTTAAAAGAGCCAAGCTTAAACGGGAAAAAGATTCTCGTTCTGGACTCCGAGAAAAAAGATAAAAATGATCGCACCTGGTGTTTCTGGGAAAAAGAAAATGGTATTTTTCAAGCGATCGTAAAACACGAGTGGAGAACGCTGGAATTTAAAACAGAGAAATTCACGCGCCAATTTGAGTTAAAGCACTATCGATACAAAATGATTGAGGGAATTGATTTTTATCGTTTCGTCCTCGATTACGCCAGCGAATTCCAAAACGTGATCTTCCGCACGGAAAAAATTGTAAAAATTTCCTCTTCTGAAAGTGCTGCAACTGTGGAAACCGAAGAAAACAGATATACTTCGAGATATGTTTTTAATTCGACCCCGTTGTTCCATCCAGACATTACGACGAAAAATTCGCTTCTGCAGCATTTCACCGGTTGGGTTATCGAAACACCGACAGCGGTATTTGATCCGACGATTGGCACCCTGATGGATTTTTCTGTGCACCAGAATAACGGTACTACTTTTATGTATGTTTTGCCGATAAGTCCCACTGAGGCGTTGGTGGAATATACACTTTTCAGCAAATCAGTTTTATCGAAAGAGAAATACGAGTCTGCGTTGAAAAAATATATCGACGAGCAACTTAAGATCAAACAATATAAAATAAAGCATACGGAATACGGCGTGATTCCAATGTCACTAGCGAGGTTTCACAGAAATCCAATCAGCAATGCGAGCGTCCTCAATATTGGAACCGCGGGCGGTTTTACTAAAGCAAGCAGCGGCTACACTTTCCAGTTTATTCAGAAAAATACGGGACAAATTGTTTCACTTTTGAAACTGAATAAACATCCACACATTACCAAAAGCGTAAAAGATAAGAGATTCGAATGGTATGACAGAACTTTAATAGACGTTATTTTGTCGGAGCGCCTGGAAGGAAAAGAAATATTTGCAAAAATGTTTAAGAAAGTCGATCCTGAAAAAATTCTGCAGTTTTTAGCCAACGAAAGCAAGGTGGCAGATGATCTTGTGGTTATGAGCAAGCTTCCGGTGATTCCGTTTTTTATTGCTGGAATGAAGCAACTTCTCTGATAATTATTTATGCAATCATATAAAAAAATTGCGCGCCTAAATGCAGTCGTGACAAAACATCTTGTCGTAGCGCTTAAACAGGGAAAAACTTTATAGAGGAAAGTCTATTAAGGCTAACGATTCTTGTAAATGGTGATATTGGTGGACTTTGAGCACCCAATTGTTTTTTACTGTTTATTTATTTTATCTTCCGTTTTTGTCTTTCCTCTAGCACGTTCGTACTTGAATCTTGATTTTCGATTCTTAGATCTTGGATCTGAATTTCAAGCACAAAAAAACCTCATACAAA
>DKJL01000018.1 GCA_002454815.1 Flavobacteriales bacterium UBA6693
AAGCCCAATGATGGCAAAAATGTTTGAAAAGAAGACGATGTACGGGTCTTTGGTTACGGAGAAAATAGCTGGAATACTGTCGACGGCAAAAATAAGATCGGTAAATTCAATAATGACAAGGACCAAAAATAATGGGGTCATTTTCTTAACGCCGTTAATTGTAACAAAGAAACGTCTGCCCACAAAATGATTGTGCACCTTAAAATGACGGTTTGCAAAACGGACCACGGGATGATTCTGAGGGTCAATTTTTTCTTCTCCTTCTTTTTCAAAGAACATCTTCAAACCGGTAAAAACCAGAAAAGCTCCAAATACATACATGATCCAGTCGAACTTCTGGATCAGCGCGGCGCCCACGAAAATGAAGATGAAACGCATAACGATAGCGCCCAGAATTCCCCAGAATAAAACGCGGTGATAATTTTTTGGTGCAACGCCGAAAGCGGTAAATACAAGTACAATGACAAAGATGTTGTCGATCGACAGTGCGTATTCAACTACATATCCGGTCAGGTATTCCAAACCAAGGTTCTGGTTATATAAATAAAGACTGTTTTTCAGGTCGCCCGGGATGATCTTGACAGGGTGGTGGTGCGAAGTGATGACCTGCTGTAGTCGTTCAAGAGAATCAATGCCGTGGAGTAGGTGACCATACATGGTTAAAACAAAGTAAAAACACATCGACAGCGCGATGACGAAAAAGCTCATCAACCCGGCTTTTTTCAGTGAAACGGTATCATTCTTTTTACTCAGTAAACCCAGGTCGAGCGCCAAAAGAATTAATATAAATACCAAAAATGCCAGAAGAAAGTATACTTCGTTTGTCATAGGATTTTTAAAATTCAAATATACAATAACTGGTACTATTTCCTCAATTACAAATGTAAAGCATTGCCAACTTCAAATAAAAACTCTTTGTCTGCTCGTTTATGTAAGTAACTCATAAATAGATATTTTACACTATATTTTAAGTTAAAGTATGGCTATTATACCGCTTCAATTGAATGTTATAAACTACTCATATATAAAGTTTTACGTTTATTAACTAAAAATAATTCAATTAACATTTTAATCCACAGACATAATGACATTCTGCTCTGTTTAATAATGTTACAATTGTTAATTAAAATTTCACAACTGTTTTTATTGTAAATTTGACAGATGTAATTAATTTAAAATGGCAAAAGAATTCATTTACGAAAGTTGTGTTGATTTTCCACATCGCTATATTTCCCCGAAAAATTTATTTTCTTGGCTACAGCGCAATTACAGCGATTACATTACGATCGTTGGGAATTCGGAGAACGGGCAACCTATTTATATGCTGTCTCTCGGTAAGGGTTTGATAAAAGTTCTAGGATGGTCGCAGATGCATGGCAATGAAGCCAACTCTACGCATGCGATGGTGGATTTGCTTTTCAATTTAAAAAATCAGCCGGTGCTTGCCGCCAACATTTTTGACAGTCTGCAACTGGATTTCATTTTTATGCTAAATCCTGATGGAGCCGAAAAATGGACACGTTTGAATGCGAAGGAAATCGACATTAACCGGGACTTTCATCAGGAGCGCAGCGCGGAAATGAAAGTTTTTAAAAAAGTGGTTGCGGCTAAAAAGTACGATTACGCACTAAATCTGCATGAGCAACGAACAATATTTACTACCGATAAGTTTTATCCTGCAACGCTGTCTTTTCTTGCGCCCTCGCAGGATTACGAGCGTACTATAACAGCGCAGCGGCGGCAGTCGATGGCGGTGATCGTTAAAATTTTTGAAAATCTGAAAGAACTATTGCCGAACAGAATCGCGCGCTATTCGGACGAGTTTTATCCCCATTCACTCGGAGATAATTTGATGAAAGCCGGAATTCCGAATATATTATTTGAAGGCGGGCATTATGAAGACGATTATTTTAGAAAAGCAACACGGAAGTTTTACACCATTGCTTTATATGAAGCTTTAGCAGCGATTACAGAGCTGCGCGGCAGTGAGGAGAATTGGGAAAAATATGAACAAATCCCTCCGAACAAAGAATCGCACTACGACGTTATTTATCGTCATGTAAAATTGAACACCGATTATGAATGTATTCTGGATGTCGCTGTTCAATATCGTGAAGTGAAGCGTGAAGGCAGTGAAGAAATAGAATTCGTGCCGATTGTTACCGAAGTCGGAAATGTTTCCACCAGAAAAGGTTGGCGGGAAATCGATTGTACAGGGAAGAAATTTGTTTCACAAACCGCTTTCCCGAAAGTGGACGAAGAGGTGAATTTTTCCTTTGAATGAAAATTCGATCAAAAATGAATTACTAAGTTATGTTGCCATCCGGCCATACTCTCAGCACACATAAGAAAATCAAGCATACTTAATTTAAAAAGAACCTTTACACAGAAAACCGACGAATTGCCATGTGGAAAAAAAACCGGCATTTTGGCCGGTTTTATGTTAATGAATTATTTTACAGCTTTTCCAACTGACGACGGAGTTTTTCTTCCACCGCTGCTAAAGGCTGGTGAAAATTGTCTCCGTATTCAGAAGCAAACGGGTCTTTACCGGGAATTCCCAGGCGGATGCTCACTTCTTTTTGGTTGGTTTTCTTGTCGGCTTTGTCTTCCAGATAAACATCCGCCCATTCTATTTTGTCGTAAAACCTGCTTAGTCTGGAGATAACTTTATGGATGTTATCTTTCATATCATCAGCCAGATCGATATCAACGGCTTGTATATTAATCGTTATTCCTGTAATGTTTTCAGTATGTTTCATATTCTTAAATTTTATTTTTTAGTATTTAATTTCGTAAAGCTAAAAAAGTGCAAAAGTGCTGAGCCGAAAAATATTATCTCTCTGGCCTGTTGAGTTTTTGCACCAGTTTAAACGAAGCATAATCAGCATAGATCCCGTAAGCATTCACCAGCAACCCTTTTATCTTCCCGTCTTTGGACGAAATGGCGTATAGTACACTTTCGTTATCTACATCCGACATTTCCTGAAAACGGTATTTCTCATCAATGTCAAAATCGTCCGGATGCAACTGGCAATTCTCTTCCGCGCATTCAATGAATTCTTCTTTCATGTTAAAATTATAGGTGTAGCCTTTTTTGGTAAGATCATTAATGGCCACCGATAAACTTGAATATTTTCCCATTTTATGACAGTTTTTTATTATTTATTTTCCACATCGAGCCATTTTTAGTGGTGATTTTATCTAATTTTCCTTCCGCCGAAAGTTTGTCGAGCAGAGTTTCACTTTCACTTCTCGGCATGCCGGAAAGCTCAGAATATTCTTTTGCAGTGAGCGAGGGATAGAACGCAAAGAGCGATTCGGGATCTTTGCGATACTCACTTTTCCTCGCGTCCGGGTGAAGTGTAAGGATTGCGATTTCGTAGAAAGCATAAGGCCTTGTTCCGTAAACAGTTTTGCTGTTGCCGGCCTCGTCCATAAAAAAGAGCGTCGGAAAACCTCTCACGCCTAACTCCCGGGCCAATTGCAAATCTTCCTCAAATTTTTGTTTTGCGTTTGATTCAAAATCAGATTTCAGCTGATCGACATTTAAGCCGACCGCTTCTGCAGCGGTTTGCAAATGTTCCCATTTTGCTATGTTTTTCTTCTCCAGGAACACCATTTCGCGCATTTTCCGCATAAATAGATTTGCTTTTTCCTCATTCTGCATCTGTGCCGCTTTGAAAGCAATAGAGGGCGGATAGGAAGAATCCAAAGGATCTTCCAGCCACAGATCTCCATCAATAGGCATATCATAATGCACGCTAACCTCGTCCCAGTGTGACGCAACATCAGATGGTTTGCCAATGCCTCCGCTGTTGTAGTTCCAGTCCGGCAGCAAACCACCCATTCTGTACTCAATTTCGATTTCCTCTCCATATTCCAGCTTAAGTTTTCGAAGCTGCGGCTCGATTCCCCAGCAAGAGGAACAGATAGGATCGGTGAAATAAATTATTTTTACAGATTTCGTGGCAGACGATGCAACGCTTTTTCCCGCATCGTCCGTTTTCTGCTCAGTTATTTCGCAAATTCCTGTTTCGATATCGCATAAGAGCGGGTTTTTGTTTGATATTTCCTTATCCATATTTTGCTTTCTATTTCCTGATAAATTTTCACAAATGTGAACGCGAATTAATTTCGCCGTTCGAGACAATTCCAGTTTTGACAAATTGAAAAAATGAAGTTACGTCGCACCTCCTTTAAAGTCAGGAAGTTCTGTGAAAATTAAATTTTCGCACATGTGCGGGACTTAAAAATTATTTTGTTTGATTCGGCGCTTTATTTCTCAACAAATCTTTCTACCCATTTTTCAAAAGCTTCCACAAAAGTTTTCAAAAACTCTTTTGTCGAATCATTGTTGAGCTTTCCATTTTCATCAAACAAATCTGCCGCTCCGCCAATATAAGCTTCAGGTTGCGCCATGGCCGGTACATTTACAAACGTAAGCGACTGTCTCAAGTGGTGATTTGCACCAAATCCACTTATATTTCCGATAGAAACGCTCACAATACCAGCGGGTTTGCCATTCCATGAATTTTCACCATACGGCCGCGAACCGACGTCGATGGCATTTTTCAACACGGCGGTTACAGAACGGTTATATTCTGGCGTGAAGAACAACAGCCCGTCGGTGTCCTGTATTTTTTTACGCAGTTCTACCCACTCGTTCGGTGGATTGCCTTCCAGATCTTCATTAAACATGGGAAGACCGGAAATGTCCAGCAACTCCATGTCCAGCGATTCCGGTGCCATTTCCATCACGGCTTTTGCGGTTTTCAAATTGAATGATTCTTTGCGCAGACTTCCGACGATGACTGCAATTTTGTATTTTTTCATAATGCATTATTTTGTTGTGTATTAGATGAAATTCACTTCTATTTATAAAGAAATGAGAAATTTTACTTTAATTGATCAGGGTAAATTCTCATTGTGACGAGAAATGTTTTTTAATTAAAAACAAACAGGTATGCAACTATTTAAGGTATGCGGTGTACATCCAAACCAACTTTTCCTGCTGGCTGATATAGTCGCTCATCAGCGCGTTGGTACCTTCGTCGTTTGCGTCTGCCGATAAATCGAGAATTTCCCTCTGAAGCGTGATGATGATTTTCAGAGATTCCAGCGTGTCGGTAACATCCTTCACGCCATCTGCCACTTCGCTGCTTTCCTTTACTTTCGCCAGTTCCTGATAAACGGAAAAACGGTGATCGGGCGTGTGACCAAGTGTTTTAATTCTTTCAGCGACTTCATCAATTTTCACAAATAGATCTTCATACATTTCCTGAAACTTATCATGAAGTTCGAAAAATTTGTCGCCGGTAATATTCCAGTGGTAACCTCGGGTATTCTGGTAGAAGATGGAATAATCGGCCAACAGTTCGTTGAGTTTCTCCGCTAATACTTTGGATTTTTCATGATCCAGTCCAATAAAATTCGTCATTATTTTTATTTTTAAATGTCAGTTGTATTTTTGTTTAGTTATTCAAATCATTCTGTATTTTATTGCAATGTCAATTTATTAACAGTGCAATAGATACCATTGTAGGTAAACAATTTAAAGCTAAAGGTTTTAAATGCTGTTATATCATAAGCCATTAAGATAAGGATGTTTTAAACTATACATCAATTACTTTGCCGCGAGATTTATAATGCAGAACACACACTTTACCTCTACTGACAATTTCTGACATTCCCACCTACAAAAGGGAATTGGCCATTTATTAAAACACCTGTTATTTTGTTCAACTCATTTCAAAACCCTAATTCCCGTTGCCATAAAACGAATTTCTTTTTTTGGCGCAGTAATCGCATCGATTTCTGCCTGGGATTTCTTCGCATCTTCGGCGTAATGCTTCTGTTCATTTACCGACACCGTTTTTAGCTCGGCATCACCCTCCAACAATATTATTTTCCCAACCAGCGCGGTAGGGACAAAAAATGCATAATCCTTCATTTTTACGAAAAATTTTTCGTTTGCCGGACCTTCTACCGTGAGCCAGCAACCTTTTTTCTCGCAGACTTCTGTCACTTTTCCACGCACTGCTACGTTCGAAAGTTTGGCTTGCTTTTTCAGTTTCTCACTCAGCCGGGCGGTACTAAGACTGTTTTGCCCGGACTGCAGTGCCACATTCGCTCCGTAACTTTCGCCGGCAAATGCCTTTCCTTCAGGCGGACCGCTTTTTCGCTCCGTTTGATCTTGACCGAACATCATCGTTGCGGCTGTAAAAGAGAACACAAAAAATATCTTTCTCATTAGTTAAAAATTTCAAGTTAAATTTATTTAAGATTTCTCGAAGATCGTAATAATTTGTGGATTTCTTAATAATCATCAAAATAAATACAGCACTGCGCTGCCGAAAATTTATATATTTACGCCTTTGTTTATTAAAAAAGGTTTTCTGCAGGAAATCTTATGGGAAGATTGTACTGCAGGATAAAAGATTTCAACAGGTATGAATAAGAAATTAAAGTTGTGGGATGCCACAATGCTTGTGATGGGCTCCATGATCGGTAGTGGAATTTTTATCGTCAGTTCCGACATGATGCGGAACTTAGGTTCCGGCTATTGGCTCATCGTTGTCTGGATCGTTACTGCCGTCATGACCATCGCTGCCGCAATATCTTACGGCGAACTTTCGTCGATGTTTCCAAAAGCGGGCGGACAGTACACTTACATTACCGAGATTTTCGGAAAAATGTCTGGTTTTCTCTACGGCTGGGGTTTATTTACAGTAATCCAGACAGGCACCATCGCCGCAGTGGCAATGGCCTTTGGGAAATTTACTGCTTATCTCATACCTGCGCTCAACGACGCCACGCCGCTGTACCAAAACGGCGGCTTTAAAATCACTTTAATTCAAATTCTCGCAATTGCCATTATCGTACTTTTAACTTACATCAATTCGCGCGGCCTCAAGAATGGCAAAATTTTACAGGACATTTTTACTTCCTCCAAAATTATCGCTTTACTCGGCATCATAATCTTCGGTTTTATATTGGTGAAAAATACGCACTGGTTTGAAAATATGCATTTCGGTTGGCAGGCATTTCAGGATTACGGGCGCGATCTCGGCAGCACGCTGGAACCCACCGGCTGGAAGTCGATTACTGGTGGCGCTTTACTTGGTGGTCTCGCAGCGGCGATGGTCGGGTCGGTGTTCAGCTCCGTCGCTTGGGAGAACGTCACCTTCATGTCTGGTGAGATAGAAAATCCCAAGAAGAATGTCGTTAAAGCTATGGTGATCGGCACCAGCCTCGTTATGTTACTTTATTTACTCGTTAATTTTGTATACCTGCACGCGCTCAGTCGCGACGGGATCGCGTTCGCGGACAATAACCGCCCCGCCGTCGCTGCTTCAGAAGTTATTTTCGGCACTACGGGCACCGTCATCATGGCGGTTTTGGTTATGATTTCCACTTTTGGCTGTATTAATGGTCTCGTTCTGGCGGGCGCGAGAGTGTTCCAGACGATGGCGAAAGACGGGTTGTTTTTTTCTTCGGCAGCGAGCAACAATTCCCATGGTGTGCCGGGGCGTTCGCTTTGGATGCAGGCAACTTGGGCTTCATTTCTCGCGCTGTCCGGCCAGTATGGCGATCTGCTGGACATGATCTCTTTCGTAATTGTTCTCTTTTATATGGTCACGGTTTTCGGCGTTATTTATCTGCGCTGGAAACAACCCGGTTTAGTGCGTCCCTACAAAACCTGGCTTTATCCGGTCACGCCGCTCATTTATCTCCTGATCGGTACTGCGTTCTGCGTTTTGCTCATTATCTTCAAGCCGCATTATACCTGGCCGGGCTTCATTCTTATCTTACTCGGAGTTCCGGTTTATTGGTACATCAATCGTCGTATGCGCTGATTTTTTTTAGGAGCAACAAGTTTGGTCTTCAGTGCCGAGGTCCGTCCCGTTTTCCGCACTCGCTTCCGGCGGCACCGCTTTTAGCGGCGCCTCCGGAGAGCTCAGACAATTGCTGCAACCGGGGCTAAAATTTAGGTTCCCATTTCTTTTCATAGGTTTTCGGTACGCAAAATGCCGTAGTACAACTATCAATTAAAAAATCAAAAAAAAATGGCTGATCTCATCGCAATATTCCAGTCTTCTTATCTTTACGAAATCGAGTTGGCAAAATCTAAATTGGCGTCACGTGAAATTCCGGCTTATATCCAGAATGAATTCGTCAATAATGTAGCTGTTTTCCCCATTTCACAGAATTATTTTCTGCTGGTGAGTGAGCGCGACGCCGTGCGCGCCCGCCAAATCCTGGCAGAAACCAACGAGGTGTCCGGCGAAGAACTTTAGCCGCACGTATCGTCGCTTCGGAAAACGAACCGACTCTACCTTCTAGCCGGGATGGAAGCGGCATCCCTCGGCGCGTCGCCGAGGATACAGCGGACAGCGCGACCGGACCTCGCAGAAAAGCCGCTCCCGATGCTCCTGAAGATGCATTTGCCGCCAAATTCGCTGAAGCATTCTCTTTGAGAAGGCTGATATAATATGTATCTTTGGCTAAAATTTTTTGCACTTTATGGACGACTGGACTACTGTAAAAGAATACGAAGATATTACCTATCGCAAGCGCGGAGGCGTGGCGCGGATCGCTATAAACCGACCGGAAGTCCGGAATGCTTTTCGGCCCAAAACAACGTCGGAACTTTACGATGCTTTTTACCACGTTTCGGAAGATTCTTCCGTGGGCGTGGTTTTGCTCACCGGCGAAGGACCGAGCCCGAAAGATGGCGGACATGCTTTCTGCAGCGGTGGCGACCAGCAGGCAAGAGGTCGCCAGGGCTATGTAGGAGAGGACGGGCGGCATCGGCTGAATATCCTGGAAGTGCAGCGGCTGATCCGTTTTATGCCAAAAGTGGTGATTGCGGTGGTGAACGGTTGGGCAGTTGGCGGCGGACATTCGCTGCATGTGGTCTGTGATTTAACGTTAGCGAGCCGGGAATATGCGATCTTTAAACAAACCGATGCTGATGTGACCAGCTTTGATGGAGGTTATGGTTCTGCTTATCTTGCAAAAATGGTGGGGCAAAAGAAAGCCCGCGAGATCTTTTTCCTGGGACGCAACTACTCTGCACAGGAAGCGGCCGATATGGGCATGGTCAACGCGGTGATTCCGCACGCGGAACTTGAAGATACTGCTTACGGGTGGGCACAGGAAATCCTTGGAAAATCGCCAATGTCCATCCGCATGCTGAAATTTGCCATGAATCTTACCGACGATGGAATGGTGGGCCAGCAGGTCTTTGCCGGCGAAGCCACCCGCTTGGCGTATATGACGGACGAAGCGAAAGAAGGCCGCAATGCTTTCCTGGAAAAGAGAAAACCCGATTTCGGCGAAAACAACTGGATTTCGTAGCGGACACAAGAAAAGATGAAAATACAGTAGCAGGAAATATTGTTAATTACAAGTTCGTACGTTCTGCCTTTTCATTTCTAAATTCTTACCTTTTACTTTAAAGAATGACTGACTGGATAAAAGCGGCCCGGCTGCGTACTTTGCCGCTTTCGATGAGCGGAATAATTCTCGGATCTTTTATTGCGCGCTGGCGGATGGGAGAAGAGGGCACGGCCTGGGACTGGCGTATTTTTGCGCTGGCACTTTTGGTGACTTTATTATATCAAATCTTATCCAACTTTGCCAATGATTATGGCGATGGCGTGCGCGGTACCGATCATCTTCGCGTTTCGGAGGCGGAAACGCGCGCCGTGGCCTCGGGCAGAATTACGGCCTCGCAGATGCGCAGCGCGGTAATTCTTTTTTCCCTGTTATCACTGGCGGCAACGCTGGCACTGCTTTATTTTGCTTTTTTTCGGGGTGGTTTTATTTATGAATTTTCAATTTTTGTCGCTTTGGGAATTGCCTGTATTCTCGCTGCGGTTGGTTATACCATCGGTAAAAAACCGTACGGATATCTGGGCTTGGGCGATATAATGGTTTTTCTTTTCTTCGGCTTGGTATCGGTATGTGGCAGTTATTTCCTTTTTACCAAAGAATTTCATTGGGACATTTTGTTGCCCGCAACGTCCGTCGGTCTGCTGAGCGCCGCCGTGCTTAACCTGAATAATATGCGCGATATAGAAAGCGACGCTGCTTCGGGGAAGCGTACTTTAGCGCTGCGCTTGGGTTTTAAAAAAGCAATGGTATATGAAATAATTTTACTTCAACTTCCTTTGCTGTTGATGCTGGTTTTCATGATGATGAATGGGCTCCACACTGAAGGGAAATATTATGCTTTTATTTTCTTTATACTGATGCTGCCGATGACGGCGCTGCGCCGAAAAATCATGGAAATAAAAGAACCTCGGCAGCTGGATCCGTTCCTAAAACAAGTCGGTATTCTGACGTTGATGATGAGTATCCTGGTTGCTTTTGGATTAAATTATTTCTAAATTACAGGAAGTGGCATCAGCGGCCGGCAGTTAAGCACTTTTATAAATAATTTTAAAAATATTAAAAATGAAAATACAATTTCTGGGTCAGAACTGTTTTTTGTTCACCATCGATGGAAAAACGATTCTAAGTGATCCTTTTTATAATTTCGGTGCTGAAAAATCCGGGTTTAAAATTTCGGAAATTAAAATCGATTATGTATTGATCACTCACGCGCACGGCGATCACACCGCCGATGTTGCAGAAGTTTTACAGCATTATCCCGATGCTACCATCGTGGGCCAGCCGGAGATCTGCGGGCACTTTGACCACGCCAATGCGATTGATCTAAATCTTGGCGGAACAGCCACCATTGCCGGTGCAGAAATCTCAATGGTACCGGCCAGCCACACCAGCTCTTTCCCCGACGGAAGCTACGGCGGGGTGCCCTGCGGATATTTCATCAAATATAACGGTAAAACCACTTATTTGGCCGGCGATACAGGCATTGTTGGGGAAATGCAATTATTTGTAAAAATGTTTGGCGATATTGATGCAGCCATTCTTCCAGTCGGCGGCCATTACACGATGTGCGCACGGCAGGCAAGTTTTGCGGCTGCAGAACTATTGAAAGCAAAGAAAGTGATTGGTTGCCATTTCGATACTTTTGAGCCGATCACGATTAATCACGACGAAGCCCATAAGCATTTTAGCGAAAAAGCGGTGGAATTAATATTGCCTGAACTTGGCCAAATCCTTGACATATAGGCACAGAAAATGGCAAGCTACCTAAATCACACCGCTACAACCGATTACCTTTGCTGCGTTCCCACCCTGGAGGATTCTCAGGAGCTGGTTGTTTAGGACTTGCCGTTGCAAAGATAAGCCTTTAATTTAAAATTCAAAATTCTTCTTACTAAAAATTCAATTTGCGCTCCTCAATTATGGTAAAAAATGTATATTCAATTGGTTTCGTGCTTTTTATGGCCACCATGCTCGTATTCTTCGGCCTCTACTTCTTTGGCCGCAGCACGGAATATTTCAATAATTCTTTGCTCGCAAATGCATTTCTGCTGCCGGTGATCTATCTTGCAGGCGCGTACGTTTCAGTGGATTCGGTGCGCAAAGCCGGAATTAAAATGGGCTTTCGAGATGCCTTTGGCAGGGCTTTCAAGCCGATGTTTTTTGGTGGCTTACTTTCAGTGTTGGGCATTTTTTTATTTTTAAACTTTGGTGACCGCAGCGCGAAAGACCTGCTCAATTACCAATACATCGAAAGACAGAAAACAGAACTCGATGCAGAATATGAAAAAGCCGACCAATTCCTTGTAAAACCCGAAGAAAAAAAAGAACTGCTGGAAAAATATGAACAGCGTAAGAAAAGTTTCTCACCGGAAATGATCAAAGATAAAGACATGTTCAGTTTTCGGCAGTTCACTTATTATTTTGCGGCGGTTTTGATTTTCTATGTCATCCTGTCAACGTTTTTTGCCAGCTTTTTCCGTAGCCGTACTGAGTTGTAAATTCAGCAGTAAGCCTCAGCCACGGGAAAAAATAAACCCTTAATTTTGCCTTATAACTATTATAATATATACATGAATTTATCCGTCATTATTCCACTTTTAAATGAAGAAGAATCTCTCGAAGAATTGTTCTCGCGCATTAATGACGTCTGCGTGGCAAACGGCCTCTCTTACGAAATCTGGTTTGTGGACGATGGCAGCACCGATCTTTCCTGGAGCATCATCGAAAACCTGAAAGTACAACATCCTCAGATTCACGCAATAAAATTCAGTAGAAACTACGGAAAAAGCCAGGCTTTACACGCCGCCTTCTCACGGGCGGATGGTGAAGTGATCATTACGATGGATGCCGACCTGCAGGACTTCCCTGAAGAAATTCCTGAGTTGTACGCGATGGTAAAAAGGGATGGCTATGACATCGTTTCCGGCTGGAAAAAGAAGCGCTATGATAATGTGATGACCAAGAATATACCGTCAAAACTATTTAATGCAGCAGCTCGGAAAGTCTCCGGTGTCGACCTGCACGATTTCAATTGTGGTTTAAAAGCCTACCGAAAACAAGTGGTGAAATCAATCGATGTCTATGGAGACATGCACCGGTATATCCCCGTCCTGGCGGCTAATGCCGGTTTCGGGAAAATTACCGAAAAGCCGGTGCAGCATCAGGCGCGTCCTTACGGAACGTCGAAATTCGGAACTGAACGTTTTGTGCGAGGCTTTCTGGATTTAATTACACTTTGGTTCGTCAGCCGTTTTGGCGGTCGGCCCATGCATTTCTTTGGCGCCGTGGGCACAATAATGTTTATCGTGGGTTTTTTGTCGGCGTTGTGGCTGGGTATATCTAAACTGATCGATGTTTCGCGAGGTGTTTACGGGCATCTTTTAACCGATAATGCCTGGTTTTTCATTGCTCTCACAGTGATGGTGTTGGGCACCTTATTATTTATCGCCGGATTCCTGGGTGAAATGATTATCCGGACCAACCGTCAGCAGGATAATTATCATATCGAAGAAGTAATCTAAACAGCGATGCACACAGGAGTTATGCAAACTTTTAAAATCGGTAAGTCCGCGCTTGTCGCGCTGGTGTTTTCTTTTTTCTTTTTAAATTTGATTTCTTGCGGACCGGTAGAACCGAAAGGAAATATTATCCTGAAAGATCTAAACACGGACGACTTTGACAATCTTACACTCAGCGGAAATTTCCGTGCTTTTTACGTTAATGCCGACAGCAGTTTTGTCTCAGTCGAAACCTATGAGAATGTGGCAGACAATTTAAAAATAAACGTAAAAAACCAAACGCTCAGCATTAAAGAAAAAAGACCGACCAAAAAGGTTGATTTTTATAACATCACCATTTACTCGAAATATCAGATTAAAGAAATTGAAATTGATAAAATGGTTGAATTAAATATTTCAAGTGAAATAAAGACGGATCAGTTTCGGCTCAATGCAAAAAATAACGCTAAATTTATTGGGTCGCTTCGTTCACGCGTGGCGGAAATCGTGATGAGCGAAAAAAGCCGTGTAAATTTAAGAGGCCAAACCCAACACGCCAAGCTTAAAATCAGCGATACTGCAAGCATCATCGCCCCCTATTGGGAAATTGATCGTGCCTCTTTGGACGCGGGTAAAAACAGTTACACGGAACTAAATGTGAAAGACTCGCTGCGCGGAACAGTGAAAAATACGGCGCAACTCGTCTATTATCAGCAACCGGTGCAAGCCCTGAAAATTGAGCGAAGCGCTACGGTTCATCAAAGAATACTGGAATAACTGCGAGAGCAGAAAAAAAATAATTATAAAAGAAAAAAATATGACGACGTTAGAGAAAGCGAATCTATGGTTAGCCGATACTTTTGATGCCGAAACTCAGGACACCGTGCGACAGTGGATCGCGACAGGATCGGACGAACTGGAAGATTCCTTTTATCGCGCACTCGAATTCGGTACCGGCGGCATGCGCGGCGTTATGGGTGTTGGCACCAACCGGCTCAACAAATATACTTTGGGCCAGGCGACGCAAGGATTGGCAAACTATCTTCATCAGCAGTTTCCCAATGAAGATATCAAAGTGGCGATCGCCTACGACGTGCGAAACAATTCCCGCGAATTCGCGAAAATGTGTACCGATGTCCTGACGGCAAACGGCATAAAAGTTTTACTTTTCAAAGAACACCGTCCGACACCTGAACTGTCTTTTACAGTTCGCGACAAAAAATGCAACGCCGGAATCGTGCTTACCGCTTCTCACAATCCGCCGGAATATAATGGTTACAAAGTTTACTGGAACGATGGTGCCCAAGTGGTGCCACCCGATGACGAAGCCATTATCCGTGAGGTTTATTCGGTAATGTTTGAAGAAATTAAGTTTTCCGGCGATGATGATTTAATCGAATGGATCGGCGAGGAGCAGGACGATGTTTATATCGAAGCGTGCATGGAAAACTCGCTGTATCAAAATGTCGGGCGTGATAACCTGAATATTGTTTTTACGTCGATACACGGCACCACTTATACCACGATTCCTAAAGCTTTGGAAAAAGCCGGTTTCAAAAAAGTAAATTTTGTTACCGAACAAATGATTCCCAGCGGTAATTTTCCAACCGTAGCATCTCCTAATCCGGAAGAACCCGCCGCGCTGGAGATGGCGATCGATCTGGCCAGAATTACCAACGGCGATATCGTGATCGGAACAGATCCGGACGGCGACCGTCTCGGCATCGCAGTGAGAAACCTTCAGGGTGAAATTCAATTGTTAAATGGGAACCAAACCAATACGATTCTCACCTATTATATACTCGACCAATGGAAAAAAGCCGGTAAAATTACCGGCAAAGAATTTATTGGTTCCACCATCGTAACTTCTGATATTTTTATTGAAATCGCCCGTAAATTTGGTGTCGATTGCAAAATCGGTCTTACAGGCTTTAAGTGGATCGGAAAAATGATCCGCGACTTCGAAGGTGAAGAAAAATTCATTTGTGGCGGAGAGGAAAGTTTCGGTTTTATGACCGGAGACTTCGTACGAGATAAAGATTCCTGCGGATCCATTTTGCTTGCCTGCGAAATTGCTGCCTGGTGCAAAGCGGAAGGACGTACAATGTTCGAGTACATGATCGATATTTACAAAGATCTTGGTTTTTATTATGAAGGATTGGTAAACGTTGTCCGGAAAGGAAGGAGTGGTGCGCAGGAAATCCTGGAAATGATGCGGAATTTTCGGGAAAATCCGCCGCGTGAAATTGCCGGCTCCGATGTAGTTATTCTTCAGGATTACCTGGAACAGACTTCGCTCGACTTAAAAACAAACACGATACAGACGATGGACGATATTCCAAAATCTAATGTTTTAATTTATTACACCGCGGACGGAACAAAAGTCTGCATTCGTCCATCGGGAACCGAACCGAAAATTAAATTTTATATTTCCGTTCAGGATGAATTAAGCAGCCAGGCTGAGTTTAATGATAAACTTGCTGGTTTGGAAGGAAAAATCGAACAGGTAAAAGCAGAATTAGAACTCGCGTAAATCATGACTTCCGCACCGGCGGACAAATTTCATTTAAACCAAAAAAAACCAGCTATGAAAGTTTCTAAACTCGCTGCCAATCTCATTGGTTCAGAAATCATTAAAATTGGTAATCAAGTTAATGACATGAAATCGCAGGGCGCAGATATCGCCAACCTCACCATTGGCGATTTGGATTCCAATCTGTACCCAATCCCCGATTTACTGAAAAAAGAAATTCAGAAAGCGTACGACAATAATCTGACCAATTATCCACCTGCAAATGGCTTGCTTTCATTGCGCCGCGCAGTGCAGGCGGACTTAAAATCACGTTGGAATCTTGATTATACTCCGGAAAATATATTGGTTGCCGGGGGTTCTCGCCCGCTGATTTATGCCGCTTTCAAAACGGTGGTAGATGCCGGCGACAAAGTTGTTTATGCCGTGCCTTCCTGGAATAACAATCATTACGCTTATCTGACCGAGGCAAAATCGGTCGAAATAGAGACGACGGCGTCAAATAATTTTCTGCCGACCGCAGAAGATCTGGCGCCACACCTGGACGGTGCGGTGCTTTTAGCATTATGTTCGCCACTGAATCCGACCGGAACGATGTTTACCCACGAGCAGCTTGGCGATATCTGCAAACTGGTTATCGCAGAAAATAAAAAGCGCAGACCGGAAGAAAAGCCACTGTATATTTTGTATGATCAAATTTATGCGATGCTCACTTTCGGTGAAGCGCACGTTGATCCGGTAAATTTATTTCCCGAACTTAAACCGTACACCATTTATATCGATGGGGCTTCCAAATGTTTTGCGGCCACAGGCGTTCGTGTCGGTTGGAGTTTTGGTCCACCCGAAATAATCGAGCGCATGAAGGCGCTTTTAGGTCATATTGGCGCTTGGGCACCAAAACCCGAACAGGAAGCAATGGCAGTTTTACTGCAGAACACGGGCGCGGTCGACGAATTCGTATCAAATTTCAAAACAAGAATTTTCGAAAGTTTGAATATTTTACATGACGGAATTCAGAAAATGAAGGACGAGGGTTTTACCGTTGAAAGTATAGTGCCGATGGGGGCACTTTATCTGACCGTGCAGCTGAACTATATAGGGAAAACCACGACTGACGGCAAACTTATCAGCGACAGTTCTGATCTTGTGTTTTATCTGATCGAGCATGCGGGTGTCGCGTTGGTGCCATTTTCAGCTTTTGGAAATTCCCGAAACATGCCGTGGTACCGTGCTTCTGCCGGAGGACTTTCTGCTGATGCAATTACCGCCTTATTACCACGTTTGGCCGACGCCCTCTCAAAATTAAATTAATTTTAATCCGGACCTCCGACCATTATTTTTTTTGAAAAATGAAAATCATCGCTGTGATTCCCGCACGTTATGCCGCTACGAGATTCCCGGGAAAATTAATGCAAAAGCTTGGAGATAAAACCGTCATCAGAACCACCTATGAAAACGTCGTGGAGACCGGACTATTTAACGAAGTTTTTGTGGCAACGGATTCTCGTGTCATCTTTGATGAAATTACTAAAGCTGGTGGCAACGCCGTGATGACGGGAGAACACGAAACCGGCAGCGACAGAATTGCAGAAGCTGTGCAACAGATTGATTGCGATATTGTTGTGAATGTGCAGGGGGATGAACCGTTTCTGAAAACAGAGCCACTAAAACAGCTGATTGCGGTTTTTCATGATGACACGGAAAATCAGGTTTCTCTTGCTTCGCTTAAAATAAGGCTGACAAAAAAAGAAGAGATCGAGAATGCAAACAACGTGAAAGTCATCACGGACAAAGACAATTTTGCTTTGTATTTTAGCCGTTCAGTAATTCCGTATGCCCGCGAAAATTTCGAAACTACAGAATATTATAAGCATATCGGCGTTTATGCTTTTAGAAAATCAGCGCTGCGGCAATTTGCGCGACTTCCAATGAAGCCACTTGAAATCGCCGAAAAAATAGAATGTCTGCGTTACCTTGAATACGGCATGAAAATAAAAATGGTGGAAACCGAATTTATCGGCGTGGGAATCGATGTTCCGGAGGATTTGCAAGAAGCCAGGCGGCTGCTCGGCCTGTGATGAGGCGATATCTTTAAAAAAGTATATATTTGAGCGGCCATTTGGACAAAACAAGACGTCCGTGTTCGTGAAGTGAATGCAAAATAAAAATGCAGTATGCTGACTGCCAGAACTTTACAATGAGAAAAACTTTTTTAGTATTTATTCTTTTTATTACTTGCGCTGTGAGCGCCCAAACCGCCAAAGAAATCATTGACAAAAACATCGAGCTTTCGGGCGGGCTGACCAACTGGAAACTACTAACTTCAGTATTGTTGCAGGGCAAAGTAACCCTTGGCATTAATGATGAATATCCTATTAAGATCTATCAGCAACGCCCCAACCTCACCAAAACCAGCATTATTGTCGGTAAAAAAGAATCGGCCATAGAAGGGTACGACGGCACGAAGGGTTATGCGATGAATTATGCGTCTAATAAACTGCAGGAATATGCGAATTATATCCCGGAAAGTTTCGACAATGATTTTATTGACTGGGAAAACAAGGGTTTCACAGCGGTTTATCTCGGCAAAGAAAAAATTGGCGATAATTATTGCCATAAGGTGGAACTGACTAAAAATGTCAACAAAACGCTTTATTATTTTGATACGAAAACCTTTATGCTTTTAAAGGAAATCAAGAAAGAGGAAACCTTAAGTTATGAGGATTACCGCACCGTAGGAAGTCTGAAAATGCCTTTCAGAATTGAAGCTTCCACGGCAAAACGCGATGGCGACTATGTCATTAATTTAACCAAGATAGAAACCAACAGAGTGTTTCCCGCAAACACTTTCAAATTTTAAACACAATGAAAAAAGTATTTATTCTGTTACTGGCCGCAGGCGCATGGATGCACAGCTGCAAAAATGCAAGCAAAGACACGACTCAGGTTAAAACAGAAGATAAAATGACTCAGACGATTTACGACTTTAAGGTCGAAGGATTGGACGGCAAAATGATTGACTTTGCCGATTTCAAAGGAAAAAAAGTTCTTATTGTAAACACTGCTTCCGAGTGTGGGTTTACCCCTCAGTATGCCGATTTGGAACAGATCTCGAAACAGTATGCCGAGAAACTTGTAGTGGTAGGTTTTCCGGCAAATAATTTTGGCGGACAGGAGCCGGGAAGTAACGAGGAAATTGGCGCTTTTTGCGAGAAAAATTTTGGCGTTAGTTTTCCGATGGCGGCAAAAGTTTCAGTGAAAGGTGACGACATTGCGCCCATTTTTCAGTTTCTTACGATGAAGGAAAAAAACGGCGTTAAAAACACAGCAATTCTCTGGAATTTTACCAAATTCCTGCTGGACGAAAATGGTCACTTGATCGATTCTTATATCAGTACAACAAAACCAACAAGCGAGGCGATTACGCGTTATCTGCAATAAGTTCATTAACCAAAGAGAGTTCACAGAAACCATCTGTGAACTTTTTTGTTTTTACTTTTCTCCGGCATGGTGGAAATATTCTATCGATAGCGCTGATGTTCTTTACTTTTTGAAAATCGGGAAGTTATGGGTTTCAACAATGACTTGTATTTTTCGACATCAAATAATTGCGAGTCCGTGAGTGCTTTGTGCGTAAGCCAGATGCCGAAAGGAAGCAGGACAATATTCGGTAACCAAGCCGCCAGATAAGGGTCCATATTTCCAGCCCAAGCGATATTTTCTGCTGAAAGATTGAGCAAGTAGAAAAGAATAAAAATGACGATCGCAATAACGACTGGCAATCCCAAACCGCCTTTTCGTATAATACTGCCCAAGCTGGAGCCGATCATAAAGAAGATGATACAAGTTATAGAGTAGGAGACGATACGCTGCTGGTGCATGATCACCCGTGCAAAATAACCATGCATTTCTTTAATCTGCGCTGCTTTTCCGGCGGTCGCCTGTTTAATTCCTTCAATCTTTGCGTAGGCACCATAAAGAACTTGTTTTTGTTCTTTCTGCGTCGCGCTGTCGAGTTGAAAAGGCGGGACTACTTTTTTCTTTGGTCGGATTTTGTCGATATGCGTTGCGTACGTGTTGGTTTGGCTCACCAGTTCGTAAGCAACATTATTAAGCACAGTTTCGTTACTTTTCTTAGTTTCCGCAATCGTATTGTTTAATTCAAGAATGTTCTGAAACGAATAGTCATCGGTTATTTTCTGCGATTCCAGCGCTTTCTCGATAATTTCAGAAATGTTAAAATGCGAAACAAGCGTATCGAATTTTATTGCCTGATCCGGTTGTTTCAGCCGTTGGTTATAATCTACGTTGGTCAGCTGATCTTCGTAAACCGTCCCATTAAATAAAACCAGTTTAAGGTAATTTGGATTGTCGGCAGGCACGAATTTTCCTTTTTCAGCCACAATTGATTGCTGATCTTCGTATGAACTTGCCATTTTATGGATAAAAACACCATTCAGATTTTCTCCGTTTTCACCGGAAATTTTATCAAACTTCACCGTGAAACCAGGGATTTGCTGGATGAACTGGCCCGGTGTGAAATTCAGCGCCGGCTTTGTTGCCGCGATGTTATAGAGCATATTCTTCGCTTTCCGCTGAAACTCGGGCGTAACGTTATTGGAGAAAACAAAGAGCAGCACCGAAAAAAGAAAGGTGGTAAAGAAAAGCGGAAGCATAATCCTCGTTAGTGAGATACCGGCGGCTTTCATGGCGGCAAGCTCATAACGTTCGCCAAAATCACCGAAAGTCATGATTGAAGAAAGCAAAATGGTCAGTGGTAAAACAAGTTGTACGACGATTACAGAAAGGTAGGACAGTAATTTTAAAATTTCCCAGTAACTCAAACCTTTGCCCGTAAACTGAGCCAAACGGATCCAGACAATATTGACAACGAAGATGAAAAACAACACGCTGAAAATAAAAATAAAAGGCCCGAAAAAGGTTTTAATGACGTATCCGTCGAGTTTTTTTACCATGGCGTAAATGTACAAAAAAGTCACAAAGCTGATGACTATGTGACGGTGTTGCGCGCTGCTGAAAAGCGTCTAAAGTTCGGTAATCAAATAATTTTTGTACTGATTTTTGTTGAATGAAAATATGTCGCCGGCCAAAGATTGATTTTCGCGGTAATCCTGAATTGCAATTACAGTAACGCTGTTGTCCTTGGAAAACTGCTCTATTTTAACAAGTTGTTTTTTTGGTCCGTTTACAAAAAGTTTCACTTCTTTTACGCCGTTATTCGTGGTCGGTGTCATTCGGATGTAGTCGGTGTTCACTCCGTTTACATTAAGTTTTCCCATGTATTTTACGGTATATCCTTTTTTGTATGATTCAATATAACTGAGCGGTGAGAACATCTGCTCGCTGCCGTTCGGTTTCGCAACGGTAACTTCCTGATCTTCATCGGAAATATTATAGACTTTATTACCGTCGAAAACCTGCTCGATGCCCATGATTTTTAGTTTATATAAATCTTTGGCTGCGTAGAAAATCCCGGGTTCGGTTTTCGTTACTTTTGTACCGTTTCCGGTTCCGTAAACAAATTTAAAATAGACATTATTCTTGCTTTTATAATTTGCCGCGACAGCGTCCAGCAACGTTTTTGCTTTTGAATCAACCTGTTGTGCTGCGGCAGAAAAAGCCATAATAACGATCAGTAGCGCAGTGGAAATTTTTTTAATCATTGTGGAAATTTTATTCTCTGGTTTGATGAAAATTGTCAAGTAAAGTTAAACTTTTGTTTAAAATTCCTTTTTATTTTCGCATTTCTTCCAAAAAGTGTTCCAAAGAATTAACATCAGAAATCAGTACGTCGCGCGCTTTTGCGCCATTGAAGCCACCCACTACGCCACTGGATTCCAGCTGATCCATAATTCTGCCGGCGCGGTTGTAACCCAGTTTAAGCTGGCGTTGCAACATTGACGTCGAACCTTGCTGCGTGCCGACAACAATACGCGCGGCCTCTTCGAAAAGTACATCCCGCTCATTCGGATCAAAAGCCGTCGTGGTCGACGTACTTTCGGCATTATCCGGCTCGGGCAAAATGAGGGCACTGGCAAAACCTTTTTGTTCACCAATATATTCAGCAATTTTTTCTACCTCCGGCGTATCGACAAATGCGCACTGCAGACGCATAATTTCATTTCCGTTAAAGTACAGCATATCACCTTTTCCTATCAGCTGGTCGGCGCCCGGAGAGTCTAGAATCGTTCGGGAATCGACACTGGAAATCACGCGGAAAGCCGCGCGTGCAGGGAAGTTTGCTTTAATCATCCCCGTAATTACGTTGACAGACGGACGCTGCGTTGCTACAATTAAATGAATACCGACGGCGCGTGCAAGCTGGGCTAATCTCGCGATCGGCAGTTCCACTTCTTTTCCTGCGGTCATAATTAAATCGGCAAACTCGTCAATAACGAGCACGATATAAGGCAGGAATTTATGGCCGTTTTCGGGGTTCAGTTTACGCTCGGAAAATTTCTTGTTATATTCCTTGATATTTTTACAAAAAGCATTTTTCAGCAAGTCATACCGGTTGTCCATTTCCTTGCTCAGCGAGTTGAGCGTGTTGATCACCTTGTGGGTATCGGTGATAATCGCATCTTCTCCTTCAGGAAGTTTCGCCAGATAATGACGTTCTATTTTGGAATATAACGAAAGTTCCACTTTCTTAGGGTCGACCATCACGAATTTCAGCTCACTCGGATGTTTTTTGTACAAAAGCGAGGTCAGGATTGCATTGATCCCCACCGATTTTCCCTGGCCGGTAGCGCCCGCCATCAGTAAGTGAGGCATTTTTGAGAGGTCAGCCATGAAAACTTCATTGGAAATTGTTTTTCCGAACACGACCGGCAGATCCATATCCGTATTTTGAAATTTTTGGGAGGCAACCACGCTACGCATTGAAACCATTGAGGGGTTTTTGCGCGGCACTTCAATTCCGATGGTTCCTTTTCCGGGCATCGGCGCGATGATCCGGATGCCGAGCGCAGAAAGATTCAGTGCGATGTCGTCCTGCAGTTTTTTAATTGAAGCCACGCGAATTCCGGCTTCGGGAACGATTTCGTACAATGTTACCGTCGGTCCGATGGTCGCCTTAATTTCGGAAATGCCGACATTAAAGTTTTTCAGTAAACCAACGATTTTATTTTTATTTTCTTCGAGTTCATCTTTGTTTACCGAGATTTCCTCGTTGCCATAATCTCTCAGCAAATCTACCGTCGGCATCTGAAAATGGGGCAGCTCCAGTTTATGATCGTAATGACCGTGCTTTTCCACCAAGGCGTTGGATTTCGCCTCAATATCATCTACAATTTCAACCGGCTTTGCGACTTCCACTTTAAAATCGAATCCATCCAAAGTCGTATCGGCAACTTTTTCATCTAAATTTTGCTCCGGTTTTAAACTAATGGTGGTTGCGGCACCGTGTTCTTCAAAGGAAGTTTGGTTCGGGGTGACGATCGGCTCGATAACTGACTCCACAACGGGTTTCGCAGTTTCCTCTGTTTTAATAAGTTCCGGTTCGACGAGGTCTTCGGCTTCGGGCTGCTGTAAGATTTCTTCGAGTTCTTCATCAGCTTCGAAATTTTCAGTGGATTTTGGCATCATGTTTCGAACGCGCCCCATCGTTTCGTCATTTAAACTGGAAAGTTTTGCTTTCACATTGGACGGGCTCAGATTAAATTCAAGAATAAAATACAGACCAATACCGGCTATGATAACCAGCCATAATCCCGCCGTACCAATGACCGAGTTGAGGAAATCCATAATTTGATAACCGTAAACGCCGCTCAGGACTCCTTCACCCTGTGTGATGGCACCCAGCAAAATTGGTAGCCAGCAAATAAAAAAGAGGGAATGGCCGATGGTTTTCCAAGGCTTGAAATAATTCTTTTTAAGTATAATCAGTCCGCAAACGAAAAAAAGAAATGCCACGATGAAGGCCGCGATACCGATACTTTCGAAAATAAAAATGTTGCCAAGCCAGTCACCGACTTTTCCAAAGATGTTAGAAGATTTAATGCTTTTATCGAGCATCGTGCCGGCCTGGCTTTGGTCCGCTTTCCAGTTCAGTAAATAGGAAAAGAACGAGACTGCTGCTACAATGCTGAGCAGCAGATAAAGTATACCGAAAAAAATACGTGGTTTGGAGAGAATTTTATTCTGCTCTGTCGCAGTGTTTTGTGTCTTTTTTGTGCCCTTTTCCATAATATCAATGTGCGCAAATTTAATAATAAAAATTAAGAAAAAACCTGCCCCAGGGCGAGACTGTAAATAAAGAATTGTGGTTAATAACCTTAATTAGGGTGTGAAAAAATTTAAAGAAAAAAAAGACCGCTTACTTCACGAGCCTTAATTAAAAACAAGAATTACAGCTTCGGCAGTTTGTGGTCTGGGATTGAGTGCGCATCGAGTTTGGAGGTGGCACAGTTATTTTAAAATATCTTACAGCATTTACAAAATTTTCAAAGTGTTTTCCTGATAATTTAATATACTTAAAGGAGCAGGAGAAAGAACAGTAGAAAAACTTTCGCACAAGTTTTCCCAAATACTATAGCACTTGCAAAGTTTGCTCTGCATGACAATCAAAGGGCGTGAAATTTGCAAGCGTTCGTGCATCAATCACCAACATTAAAAACAAATAATTATGGAAAGAGACGGCGCAAATAGAAGTCTATGGCAGAGCGTTGAGATGCCCGCATTTTTTGCCGACAGCACGAGCAAGCATTACGATGTAATCATCGCAGGAGCTGGAATTACCGGCGTTACAGCGGGATATCTTCTCCAAAAGGCTGGTAAAAAATGTCTGATCATAGAGGCAGAAAATTTTGGTTTCGGTACGACGGGCGGCACCACGGCGCACATCAACACTTTTTACGATGCACATTATGATAAAGTTATCAAAGATTTTGGTGAAGAAAACGCAAAGCTTCTGGCACAAACCGGTCCCGAAGTCATCCGTCAGATCAGAACAATTATTGAAGAGAATTCGATAGACTGTGGTTTTGCCGACCGGACTTCGTACGTTTTCTCACTGGATCAAAAACAAACTGACGAACTGGAGGATCTGTTTGAAGCTACTAAAAAAGTGGGCCTTCCGGCGCAGGAAGTGACCGAAACACCGTTTCCAATTCCTTTTGAAAAAGCAATAAAAATAGAAGGGCAGGCAGAATTTCATCCTACGAAGTACATTTGTGCCGTCGGAGAGGCGTTTCTGGCTTTGGGCGGAACAATTATGGAAAACGAAATGGTTACTGCCGTCACGGAAAGTGGCAATTCAGCGAAGGTAATCACTGACAAAAATGAATATAATACCGGTGATTTTATCTGGGGCACTCACGTTATACCGAATATAAACCGGATGAACTTTCTTGCAGCACCGTACCGCAGTTATGCCATAGCATTCACGCTAAAATCCGGGGAGTATCCTGAAGCGCTCGGAGAAGATCTATCCTCTCCTTATCATTATTACCGGTCGCAGGAAGCGGACGGAAAAAAATACGTTATTGCGGGTGGTGAAGATCATAAAACCGGTCATGAAGAAGATGCCGAGAAACATTTCGACGCGCTTGAAACTTACGTTGGACAATATTTTGATGTTGATGAAGTTACGCACCGCTGGTCTTCTCAGTTTTACACGCCCGCGGACGGTCTGCCTTTTATTGGTAAAGCTCCGGTTGAGCATCATGTCTTTTGGGCAACCGGTTATGATGGTAATGGTATGACTTTCGGAACGCTTGCGGCGATGATTATTTCGGATATTATTTTAGAAAAAGGAAGTAAATATGAGGAACTATTCAGCCCGGCGCGATTTAATGTAAAGGCCGGCCTTGTTGATACTGTGAAAGAAAGCGCTGATGCTGTTTTTCATTTAATTAAAGATAAATTCACTGCCAGAAAAATAGACAGTCTGGACGAAATCCCGCTCGGCAGCGGCGATACGGTCTCGCTGGATGGTAAAACAATGTCGGTGTACCGGGATGAACTTGGCACGGTGCATGCGGTGGAAAGTGCATGTACCCACATGGGTTGCAATGTCGCTTGGAATAATACAGAGAAAAGCTGGGATTGTCCTTGTCACGGAGCGCGCTACGATATCCGTGGCGTGGTGCTTAACGGACCTACGACCAAAAATTTAAAGAAAATTGACCTTTAATTCAACATAAAGTAATCGCTAAAATACCAAATTATGATACTTAACGACAACAAAGAAGAACAGAACGAAAAATTGAGAGAGATGGATTACAGTCCGTCGGAAGATATTTTTAATCAGGAAGAATCGATTCCGCTGGATGGCGATGGAAATCCTGTTACGAAAATCGATAACGAAACTGAGGGTCCGGGCAGTGACCTCGATGTTCCCGGCAGTATGCTGGACGATGCGATGGAAGATATCGGTTCGGAAGACGAAGAAAACAATTATTACAGCCAAAGCGATAACAAAGATAACCACGAGGAAGTAAACGACGATCTTATTTCGTAGTTAAATTTAATCCTTTAAAAGAATGCGTCCTGCCAACACAGGACGTTTTTTTGCGCAGATTTGTTTGGTATTTCTTTATTTGAATATCTTTAAAAGCCCTAAACAATCTCATTAAAAATTTAAAAAATGACGTTTGCCGATCAGATAAAAACAGGAATTCCGACCTCACTGCCGGAGCTGCCGCCTTTTGATAAAAACATCAACCATGCGCCAAAACGTAAAAAAATTCTTTCCGAACAGGAAGAAAAATTAGCCTTAAAAAATGCGCTGCGTTACTTCCCGCCTCATTTGCACGCACAGTTGCTACCGGAGTTTCGGGACGAACTACACAATTTCGGCCGCATCTATATGTATCGTTTCCGGCCGACTTATGAAATGAAAGCACGTCCGATCTCGGATTATCCGGGAAAATCGCTGCACGCAAAATCCATTATGCTGATGATCCAGAATAATCTGGATTATGCCGTGGCGCAGCATCCCCACGAGCTTATTACGTATGGTGGAAATGGCGCAGTATTCCAAAATTGGGCGCAATATCTGCTGACAATGAAATATCTTTCGGAAATGACAGACGAGCAAACGCTGGTCATGTATTCCGGGCATCCGATGGGTTTATTTCCGAGCCATGCAGATGCTCCACGTGTGGTTGTCACCAACGGCCTTACCATTCCAAATTATTCCAAACCCGACGACTGGGAGCGATATAATGCGTTAGGTGTTTCACAGTATGGACAGATGACCGCCGGCAGTTACATGTACATCGGCCCTCAGGGTATTGTTCATGGTACGACGATAACGGTGCTGAACGCTTTTAGGAAAATCAACCGTTCACCGCGTGGAGGCCTGTTCGTTACCTCCGGCCTGGGTGGCATGAGCGGCGCGCAGCCAAAGGCTGGAAATATCGCCGGCTGCATTACGGTTTGCGCTGAAGTAAATCCTAAAATGACGGCGGTCCGGCATCAGCAAAGGTGGGTGGACGAGATCTACGATAGTATGGATGAACTCATTGCTAGGGTGATAAAAGCACAGCAAAACGGGGAAAGTGTTTCACTCGCTTTTCAGGGCAACGTCGTCGACGTTTGGGAAAAGTTTTACGAGGCCGGACTGCACATTGATCTTGGGTCCGATCAAACTTCACTTCACAATCCTTGGGCCGGCGGATATTATCCTGTGGATCTGTCGTTCGAAGAAGCCAATGTGATGATGTCAGAAAATCCTGAATTATTTAAAGAAAAAGTTCAGGAAAGCTTACGACGTCAGGCAGATGCTATTAATAAGCACACCGCGAAAGGAACGTATTTTTTCGACTACGGTAATGCTTTCTTACTTGAAGCCAGCCGCGCCGGAGCTGATGTAATGTCAGATAATCCCGGTGCCGGGAGAGAATTTAAATATCCCAGTTATGTACAGGATATTATGGGGCCGATGTGTTTCGACTACGGTTTCGGTCCCTTCCGTTGGGTTTGCGCGAGTGGCAGGCAAAGCGATTTACAAAAAACCGACGAAATCGCCTGCCATATTCTGGAAACGATAATGAAAGACGCGCCGCAGGAAATACAGCAGCAGATGCAGGATAACATCACTTGGATCAAAGGCGCGCAGGAAAATAATCTCGTGGTCGGTTCTCAGGCAAGAATTCTTTATGCCGACGCGGAAGGCCGTATGAAGATTGCAGAAGCTTTTAATAATGCCATTAAAAGCGGTGAAATTGGACCCGTAGTTCTTGGCAGAGATCACCATGACGTTTCCGGCACCGATTCTCCCTATCGCGAAACTTCTAATATCTACGACGGATCAAGGTTTACGACGGACATGGCCGTGCAGAATGTCATTGGCGACAGTTTTCGCGGTGCGACGTGGGTGTCGCTTCACAACGGTGGCGGCGTGGGCTGGGGCGAGGTCATAAACGGCGGCTTTGGAATGCTGCTGGACGGCAGTGACGATGCAGACCGCCGCCTGAAATCAATGCTTTTCTGGGATGTGAACAACGGCATTTCCCGCCGTAGCTGGGCACGGAACGAAGGAGCGATGTTTGCGATTAAACGGGCTATGGACACCGAACCGCTCTTAAAAGTCACATTGCCAAATCTTGTAAACGAGGATCTTTTTAAATAATTTTCTTCAATTATAAACCCGGCTGTAATTTGAGTACGTATTTTCTTTGCAAAATCGCTGGGTTTTGGGCAGTCATTTTGAAATGTCAAAATATAACTGTATCTTGGTCTTTTGCAGAGTTAAAAATATGATTTACAGAATCTTATCGATACAAATAATCGACGCCAAAATATTGCCGATAGCAAATCTGCATGATGATATCTTCTTGAAAAGATCCAAAGAGTTTCTTTAATTTTCCCTGCCGGATTCAGGGCAGGGCACAACCTTCAATTTTTTTTCGATTTTAACGAAGTTTTCTCCGCGACTAATAACGCGTGCAATTTCGCGTGCGGCCGGACTGAATCATTTGAATCTTCGTTCTTTCATTTAAAAATATTCAGGAAACAATGTCAACACAAATCACTTTAACCACAGGAGTTTACGATTTAATCAAAGATCATTTAAGAAGAAAACGTACCACAATTGAGCAGGAACAGCTGCTCACGGAACAGCTGCGAAATGCAGAACAGGTACTCCGCAAAAATTTGCCCGAAGATGTGGTAACGGTAAACTGCGAAGTGCGTATAAAAGATGCGGAAACGCATGAAGAAGAAAAATACCTTTTCGTAGAAACCAAACGCGAAAAAGTAAAAAAAGGAAAATACTCAATTTTGTCGCCGGTGGCTTTGGCTACGGTTGGAAACAAAGTTGGCGATGTGATCACATGGCCCTTCGACGAGGGACAAAGAAAGATTGAGATCCTCAGCGTTGAACGGTTAAATTAAATTTAAAAATAACTAAAAAGAAACCTCCTCCGCGAGGTTTTTTTTGTTTTTAAACTAATGTGCTTTATTTCGCGAATTGTCAATTTCGGTCAGAACCCGATACAGGACAGGATCCTGATGAGAAATAATTTGGTCTATAGTCGGCTTTTCGGGGTGATCCGGCAGCACTCCTTTTCCTGTCATTGTCGGTTCTGCATTGGCGCGGATCAGCATTAATCCGATCGGTAATTTTAGCTTTGAATTTGGCAGCGTTTCGGTGGAGTATCTGCCTGCAACCGTTCCGTCATTGGCGCCGGCGGTTTCTTCACCAACCAAAATAGCGCGTTGATCACCTTTAAGTTTTGCAGCCAAAATTGCCGAAGCTGAAAAACTGCTTCCATTGATTAGAAGATAAATGGTTCCGTTAAAATTATTTTTCCGCGGATTGTTGCGGGTCAAGAAATTATTGTTCTTCAGGTAAAATGTATCGTCAACTTTTTTTACGGCAAGTAGCGACCCGACGGCGTATAACGGATAAGAAAGCGCTGCGACAGGCTGAAGCGCCCAGGGAAACTCAGTAAAATAATCGGCGTGCAGCACAGAAAAACGTGAAGCGACTTCGATATCTTTAATGAACCGGAACTTTTCCTGCGCCAGATAGGAATACAGATCCGTAATTTCTGCCAGCGATCCGCCCAGGTTGTCGCGCACATCGATGATCAGAAACTGACTTCCAACCTCCCTCAGATCTTTGAAACTTCTTTTGTAAAATTTTCGCGAAAACGTCCCAGAAAAAGTTTTAATTTTCATGTAGGCAACTGCGGAATCGCTTGTCAGAAAACTCAACTCGCGGTTAAATCCATTTGTTTCGGCGTTATAACTTTTTATTTTTCCGCTGTCGGATTTTGCGATGCGCCTCTGTAGACGCTCTTCCGCTCGCCGCACTTCCCTGGTCGTCTTTTCGCGGTGAATCGTAACGGTCGCCAAAGAGTCATGATTTCTAATAACTACTTGCAGACTGTCCAGCAGACCGTTTTTTAAGGTAAATAATTGTGGCCAAAGTTCAGCCAGCGCATATTTCTGAAAAGTAGTGTTATAGCCGTCGCTGCCGACGAGGGGAGCATAGATTTTTAGCAGCGCAGCGACCGAATCATTTTTAATTTTTATTAATTCCGAACCGACAGGAATTTCCAGATCCCGTTGCAAAGGTCCTTTTACGAAAAGCCGTCCGTGGTCGATGGCGAAATCATATTTGCTCAGCAATCCTTTGGAATTGCGAAGTTCGCGGCGTGCTTTTTTCGTCAGCTTTGGATAACGCGGAAAGAGCCGGAGATGCGCTTCCCGAACCTGCACAATCGCAGGCGCCAGTTTCCAGTAAAACTCGTTCGCGCTCATCGGCGCGGTAATATTTTTTTTTACATTATCAAAAATTCCGTCCAGTTTTTCTTTCTCTACATAACGATGGAGTTGCGGGTGGAGTTGTGTCAGTTTGGCCTGTACAAAATCAACATCGTTCCGAAGATCTGCAACTGCGATGGGTTTTTCTAATTTTTTATTGTAGCGCGCTGCCGATGTGCACTGGCACAAAAGCACCAACGCAAACAGTAATATGATTGGCCGCGTCCGGTTTTCTCCCAATCCACGATTCGCAAAAGCGTTATTAGCGCAGTCCACTTTAACCCAGAATTGTTACCGTGTTTTCGAGCATTTCATAAATCGCATCTTTGCCCGCATCGGGTTTAACGTTCACCGCTCTGGCTCCGTTAAAGTGCAGGCAGGTGACATAACCTAATTTGGCGGCATCGATACAGGTGAATTTCACGCAATAATCGAGTGCAAGGCCCACCACTTCAAGCAACTGAATATTTTTTTCTTTTAAAAAATCATCTAAACCTGTTTTTACAAAATGGTTGTTGTCCTGGAAACCGCTGTAGCTGTCGACCTCCGGGTTCTTTCCTTTCTGTATAATTTTAGTCACTTTATCGCGGTTCAGGTCAGCGTGAAATTCTGCGCCAAAAGTGTTTTGAACGCAGTGATCGGGCCACATAAATTGCGGAATGCCATTCAGAATAATAGTTTCGCCGACAGTTTTGCCATTGTTCGAGGCAAAACTTTTATGGTCAGCCGGATGCCAGTCTTGGGTGAGTATAATTTCGTCATACTCGTTGTCCTGCATCAGCAGATTGATATAGGGAATAATTTCGCCGGCGCCTGGCACAGCAAGAGCACCGCCCTCGCAGAAGTCGTTTTGAACATCAACGATGATAAGAGCTTTCTTCATAAGTGAGAATTTTAGATTACAATTAAAGTCAACTTAATTTGGTAAATTTACGAGACCGTACGGCAAATGCTCCGCCAAACGGAATTATACGCCAAATCGTCAAAACACTAAAGTATGATAAATTTAGAACAGCTAAAATATCCAATCGGTCCGTACAGCGAACCTGCAGAAATTTCCGATGAAGATGTTGATAATTATATACGCACCATCAAGAATTTTTACGCCCGGCTTAAAAATCTTGTGGGTGAATGGAGCGACGAGCAGCTCGACACGCAATATCGGCCGGACGGCTGGACAGTGCGCCAGCTGGTAAATCATTTGGCTGACGTGAGTATGATTAATTATATAAGGTTCAAACTGGCACTGACAGAAGATAATCCAACTGTAAATTCTTTCAACCAACAAAAATGGGCGGAGCTGCAGGACAGCTTTACCATCGAAATAAAACCCGCATTACAGACGATAAAAGGCGTGCATAAGCGCTGGACGTACGAGCTTAAATCTCTGACTAATAAGGAGCTGGAATTTTGTTTTTCGCATCCGGAGCGAAAAGGATTGATGTCGCTTCGCCGCGGTTTGGCCTATTGTTGTTGGCATTGCGATCATCATTTAGCGCATTTGCAAAAACTGAAAGAGCAGGAAGGCTGGTAAATAATACTTAATCGTCACGCGATTGCTTAATTTTAATCGCATTTAAATTAAATCAATATGAGTTTTTTAAAAAATATTTTTGGTAGTGATAATGAATCGCAGGATTCCCGCAGTTTTTGGAAGAACATAACTTCTGATGAAGAGTTGGAAGCGGCGGTTGCAGAATCTTTTAACCGGCCGGTAATTATTTTTAAACATTCCACGCGGTGCCACATCAGCAAAATGGTTTTAAAGTCTTTCGAGCAGGAAGTGGCGCAGGCAGACCGCGACATTGCCTATTATTTTTTGGATTTGATCAGCTTTCGGGGATTATCCAACAAAATTGCCGAGAATTTTGACGTTACTCATCAAAGTCCGCAGATGATTGTTCTGCAGGACGGTATCGCCGTGCGGAACGCGTCACACCACAGTATCTCGCTAAGCTTAGTGTAATGGCACAATCTTCAGCGCTAGCACTCTACTTAATAGAGAATATGCAGCTTTCTGAGCAGGAAGCTATCTGGCAGGCAGACCGCTACCCCCGAAAAACGGTCGACAAACAAGAAATGTTGCTGCGTGCCGGGGAAATCTGCCGTCAAATTTATTTTGTGGAAACCGGGCTGTTGAAAATGTACTCAACGGATCGGAACGGCAAAGAACATATCATTCAGTTCGCACCGGAAAATTGGCTGATGTCCGACCGCTCGTCACTGTATTTCAACGAAAAATCGGAATATTATATTGAAGCGGTTGAAAGTTCAGAAGTGGTCGCGCTCGACTCTGATTTTTTCACGAGCATTATTGATATTGATGCACGACTCGCCAGAAACAATGATACTTTATTACAAAAGCATATTCGCGGTTTACAGAATCGGGTGCATTCTTTGCTGGCGGAATCTGCCGAAGAAAGGTATATGGGTTTCATGGAGACTTATCCCAAACTGCTGCAGCGCGTGCCACAATGGATGATCGCGTCCTATTTGGGTATAACGCCGGAAAGTTTGAGCAGAGTAAGAAAGGAACTGGCGCGGAAGAATTTCACGGTTATTTAAGTTAAAAATATCTATTCACAAAAAAAGCAGTCATTTAAGTGACTGCTTTCATTTGCTACGAAAAGTTTTATTTTCCTAAATAAGATTTGAGGATCTTACTTCTCGTATTATGTTTCAAACGCTTAATGGCTTTTTCTTTAATCTGACGGACGCGTTCTCTGGTAAGATCGAAAGTCTCGCCAATTTCTTCCAAAGTCATCGGATGTTTTCCGTTCAGTCCAAAATAGAGGCGTACCAAATCTGCCTCACGAGGAGTCAGAGTTTGCAAAGCTCGTTCGATTTCGATTTGCAGTGATTCCAACATCAGATCTTTATCCGGGCTCGGAGATTCGCCGGAACGGAGCACGTCATAAAGATTACTGTCTTCGCCTTCTACCAGTGGTGCATCCATCGAGAGGTGACGGCCGCTGTTTTTCATCGATTCTTTAATATCGTCCTCGCTCATATCCAACACCTCGGCGAGTTCTTCCGGTGACGGCGGACGCTCGTTTTCCTGCTCAAGATGCGCGTAGGCTTTGTTGATTTTATTGATGGAGCCAATTTTATTCAGCGGCAAACGCACAATACGGGACTGCTCGGCCAAAGCCTGCAGAATCGACTGACGGATCCACCAAACGGCATACGAAATAAACTTGAATCCACGCGTTTCATCATATCTTTTAGCCGCTTTCATCAAGCCCAGGTTGCCCTCGTTGATCAGATCGGGTAGGGACAAACCCTGGTTTTGGTATTGCTTCGACACAGAAACCACGAAACGAAGATTCGCTTTAATCAGTTTCTCTAACGCTACGCGGTCGCCGGCACGGATTTTCTGTGCCAATTCTACTTCTTCGTCTGCCGTAATCAGATCAACTTTTCCAATCTCCTGCAAATATTTGTCGAGAGAGGCGGTTTCCCGGTTGGTAACCTGTTTGGTAATTTTTAATTGTCTCATGTATAATTAACGTCCACTTTAGGACTGCATTAGATTATACGACTGAAACGCAGAAAAGGTTACAAATATTTCTACTTTGTAGCTATTAGTTAATTTTGTTTAGTTAAATTGTGAGGCACCTCTGTTTTAAAATATAAGAACGTCTGCAGAAAGACGGTTCTATTCCTTTTTTATTTATTTAAACTTTTGCTTTTCGTCTGCTAGTGTTTCGTTCAGTTGAAATAGGTTGACTAAAGATTTGCGCTTTATTTTTTTATTGAAAATACTGCAGTAATCAGATAGTATATTATTGACCGTCACTGTCTTCATTTTGTTTTTTTATAATTTAAAATAATCATCTTAAATAATTTGATAAAAAACTTGCCGGTAACATATATAATTGTATCTTGCAACCGTTTTTATATCCTGAAATCAATTTTTGTTCATCAATTGTTGTGTTTCATTTATAATTTCGACAGTATTAATTAATTAATTTTTTTTTAAGATGAACATTTTTGTTTCAAACATCAACTACGCAACTCAAGAACAGTCGTTGCACGATTTATTTTCAGAATTTGGCGATGTATCTTCAGCCAAAATCATCACCGACAGAGAAACAGGCCGATCAAGAGGTTTCGGATTCGTCGAAATGGGTGACGAAGAAGGACAAAACGCAATTGAAGCGTTGAACGGGAAAGAACTGGATGGCAAAGAATTGAACATTTCTGAAGCTAAACCAAGAGAGGACAAACCAAGAAGAAGCTTCGATAACAACCGTGGAGGCGGTGGTTACGGTGGTGGAAATCGCGGTGGAGGCGGTTACGGCGGAGGAAGCCGTGGCGGTTCTAACTGGTAATCAGTGCCTGAATAGATAATAAAGCGACCCGAAACGGTCGCTTTTTTTTGTGCGTTAAATTAAACAGAGCAACTTTGTTCCCGAGACGAGTGATTTTCTTCACCCAGGGATTCTGCTCTTTTTTTAAATACGAAAATGTTCCTCGAAAAGTTCGAAGTTTTTTGCAACGATCTTCGTTCTATCGGTTTTGTAGTTTACGTACAAGAATAATAACCGGCTCTTCGTTCACTAAAAAGCTGTACCTAGAAGCACCGTCATTACGGCGCAAAACTGAACCCAACATAATACGCAGTTCATAATTGTCCACGATTTTCACGACTTCCATAATGTCGAGCTGAACTTCTGCGCCTTTAATTGAAGGTTGAAAAAGTCGCTTAAAATCATTTTTAACGTCAACGTTTTTTCCGTTAAAGGTGAGTTCAAGTGGCGTTTCCGATTCAAATTCGGCTAATTTAAGTTCCATTGTGTTGCCGGCAAAAGCAAAAGTGTTCGGACGTGCGTGATAAACTTTAAACAGATAATCGTAAGAAGAAATATCAGTTTCTACCGTTGTGGATCGAAAGGTAGTGTACCGCGAATCAATTTTGTTGGGCTCTTCAGGATTTATGGTATTCACAAACCGGTCGCGAATCAGTGGATTGACGCCATAGTAATCGCCTGCTTCAATTTTTTTATCAAATAATTTTTGCGTTTCGGGATCGAGGTATTTGCGAAGTTGATAGGCTTTTCCGCGCATGGAAAGAAAAGCGTATTTATCTGCAATATCATTCGCTGTGCGGCCGCTGATTGTTTTTTTAAAATTTATTTTGCTTCCATTCAGTACTTTTTCGGTTTTTATTATGATTTCCAGTTGGTGCAACTGGCTTCTTTTTGCAACAGCGAACGCGTTGAGAAGTGGCGTTGCAAGCGCGAAAATTCCGATACAGAATAAACTTATTGGAACAAACTTGCTGTTAGCGTCTTTCCAAGCCAAGTTATATACCGTCACGACCGTTACCCAGACAGCACTCGCGAGCAGAAAATATCGGGGTTCAGTATAACCATATTCCAAAATACGCGTGAAAATCGCGACGTACAACAACACCAATAAAGGTAAAACGGTATAAAAAAATATTTTTGAGAATAAATTTACCCAAGATTTCTCAGATCGTCCGCGAAGCGGATGAACGAGTAGTGTGGCGAAAATTCCGACGGTGCAATAAATCATGACGAGATAGGAGACCCAACCGCGTGGTAATTCCCAGCGCAGTAGAATTCTGCACACATAAGCAAATAAAATAACTGCATAAAGCAGGAGCAGGGGAATTAGTATGTATTGTACAAAAAATTTCAGCACTTGCGGATACTCACGGTCGCTTTCAAGTTTTTCCAGACCTTCCGCGCCGAACAAAAGAAAGATTGAAGCGCTGCCGAAAAACAACATCGAGAATAAGGTGCAGCTATAATAATTATCGTTCAGGTGCAGATCAAAAAGCTGATCAACAGCCACCACTGCCAGCAGCATTCCGCCGGTCATCACAGCAGTGAATATTGCAATAAGTACAGCGTTGATAAACAGACTTTTATTAAAATACCAGAAATTGCTTTGCTTATTTTTAAATATATAACCAATAAAAGAAACCAGTAAATGCGAAAGAAGGAAAACCGGAATCAGGACATATGCATAAACTTCGGTAAACTCACTCTGTTTATCGGGTAGGAGAAAATAGAATCCGACCAGAAAAATTGCTGGAAATATACTCAAGTAATGTATTTTCAATCGCTGTTCCAATAGATGCGTCGCAAAGAATAAGGAAATTCCCAGTGCGGCAACAATCGTGAAGCGCAAAAAAACGAAAGGTGGCGCTGTGGCGCCAATGTCCGTCACAGCATAAGCACACATTGCTACGGAAGCGAGCAGAGCGCTGACCAATACCATGGGATATCGCAGCAGTATTTCGCGCGATTTTTCCGAGATTTGAGTAAGTTTGGTAAATTTCATTTTTTGTTTATTAAGACTAGCATTAGAAATCTTTTTTCTTTTTCTTTGATTTTTTTTCGCCGTATTTCTTCTTTTTTTTCTTCTTTTTACTGATTATCTCGTCAACCAATTCTGTCACGTTATTGTCGGTCCTGGTGTTTTTGTCGCTCCTATCTACCGCATTAATTATTTGCCCGGCAGAGTGGGGATCCAATATTCCGGCCGTTAATAATTCGCTCAGCAGTTCCGAGGCACTTCCGTTGTAATAACGGCCAAGCAAATCCTGCAGAATAAACTCACGATAGGATTTTTCCGGAATCGCAGCGCTGTATCGGAAAACGCGTCCTTCCCGGCTGGTCGTCAGAAATTCTTTTTCTACCAGTATTTTAAGGAAGGTCGAGACGGTGTTTTGGTGCGGTTTGGGTTCGGGGCACTCCGCGATGATTTCGCGCAGATATCCGCTGTCCATTTTCCAAACGATTTTCATAATCTGTTCTTCCGCGGCGGTCAGCGTCCGTATTTTCATCATCATATCACAATTGGTTTGAGTAGGTTAAAAGAAAAACAATAGAAACAAATGTTGCGATTGCCATGCCGGATAAAATTTCGGCGGACGTGTGGCGGCGCAGCACTAACCTGCTGAGTGCCACTAAAAAAGTAATTCCAAGCCACAGAGCGGCGGCAAAAACATTTACCGTAAACAACAACGCAGAAACAAATAGATTGAAGGCGGTATGCATAGAACTTTTAATAAAATAATTGCTCAGCTGAAGTAAAATTAAAAGTAATAATAAAAAAGAAATAACGATATCCACGACGGAAGTCCGAAGGTAAGTATAGGATAAATACACCACTAAGACCGCTGCGATCACGAAGTACAGGCCTTTTCTCTGTTGCCGGTTGGAGTCGTCAGCATCGGTATAATTACCCTTTCGCACCTGCCAGAACAACCAGCCGAAAATAGGTACAACGGTAAGAGACAACATCGGAACCAGTTGGTGCATCGCGTCGCGAAATGTCGAATTCTTTAAACTGAACAACGCAAAATAAATCAAAAGCGACGTCATCGGATTGAATAAGTTCGAAATAAACTTGGACCATTTTACAAGGTGTGCTGACGGCGATTGGATCATAATAATAAATATACAGCCAAAAGTAATCTTTTTGGCCCGGTCATGACAAACATTTGCAGTTTCAGAGTGCGCTTAAAGACAAAGATTTTTATTATTTTTGCTGAATATTCCTTATAAACATGAAAGAATTTTCGAAAGAGGTTTACCTGAAGTGGTATGAAGACATGACGATGTGGAGACGGTTTGAAGATAAGTGCCGATCCCTCTATCTGAAACAGAAAATACGTGGTTTCTTACACTTATATAACGGACAGGAAGCGATTCCGGCCGGCTTTACGCACGCCATGGATCTGTCGAAAGACAGCATGATCACTGCGTACCGATGCCACATCCATCCAATGGCGATGGGCGTGGACCCGAAACGGATCATGGCAGAACTCTGTGGTAAAGCAACCGGAACTTCCGGCGGAATGGGCGGCTCTATGCACATTTTCAGCAAGGAACACCGTTTTTATGGCGGCCACGGTATCGTAGGCGGTCAGATTCCACTCGGGGCGGGAATTGCTTTTGCAGATAAATATTATGATCGTAAAGCAGTGAATATTTGTTTTTTCGGGGATGGTGCTGCACGTCAGGGCTCTCTGCATGAAACATTCAATATGGCCATGAACTGGAAATTACCGGTAGTTTTCGTCGTAGAAAATAACGGATATGCTATGGGAACATCGGTGGGAAGAACTGCCAATCATGAAGATATATATAAATTAGGTCTGGGCTACGAGATGCCTTGTCTGCCGGTGGATGCGATGGATCCGGAAAAAGTAGCAGAGGCTGCTTTTGAAGCGATTGAACGTGCGCGCCGTGGCGATGGTCCTACTTTTATCGAAGCAAGAACGTACCGCTACAGAGGTCACTCTATGTCCGATGCGGAACCTTACCGTAGCAAAGATGAAGTGGCAGAACACAAAAAAGATGATCCTATCGAAATTGTGAAAAAACGCATTCTCGACAACAATTGGGCAACCGAACAGGAACTGGAAGATATCGACCAAATCTCAAAAGAATTCGTAGAGGAATGCGTTGAGTTTATGGAACAGTCGCCTTATCCGGACGAATCAAAAATATATGATTACGTTTATGCCCAGGAAGATTATCCGTTCATCAATAAATTAGAAAATAACTAGGAACCACACTCTATAACGGGAAATCAATTTGGTTTTGCGTTGGATGCAAATTGTGGGAACTCTATAACAAAAACAGATTATGGCAGAAGTGATTACAATGCCCCGTCTTTCGGATACGATGACGGACGGTAAGGTGGCGAAATGGCACAAGAACGTAGGCGACACAGTAAAGGAAGGAGATATTTTAGCGGAGATCGAAACTGATAAAGCCGTTCAGGATTTCGAGTCCGAATTTGACGGTACGCTTTTATATGTCGGCACCGGCGAAGGAGAATCTGCGCCCGTGGATTCCGTGCTCGCGATTATTGGTGAAAAAGGTGAAGATATTTCCGGCCTAAAAAACGGAATGGTCGACGAAGGTGTGAGTGAGAAAAAAGAAGAAAAGAAAATCGATCAGGAACATAAAACTGAGGATGAATCCACCAGCATTGAACAAACCACAGCCGAAATCCCTGCAGGTGTTGAAGTAATTACGATGCCGCGCCTTTCCGACACGATGACGGAAGGTAAGGTGGCGAAATGGCATTTTAAAGTGGGTGATAAAGTAAAAGAAGGCGATATTCTCGCAGAAATTGAAACCGACAAAGCCGTTCAGGATTTTGAGTCAGAGTTTGACGGAACGCTCTTGTTTGCCGGAGTTAAAGAAGGAGAGGGAAGTCCGGTGGATTCCGTTTTAGCAATGATTGGCCCGGCCGGTACTGACATTTCTTCAATACCTACGGATAAAAAATCAACTAAAAAAACTGAAGAAAAGCAAGAAGTTCAGACCGCTGAAACTAAAAGCGAAGAAAAGCCTGCAACAGAACAAACCGTAACGTCGGAAGATAAATCCGATGGAGAACGTTTGGCAATTTCTCCTTTAGCCAGAAAAATGGCGGAAGAAAAGGGCATCGACGTCCAGCAGCTTAAAGGCAGCGGTGAAAATGGGAGAATTGTCCGTAAAGATATCGAGAATTATAAACCTGCAGCTCAACAAGAATCCTCACAACAGCGTGAGCAAGCTGCCGTGGCTGCGCCTGCAGTAAATTTTGTTCAGGGCGAAGATTCCGAAACTCCGAATTCTCAAGTTCGAAATATTATTGCGAAGCGCTTGTCCGAAAGCAAGTTTACTGCGCCTCATTATTATCTTATCGTCGAGATCGACATGGATAAAGCCATTGAAGCGCGTAAAGAAATTAACGCCTTGCCGGATACCAAAATATCATTTAACGATATGATCATTAAAGCAGTGGCGATGGCGCTGAGAAAACATCCACAGGTAAATTCTACCTGGAAGGAAGATAAGATCATTCATCACGGCAACATCAACGTCGGCGTCGCAGTAGCGATCCCGGACGGTCTCGTAGTTCCGGTCCTGAAAAACGCGGATCAGATGAATTACAACCAGATTTCTGCCGGCGTAAAAGATATGGCCTCCAGAGCAAAATCCAAAGGACTGAAAGCCAACGAAATGGAAGGATCTACCTTCTCGGTTTCTAACCTTGGAATGTTTGGTATTGAAACATTTACGTCAATTATCAATCAGCCGAACTCGGCAATTCTTTCCGTAGGAGCAATTGTTGAAAAACCGGTCGTGAAAAATGGGCAAATTGTCGTAGGAAACACCATGAAGCTTTCCCTCGCTTGCGATCACCGCGTAGTGGACGGAGCGACAGGCGCACAGTTTTTACAAACTTTGCGTACGTATCTGGAGCAGCCTTTAACATTATTGCTGTAAAAGTTTATTTAAATAGTTAAATCCTTTCGGGCGGCAAGTCTGGAAGGATTTTTTTTATGCTTAATTGTGACGACGCTATTACGCACAAATTCCTTATTTTTGAAACCATGATTAAAGCCCGAAATATTCACAAATCCTATGGTGATTTGGAAGTTCTGAAAGGAGTAGACCTGCACATTGAAGAAGGTGAAGTGATATCGATCGTCGGTGAATCCGGTGCCGGAAAATCCACACTTTTACAGATTCTCGGTACGCTCGATAAACCGTCGAACCCTAAGAAATATGAGACGCAGCTGGATCTGGCGGGTCAGTCTTTTATCAGCATGAGCGACCGGCAGCTTTCGGGTTTCCGCAACCAAAATATCGGTTTTGTTTTCCAATATCACCAGTTGTTGCCAGAATTTTCCGCTTTGGAAAATGTGCTTCTTCCGACCAGAATTGCCGGAAAAGATGAAAAAGAATCTGTTGAGAAAGCCTATTCGCTCTTCGAAGATTTAAATATCGCACACCGACTTCACCATAAGCCAAACGAAATGTCGGGCGGCGAAGCTCAACGAACTGCCGTTGCACGCGCGTTGATCAATTCACCCAAAATTATTTTTGCCGATGAGCCAACCGGAAATTTGGATTCAAAAAATGCCGATGATCTTCATCAGCTTTTTTTCGATCTCCGCGATAAATACCATCAAACCTTTGTGATCGTGACGCACAACACCATGCTGGCCGATACCACAGACCGGAAATTAGTAATGAAAGACGGGCTCATCGTGCAGGGGCTGTAGCTTTTTCGTGAACTTAAATTTAATTACTACATTTAAACGGAATATTTAAACTTTAGGTCATGTCAATAAAATTTCTGGCAGAGGATGATCGCCCACGTGAAAAATTTTTGCTGAAAGGTAAAAGTGCGCTCTCCGATGCGGAGCTGCTGGCCATCATCATGGGAAGTGGCTCGGCGGAAGAATCGGCGGTGGAGCTTGCGCGAAAAATCATGATTTCTGTCGGGCAAAATTGGCATAATCTTTCACTCTTGAGCATCGCGGATCTCAACAAATTTAAAGGAATTGGCAATGCCAAGGCGATTTCCATTGCCGCTGCCCTGGAAATCGGGCGTCGTCGTGCAGCGCAGGAAGTGCCGGAAAGAACGCAAGTCACCTGCAGCACAGATTCTTTCAAAGCGCTAGTACCTTTTTTGGGCGATCTCTCGACCGAGGAATTCTGGGTAGTTTTCTTAAATCAAAATAACCGCATTATTGGGAAATCTAAAATGTCGGCCGGTGGCATCAGCCAATCGGTGGTCGACGTGCGTATTCTTTTTAAGACGGCGCTGGAGCATTTTGCCACAGGAATTATCGTGGCGCACAATCATCCGTCCGGAAACTTGAAGCCCAGCCAGGAAGATTTGAAAATTACCAAACAGATCGCGGAGGCCGGTAAACTTTTAAATATACAATTGCTGGATCACCTTATCATAACGCAGAACGCGTATCTTAGTTTCGCCGATGAAAATCTGTTATGATCAGACGATTGCGCCATTCGGAAATCGATTTTCTCCGCTATCAGAAATGTCTTGAAACATCGGTTGAACAAAATTTTTACGCGCAACCACTGGTGCTGAATCACCTTTGCCCGCAGTGGGAACTTTTGGTAAAAAACGATTACGAATTTGTGATGCCTGTTCCTGTTCGTAGAAAATATGGTTTCAAATTCGCCATCATGCCTTTATTTTGTCAGCAACTCGGGATTTCCGGACCTTCTGTTGATTTTTCAGTTCACGACGAATTCCTTTCGTTTCTTCAGGGTAATTATCGGGTGGCTTATTATGCTTTTCATTATTCAAATCGGTTTTCGATCTCTTTAAACCAAAGAAAAAATTATTGTATTGCTCCCAACAGTTATCCGCAGCAATATCGCAGTTATCTGAAGGGGCGAAAATCTGCGGTAAAGTCTGCTCAGGATTTACATTTGCTTCGGCCGCAGCTGGAAGACGTTTTGTTGTTCATTAAAAAACACATAAAAGGTCTGGATAAGAAAACGGACTCGGAAAAATTCTTCACCTATTTGAATTATTTAAATTCTCATAAAATATTGTCGCTCTATGGCGCTGCGAACGATGGCGTTTTGATTACGTTGGCGGTTACCATCTCGACACACAATCGGCTGGCACTTTTACAGCTCGTCAACAACGAAGAGTTTCGCAGTAATAACGGCGCTTCTTTTATCATTGATCAGCTTTTACGAGATCATCTCGCCACACACACATTCGATTTTATGGGAAGTTCTATCCGCGGAATTGAAATTTTTTTCAAAAGTTTTGGAAGTGAGCTGCAGCCGTATTCGGTCATTCAGAGCGGTGCCAAAGATTTGCTGAAAAATCTCTTTAAAACTAGCTAAAATGCGTACTTTTGTGCATTCTTAAAAGTGATGATAGATTCGCCCTATTTTCCGTACGCATTTGCATTGTTGATCGCTTTGCCGTTTTTGGTATACGCCCGACAGTTCGTTTATACGTACATTAAATTGAAAAAACAGCAGATTCATTTGCTCACAGTAAAAGGGCAATCCGAACAGCGCATTAATGCTTATGAACGCCTGACACTTTTTCTTGAACGGCTGAAACCTTCCAATTTGGTTAGCAAATTTGGAGAAGTGGCACCGCATGAATTTGTTTTTCTGGCAGAGAAGACCATCAATGAAGAATTCGATTACAACGCTTCGCAGCAGCTGTATCTTACGAAAAACGCCTGGAATCAGGTACAGAATTGCCGCAACAGCGTGATACATTTGCTGCACAAAACTTACGAAAATCTGAGCGCCGAGAGCACTTTGCAGGATTACAAAACTGTGCTGCTGATGAATTATATTAATGAGGAAGATTATATCGCGTCAGCAATTGAAACGCTGCGCAAAGAAAATTTAATAGTAAACTAAATAGAAATGATACCTAATTTTAAAGCACATCCGTGGCACGGAATTCCTGTTGGAGACGAGGCACCGAATGTGGTCAATGTATTTGTGGAAATTGTACCCAGTGATACAATAAAATATGAAATCGATAAACTGAGTGGTTATTTAAAAGTAGACCGCCCACAGCAGTTCTCTAATATTATCCCGGCTTTATACGGCTTTATTCCACGCACTTATTGCCACGACGAAGTTCTGCGTTTGGCGATCGAAAGCGGCGCTACCGATGTCAGTACGGGCGATCTGGATCCACTGGACATCTGTGTTTTAAGTTCACACAGTATTCACGCTGGTGGCATGCTGATGGAAGCGATTCCGATCGGTGGTTTTAAAATGATTGACAAAGGAGAAGCCGATGATAAAATTGTGGCTGTCATGAAAGGCGATCATGCTTTCGGGCACTTCCGAGATATTTCTGAACTTCCGGAAGCGGAAGTGAAAAGGTTGATGCACTATTTCCTTACGTACAAAAATTTGCCGGATGAACCTGCAAAATGCAGAATTCAGGAAGTGTATGGCGCGGTACACGCAAAAGACGTTATTATTGCTTCACAGAAAGATTATTCCAATAAATTCGGCGGATAATTTTTATCTAAATAATCCTACAGAAAGACAGATGTTCGCATTTGTCTTTTTTTATTTGCGGCAGCGGGTTGGCACTGAGAAAAAATGCGTATTTTCGGTAGGCTTTTGATTATGTAAAGTAAACACTTTAACCAATAACATTAAACATTAATCTATGGAATTATTTATTTTGGTGCCAATTTTTGGCATTTTAGCTTTAATTTACACTTTTGTGCAAAGTGCCTGGGTCGAAAAACAAGACACCGGCAGCGACCGTATGCGTGAGATCAGTGGACACATTGCCGATGGCGCTATGGCTTTTCTGCGCGCGGAGTACAAAATCATGTTGTACTTTGTAGTGATCGTTGCAATATTGCTCGCCATCATGGGCGCGTCTAACGAAGCTTCACACTGGACCATCGGAATTTCTTTCGTATTGGGTGCCATTCTTTCAGCACTTGCTGGTTTTATCGGAATGCGCATTGCCACGAAGGCGAACGTCCGTACTGCCCAAGCGGCCAAAACTTCTTTATCAAAAGCATTAAAAGTTTCTTTCACTGGCGGTTCCGTAATGGGAATGGGCGTTGCAGGTTTGGCAGTGCTCGGGCTAGGTGCTTTATATTTAATTATTAAACAAATATTTGCGCCGGGTGCCGGAGTGGATTCTGTTGAGATGGAGCGAACCATCGAAATATTAACCGGCTTTTCCCTCGGTGCCGAATCAATCGCATTATTTGCGCGTGTGGGTGGAGGGATTTACACCAAAGCGGCAGATGTTGGCGCAGACCTTGTGGGCAAAGTAGAAGCGGGAATTCCGGAAGATGATCCTAGAAATCCTGCTACGATTGCCGACAACGTGGGTGATAATGTGGGGGACGTTGCCGGTATGGGCGCCGACTTATTCGGTTCCTATGTTGCCACTGTACTAGCGACGATGGTGCTGGGCCGCGAAACTTTTTCCAACGATGCTTTTGGCGGATTCGCGCCGATTTTATTGCCAATGATGATTGCCGGAACGGGAATTATATACTCAATGATCGGAACGCTCTTTGTAAAAATCGGAAACGATACAGAACTGGACACTGCTCCGGTGCAGAATGCACTGAATTTCGGAAACTGGGGAAGTATCACACTTACCGCCATCTCTTCCTATTTCCTCGTCAACTACCTTTTGCCGGATACCATGACGCTCCGCGATTATGAATTTACCAAAATGGGCGTCTTCGGTGCCATCATGGTCGGTCTCGTCGTAGGAACGCTGATGAGCGTGATTACAGAGTATTATACTGCCATGGGCAAAAGACCGGTGAAGAGTATCATCAAACAATCCTCAACAGGTCATGCCACCAATATTATCGGCGGTTTATCCGTAGGAATGGAATCTACGCTTCTGCCGATTCTCGTTCTGGCCGGCGGAATTTTCGGATCGTATTTGTGCGCCGGTCTATATGGTGTCGCGATCGCTGCGGCCGGGATGATGGCGACCACGGCGATGCAACTGGCGATCGACGCCTTTGGTCCTATCGCAGATAACGCTGGCGGTATCGCAGAAATGAGTGAGTTGCCAAAAGAAGTCCGGCAAAAAACCGATATCTTGGACGCTGTTGGAAACACGACGGCAGCCACAGGAAAAGGATTTGCGATCGCTTCTGCTGCCTTGACGGCTTTAGCGCTTTTTGCAGCCTTTGTTGGCATCGCCGGGATCGATGGAATTGATATTTACCGAGCGGATGTCCTGGCAGGATTATTTGTAGGTGGAATGATTCCTTTTATATTTTCTTCCTTGGCGATAACGGCCGTCGGCCAGGCTGCAATGGCCATGGTAGAGGAAGTGCGTCGACAGTTCAGGGAAATCCCGGGAATTTTGGAGGGAAAAGCTACACCGGAATATGAAAAATGCGTTGCAATTTCGACAGATGCTTCTATTAGAAAAATGCTACTTCCCGGTGCTATTGCGCTGGTTTCTCCGTTATTGGTCGGGTTCATATTTGGTCCTGAAGTATTGGGAGGTTTCCTCGCCGGTGCCACTGTATCGGGCGTACTGATGGGAATGTTTCAAAATAACGCCGGTGGTGCTTGGGACAATGCAAAAAAATCATTCGAGCAGGGCGTTGACATTAACGGAGAAACTTACTACAAAGGCTCCGAGCCGCACAAAGCTTCCGTGACCGGTGATACCGTGGGTGATCCGTTTAAAGATACCTCAGGGCCGTCGATGAACATTTTAATTAAATTAATGTCAATCGTTTCTTTGGTGATTGCTCCGACACTGGCGATAATGCACAAAGATCAGATTGAGCAGAACCGCGCTGCCAAACTTCAGGTACTGCAGAAATATTCCGGGCTGGCGGTAAATCCTGTTTCCACCGGAAACAGCAGCGGACCAGTCGCTGTACTGGCGCCCCGCGGCGGGATGAATGAGGAAGGAGATTATATTTACGACACGGGAGCTCAGCGTACCATCGCGCTTGGCGACAAGGCAATTGTGGTCGGTGAAAATAGTCAGCTTTTTCATCTGTATAATGGCATCATCGCAAAAGAGCAATCACTTCTTAATGAAGATGCCTGGTACACTTTAGAAAATGTGAATTTTCTGCCTGGCAGCAGCGATCTCCGTGCCGGAACGGAACAGACGCTGCACAATTTAGCCGAAATGATGACTGCGTATCCGACCATGCGTATAAAAATTGGTGGCTACACGGATAGTTCGGGCAGTGAAGAAACGAACAGAACTTTATCTAACCTCCGTGCCCAGGCCGTAAAACTACATTTGCTGGAGATGGGAATTGATGCCGACCGCATCGAAGCCGAAGGTTACGGATCTCAATTTCCGATTTGTCCTGAGGGTGACACCGACGAATGTAATGCGCAAAACCGACGAATCGACGTGCGCGTTTTAAGTCTGTAAGTCAGAAAAATTAACTATTAAAAAACCGCCGTATGTCACAGTACGGCGGTTTTGTTTTTTACCACTTCTTTTTTCGGACGTACAGAAAAGTGACAACCACGATCAAAAGCATCGCTGCCAGTGTGTAATAGTAACCATACTGGATGTTGAGTTCCGGCATAAAAACGAAATTCATCCCATAAACACCGGCAATAAAAGTTATCGGGAAAAAATACATTGAATAAATAGCGAGCATCTTCATCACCTGATTCGCCTTTTGGTCGCTCATTGCTAAAAACATCGAAATGAGATTGGTAATTTGCGCCGTAAGATGTTCGAAATCATTGATGACATCTTTTTGTTTGTCCTTAAGGTCCGTTACCGACGAGTCGTCCAGCTCCAGCAATTTAAACTTATCGACCCATGCTGCGGTTATACTGAGAATTCGCGCATTCAAGCCTGCTTTTCTTTTTAAACGGTAAAGGCGGCGGATGTGAGTCGACTCACTGCTGTTGCGCAGAAAAATTTCGCTTTCTATTGTATCCATCAGATCGAGTAGATTAGTCGCTTCATCATCAAAAGATTTTAATACTTTCAACGCAAGGTTTAGCGCCATCTCATCGCGTGTGATTTCTGCGTTTTCTTTAAGTTTTACTTCATTCTTTAATTCGAAAATACTTTTATTATTTAGCCGGTGGATGGTGATAATGATACCGTCCAGCAGGAAAATTCCCAACTTTGTCGACACGTCGCTGATGGTATTTAAATTAACCCGTTCCGACTCTGTATTTTCGCGCAGCAGAAAGAAGTTTACGGCGTCGTCCTGCTCAAATTTCGGTAGGTGATTGGTATCTACTGTATCCTCCAGCATCAACGGATTAATGCCGTATTTTGCATGCAGAAAATTAAGATCTTCACTGTTGGGGCGCTGCACATCAACCCATTCGCAGTGCTGATTTTTGAATAAAACTTCTATTGCCATTTGGCAAATGTAGGCTAAATTTGAAATCGTTGGCAAAATACAGTCCTCGCTCAAATTCTCTATATTTGTTTAAATTTATTCTTATGATAAAAAGCCGCATTACAGGAATAGGGCATTACGTCCCAGAAAATATAGTTACCAATGACGATCTGGCGAAATTGATGACCACCAATGATGAATGGATCACCGAACGGACGGGCATCAAAGAACGGCATCACCGCAAAAACAGGAATGACTCGGAAGAAACCACCGCTTTTCTGGGTTTTAAAGCAGCCCAATCCGCACTCAAAAACGCAGGTTTAGAAGCGAAAGATCTGGATTATATCGTATTTGCCACACTTTCACCGGATTATTATTTTCCAGGTTGTGGTGTGCTTTTGCAGGAAATGCTGGGTTGTGATAGCATCGGCGCGCTGGATGTCCGCAATCAGTGTTCTGGTTTTGTCTATGCGATGAGCGTGGCAAACGCTTTTATTAAAGCCGGACAATACAAAAACATTTTGGTCGTCGGTGCCGAAATTCATTCTTTTGGCCTTGATTTTTCTGATGCCGGCCGGGGAGTTTCCGTTATTTTCGGCGACGGCGCGGGTGCAGTAATACTTTCTGCACATAACGATGACAATTCCGGCGATATTTTGGCGACCAATATGCATTCGGAAGGAAAGCATGCCGAGGAACTTTGCACCAAGTTCCCAGGCTCCAAGTTTGGCTGGAGCGACAGGCTGCGCGATGAACCGGAAGCGGTGACCGACGCAGAAATTTATCCGGTGATGAATGGTAATTTCGTGTTCAAACACGCGGTGACAAGATTTCCTGAAACGATGACAGAAGCCTTGAAAGATGCCGGGAAATCCGTCGAAGATCTTGATATGTTTATCCCGCATCAGGCAAATCTGCGCATCGCTCAGTTTGTGCAGCAGCGTTTTGGCCTGCCGGATGAAAAAGTTTATAACAATATTCAGCGTTTTGGCAATACCACTGCGGCATCGATTCCGATCGCACTTAGCGAGGCCATTGCTGAAGGTAAAATAAAGCGCGGTGATCTGGTATTAGTGTCCGCGTTCGGAAGCGGCTTTACCTGGGGCTCCGTTTTATTCGAGTATTAAACAACCGAAGATAATAGAAATTTAAAGAAAGAAACCGTCACTTGCTATTGAGACGGTTTCTTTTTTTATTGAACTGTTAGGGAGTCGAGATTGACATCATCGTCGTACAGAGCAGCAGAATCTACGCCCGCGTTCCTTTTATGTTCTACGCTGTGTTCGCCTTTGAACTCCTCGCGTTGTTCTTCTTTTTGTGCGCAGCTCGCTAATGTAATCGTAGCCAAAACTGCCAAAGCAAATAATTTTTTCATGTGAGTTTATTTAATTATGATTTTAGCTATCAAACTTTATGCAAACGGACGGTGCACTCATTTAAATATTAAACGCATCCAGAAAATCTGCTGAGATTAAACTTAAATTTAATTATTGGAAAACCTGCAATTCTGCACCATCAAAACTGGCGAAAACCATTGTTGGATGGGACTCTTGATGGAATAATTTACCTGATCTGTCAATTCCAACAGCGCCGGCAAAACCATCAATTTTTGTAAGTTCCTCAAAAGTTTTATTAAACGCTTGTTCTATAGACATCCCGTCAGTAACGCGTGTTACAATTTTAGCAGCGGTCGCGTTGCTTACAATATCTTCGCCCACGCCTGTGCAGCTGATTCCACAGAATTCGTTGGCATAATTTCCGGCCACCGTGGCCGAATCGGAAATACGTCCTTTTAATTCAAACCCTTTTCCGCCCGTCGAAGTAGCCGCTGCGATATTGCCGGAACCGTCGAGCGCCACACATCCTACAGTCCCGCTCCCGTTGCCTTTTCGTTTTTCCTCAAATTCCTGCCGACGCTGAGGAGTTTCCGGATTATATTCTTCTATTTTATTTTGCGTGGCGTATTCTTTTGCACCGCCATCACCCAAAACGCGGTCTTCTTCTTTCTTTAAAAGTTGTGCAAGAACAATGGGATGCCGCACATTTTCCACGTTAATGACACCGGAAAACTTCTGTGTTTCGCCATTCATCAGCGCGGCAGTCATCCTTATTCTTCCGTCGCTTTGAATCTGTGAGCCGGTACCGGCATTGAAAAGTGGGTCGTCTTCCAATAGTTTAACGGTGAAGACCACGGTATCTTCAGCGCTGTGATTTTGAAGGTACTCAAAGCCGTTTCTTGCAATCTGCTCCAGACTGTTTTGCTTGGCGATTTTTACTTCGTGAGTTTGGTCACTTTCCGAAAAAAAGCCACCGTGTAGTATGATTTTCATTTTTTTTATAGTTTAATTGTCTAGTCGGAAGGCACCGCGCTATACTGCGAATTAACGATAGTTAAATCTTTACTTTTCAGGTCGAAATAATCATTTTGCGATAAAACATGAACAATTAAATTATCAATTGATATGGGCATTCCGATCGAAATGTTGGTAAGATTGGTATCTTTAATGAAGCGGCCATCTACAAGGATTACCAGGCCGGAACCAATTGCGGTCATCGTATCTTTGTAAATGTAAAGGCCGGTATCTTCACCGAGTCCGATGCCCAGCGTTCTGGGGTTATTTACCACCGCCTGAAAAAGTCTCCCGATACGCCCGCGCTGTACGAAATGAGTATCAACAATTACATTTTCTATAAATCCAAGACCTTGAGTGGTTTTAATTTCTCCTTTCAGCAAAGCTTCACCGCTGGAACCTTGGTAGATCATATTTTCTGACGCCGCGGCGGCACCGGCGGACGTGCCCGCGTAGATGAAATCCTCTTTCAGATATTTCATTAGAATAATATCGTGGAAACGGCTGCCGCCGAGAATGGAGGTAAGACGTAGCTGGTCGCCTCCCGTAAACATGACCACATCTGCTGCCGTAGCACGGGCAGTAACGGCATCGCTGTTCGCCTGTTCACGGTTTGTAATATCTAAAATACTGACATTTCTTGCGCCCAGAAATTCGAAAGCACTTTTATATTCCGGTCCCACGATTTGCGGGATCTGGGAAGCCGTCGTGATAATTTCAATAACGGAATCTTCCTTTAATCTGGATTCATTAATGATTTTGCGTAGAATGCCACGTTCGAAAAAATTTAGGTTCTTCTCTACATTTTGATCGTAATCGGTCTCTGAAAAGGAGCCTCTGTTGACCGCTCCGCCGATAATCATTAATTTTCCAACTGCTTCCATATTTGCAAATTTATAAAAAATATACCACGAGACAGATCAATTAAGAGGCCGTTTTCGGAGAATGGACTCTCATTTGATAGCGTATTTCGCGCGCAATAGCGTGATATCAGCGTTTTTTTTTACAACTATTGCCCTTTTCTGTTATCTTTGATAAAATGAATAAAACGCATTATATAAATAGAGTACTTACGTATGAAAATTGAAAAAATACAAGTGTTACGCGGCCCCAATATCTGGAGCATCCGACGTCAAAATCTTATACAGATGCGTTTGGATCTGGAAGAAGTTGAGAATCTACCCACCAACAAAATCCCCGGTTTTCGGGAAAGATTACAGGCACTGATTCCGTCCTTATATACACACCGCTGTTCCGAAGGCGTTGAAGGCGGTTTCTTTCAGCGTGTGGATATGGGCACCTGGATGGGCCACGTCATAGAACACATCGCATTGGAAATACAAACCTTAGCAGGTATGGAGACCGGATTTGGCCGCACCCGGGAGACAAAAACGCCCGGCGTGTACAATGTTGTTTTTACCTACTTGGAAGAAAATGTTGGTATTTACGCAGCGGAGCAGTCCGTAGAAATTGCCAGATATCTTATTGAAGATAAAGAATTCGATATTGATGAATGTATCCGTATGCTCAAGGTGATCCGCGAGCGCGAGCGCTTGGGCCCTTCCACAGGGAGTATCGTGGAAGAGGCCGTCGCACGCAAGATTCCCTGGATCCGCCTGGGACGCAATTCCCTGGTGCAATTGGGTTATGGCATTAATCAACAGCGTTTTCAGGCTACTATTACGGGAAAAACCAGTTCGATCGCTGTAGATATGGCTTGCAATAAGGAGCTTACGAAGCGTATGCTTAGTGAGGCGGCCATCCCAGTGCCATCCGGGGAATTGGTTACCAGTGAGGATGAACTTCGTTCCGTGATCGATCATATCGGGTTTCCAATTGTTATAAAACCACTGGACGGCAACCATGGAAAAGGATCTTCTATCAATGTAAATAATCACCAAAGTGCAATTCTCGGCTTACACCATGCGCAAACCTACTCGCAAAAAGTAATCGTCGAACGGTACATCACCGGTTACGATTTCCGCCTTCTGGTGGTAGACCATAAAATGATTGCTGCTGCACGACGGGTTCCCGCTCATGTTGTAGGGGACGGAGAACTCACCATCAGCCAGCTTATCGAAAAAGAAAATCAGGATCCGAGACGAGGTTTCGGTCACGAAAACGTTCTTACCGAAATATTAGTGGATAAAGACACCAATGAACTCTTGGAAAAACTGCATTACACGCTCGACACCGTTCCCAAGAACGGCGAAGTCGTGTATCTTAAATCCACGGCCAATCTCTCGACCGGCGGAACGTCCATCGACGTTACCGATATGGTGCATCCCGAAAATATTACCATGGCAGAACGTGTTTCGCGCATTATCGGTCTGGACGTTTGTGGCATCGATATTATGGCGGAAAATCTCACTCAACCTTTAAAAGAAAGTGGAGGTGCAATCCTTGAAGTAAATGCAGCGCCCGGTTTCCGTATGCACCTGGCGCCGAGTGAAGGCCTACCCAGAAATGTAGCCGCGCCCGTGGTTGATATGCTCTATCCACCGGGTGCACCGAGCAAAATTCCAATCATCGCCGTTACCGGAACTAATGGTAAAACCACTACAACACGATTAATTGCCCATATCGTTAAAACCAATGGATATCGGGTAGGATTTACGACTTCAGATGGTATTTATATACAAAACGTCATGTTGGCTAAGGGCGATACCACAGGTCCGATTTCCGCTGAATTTGTCCTTAAAGATCCAACTGTTGAATTTGCGGTATTGGAAACCGCACGCGGCGGTATTCTCCGTTCGGGGTTGGGATTTAGCAGCTGTGATATTGGAGTTTTGACGAATATCAAAGAAGATCACCTTGGCATGAATGATATTCACAGTCTCCGCGATCTGACGAAAGTAAAAAGAGTCGTCTTGGATGCTGTACGAAAAGATGGCTGGAGCGTACTGAATGCCGATGACGAATATTCGATGCGCCTGCTTAACGATCTTGATTCAAAAATTGCTTTGTTTAGCCTCGACGAAGACAACGAGCACATCCGGAAGTATGCAAAAGAAGGAAAAATTGTCGCCGTCTACGAAGATGGTTTTGTTACAATAAAAAAAGGCGACTGGAAAATTCGCATTACCAAGGCGATTTCCATTCCGATCACTATGGAAGGGAAAGCGAGATTCATGATTTCCAACGTATTGGCCGCCAGTCTGTCTGCCTACCTTTATGGATTTGAAATTGAAGATATCGCCAACGCCCTGCGTACATTTATCCCAAGTCCAGGTTTAATGCCTGGTCGCCTGAATATATTTAAATTTAAAAAATTCCAGGTCCTTATCGATTTTGCGCATAATCCTGCTGGTTACGAAGCCATCGAAGATTATCTGAAAAATGTCGAAGCCACAAAAAAGATCGGTATTATTTCCGGTGTCGGCGACCGTCGGGACGAAGACATCCGGGAATGTGGAAAAATCGCCGGGCGCATGTTCGATTATATCATCATTCGCAATGAGCGTCATTTGCGCGGCCGTAGCGAAGATGAAATTAATGAACTGCTGATATCCGGAATGCAAAGCGCAGGCAGAAACGTCAGCTATGAAATCATCCCTAAAGAAATCGAAGCGCTGAAACACGCTATGAGCATGGCGGAAGAAGGCACCTTTATCACCGCGCTCAGCGACGTCGTTACCAACGCAATCGAGTTGGTGCAGGACTATCAGAACCGTGAAATATTGGAAGAAGGCACGGTTTCCTGACTGAGATAAACTGTCTGGCATCGGTTCCAGACTTTCTGTAAAAATAGAAACGGTCGGTAATTTTACCGGCCGTTCCTGTTTTGAATTCACTTTAAAATTTGTATTTTTGACCAATGGAAAATTTCGTTGTTTCAGCCCGTAAATACCGTCCTCAGGAATTTGATACTGTCGTTGGCCAAAGCCATATTACCGACACGCTGGAGCATGCCATTACCTCAAATCATCTTGCGCAGGCTTTACTTTTTTGTGGCCCTCGCGGTGTAGGAAAAACGACTTGTGCGCGGATTCTTGCCCGAAAAATCAACGAGCGCGACGGTTCTACTTCCGAAGATGGTTTTGCGTACAATATATTTGAGTTGGATGCCGCTTCCAACAATTCCGTGGATAATATTCGGGAGCTTACGGATCAGGTTCGCTTCGGTCCGCAGGTCGGAAAGTACAAGATCTATATTATTGATGAGGTTCATATGCTTTCCCAACAGGCCTTCAACGCATTTCTTAAAACGCTGGAAGAGCCGCCGGCACACGCCATATTTATTTTGGCAACAACGGAAAAACACAAAATAATTCCAACAATTTTGTCCCGCTGTCAGATTTTTGATTTTAAAAGAATTACGATTGAAGACATTCAGGCACATTTAGTTAAAATTGCCAAAGAAGAAAATATATCTTACGAGGACGATGCACTTTATTTAATTGCCCAAAAAGCCGACGGAGCGCTGCGTGATGCATTGTCAATATTCGACCGCCTTTCTACCTTTTCACAGAAAAATATCACACTCGTCAAAGCCGCGGAAGTTCTGAATGTGTTGGATTACGAACAGTATCTGAACATTGCAGATTTGGCGTTGGAAAATAAAATCGCCGAAACGCTTTTGGCGTTGGACGAAATTATTCGCCGCGGATTCAATCCGCACAATTTTATTGCGGGACTTGGAAGTCATTTCCGCGATTTAATGATGGCACAAAATCAACAGACTGCTTCGCTGATCGAGGTAGGAGAGAAGACAAAAATGCGCTTTATTGAACAAAGCCGCAATTGGACGCCGCAGCAGCTTGTTGATGCGGTGGAAATTTGCAATCACGCTGACATCAATTTTAAATCTTCAAAAAACCCGCGGCTCACCGTGGAAATCGCCCTGATGCAGCTGTGTTCTCTCACGTCGGGCTTATCCGCCAAAAAAAAAAGTTCCTGATTTTGCCTCCGTTCAGGGAGGAAATTGACGAAGCAAAGAAAACAGAACCCGAAAAAACGGCCACTTCATCGGCGCCCAACAGCGCCGGAATTGTCGCCGAACCTGTGCGAAAAGTTTTGAAAAGCAGCGCCCCGGTTGGTTCCGCTCGTAAGACGTCCGCATTCAGCATTAATGCCGCGCTTCAAACTGTAGAGGCAAAAACGGAAGAAGAAAAACCTGCTAAGAAAGAAGACGTTCCGGCTCAGCACTTTACGGAAACCGATTTACAGAACGAATGGCAGTCATTTCTGCAAAGTTTACAGGCTCGCGATGCCATTATTTTTAATGCCGTCGGCTCTTTTAAGCTTTTAAAAAAAGACGAAAAAACCGTCCAGGTCACCTATCCATCTGAGTCAGCGCGTGCGGAATTCGAGAAAGTACGGACCGAATTTTTCAATCATTTTATGCACAAGGTGAATAACTACAGTATCGTGGTTGAGTTTACAGTAGATGTGACGATGAAAAAAGAAATCATGACCAAGCGAAAGATTTTTGATAAATTTGCTGAAATCAACCCTGTTTTGCGCGATCTCGATGAAGCATTCAAGCTTGATTTTAATTAAATAAAACCGTACTGATTAGCATGAAATTACAGGATTTAGAAAACAGCTGGATACATCAGTTTGCCAAACCATTTATTATTGCGGGACCTTGCAGCGCAGAAAGCGAAGCGCAGATGCTGGAAACTGCGCGCGGCATCCGCGAAAGTAATGCCAACGTTCCTGTTTTTCGGGCGGGCATTTGGAAGCCACGAACCAAACCGAACGGTTTCGAAGGTGTTGGTGTGATCGGTTTAGGATGGCTGAAAAAAATAAAGGAAGAATACGGTTTTCTAACGGCTACCGAAGTTGCCAATGCGCATCACGTGGCGGCTGCGCTCGAGGCTAATGTTGATATTTTGTGGATTGGTGCGCGCTCAACAGTAAATCCGTTCACGGTACAGGAAATCGCTGAAGCCCTGAAAGGAACCGACAAAGTTGTTTTGGTGAAAAATCCGGTGAATCCGGACCTGGCTTTGTGGATTGGCGCTTTGGAGCGTTTAGCAGGGCAGGGTGTCACCAATCTTGGCGTTATTCACCGAGGTTTCTCGACCTATCAGAAAACGAAATACCGTAATGTACCGAACTGGCAGATTGCGCTGGATTTTAAAAATCAGCTGCCGAATATTCCTGTAATTGTCGATCCGTCACATATCTGCGGAAACCGAACAGGTCTGGCCGGAGTGACGCAAGAAGCATTGAACGTGGGCTACGACGGCGCAATGATCGAAACGCATTGCACCCCCGACGAAGCCTGGAGTGACGCGGCGCAGCAAATAACCCCTCAGGTTCTTGCTGAATTAATTGCGAATCTTGAGCTGCGCACTTCTGATATTTCGGCATTCGATGACGAAATGGGTCGACACAGAACCTTGATTTCTGATTTGGATTTTCAACTGATCGAATTGCTGAGTCAAAGGATGAAAATTTCAGAAAGAATTGGCGGACTTAAAAAAGAAAACAGCATTGCTATTTTTCAGCCCCAGCGCTGGAAAGTAATTACCGAATATGCCCAACAAAAAGCAGATGAATCGGGGATGTCCGTAGAATTTATCGAAAAAGTTTTTAAGGCGATTCACGAAGAATCAATTGAGGTTCAAAACAGTATTTAAAAAATAGAGAAGTTGGAAGGGCTGATTATTAAATCTACGGGGAGCTGGTATCAGGTTTTGGACAAAGAAAACCAGCGCGTGTATGAAGCACGGATTCGCGGGAAATTTAAATTGATCAAAACCCGACTTACAAATCCACTGGCAGTGGGCGACGTTGTGCAATTTCAATTAGAGCAGGACGATATTGCCTGGATTACGAAAATAGAAACCCGGCGAAATTATCTCATTAGAAAGTCGGTGAATCTCAGCAAAGAAGCACACATCATCGCATCCAACATCGACGTGGCGTGTTTTGTTTTTACGCTGAAACATCCGGAAACCTCGCTTGGATTTCTGGACCGATTTCTGGTGTGTTGCGAAGCTTACAATATCCGCCCTTTTATTTTGCTTAATAAAATAGATGTCCTTTTTGCTGAAGAAAGAGAACTTACCGACTATATCGCGGAACTCTATCAATCGATCGGTTACGACACGCTGGAAATTTCTTCTTATTCCAAATTAAATCTGGATCAACTTCAGGAAGAACTCACTGATCGTGTGGCGGTATTTTTCGGCCATTCAGGCAGCGGGAAATCTACTTTGGTAAATGCTTTACAGCCATCATTAAATTTAAAAACGTCGGAAATTTCGGAAACGCATCTGAAAGGAAAACATACGACTACTTTTGCCCAGATGCACTTTTGGGATTTTGGGGGCAGTGTCATCGATACACCCGGTGTGCGTGAATTTGCGATGATCGATGTGGAAAAAGAAGAAATTCAACATTATTTTCCGGAAATTTTCAGGACGGGACGCAACTGCCGTTTTCATAACTGCGTTCACATTAACGAGCCGTCCTGCGCCGTCATAGCAGCGGTGGAGCAGAATGAAATTGCCGAAAGCCGGTATGCTACGTACCTGAAACTCATGGATGAAGCTGAGGAGATGAATGCGCAATAGAAAACCCAGCCGAAGCTGGGTAAAAACTAATAACCATGAAAACTCAAATTAAACATGAGAATCATAAAAAAATTTACAATTATCGTGCCAATTGACTTGGCTGTTCTCGTCTGAGAATTTCGGTACAAATATATAAAAGTTTTTGTATTTTCGCACCACAAAAATATAAAGTTTATGTCAGGTAAAATTACATTCACCATGATTAAACCCGATGCAGTAGCAGACGGGCATATCGGTGCAATATTAGGCAAAATTGCAGAAGCAGGATTTGCAATTCGGGCCATGAAACTCACCCAACTTACAAAAGCGGACGCGCAGAAATTTTACGAAGTGCATGCAGAACGACCGTTCTACGGAGAATTGGTTGATTTCATGAGTTCCGGGCCAATTGTAGCAGCGATATTGGAAAAGGAAAATGCTGTTGAAGATTTCCGAAAACTGATCGGCGCTACAAATCCGGCGGAAGCAGAGGAGGGCACCATCCGGAAAATGTTTGCACGAAGCATCGGCGAGAACGCCGTACACGGTTCTGATTCTGATGAAAACGCGAAGATCGAAGGCGACTTTCACTTTGCCGGACGCGAAGTTTTCTAAGCCAACGAAATATTCGTTTTTAAATAAGAAAACCCTTTCGGACTTTGTTTTGGAAGGGTTTTTCTTTGTTTTAAATTTTTAGAAGTTCTATCGTTCGTTCCGGGTCTTCGGAGGAAAAAACGGCATTTCCCGCCACGAGAACGTCAGCGCCGGCATCAAACAGCTTGGCAGCATTGTCGATATTTACACCGCCATCCACCTGGATTAACGCCGTAGAATTATTGGAAAGAATTAAATCTTTGGTTTCTGCGATCTTTTTGTAGGTGTTTGCGATAAACTTCTGCCCACCAAAACCAGGATTCACACTCATGAGCAGAACAAGATCAACTTCAGAAATGATATCTTCCAGCAATAGTACCGGCGTTGCGGGATTAAGAACAATTCCCGCCTTGGCACCACCATCCTGTATTTGTGCAATGGTACGGTGCAAGTGTGTGCAGGTTTCGTAGTGAACCGAAATTAAATCGGCACCGAGCCGGATAAACTCGTCGATGTATTTTTCCGGCTCCACAATCATCAGATGAACGTCAATAAATTTTGTGCCGTGTTCCTGAACTGTTTTCATCACGGGAAAACCGAAGGAAATATTCGGCACAAAGCGGCCGTCCATCACGTCGACATGCAGCCAATCTGCCTGCGAGCGATTCAGCATTTCGATGTCGCGCTGAAGATTTCCAAAATCTGCCGAAAGCAGTGACGGCGCTATGAGTTTTGTTTTCATAAATTGAAAAAATAGATTGAAATTTTTCTAAGCCGGGTTTAATGATATTTTAAATTCATGGTCGGTTCAATGCGCAGTAACGTTTCGTAGATCAGATCAATCACGTGTGCTACATCGTCTTTCGCTACCATTTCTACCGTTGTGTGCATATATCGCAGTGGCAGAGAAATCAGTGCAGATGGTACGCCGCCATTGCTGTGCGCAAAAGCGTCGGTGTCAGTACCGGTGGCTCTGCTGGACGCTGCCCGCTGAAACGGAACATCTTTCTCACGCGCAGTGGCGACAATAAGATCGCGCAGATTGTGATGAACACTCGGCGCATAATAAATCACCGGACCGTCGCCACATTTCTGGTCGCCTTCTTTTTTCTTTTCGATCATCGGCGTTGTGGTGTCATGGGTAACATCAGTCACAATCGCGATATTGGGTTTGATGGTATCCGCAATCATATCTGCCCCATAAAGTCCAACTTCTTCCTGCACGGAGTTCGTAATGTACAAACCAAACGGTAGAGTTTTTTTATTTTCGTGCAGCAGTCGCGCAACTTCAGCAATCATAAAACCTCCGATGCGATTGTCCAGTGCACGCGAAACAAAATATTTGTCGTTTAACTGAAAGAACTCGTCGGGATAAGTAATCATAGTGCCGACATAAATACCAAGTTCTTCCACTTCTTTTTTGCTGGAAGCTCCGCAATCGATGAAAATGTTTTCCAGTTTGGGGACAGGCTCATCGCTGTTGAGTCCACGGGTATGAATTGCGGGCCAGCCGAAAACTCCTTTTACAATACCTTTCTCGCCATGCAGATTGACGACTTTTGAGGGCGCGATCATTTGATCGGACCCGCCGTTTCGGATGACATAAATTAGGCCTTCGTCGGTAATATAGTTGACATACCATGAAATCTCATCGGCGTGCGCTTCAATGACGACACGAAATTCAGCGTCTGGATTGATGATGCCATAGCACGTACCATAATGATCAACTTCAATTTTATCAACGTAAGGCCGCAGGTAATCCATCCATATTTTCTGCCCGTTGTGTTCGTAACCTGTGGGCGAAGCGACGTTCAGATAGTTGGCTAAAAAGTCTAACGATTCGTTTTTAAATTTCATAGTAAAGAGGAATGATTTTTGTTAGGGTAACCTTCATATTTTATCAAAGGTAAAAATAATGATTTTAAATAAACCATTGTTCGTGTTTCTGCTGTTAATCGGTTTTTTCGGGCAGGCACAGCACGACACCATCATTGCAAAACCTATTAGCCAATATCCGCCCGAATTATTAAAAACAGACGAATACGGAAATAAGTTTTTTTATGACGAACGCCAAAAGGCCAGAATTTATGAGATTGATGGTGAGAATGTGGTCGTTATGGATGAGCTCATCCTGCGCAGTAAGCCACGCTTCAACAACCAACTTGATCAGAATTACTACTTCTTTCTAAATAAAAAACTGAACCGCGTTTATCCCTTATTTCTTACCGCACTCGAGCAGTATGAAGACATTCAGGACGAACTGGAAACATTGGATAAATCAGGACAAAGAAAATACATTAACCAACGGCAACAACTTCTGGCTGATGAATACGAAAAACAACTTCGCGATCTGACCACCACAGAAGGACGGGTATTTGCTAAACTCATGAACCGCGCCACCGGGAAAACCGTTTACGACATTATCAAGGAACTTCGTGGCGGCTGGAGCGCATTTTGGTGGAATGTGAAAGGCAATATCGCCGACGTCAACATCAAGCAACCTTACGATCCCCATGCTGACCGCAGCGACCAGTTTATAGAATCACTGTTGCAAACTAACTGGAATAATGGTTACTTGCAGCCTTATCCTGGTTATTTAAGTTTTAAAGTTAAAAAATAGTATGAAGAAATTATGGAAAAGTTCAGTTGTTCTCGTAGCGTTGCTGAGCTTTAATTTTGCCTATTCGTGGGGAACGACAGGGCATCGTGTAGTCGCTGAAATAGCTGAAAACCACCTTACGGGTAAGGCAAAACGCCACCTGAAAAAAATCATCGGTGATCAGAAACTTGCGTATTGGGCCAACTGGCCGGATTTTATCAAGGCCGACACCACCGGGGTCTGGAAGCATACGGACCAGTGGCACTACGTGAATGTGGATCAGCAAACTAATCTCAAGGATTTCACTCAGAAATTGCGTGAGCAGGCAGGACCAAATATCTACACCCAGATTAAGACGCTTTCCCAACAAATTAAAGACAAAAGAACGTCCCCGGCCGACAGAGAAATTGCGCTGCGATTTGTTATTCACCTGATGGGTGATGCCGCTCAGCCGCTGCACTTAGGCCGCTTGGAAGATTTGGGTGGAAACAGAATAAAAGTGAAATTCTTCGGCGATAATACCAATTTGCATTCGCTTTGGGATTCGAAACTGGTTGATTTTCAGAAATACAGCTATACCGAATATGCGCGTGTGCTGGATGTAAAATCAAAGCAGGAAGTGAAAACCATCCAAGGCGGCACTTTGGAAGACTGGCTCTACGACAGTCACAAAGAAGCCAACGTGATCTACGCGAACTCGCAAGCAGACGCTTCCTACGCTTATGATTATAATTACCGGTTTACTCCGTTACTGGAAAAGCAGCTGTTATACGGCGGCCTTAGACTAGCCAAATTACTGAACGAAATTTTATAGATATTTTTTCTGTAATTGGCGGAAAGCGATTTTATCAACTTCTAATGGGAATGGATTTTCTTCGGCAGCGAGGGAAATCCATTCTGTTTTTTCGATACAAGGATCCATGATCAGCAATTCATTCTGATCAACGAGTTCACCTTGATAATATATGCTGAGGAGTTGTTCCGCCGCACTGAATTTCGACTGTACAAAATGCTCCTGCGTGTAGAGGTGCAGCACGTTCTTTATCTTTATATTTAATTCTTCTTCCAGTTCGCGTTCCAGGCACTGCATCACTCCTTCACCGAATTCCAGACCGCCGCCGGGAAATTTAAGCAGTTGTTCGCCCACATATTCTTCCCGCAAAGCGAGCACTTTTCCGTCTTTTACAATTGTTGCGTAAACGCGCACATTTATTTTATCAATCATATTTTTAGTGTTCCTGTTGAAACAATCAAAGGTAAACAAATACAGGTTATGTCTGTTTTGGCATTTTCCAGGCATTCAGCATTTCGCGTTTGCCGGGTGGACCCGCCATTTTTTCAACGCTGAAATTCAACGATTGCAGTTCACGCCTAAAACTTCCTTTAGAAGCGTAAGTCGTCAGCAAACTGCTGGGGGCCGTTTTTTGATCTAACTTTTCCAGCAGAGGTTTTTGCCAAAGGTCCGGCTGCACGCGCGCACCGAAACAATCGAAGTAGACCAGATCGATTGGCGGCAGATCAATTTCATTTAATTGATGGAAATCCGCGCGCAGCTTCGTTAAAGTAAAACCAGAGGTAAGCTCAATTTCCCTGTTCCACTCTGACTGATGCGCAGTCATATAAGCTTCGGAGATTTTCTTGTCGGGAAAAAGTTTTTCGTAGTTTAAGCAAGAAATTTCGTCCGGCGTAACGGGATATTTTTCGATCGCATAATAATTGATGACATGATATTTATCATTTTTGAAAAACTCATCAATTGTTGCTAAAAAATTCAGTCCTGTACCGAAACCAAGTTCAAGAATATTTATTTCACACTTTTCTATGCGTTTTAATCCATTATTAATAAAGACGTGTTGTGCTTCCTGCAAAGCGCCGTGCTGAGAATGATAGCTCTCATTCAACGCACTGATAAACAAGGTGTTACTGCCATCTAAAGTTTGTTGTACACGTCGGTTCATGCTAAATTTTTTCAAAATTAGTTTAATATTTTGAAATTTGAAAAATTATATTAAATTTGTAGAACATCAAAAATAATTTAAAAAATGATAATTCAGAAATCTACCAGTCCACGGGTGTCCTCGTTCGATCCAGAGAATTTTTCGTTTGGTAATACCTTTATCGATCACATGATCATTTGTGAATACGAGAACGGAAAATGGGGCGACGTGAAACTTGTTCCTTATGGTCCGTTGCCTTTTTCGCCCGCAATGATGGGCGTTAACTACGGTCAAGCTTGCTTCGAAGGAATGAAAGCGTACAAGGACAAAGATGGCGAGATCTTTCTGTTCCGCCCGGAAAAGAATTTCGAGCGTATTAATAAATCGGCGACGCGACTTGCCATGCCTCCCGTGACTGAAGAAATGTTTCTCGGTGGGCTGCGTGCCTTGGTCGATGTCGACAGAGACTGGATTCCGTACGGTGAAGGAAATTCGCTTTATATCCGACCACTCATCTTCGCGACCGAAGAAGCGCTGAAGGCACGGATTGCCAATAAATATATGTTTGCGATTGTAGCGACGCCTGCCAAAAGTTATTATTCTGAGCCGGTAGCCGTGAAAATCTCCAACTATTATTCCCGCGCCGCGAACGGCGGAGTCGGTTTTGCTAAAGCTGCCGGAAACTATGCCGCTTCTTTTTATCCTACAAAATTGGCGAATGAAGAAGGTTTCGAGCAGATTATCTGGACCGACGATGCGACGCACGAATATATTGAAGAAAGTGGTACGATGAACGTTTTTGTGCGCATTAATGACACAATTTATACGCCGCCTACATCCGAGAAGATCCTTGATGGTATTACTCGCGACAGCTTCTTACATCTTGCTGAGCGTCGAAATATCGAAGTTCGCGTAGAGCCGGTTTCCGTCAAAAAGGTGGTGGAAGCTTATAGAAATGGAGAGCTGAAAGAAGTTTGGGGTGTTGGTACGGCCGTAGTTACCTCCGTATTTAAAGCAATCGGTTATGAAGGCGAAAAACTGATGTTGCCACAACTGCCTTTGGAGGAAAGTTTCGCGCTCACGTTGCAGAAAGATCTTGTCGACATTCAGACCAATAATGCCGAAGATCCTTTTGGCTGGAGACAAAAAGTGGAACCGAAATATTAAAATCAGCAGTTTCAGATTGAATTATAATGAAGACCGGAATTCTTTTTCCGGTCTTTTTAATTTTTAGGTTTGCTCCAAATTGCGTATTTTCGCAACACCGTTATGAGATATTTTGCTGCATTTTTAGCGCTTTCTTTCTTTAGCTGTACCGAGCACGTGCCTCCTCATGCGCCAGTGGGCGGAAAGTTCAGTCAGGAAGATCTGCAGGCTTCCCAAAACCGGACTAAGCAACTCCGCGATCTGGAAAAAGCCCAGATTGAAGAATGGATTGCGGCCCAGGAAGAAGTTTTTTTCGTAACACCTTACGGCTACTGGACGAATGACGCTGATTTATTTAAAAATAATAAAAAAGCGGACGGGGAAGCGGTTTCATTTTCTTACGAAATTTATGATTTCGATTTAGTGAAATTGTACGATGAGCCAGTGCTTAGGAAACAGCAGGTTTTTGGGCGCTTTGAAGAATTAAAACCGATCGAAAATGCGCTGAGATATTTGCAGAAAGGCGAAACGGTAAAATTATTAATTCCCTCCACGTTGGCGTACGGTACGTCCGGCGACGGCGACCGGATAACTAACGACTTGCCGATCATTATTCAGCTGAAAATGTTGTAATACCAACACTATGATAATTAAAAAAATATGGGTCGCTGTTGCGGCCATACTACTCACAAGTTGCACCCCAATTTATAAAAAAATGAATGTAGACAAAGAAACTTACGCCAATCTTCAGGATGGTCTTTACGCTAATTTCCAGACCACGGAAGGAAATATGATAGTAAAATTTGAGGACGAAAAAGCGCCAGTAACGGTAGCGAATTTTATCGGTTTGGCCGAGGGTAAAATCTCTAACAAATCAAAAGCGAAAGGCATCCCTTTTTATGACGGTACAATTTTTCACCGTGTCATTAAAGATTTTATGATTCAGGGCGGCGATCCGCAGGGAACCGGTATGGGAGATCCCGGATATAAATTTGCCGATGAAAAAAATGACCTGAAGCATACAGGTAAAGGAATTCTTTCAATGGCGAATTCCGGTCCAAATACCAACGGTTCGCAGTTTTTCATTACTGAAGTTGCAACGCCCTGGCTGGATGGTAAACATACGATTTTTGGTAAAGTCGTGGAAGGTATGAATGTGATCGATAAAATTGCCAACGTTGAAAAAGGCGCGCAAGACAAACCGAAAAAAGACGTTGTTTTGGAAAAAGTAAGTGTTTTTTCGAAAGGAGAACAATATAAAAATTACGATGCTGCCAGCATTTTCGAAAATGGTAAATCGAAAATAAACGACCGGAATAGAGAGGTTACTGCTAAGATGGAAGCCGACCGCAAAAAGAAAGAAGCGGAATTTGAAGAAAATCAACAACGTTTGGTTGACGAGTTGAAAGCGGGTATGCAGCACACGCCATCCGGTTTGTATTACAAAATAACACAACCTACAGAAGGTAAGGCGAGTATCGGTGATGTTGTGTCTGTGCATTATGCCGGCAAACTAATTGACGGTACCGAGTTCGATTCTTCCTTTAAACGTGGAGAACCTATCGAGATTCCTATCGGCGTCGGACAGGTGATCAAAGGTTGGGACGAAGGTATTTTACTGCTGAACGAGGGAGAATCTGCAACGCTGCTTATTCCCTCAGAATTGGGTTATGGAGCACGCGGAGCCGCCGGAGTAATTCCTGCAAATGCCTGGTTGATTTTCGACGTACAGTTGGTAAAAATTAAACCATCGCTTTCCAAATAATTTTGTATTGAATTTATACTTAAACACTTTCTTCGGAAGGTGTTTTTTTATTTAATTGAATGCACGGTAAATAAAATAAAAACGCGAACTAATGAAAAACACTTACAGAAAAAAAGATTTAAAGGTGTATTCACTAAATAAAATATTAAATATCGTCCTTATATTTGTGTAATTAAAAAAGCCTAGTTGTATGACAATACTTTATTTATGCAGGTTTTTATTTTGATGACCATGTTGTAAATTGACTTTATATTTTCTCAGCGTTGCTGCTTGCACAATTTATCAACACCGGATCACTGGGTAAAAACTAATAACTTCTAAAACACAAATGGTGGATTTAATCCGCCGCGAGAACCGGGCGTTTAGAAAGAGTGCAGACACGTTTTAAAACGTTGAGAAACCAAAGGCGTATCGATCGATACGCCTTTCTTTTTTAAACGATCTTTTCACCGCAAATTTTACAGAAGCGCGCGTTATCGTCCACATCATCATTGCCACAGCGGGGACATTCTTTTTCTAAGTTTTGTCTTTTATTGCGCATTTCCGCAGTTACGATTCCTGTAGGTACGGCGATGATCGAGTAACCTGCCAGCATCAGCAAAACAGACAAAAATTTACCCAATGGCGTACCCGGAGATACGTCGCCGTAACCCACCGTTGTCACGGTCACCACTGCCCAATATACACTTTGGGGAATACTTTCAAATCCTTCGCGATGGCCTTCCACCATAAACATCAGCGAGCCAATGATCACGGAAAATATGATGAGAAAAAGCAGGAAAATATAGATTTTTCGCGAGCTGTTTTTCATCGCGCGGATGATGAAATAACCGTCGTTCATAAAATCCATTAAATTAAGAATCCGGAAAATACGCAGCATCCGCAGCATCCTGAGAATGAGGAAGTATTTCGTAATTGGGAAAAATAAACTTAAATAAAAAGGAAGAATGGCCAGAAGATCGATGATGCCAAAAAAACTGAAAATATAGGATTTTTTATTTTTTAAAGTAATTATGCGCATTATATATTCGATCGTAAAAAACGCTGTAATAATAATTTCCAGCACCAGAAACGTCATATGCATTTCTGCATCGAAGATCTGCACACTTTCCATCATCACGATAAAGGTGCTTACCAAAATAAGCACCAGCAAACCGAGGTCGAAAAGTTTTCCTAATTTTGTGTCAGACTTGAAGATGATGCGAAAAAGCTGACGTTTCCATTTCGTCCGCTCCGGCATAAAGTTATGTTCTCGTTCCATTAAGCTCTGCTTTCTCGTGGATATTTAATTTACCGATCATACAAACATACTAAAATGACAATAAATCAGGTTGCAAAAATCATGGACGAACTTATCCCGCTGGGACAGGCAGAAGGATATGACAACGTAGGTTTGCTTTGCGGCCGACCGGAAAATACGGTAACCGGCATGCTCGTTTGTCACGATGTTCTGGAGGCGGTGGTGGATGAAGCCATTAAAAAAAAGGTAAACTTAATCGTTTGTTTTCATCCTATTATTTTTAAAGGTTTAAAGAAAATCACCGGCGCCGATTATGTGCAAAGATCAGTGCTGAAAGCAATTGAAAATAAAATAGCCATCTACGCGATTCATACTGCGTTCGACAATGATTTTTTTGGGGTTAATCACAGAATTTGTGAAAAACTTGGGCTTGAGAACAAAAAAGTCTTGATGCCTAAAAAAGGAGATCTGCATATATTGCAGGTTTATGTACCTACGGATCACGAAGCGAAATTGCAGAGCGCTTTATTTGACGCTGGTGCAGGTAACATTGGATTTTATGATGAATGCAGTTTCTCGTTGGCGGGTAAAGGGACTTTCCGTCCAAAACCGGGCGCAGATCCTTACGACGGGGAAATAGGAAAACGCGAAACGGCTGATGAGAAACTACTTTCCGTTATTTTCGAGAAACGAAAACAAGCGGCAGTTGTTGCGGCAATGCAGTCAGCGCATCCCTACGAAGAAGTGGCATATCAGACGATTGCAGTAGAAAATGAAAACCAATACGAAGGTTTGGGCATGTACGGCGAATTTGACGATGAAATGTCCGAACAGGATTTTCTTATTTTATTACGTGAAAAGTTTGGTCTGGAAGTGGTGCGGCACAGCAACTTTATTAATCGCAAAATAAAACGGGTGGCGGTTTTGGGAGGCAGCGGCGCTGACGGAATCAGCGCGGCAAAATCAAAGAACTGTGATGCTTATATTACCGGCGATTTGAAGTATCACGATTTCTTCCGCGCAGAGTCGCAAATATTGTTATGCGACGTTGGTCATTTTGAGTCCGAACAATTTGTTACTGAGCATTTAGTTGAAATTTTATCACAAAAATTCACTACCTTTGCCGTCTCAAAATCTGTTGAGAAAACGAATCCTGTAAATTATTTTCTATAAAATATGGCTAAGAAACACGTCGAAATTTCTGTTGAAGAAAAACTGAGAGCACTGTACGATCTGCAGATCATCGATTCCCGTTTGGATGAACTTCGCAGCACGCGAGGCGAATTGCCGATCGAGGTGGAAGATCTGGAGATAGAAATTGAAGGCCTTGAAAAAAGAGCTGAAAAGTATCAGGCCGAGATCAAAGAGCAAAACGATGAAATCAATACCAAAAATGAAATCATCAACCACGCCCGTACGCTGATTGACAAGTATAAAGCGCAGCAAGATAATGTACGCAACAACAAGGAATTTGAATCGCTTGAAAAAGAAATCGAATTCCAGGATCTGGAAATTCAGTTGTCCGAAAAAAGAATCAACGAATTTGGCGCAAAAATTGGTCATAAGAACGAAACGCTCGACGAACTGAACGCGAAAATTGAGGAATTAAAAAATCACCTTAAATTCAAGAAAGAAGAACTCGAAACTTTGGTTGCCGAAACGCAGAAAGAAGAAGAGTTTTTAACTGCAAAATCGGAGGAATTCCAGAAGAACATTGACAGCCGGCTCTTGGCTTCTTATCAGCGCATCCGCAACAGTTCTGTCAACGGCTTGGCGGTAGTGGGTCTGGAGCGTGGCGCACCAAAAGGGTCATTCTTTACTTTGCCTCCGCAAAAACAAATGGAAATCGCGCAGCGCAAGAAAATTATTATCGACGAACATTCCGGAAAAATTCTTGTCGACGATGATTTGGTTAACGAAGAAAACGAAAAAATGCAGGAAATTATTAAATTTTAATTTTCCGTCGTAAATAAAAAAAACCGGTTTGATTGAGTTCAGACCGGTTTTTTGTTTACAAAATCTCAGCGTTTTCCAATAGATCTTTTATCCGGCGCATCGCTTCGCGCAGTTCTGCTTCCGAGGCGGCGTAGGAAAAACGAATACAGTGCCCATCACCAAAAGAAAGTCCGCCAACGCAGCCTACATGGGCGTTTTCTAAGAGAAACATGGCAAAATCATCAACGGAGGAAATCAGGGTTCCGTTGATCTTTTTATCCAGATAAAATGAAACATCCGGGAAAAAGTAGAAAGCGGACTGTGGATAATTAACCTTAAAGCCCGGTATTTCCTTCATTAAATTATAGACGATATCGCGGCGTTTCCCAAACTCCTCAATCATGTAACGATACTGTTGCGGATCGGTATTTAGTGCCGTGACCGACGCTTTCTGCGCTACAGTATTGGCACCGCTGGTCATCTGTCCCTGAATTTTCTCACAGGCCTCAGCCAGCCATTTCGGACAGGCAGAATAGCCAATACGCCAGCCCGTCATCGCAAACGCTTTGGACATTCCGTTGATGACTGCCGTCTGTTCATAGATCTCGGAAAATTGCGCTATAGAGGTATGAGTGCCGTCGTAATTAATGTATTCGTAAATCTCATCAGAAATTACGGTAATTTGCGGATGCTCCGCGATGACGGCGGCAATCGCCTCAAGTTCTTCGTAAGTATAATAGCTGCCGGACGGATTGCACGGAGAAGAGTAAAGCAGCGCTTTGGTTTTCGGTGTAATTGCCTCACGCAGTTGGTCAGCCGTCATTTTAAAATCCGCGCTAATATCGGTAGTAACAATGACGCTTTTTCCGCCCATCATTTTTACCATTTCGTCGTAACTCACCCAAAAAGGCGCGGGCAAAATCACTTCGTCACCGTCGTTAATGATTGCCGCAAGCACGTTGAGGATGGCTTGTTTTGCTCCGGTGGAAACACAAATTTGTGAAGGCAAATACTCAAGCCCGTTATCCCGCTTTAATTTTTTACAAACCGCTTCCCGCAATTCCAGAAATCCCGGGACAGGAGAGTAATGGCTGTAGTTATTATCAATGGCGGCGTGCGCAGCTTCCTGGATGTCAGCAGGAACATCGAAATCGGGCTCACCCAAAGTAAGACTGATGATATCGGTGCCGGCCGCGCGAAGCTCCCGCACTTTATTGCTCATGACAAAAGTTTGCGAAAAACTGAGGCGCTGTAGACGATCGGAGTATTTTTCCATAGTGTATATTGAACATCAAAGGTAAAAGTTTACTTTGATCAATCCAAAAGGAAATGTTTCTGAAAAGCTTTGTCTATTTTTGCATCAAAGACGCACAATGCCTGTAGATTTAATTAAACAACATTTTCCCGAACTAACTTCAAACCAACTGAACCAATACGAACAACTCGGCGCATTGTACCGCGAATGGAACGAAAAGATCAATGTCATTTCGCGCAAGGATGTCGATTCACTGTATGAAAAACATATCCTTCACTCGCTTGGAATCGCAAAAGTCATACAGTTTAAAAATGGCTCCAGGGTTCTGGACATCGGTACTGGTGGCGGCTTTCCCGGAATTCCGCTCGCAATTATGTTTCCGGAAATACACTTTACGCTTGTCGATTCGATCGGAAAAAAAATAACAGTAGTAAAGGGCGTTGCCGAAGCGTTAGGACTGGCGAATGTCACGGCTTTGCATCAACGCGCGGAAGACGTGCCGGGCAAATTTCATTTTGTTGTCAGCCGGGCAGTAACCCAAATGCCACTTTTTCTGCGCTGGCTCAAAGGTAAATTTGAAAAAGAACAGATCAACGAGAAACATAACGGCGTTCTTTACCTTAAAGGCGGGGATCTGACGGAAGAACTCGCCGGACTTTCCGTGGAAATATTTCCGCTCTCGGATTACTTTAATTCGGAGTTTTTTGAGACAAAAAAAGTAGTATATTTATCAAAAGGAAATTTTCGCAATTAGCGTTTTTTTTTTATCTGTCGCGCCTTATTCTCCAGAAACATAAAACTTCCGGCTTATGAGAACTATTTTTTACGTTATTTCTGTGATGGTGCTCACTTCTTTTTTTCTGGTTTCCTGTAATGATCGTGGTGACGAAAATTTGATACTCAATGCCGAAGCCACCAGGATCGACAGCGTTGCTGTTTTGCATGATACGATGCTCGTATTCTCGACGCAGTCGATTAAAACGTTCTCGAAATACCGCGCAAATTGCGAAGGCTTTTATGGCTACGATTACCGGTATACTTCTGAATTCGGCCGGCAGATTATCTCTTACCGGTTTTTGACCGAGACGCCGTGTGGCGAAGAAACGGTACGCGTGTCGCAGATCAATTTTCGACCACAGGCTGCGGGAAATTATCACTTTCGATTTTGGAACGGAAGCAATTCCAACAATGAAAATGTTTGGTTGGAAAAAACCGTCGTAGTTTTGCCGCAGCGATAGTTTTAATTACAATAAAGATTCTTATTCAAGAGCGTCGATGCTTTTGATTAAACATAATTCAGACTTACACTTACATGAAGTTTCTCGAAAAAGTAGTCAGCAGCCTCCTCGAACAGCAGAGTGACCTCTCTCATTTTACCATAATTTTACCCGGAAAACGCCCCGCGGTTTTTATAAAGAAAATTCTGCGCGAGCGCAACTATACCGGCCTTCTCCCGGAATTCATCACGATTGAAAATCTGATGAGTGCAGTTGCCGGTACGCAACCGGTCCGCGGTATTGCGTTGTGGCTTTTTGCCTACCAGCTATATTCCGAGCAGCACCGTGATGAAGATTTTGCAGGTTTTATCAAGTGGTTTCCCACCATTGTTAAGGACTGGGATGATATGCTGAAATTTACAAATTCCGATACGGACGTGCTTGAGTATATGCTGGACGAAGAACGTATTAAAAACTGGTCCGAGAATTTAGGCTCCAACGAAGACAATCCGCGGCGGAGATTTATGAATTTCTGGCTGAAACTGGGCCAGTTTCTGCCACTTCTGAAAAACAGTTTAAATGAAAAAAGCTGGGCAACTGCCGGCATGATTCAGGCACAGGCAAAACAGAGGATTCCGGCGTTTGTGAAAGCAGCAGAAAGTTATTATGTATTTGTCGGTTTTAACGCACTGGCACCGGCGGAAGAGACCTTGCTGCGCACATTGATGAGAGCCGGTAAAGCCAGTTGTTTCTTCGATTGCGATAATTATTACATGCGGGATGAAAGGCAGGAAGCCGGTAAATTTCTGCGGGAAATTCAGACATGGAAAGAATTTAATGAACACCGTCCGTTTTCGTGGATCGGCGACGCTTTTTCTGAGCCGAAAGAAATCAGCGTTTACGAAGTTTCGGGAAATATCACCCAAGCAAAAGTTCTACCCGAGATTTTGGCGGACCTCGATGATCCCGATTATTCCAATACAGCAATTGTATTACTGGACGAAAATTTATTACCCGCCTGTCTTGACGCACTCAGTAATGTGGAATTTCTCAATATCACCATGGGTTTTCCGCTGAAGAATTTAAGTTTCAGTAATGCCATAAGGCAGATCTTTTATATTCAAAAGCAGCTGGAAAAAAAAGAAAGCTCCTATTATTACCACGATGTTCTGTCAGTGTTGGAAGAAATGCCTAGTTCTGCGGCTGACCGCGAAGTGATCCGGGATTTCAAGAAAGCAGTGGAAGAGCGCAACATCGTTTACATCAGTCTCGCACAAATGCAGTCGCTGCTGGGTGCATTATCGTATTTCCAACTGTTTTTAAAACATGAGAGTGCCGCGCTATTTCTTGAGACATTAATTAAATTCTGCTACGAATTGAAATTCCACGAAACTGATGATATTTTATTTGAAAACATTTCACACTTCGAAAAAAGTTTCAAGATCATCCGTAATCAATTGACGCCCTATTCGTTCGCGGTAAGGATGGAAACTTTGGAGGTTTTGATCAGTCAGCTGGTGAATTTGGAAGCAATTGATTTCCAAGGTGAACCTTTGCGTGGCCTGCAGGTGATGGGAATGCTGGAAACACGTTTGCTTACTTTCGAAAATGTAATTATCCTGTCCGCAAACGAAGGAAAATTACCGCTCGGAAATTCTCAAAATACTTACTTGCCGTTTGATGTACGTCAGCATTTTGGTTTACATACTTTTCTGGAGGGCGACAGTATCTCAGCGTATCATTTTTACCGCTTGCTTCAGGGGGCCGCTAATGTCCATCTGCTATTTAATGCACTAAATTCCGGGGTTAACACGGGTGAGCAAAGCCGCTTTATTACTCAGCTGGAAATCGAGGATCAGCATCATGACTTGCAGCACATCATTATCGAAAACGCTTCTGAGCCGATCGTGAAGCCTGTAATCGACATTGAAAAAACATCTGCCGTCAAAGAAAAACTTGACCTTTGGAAACAGAGAATCAGCGCGTCACATCTCACGTCATTTATCTATAATCCGCTGGATTTTTATTTAACCAAAATACTCGGAACACGCGAAGCCGGCGAGGTAGAGGAGGAGCTTTCCCAAAGAAGTTACGGAAATCTGGTGCATTATGCGCTTCAGATCATTTATGATAAATTGGTAGGCAAAATAGTTACGGCAGCCGATTTATTTTTCACCAAAACGGAAATCAGCAACGTCATCGAACAAGCTATTGTAAAGCTGAAGCACGAACCTGCATTTTACAATAAAGGGATGAATTTTGTGCATCGCTCCATTGCAGAGCGCGTCGTTCAGACCATTGTTGAGTATGATTTTAATTTAATTAAAAGCGGCAACACTCTGGAGATCGTGGGTATCGAACATCAATTTGAAAACGTTTCCTTCAATTTAAATGAAGAGGGGACAGATCAGGTTTCGTTCTTTGGTTACATCGACCGAATTGATCGGCTGAACGGAACTCTGCGCATCATCGACTATAAAACGGCCCGTACCAAAAAGCTGGTAATTTCGGAACCAAAAAATGCTGAGGCTGCCGCTAAAATGGAGGAAATGTTCTTCCGGGATGAAATGAAGCAGGCCATGCAGCTCTGCATCTACGCGTATGCTGCACTGAATATGCCGGAAAACAGAAATAAAGTTTTGCAGTGCGGTATCTGGAGTTTTGCAGAAGCCGGCCGCGGGATGCAGCCTTTAACTATTTTCGACGACGACAAAATCACGGATGAAAAGCTTAAACCTGCAATGAACGCAGTTGGCAATGTGATTAACGAAATTCTCGATCCGGAAAAAAACTTTACAGAATTGGAGCGTATTGGCTATTAAAAAAACCTTCAGAGTTCTGAAGGTTTTTGGTGGTGTTTAAAAAGCATTAATGCCGGTGATATCCATTCCGGTAATCAGGAGATGGACGTCGTGTGTACCCTCGTAGGTAATCACAGACTCCAGGTTTGCCGCGTGGCGCATCATTGGAAATTCGCCCATAATACCCATTCCGCCTAATACTTGCCGCGATTCGCGCGCAATCTCAATCGCCATTTTTACATTATTTCTTTTCGCCATTGAAATCTGCGCCGGCGTTGCGTTATGATCGTTTTTAAGTCTACCCAGCTGCAGACACAAGAGCTGCGCTTTTGTAATTTCCGTTACAAATTCAGCCAGTTTTTTCTGTTGTAACTGATAAGAAGCAATGGGTTTCCCAAACTGCAGACGTTCTTTCGAATATTGCAGAGCGGTGCAATAGCAGTCGATAGCGGCGCCGATTACCCCCCAGGAAATACCATACCGCGCAGAGTTCAGACACGATAGTGGACCCTTCAGACCGGTAACGTTTGGTAATAGATTTTCCTTCGGAATTCTTACTTTATCAAAAACAAGTTCGCCCGTTTTAGAGGCGCGCAGTGACCATTTATTATGCGTTTCCGGTGTTTCAAAACCGTCCATACCGCGCTCTACAATTAATCCCTGTACTTTTCCGGCTTCATTTTTAGCCCAGACTACAGCGATATCGCACACAGGAGCATTGGTGATCCACATTTTGGCGCCGCTCAGTTCATAATAATCTCCTCGGTCGACGAAATGAGTTTCCATCGAACCGGGATCAGAACCGTGATTAGGTTCGGTAAGTCCAAAGGCGCCTATCATTTCGCCAGTTGCCAATTTCGGCAAATACTTATTTTTTTGCTCTTCCGAACCGTACTCAAAAATAGGAAACATGACGAGTGAACTTTGAACCGAAGCGGCGGAGCGAACGGCCGAATCACCGCGTTCCAGCTCCTGCATTATGATTCCGTAAGAAATCTGGTCAAGTCCGGAGCCACCGTACTGCTCGGGGATATACGGGCCGAGTGCCCCGATTTTTCCAAGCTCTTTCATTAAATCCGGCAAGTCGCTATGATTCTGCGCAGCATCATCAATTTTTGGCATGACGAAACTTTCCACCCAATCGCGCACGGACTGACGGATGAGTAAATGCTCTTCGCTGAAAAGTTGATCAATGCCGTAATAATCGGGAATTGTATTGAGCGGGTAGTAGGACATATGTTAATTAATAAAGTTGAATAATTTAATGCTTTAATATCCGGAAAAATTGGCGTTAAAATTCGTGCAATCTACCTGCCTCAGTTTATTCCCGTCATAGTTGATGTTTGCGGTTGACGTGTATTTGCTGCCATCCTTGCCATCGGTATATTCGCCGGTACCTTCAATCAGTTCGTTGTTTCTGCGGAGATAATAAATCTGGCGGTCGGTAATAATCCCTTCTGAGGCATAAGTGTAAGTCACTTTTAAAGTATCGCCGGTTTGCGTGCCGACCAGCGTACCAGAAGAACTGTCTTTCTCAAAGTTTTTATAGCGCATTTTGCCGGTAAAAGTTCCCAAATTATCTTCAAGAGTCACGAAAAGTGAATCTTTTCCAGAAGTGCCCAGATAACAGGTTTGTGCAGAAGACGGCTGAATCGGTTCGTTACTCTCAGGGATCGTCACTGTATCGGTATTGGCTAAGTTTTCTGTCGTCGCCTGGTCGGTTTTTTTCTCGCACGCGACAAACAATAAAGTTACGACGGCGCAGGTAAGTAATTTTTTCATAATACTATTTTTCGAATTATCTTCTAAAAATAGAGATTTTTTTTGAGACAACCGAATTCGCATTTTGATCATTTTTGGAAAAATGTTAAAATGTGTACGTCATTAGCAGTTTTTATAAGTTATTTGTCCGCTCTAAATTAATGTTAAATGAATGGTAATTTGTGATATATTTCTTTATTGGAAAAGACCGTGCGATGCCCGGTAGTATGGGAATAAATCTATTGAATTGTAGTTAGAAGAGAATAAACCGAATCTTATAAAGAAGCGAATGACCAAATAAAAAGTATTAGTAGACCCATTAACACCTCACTTTAAAATGTCCTATAATTTATATTATGTTAAATCGTATAGTGTTTGGTACCACGGTGTTTATTCGCTTTAGTACAATCTTGTTTCTTCACGAACGGCGCTGCTATCAGTACATTATTGAGAGTAAAATTAAAAAGATTCATTTTTGCTCCTCTATATTTAAAAGTACGGAGTTTGCATCAATACCTCTCGATAAATTTCCTTTAAACTTAAGTTCAACAATTAATCAAAATATTCAAGAGGAAAAGAAATTTTAAAAGTATATACCACATTTAAATAAACTGCATATTCAATATTTATACCCAAAGATTTTCGTTTTGTTATAAACAGTTTTGAGAAAAATTAATATAAAAAACTTCTAAAATATTCCATCTCTGTTAAACTAAAAATGCCTCCAACTGGAGGCATTTAATCATTAAATTTCAAAACGGTCTGGATTATTTTTTCAGACATTTTTCCAGGAACTGATCCTGTTCCCACAGCGTGTGCAAAACGTTTTCGCGCGCTGCGTAACCGTGCGCTTCCTTTGGCAGTAAAACCATTCTCACCGGTGCTCCCAGATTTTTCAGGGCCTGGAAATACCGTTCGGTCTGCAAAGTGAAAGTTCCCGGGTTATTATCTGCCTCACCGTGGATCAGCAATAAAGGTGTTTTCATTTTATCGGCATGCATAAACGGTGACATTGTATTGTAGATATTCGGTACATCCCAATAATTCCGTTGTTCGCTCTGGAAACCAAATGGTGTCAGCGTTCTGTTATAAGCGCCACTGCGCGCAATTCCACAGGCGTAATCATTAGAATGCGTCAGAAGATTTGCCGTCATAAAAGCCCCGTAAGAGTGACCGCCTACCGCAACACGTTTGCGGTCGATATAGCCAAGTTTATCGAGCGCGTCAATCGCCGCTTTTCCGTTTGCTACAAGCTGCGGAATAAATGTATCATTTGGTTCCGCTTTTCCTTCGCCGATAATCGGGAATGCCGCGTCATCCAACACTGCGTACCCTTTCGTTACCCAGTAAATAAAGGAACCGTAGCTTGGGAATGTAAAATCATTCGGATTTTGGGTGTTTTGTCCAGCTGTATCTTTGCTCACATATTCGCGAGGGTAAGCCCAAATGAGCAATGGTAATTTTTCTTTCTTGCTTTTGCGGTCGTAATTTGCAGGCAGATACAAAGTTCCCGTCAGCTCTACCCCATCATTCCGACGATAGGTGATCACTTCTTTATATACCTCTTTGATGCTTTCGAACGGATTGGCAAACTGCGTCACCGGTGTCGCTTTTCCTGTTTTAATATTTCTGATAAAATAGTTCGGATAATTGCTGGCGGACTGTTCAACCACCAATGCATTTTTATCATCCAGGATATCGACAATGTTCTCCTTTGAGTTTTTCAGGCTGCTTTTGTACAGTCTTTTCTTGCCCATTGTTTTAATATCGAGTTGATCGATAAAGGGATACTGGCCATCCTTGGAAAAACCGGGCCCGATGAGCTTTGCTGTATTATTTTTAATGTCAATTACATTGCGCCCAAAGTTGTTTTTAGCCTGAACGAAACTTCCCGGATCGCTGTACACATCCTGATAGTTTCTGTCTTCGATAGTCTTAGCCGTTCCGTCGTTCAAGTTAAGAAGATACGATTTCGTGTTTCTGGTGTCGTACCAGCTGTCCGAAATTACCGCGACATTGGCATTAGACCAGTCGATCCCGCTGAAGCGCTGTTTTGTTTTGAAGAAAGGTTTTGGATCCTGGTTGAACGGGGCTTCCCAAAGATAGAGTTCATCACGGTATTCCACCTGTTTTGCCTGGTCTCCTCCATCCAGAGCTTCAGCAAAAACTAGTGTCGCCGGCGCATCGTCTCTCCAGCTCATGCTGCGTTTTCCGGCACGAACAGAGGAGAATCCTTTTGGCATAATTTCGTTCAGCGGACTAACATTAACCGTTTTTACCAATTTCCCATCAATATCATACACAATGGAAGTCATCGGGAAACGGCTCAGCGGTACGATGTAAGAATATGGTTTCTGAATTGTCGTCAGCATTACATACTGACCGTCTGGTGAGAGACTGACGCCAGTGTAAATTCCAGCGGGTTTGAAAGGCGTAGAGCGTCCATCTAGGGAAATTTTTACCAGTTCTGATTTGGCTAATGTTTCAAAATTCTCTTCGTCCTGAGGATTTTTTAAAAGATCCTGGTAGGTTCTGTTTTGCGAAACTCTCCCATCAGACGTAGAGACTGTGGGTCCTGTCGGAAGATCTTTTTTATCATCAATCAGCGCTGGGCGGAAAGAAGGAATTTGTTTGACAATCAATGTTTTGGAATCTCTAGTCCAGACGTAAGGCATACCAAGATTGGCATTCAGCGGCTGGTTTGATAATTTTCTGGCTGTGTTTGTCGCCAGATCTACCGTCCACAACTCCACTGCTTTCGCTGTGGTATTAGTGAATGCCAGATTTCTTTCGTCAGGGGAAAAAGACAAGTAAGCAATGCGCGGATTTGCCGGCAAACCTTTCACCTGAGTTTCTGTTTTATCTTTCAGGCGACGGGTTTTCAGGTTGTTAGAATACGTCATTGTGCTGGAAATATTCGTTACCGGGTTTACGCGCAATCCGGCAAGTTTCATTTCTTCCTGATTCAGGTCATCCAGCGACTTGTAAGTGTCACGATAAGTAAAAATCAACCAGTCACGGCTGCTGTTCATCATTACTGAAGGAGCGCGCTCGAAGTCGGCCAGTTTCATGATTTCCGCAGATGGTTTCTGATAGGTGATACTTTCCTGCGCCGTTGCAAAGGTCATAAACAACAGTGCAACAGCGGTAATTCTTTTCTTCATAAATACTTTTTTATCAAAAATATCAAAAAGAAACGGTTGCGACAACAGTATTTTCCGTCTTTTAATTAAAAAAACCGGCACTTTTGCCGGCTGTATTTTTCTTTAATTTTTAATATTTAGAAGATCCGCGTTTGCTGATCATATTGTCCACTGAATACCTGAGCGGACCAAAGGTGAGAATAACGATGAATAGCGCCATATACATCAAACTGGTTTCGCGCACGGTGAAAGGATCTGTCTGATGAACAATAAAAGCGGCGATCGCCATCATTATTGCCAGAATAGCTGCGGAAATTCTTGTGAAAAGCCCCATCATAATCAAGAATGAAAGAACCAGTTCCAGCACAATTGCCAAGATAAGCGTCGGGCGTTCTCCTATGCCTGCGAAATTAAAAAATTTCGTGCTTCCTCCTTTTAAAAGCAGTTCGAGTTTGGGTAATCCGTGCAGCATGATCATCGCAAAACCGGTAAAAACCCTAACGGCCAGAATCACAATATTATTGGTTTGCGCAAAGTTTTTGGTGGACGAAAAATAACTCATACAGTGACGGATAAATTTAAATTTAATCAAACAAAAGAAAGCAAAATATAATCAAAAATTACCGATATCCGAAACTTTTTAAATCGCGATCGCTTTTACGCCAATCTTTTTTAACCTTTACAAATAAATTCAGGTGTATTTTTTTGTCGAAGAATTTTTCCAGATCCAGTCTTGCCTCCGTTCCTACTTTTTTTATGGCTTCACCTTTATGTCCGATGATAATTCCTTTTTGTGTGTCGCGCTCCACATAAATCACGGAATCGATAAAGATAATGCCTTCTTTTTCTTTAAACATTTCGGTGACCACCTCCACGGCGTAGGGAATTTCTTTGTCGTAATTCAGCAGTATTTTCTCGCGGATAGCCTCATTTACGAAGAAACGTTCCGGCCGGTCAGTATACATCGTTTTATCATAGTACGGCGGATTTTCGGGTAGCAAAGATTTTAGTTTAGGTAAGATCACCTCCGTGTTAAAACCTTTAATTGCAGAAATCGGCAGAATTTCCGCTTTCGGAATTCTTTCGTGCCACTCCTCCATTATCTTTTCCAGATCGGATTGGTTGGACGCGTCGATTTTGTTGATTAAAATCAGAACAGGTACCGGGATTTTATTTAATTTTTCAATCAGGAAACTGCTGGGCTCTGCTTTATCGGTGATGTCAACGATAAATAAAAATACGTCAGCATCCTGCAACGAATCTTTTACAAAATCCATCATTTTTTCCTGTAAGCCGTATTTCGGGTCCAGCACCCCTGGCGTATCAGAAAAGACAATCTGCAGATCGTCTTCATTATAAATACCGAATATGCGGTGTCTCGTTGTTTGCGCTTTTTGGGTCACGATGGCGAGTTTCTCGCCCATCAGTTGGTTTAGCAGCGTGGATTTTCCGGCGTTGGGTTTGCCGACAATATTTACGAATCCTGCTTTATGGTTGCTCACAATTTTTGTTTTTAATGGGACTTACAAAGTTAAGTATTTTTAGGCGTTACACGTTATAACAAACATTTTCTTCCGAGATCCGCACATTATTTTTAATTTATACACTGCTAATTTCAGCAAGTCTCAACTGCTGAAAGGCATACTTCTTTCATACAGTATTTAACAAAACCAGAGGTTATGAAAGCGATTTGGAACGGCGCGATAGGATTCGGCCTTGTCAATATTCCTGTGAAAATGTACTCCGCGGTGGAGAGTTCCAATTTGGATCTCGATATGCTCGACAAAAGTGATCTGTCGAACATCCGCTTCAAAAGAGTGAACGAAAAAACAGGCAAAGAAGTAAAGTGGGAAAATATTGTAAAAGCCTATGCGCTGGAGGGCAACTACGTCGTTCTGGAGCCGGAAGATTATGCCGCCGCCAGTCCCGAAAAAACCAAAGTTTTCAGCATCGAACAGTTTGTTCAGGAAGAAGAAGTGGATTCCGTATACTTTGAAGTTCCTTACTTTCTGGAGCCTCAAAAAAACGCAGAAAATGCCTATTTCCTACTGTTAAAGGCACTTTCAGAAACCAAAAAAGCAGGAATTGGCACTTTCGTGATGCGGGATAAAGAAGTCTTCGGCATGGTCCGCCCTTATAATGATGAAATTTTAATTGTACAGAGGCTGCGTTTCGGGCAGGAAATCCGTGATTACCATGGCCTGAAAATGCCGAAGGTAAAAGATCCTAAAGCTGGTGAGCTCAAAATGGCCATCTCGCTGATTGAGCAAACCGCCGAAAAATTCGATCCTGCAGCGTACAAAGATACTTATGCGGAAGATTTGCTTAAAATTATTGAAAATAAAGCAAAAGGTAAAAAAATTAAAAAAGTCAGCACTGATGATGACAACGACGGAAAAGTGATCGACCTTATGGCGCAATTAAAAGCCAGTCTGGAACACAGTAAAAAAGCAAAAAAAGTATCGTAAATGCCACTGGAGGAATATAATAAAAAACGCAGTTTTACGGAAACGCCGGAGCCGGCAGGAACTGCACGGGAACCATCGGAAAAATTAATCTTCGTTATACAGCGTCACTCCGCCACGCGCCTGCACTACGATTTTCGGCTGGAAATGAACGGCGTACTTAAAAGTTGGGCGGTTCCGAAAGGTCCCTCGCTGAACCCCAGCGACCGCAGATTGGCGATGATGACGGAAGATCACCCTTATAGCTACCGCGATTTCGAAGGCACTATTCCCGAGGGTCAATATGGCGGCGGCGAGGTGGAGATTTGGGATTCGGGCACTTACGAACCGATAGAAAAAGTGGAGTCGAAAAGCGATGATCTGGTGATGCGGCACCAGCTGCACAAAGAATCTTTGAAATTTGTACTGCATGGAAAAAAACTGAAAGGTGAGTTTGCGCTGGTTAAAATTAAAAAAGAAGATAACGCCTGGCTGTTAATTAAACATAAAGATAAGTACGCCCTGGACGATTACGACGCGGAAGAACATGTTCCGAAACGTTCAAAAGTAACCGAAAGAGAAGAATACCGCCCTTCTAAAAAGAAAAAGACGGCAGTAAAAAAAATAACGAAATCTAAAAAGGAATTTGCGCATGGTAAAGATTCAGACAGAAAAATCGAGAACTATATAATACCTATGCTTGCCACACCGGGCGGCGAAGCTTTCGATTCGGAAGAATGGGTTTTCGAGATCAAATGGGATGGCTATCGCGCGATTGCAGATTTAAGCGGTGATCCGCTGCTGCTCTATTCCCGTAATGGTCTTTCGTTCGCCGAAAAATTTCCGAAAGTTGCAGAGGCACTTTTAGAGCAGGAAAATGAGATGATCCTTGATGGCGAAATCGTCGCATTTAACAAAGAAGGAAAACCCGACTTCCAGATTTTGCAGCAGTCTGCCGATCATCCTCACGCACATATGACCTATCAGGTTTTTGATCTGCTCTGGTTGAACGGACATTCTACGGAGTCACTTACTTTGTTGGAAAGAAAAGAATTATTGAAGGAAGCGCTGCAGGAAAACAATGTTGTAAAATACTGTGATCACGTTTCTGCGGAAGGAAAAGCATTTTTTAAACAAATCGAAAAGCAGAAACTGGAAGGTATGATCGCAAAAAAAAGCGACAGCGTTTATGCGGAAGGATCGCGGTCTGACGATTGGCTTAAAGTAAAATTTCAGAATACGGATGATGTTGTGGTTTGTGGTTTTACGGAACCAAAAGGTTCCCGGAAAAAATTCGGCGCCATTATTCTGGGAAATTATATTGATGGCGTGCTTTCCTATGTCGGGCACGTCGGCACCGGATTTAGCAATGCTTTGCTCACGGAACTTTCCGAAAAATTTGAACCTTTAATAACGGAGCAATGTCCTTTTGAAAAAGTTCCAAAAACCAACACGCCGGCCAGCTGGCTAAAACCGGAACTCGTTTGTGAAATAAAATACGCAGAAAAAACGGCTGACGGCATTTACCGACATCCGGTTTTTATTGCTTTGCGTCCGGACAAAAACGTTGAAGATGTTCTGAAAACCAGTGAAGAAGAAACTGAAGAAATCGACACAAAAGAAAAAGCAGACGCAGAAAAATCAGATAAGAAAACAATGGAGAGGCCAAACGAAGAACAGAAAAAGATCGGCAAACACACGGTGAAACTGACGAACCAGAATAAAGTCTATTTTCCTGATGCAGAAATTACCAAAGGAGAATTAATTGATTATTATCAGTCGGTGGCGAAGTATATTTTGCCCTATTTAAAGAATCGTCCGCAGTCACTTCATCGTTTTCCGAATGGAATAAAAGGGTTGAGTTTCTACCAAAAGGACGCCGGTCACGACGCGCCCGACTGGATAGAAAAAACCACCATTTTTGCGGAATCCAATGAAAAAGAGATCGAATATGTGATTTGTAATACGGCGGCCGATATGGCTTACCTTAATAATCTCGGCTGCATAGAACTGAACCCGTGGAATTCTACTGTCGAAAATATCGAGCACCCCGACTGGCTGGGACTTGATCTCGATCCTTCGGACGGCAACACCTTCGAAGACGTTATCGAAACGGCGCTCGCTACAAAACAAGTTCTGGATGAGGCAAAGATTACGGGCTACTGCAAAACTTCGGGCAGTACAGGTCTGCATATTTATCTTCCTATGGAAGGAAAATACAATTTTGATCAGGTGAAAGATTTTGCGCATTTGCTAATGCAAAAAGTTCAGGAGCATCTCCCCGATCTCACGACGCTGGAGCGCAGTCTTCAGAAAAGATCAAAAAAGAAAATTTATTTGGATTATTTACAGAACCGTAGCGGACAAACGCTCGCCAGTGTTTACAGCGTCAGGCCGAAGCCAGGCGCACCGGTTTCCATGCCGCTTCACTGGAATGAGGTAAAGCCGGGTCTGAAGCCCACTGATTTTACGATTCATAACGCTTTGGAACGTATCGAGAAAAACGGTGATATTTTTAAACCCGTCTTGGGAAAAGGTGTGGACATGCTGAAGGCACTTCAAAATCTGGAAAAGAATTAATTTTTATGAACTACAGGCAAAATTTCATTTTCCAGTAAACCATATTTTTCACGTTGTTCTTTGCTGAATTTTTTAGAATAATAAAGCGCTTCTACTGAAAATCCGGCACGCTCGAGCCGGTCGAAATAATCCTTCCCGTACCATCGGACATGGTCATACTGTCCAAAATGTTTTCTGCGCTCATTTTTGTCGGTAATGCTGAAATCTTCATAGGTCTTTTCCAGACTCGTTTTAATAGGAACCTGCAGAATTCCCCATCCGCCTTTTCGAAGAACGCGGTACAGTTCGCGCATCGCCTGCTGATCATCAACAATATGTTCTAACACATGATTGCAAAAAATGACATCGAAGGATTCGTCTTCAAAAGGAAGATTGGTTACATCTGCTTTCACGTCAACAATTGGGGAAAATAAATCCGTGGAGAGATAGTCCAGATTATCCAACTTTTTAAAACGGCTGATAAACGCCTGCTCAGGTGCGACGTGCAGTACCTTATATTTTTTCTGAAAAAAGTCGGTCTCATTTTGTAGATAAAGCCACATTTGGCGATGGCGTTCCAGACTTAATGTGCCGGGTGAAAGTGCATTCAGCCGCGGCTTTCCATATCCGTAAGGTAAAAATTTCCGGTAAGACCGTCCGTCGATAGGATCGGTAAAACGCGAACCTTTAAATAAAATATAAACAAAGGGCCGCAGCAAAATACTCAGGTTAATTAACCAAGGTCGCGGAATTGCATTTAAAATAAACTTAGCGACACTGCGCATCAGAAATCCAGTGTGAATGGTCGTTCTTCGTCACTCGTAATTCCAAGCGCGTCATAAATATATTTAAATGTTGAAAGCAGAACCGGCTTGCCGTTGATAATACAAACGTCATGTTCAAAATGTGCCGAGGGCGAATTGTCCAGTGAAGTTACCGTCCAGCCGTCGTCGTGAAACTTCACCTTTTCGGTGCCAAGATTTACCATCGGTTCGATCGCCAAAGCGATTCCGTCTTTCAAAACTTTTCCGCTTCCTTTCCGACCGTAATTCGGAACTTGTGGATCCTCGTGCATTTTTCGGCCAAGCCCATGCCCCACCAGTTCGCGCACGACGCCGTAGCCATGTGCTTCACAATGACTTTGAATTGCGTGTGAGATGTCCCCGACGCGCTTTCCGCGCACGCACTGTTCGATTCCTTTATACAAAGATTCTTTGGTGACTTTCAATAATTTCTTGATTTCCGGTGAAACTTCCCCCACCTCAAACGAATACGCATGATCGCCGTAGAAACCGTTCATATAAACGCCGCAATCTACTGACAGAATATCTCCTTCTTCCAACGGTTTGTCGTTGGGGATTCCGTGCACAACTTCGGCGTTGGGTGAGATACAAAGATTGTTTGGAAAACCGTACATACCCAGAAAAGCGGGTTCACCACCATGATCACGGATGTATTCTCCGCCCATTTTATCGAGCTGTAAGGTGGTAACTCCTGGCTTTATTTCTGCGGCAAGTATTCCCAATGTTTTGGAAACGAGCTGGGCACTCTCACGCATGAGCCGCAATTCTTCTATCGTTTTTAATTGTATCAATACTTTTAGCTTTGTTTTATTAATATGAAAAAATTACCAGAAAAGTCCTTTCTTTTTTTCTTTTTTAATTTTTGAATAGGCTAAAACTTCACCGCCCTCTACACGGAATTCGATGCGTTCTTTTATAATCTTGTAAATCTCTCCCCAACCGGGAAAGCCGCCGAGATTTCGGTCGTCAATAAAAAGATCGGCATCGATTTTTCGGGAAGCCATATTGTGGTCGAAGACTTCACCTTCAAAACTGGAATTCACGGCGTAAAATTCAACGCCGTTTTTCCTGCAAAATTCTACGGCTTCATCCAACGATCTGCCATGGCGGTACGTCCAAAGAATAAGACGATACCCTTCGGACTGCAGCTTTCGCAATGTCTCAAAAGCGAAAATCTTTGGTTTGCCAATGCCGGGATAAGCATCATCCACCACTGTTCCGTCAAAGTCAATTGCTAATTTTTTGCTACTCTTCATCATAATAATTTCAGTAGGCAAATATAATGAATTTTGCCTCAGGAGTCTGAGGCAAATTCTTATTTAAAGGTAATAGAAGTAAGTGTTTTTAATTAAAATCAACTTTAAGATTTTACCCATTTGAACTGATATTCCTGGTCCGGCGTTGAAATCCTGTCAGTAATTCTTTGAAGTCGAGAAGGAAGTTTTACCAAATATTCCTGTGCTTTTTGCGCCTTCTCATTTAAACCGTCAATGTGTTCAATTTTCCAGTCATCCAGCAAATCTTTCAGAATGTTGATATAATCCTGTCCTGTGTAAACCATTGCCCGTTGCGCAGCATCAGAAAAATGTTCCCATAACTCTCCCGCAGCCTGTCCGGACTCGCGCATGAGGTGCGCCGGCATTACAATCTTCTTGCGCATCATATCCTCAAAAGCCAGCATCATTTCCGAAGGATCAAGTTCAAATATTTTTGTTACAAAATGTTTATACGCCTTGGCGTGTCTTGCTTCGTCTGCCGCAATAACGCCGCACATTCTTGACAGTTTTGTATTTCCACTCTGCTTTGCCAAAGATCCTACGCGACGGTGGGAAATATTAGTCGCTGTTTCCTGAAAACTGGTGTAGACAAAATTCCGGTACGGGTCCATAGAAGTTCCAATATCAAATCCATCTTGTATCAGGTACTGGGTGGTTATTTCTACTTCGCGCATATTCACACGGCCGCAGAGGTAAAGATACTTATTGAGCAAATCACCATGACGGTTTTCTTCCGCGGTCCAGCTGCGTACCCATTGTGACCACCCGCTTCTTTCTTCCTGCTCTACGCCATCGATTCCCATAATCCAGGATTCATAGCTGGGCAATGCTTCTTCTGTGATACAATCCCCAATCAAGGTAACAAAAAGGTCGTAACCCATTTCGCGGGCGTACGTCTGCAATTCTTCCACGTCGTAACGAAAACTGTCTGCAGAAGGATCGGGCAAAAAGTCGGTGGGTTGCCATATTTTTTCGACAGGTGTAAGGTAGGATGCGATGAAATCATCTACATTCTTCCCTAAAGTTCTCATCACCTCGATTCGCATCAGTTTATCGTACATTGTTGTTGTATTTTGTTTCGGTGGCAAATATAAAATTAATTTATTATTCGACACATATTATATTTTTTGCTAAAGATCCATTGCTTTCACCTGTGCAAATAAGCAAACAGCTTGCCGCAGGACTTTTTAACAAAGATTCTGTTAACATTTCCTAACTCAATAAAACATCGCCGGTCATCAAATCCGGGATAGGAAGTCCCATTACTTTAAGGATAGAAGGTGCGATGTCGCCAAGTTTTCCGGACTGAAGCGTCCATGTTTTTTCTTTATCCATCACAATCAGCGGCACCAAGTTGGTGGAATGCTGCGTATTTGGCGTTCCGTCCGGATTAATCATCACATCAGAATTTCCGTGATCTGCCAGAATAAAGACTGTATATCCGTGCTCGTAGGCGGCCGTTGCGACTCGCTCTATACAGGTGTCGACAGCTTCCGCTGCCTGTACCGCCGCAGCAAAAACACCGGTATGGCCCACCATATCAGTATTGGCAAAATTCAGGCAGATAAAGTCGGCGGTTTCATTTTCGATTTCCGGTACTATTTTCTCGGTGATGTCAAACGCAGACATTTCCGGTTTGTAGTCGTAGGTGGGCACTTCTTTCGGGCTTGGGCAAAGTAATCTTCTTTCCCCATCGAAAACCAATTCGCGTCCTCCCGAAAAGAAAAAAGTAACATGCGGGTATTTTTCCGTCTCGGCTACGCGGATCTGTGTACGGCCATTTTGCTCCAGCACTTCGCCAAGTGTCTGCTGCAGTACTTCTTCGTTAAACACAACATGCACATTTTTGAAGTCTTTATCGTAATTGGTCATAGTCACATAATAAAGATCATAAGGATGCATGCCAAATTCCGGAAAATGCTGCTGGGAAAGCGCCTGCGTGATTTCGCGGCCGCGGTCTGTTCTAAAATTAAAACAAAAGACGACGTCGTCCGGTTCTATCTTCGCTGTTGGCAAACTGCTTTCCTTTAAATAAACAATCGGTTTTATAAATTCGTCAGTAACGCCGTTATCATAAGATTCCTGAATAGAATGTAAGATGTCGCGGCTCTGCTCGCCTATTCCATGAATCATGGCATCGTAGGCAAATTTCACCCGTTCCCAACGCTTGTCACGGTCCATCGCGTAATAACGTCCGGTGACTGTTGCCAACTTTCCGGTGGTTTGATCCATGTGCTGCAGCAAGTCCGCGATAAATCCTTTTCCGGAGTGCGGATCGCAGTCGCGACCATCAGTAAAGGCATGCACATAAACGTTTTCATCTAAACCGAATTCATGCGCAGCAGTAAGTAATCCTTTTAAATGATTGATGTGAGAGTGCACGCCGCCATCTGATACCAAACCGATAAAATGGATCTGTTTTCTGTTTTTCAAAGTATAGTCAAAAGCTTCGGTAATCACGTTTTCCTTACCGAGCGTCGCATTTTCTACCGCCATGTTGAGTTTCACCAGATTTTGGTAGACGACTCGACCGGCGCCCAGATTCATGTGACCGACTTCTGAGTTGCCCATCTGGCCAAAAGGCAGCCCAACGGCAATTCCGCTGGCTTCTAAGGTGGTGTGCGGAAACTTTTCATAACAGGAATCGATGAAAGGAGTATTGGCCTGGGCAATGGCAGAAACAGAAGGATCTTCGCCGATTCCCCATCCGTCGAGTATCGCTAATATGGCTTTTTTAGACATTTTTAAAACTTTGGATATCTACAAATTTAAGAAAATGCATTCAGCTGAACGAATTTACACGTGACGATTTCCGTTGCTAAGCGTGTGTTAACACTGAATCCTTATAATAAGACTTTCTCAAAAGCTTTGCGGGCCGAGCCACGAAAATACACTTCTCCGCGGTATTCATATTCGAGCTTTTCAAAAACCCGCAGCATACCGGGATTATCAAAATTGGTATCTACTCGAATACTGCT
>DKJL01000003.1:0-847 GCA_002454815.1 Flavobacteriales bacterium UBA6693
GGACGCCATCACTTTTTCACCATTTTCAATTGCAGTCGCAATACGGTCTACTGCCAGCTGCATATCTTTCATCAAAAACGGGTTGTGAATGTCGCCGAGGTTAGGCTTGAAGAATTCTCGTGCCTTCTGATAATTGTCGATTCCGCGCAGGACGAGAATTTTGGATTCAAAAGTACCAAACCCCAGCGAAGAGCTCATTGCGTCGACAATTTCCTCATCGGGTTCCGGTTTGTAAATCCATTTTTGACTCATAATCTTACAAAAATAGGAAATTTTTGTCAGCTATTCTTTGCGTGGGAAAGCAGATTTTTCTTAAAGTATATTATTAGAAATATCCGATAGTTTATTATACGAAACAGGAAATCTTAACGCTATTAATTTGCATTTAAATCAATAAAAATAGTGAAAACCGCAATTAATGTTAAAAAATGTAAAAAGTTTTACTATTGATAATCAGCTGTTTAAGATTCTTTTGTTTAAAATACTGCTAAGGTCAAATCCGGAGCCGTAGTGTCTCTCGTAATTAATTAGTAAACGCCTATTAACACAAAAAAAATTATTATGAACAAAACAATTAATGTATCAAACAGTGGTGCCACGCTGGATACGGGCCGGAGAGATTTTTTAAAACTCGGTGGTGTGGGACTTGTGCTGGCCGGACTTGCCCTGGCGGGCTGCCGTGATGAAGAGTATGATTTTCCAATGAGCGGTGCTTTTGATCTGGGCACGGGAGACGTTGGAGTACTGAACTATGCGTACGCTTTGGAACAGCTGGAAGCGGATTTTTATTCCAAAGTCGTCAACAACTTTTACCGGAATATCTCGGAAGCAGAAAAAACTTTGTTTA
>DKJL01000003.1:972-2728 GCA_002454815.1 Flavobacteriales bacterium UBA6693
AAGCAGAAAAAACTTTGTTTACAGACATTTATCACCATGAAGTGGTACACCGCGATTTCTTTAAAGCGGCGATCAGCGGCGCGACAGATCATGTATTGCCAAAACTTGAATTTAAATATGATAATGTAGATTTTAACAGTCGTGATTCCATTTTGGCGACTGCCAAAGCATTGGAAGATACCGGAGTTGCGGCATATAATGGCGCCGGAAAATATATTAAAAACCTGGATTATTTGGTAATTGCGGGTAAGATTGTTTCGGTAGAAGCGCGTCATGCATCGGCAATCCGTGATGCCATCAACCCGCGCTCCAAAGATTTCTCCGGTGATGATGTGGTGGATGCCAACGGATTGGATGTTGCCAAAGAACCAAAGGAAATTGTGGGCGTTGCAGCAGGATTTATTAAAACACCGTTCACCTGGAAGGAGCAGGGCATCGGCTAATTATTTACCAGTTTTCTTTAACACCAAAAATTTAAACACATGAATTTACTTACTATATTAGATCGGTTGTCTGACGACCAATTTTTCAGCAAAACTTCCTCACGTTCCGGAGCGCTTTCCGACTTCGCAAAGCTCGGAAAAAAAGCGGCGGTAGCAAGCGTTCCGCTGGGACTTGCCTCCGTTATGTCCACATCTGCACAGGCCGCACCTGCCGCAACAGCGTCGGTTGCAGCAGCTTCAGCACTCACCGATGCGCTGCAGCTGGCACTCACGCTGGAATATCTGGAAGATGAGTATTACCGTCTTGGTCTCGCGACTGCCGGGCTTATACCTGCGAATGACCGCGCGGTTTTTCAGCAAATCAGCAAACATGAAACAGCGCATGTCGCTTTTCTTAAGGCGGCATTAAGTTCACTCGGCGCCACACCGGGCGGTAAACCGAAATTTGATTTTACAGCTGGCGGCAGTTTCCAGCCTTTTAGTGACTATGCACAATTTATGACATTGGCGCAGGCTTTCGAAGATACCGGCGTGCGAGCTTATAAGGGACAGGCGGGCAACGTGGCCTCCAATAAAGCCATCTTGCAGGCGGCTTTGCAAATCCATTCCGTAGAAGCGAGACATGCATCCCAAGTGAGGCGCATGCGCGGCAATAAAGGATGGATTGAGCTTAACGAAGGCGGCAATATGCCGGCAGCGACGGATGCAGTGTACGCCGGTGAACAAAATACAACACAGTCGGGATACAATACAGCCACTTTATTTGGTGCACCGGCTGGCTCGGCCTCTTTTGATGAGGTGCTTTCCGGCAGTGATGCTGCGGCGATTGCCGGTTTATTTATAGACTAAAAACACCGATTTTCTGCATAAAAAAAACCGCTGCTAGAGCGGTTTTTTTGTGATTAATTATTACGAGCTTATGAGTACATCTGTTCCTGTAGCTCTTTTACTTTTTTGTCTGCCAGATATTCGTCGTAAGTCATTTCGCGGTCGATAATACCTTTTGGAGTAAGTTCGATAATTCGGTTACAGACGGTCTGAAGCATTTCGTGGTCATGAGAGGAAAGCAAGACGGTTCCTTTAAAATTGACGAGTGAATTGTTGAGCGTTGTGATACTCTCCAAATCCAGGTGGTTGGTAGGTTCGTCGAGTAGAAGCACGTTGGCGCGCTGAAGCATCATTCGGCTGAACATGCAGCGCATTTTCTCGCCTCCCGAAAGTACAGTGCACGATTTTAGGGCTTCATCTCCGGAAAATAACATCTTGCCCAAGAAGCCGCGCATATATTCTTCATGGCGCTCTTCGTCATTTTT
>DKJL01000003.1:2875-3247 GCA_002454815.1 Flavobacteriales bacterium UBA6693
GTAAACTGTCTCAGCCAATCTACAAGGTTGATATCTTCCTGGAAGAAACTTGCGTTATCCAGTGGCATGTACGATTGTGTTGTGGTGATCCCCCAAGAAAAAGTACCTTTATCTGCTTCCGCATTGCCGGCAAGAATTTGAAAAAATTCCGTAATGGCAAGCGAGTTTTTGGAAAGAATGGCAACTTTGTCGTTCTTCTTTAAATTAAGATTGATGTTGGAAAATAAAAGTTCGCCGTCTTTGCTTTTCATAAGATCTTTTACCTCCAGGATTTGGTCGCCCGCTTCACGCTCGGTATCAAAGATAATTGCAGGGTAACGTCGGGAAGACGGTTTAATGTCTTCAATGTTTAGTTTGTCGATCATTTTCTTT
>DKJL01000003.1:3393-3976 GCA_002454815.1 Flavobacteriales bacterium UBA6693
AGTTTGTCGATCATTTTCTTTCTTGCAGTGGCCTGCTTTGCTTTTGCCACGTTGGAAGAGAAACGCGCGATGAAGTCCTGAAGTTCCTTTTTCTTGTCTTCGGCTTTTTTATTCGCCTGTTGCCGTTGTCTGGTCGCCAGTTGCGAGGCCTGATACCAGAACGAGTAGTTACCGGTATAAAGGTTCAGTTTAGCATAATCAAGGTCGCCGATGTGCGTGCAGACGGTGTCCAGGAAGTGACGGTCGTGAGACACTACGATTACCGTATTTTCGTACGTAGAAAGGAAATCCTCCAGCCAGGCGATTGTTTCGATGTCCAGGTCGTTGGTAGGCTCGTCGAGGATCAGCACGTCGGGGTTTCCGAAAAGCGCTTGCGCTAGCAACACCTTTACTTTATTCTGGTTTTCCAGTTCCCGCATCATTTGATATTGCATCTCATCTTTGATGCCGACATTGGAAAGCATCGTCATCGCATCGGACTCAGAGTTCCAGCCACCCATTTCGTCATAAAGCACGCCAAGTTCGCCCGCTTTAATGCCGTCTGCATCAGAAAAATCTTCCTTAGCATAAAGGGCATCCATCT
>DKJL01000003.1:4076-5484 GCA_002454815.1 Flavobacteriales bacterium UBA6693
TTCTTTTATTTCAAACAGTTTTTTGTTTCCGCGGAGTACGGTTTCCAGTACGGTATAGTCGTCATAGGCAAAGTGATCCTGTTCCAAAACCGACATTCTTTTGCCCGGTTCCAGAGATACCGAACCCGTGGTAGGATCCTGCTGACCGGTAAGAATCTTCAGAAAGGTAGATTTTCCGGCGCCGTTGGCACCAATAATGCCGTAGCAGTTCCCTTTAGCAAACATGATATTCACCTCGTCAAAGAGTACTCGTTTCCCGAATTGTAACGATAAATTGGATACTGTTAACATATAGTTTTGTAAATTTGGTGCAAAATTACGAAAAGAAATCGGGTTTCGGGCAGCGATTCGGGCTATGTAAACGTGCGTCGTATCTAAGGTGTTTTTACATTGCCAAAAATTAAAAGTGTCATGTTAAAATTATATAAATTTTAACTAAAAATAAAAAACCGCATGGTATGAAAGTTAAAATTGAAAAAACGGTTGCAATCTATAACAAACGCGCCCGCTTTGAATTTGAGATTTTAGACGAAATTGAAGCAGGGATGGTACTTACCGGCACTGAAATTAAGTCGCTGCGGTCTTCCAAGGCAAGTATTTCTGAAGCATTTTGTCAGTTTATCGATGGGGAATTATACATCATTAACATGACAATCGATGAATATAAATTGGGTACATTTTATAACCACAAAATAAAAAGGGAACGGAAGTTGCTGCTGCACAAAAGAGAGCTTCAAAAGTACCAGCGGAAACTGAAAGATGTGGGAAATACCATCGTTCCTCTAAAGTTATATATTAATGATAAGGGAAAAGCCAAACTTTTAATAGCACTGGGGCGCGGCAAAAAGCTCTTTGATAAAAGAGAATCCATTAAGGAGCGCGAAAATAAACGAAGTCTTGACAGAATATTAAGGAAAAGTTAAATAAAGGCTAGCAATCTTTGTTTATAAAGAAAAATTATATTTATTTTGCATTATCAATTATTTAATCATTTAATTCTATGAAAAATCTAAAATTAGGAATTTCAGCATTGGCACTTACTGTAGCCTCTACTGTGTTCGCTCAGACTACCAGCAATCCGTGGCTTATCGGGGTTGGTGCTCACGGAGTAAATCACGCTGCGGCAGGAGGAGATGCAGGAAATGTTCTCTCTACTGCATTTGGCGGTGGCGATGGAGGAGAATTGTATAATATCAACAATTTTACAATCACTCCACCACTTTCAAAACTGACTGTAGCACGTAACCTTGGTAGATACTTGGTTCTGGATTGGCAAACGTCTGTAGGGAACGTAGACAATATGAGAATCGGTATGGGAAAAGAGTTTTTCCTAATGACAGGTTTGGGTCTTCAGTTCAAATTCAACGGACTTTGGAACGAAGAATCTTGGTTTGATCCTTATTTAAGA
>DKJL01000003.1:5624-6102 GCA_002454815.1 Flavobacteriales bacterium UBA6693
GTTTGATCCTTATTTAAGAGTTGGCGCTAACTACCTGAGACATGACTATACAGGAGTTAACTTCCCACTTACGGACACCAATGGTGAGGTAATCAACGGATACAACGACAATGATCCGGCATCACAAAGAAGAGCAGATCACTTTGCACTTGCAACAGGTTTAGGTTCAAACTTCTGGATTACTAAGAACTTCGGTTTAGGAATCCAAGGAGATTATGTTTCTACACCTTCTGAAAAATCAACAATCGCAAACTTCTGGCAAGCTTCTGCTTCCCTGTTATTCCGTTTCGGAAACATGGATAGAGACAAAGACGGAATCCTTGATAAAGATGACAGATGTCCTGATACCCCAGGTTTAGCTGAATTCCAAGGTTGCCCTGATACTGATGGCGACGGAATCCCAGATATCGATGACGAATGCCCAGATGTAGCCGGACCAATGGAAAATAACGGTTGTCCTTGGCCAGATACTGATGGT
>DKJL01000003.1:6348-6906 GCA_002454815.1 Flavobacteriales bacterium UBA6693
GCCAGATACTGATGGTGACGGAATCCTGGACAAAGATGATGCTTGTCCTACCGTACCAGGTCTTCCTGAGTACAATGGTTGTCCAAAACCAAAATCAGTTACTGCTACTGAAGTTGAAACCGAATTGAAAAACATTTATTTCGACTTCGACAGAGCTACCATCAAATCTGAGTCTAACGACCGTTTGGATGCAGCAGCGAACCTTATCAAAACTGACGGTGGTAACTACCTTCTTGAGGGTCAAACAGACAAGAAAGGTGCAGCAGCTTATAACCTTGATCTTTCAAGAAGAAGAGCAGCAGCAGTTGTAGCAGCACTAGATGCTAGAGGTGTAGACGCTGGTTCATTGAAATCAATTGGTGTAGGTGAAGAAAAAGCAGTAGTTCCTGAAAACGCATCTGATGCAGAAAGACAGCAAGACAGAAAAGTTGTCGTAAGAGCGATCGAAGACGCGACAGAATGGGCTAAATACCAAAAATCAGATGTAGTAATCAAAAAGTCTGGTACTAAGGTAAGAGTCTACAAAAAGAAAAAATAATAAATTATTTTTCTAAATAA
>DKJL01000003.1:7019-8369 GCA_002454815.1 Flavobacteriales bacterium UBA6693
TAAATTATTTTTCTAAATAATAAGCACCCTCCCCACGGAGGGTGTTTTTTTTTGTAAACAATATTGTATTTTTGCAGCCTAAATTACTTATGATATGGGACGCGCATTCGAATATAGAAAAGCATCTAAAATGGCCCGCTGGGACCGCATGGCCAAAACATTTTCTAAAATAGGAAAAGATATTGCACTTGCCGTAAAAGCCGGTGGTCCGGATCCCGACTCCAACCCGGCGCTCCGCCGTTGTATTCAAAACGCAAAAGGCGCAAATATGCCGAAAGATAACGTAGAAAGGGCCATCAAAAAAGCTAGTGGAGCTGATGCAGAGCATTATGAAGAGATCACTTACGAGGGCTATGGGCAAGGCGGTGTTGCTTTTTTCGTGGAGTGTACCACCAATAATCCCACTCGTACCGTGGCTAATGTGCGCGCAATTTTCAATAAATTTGATGGCAATTTGGGTAAAAACGGAGAACTTGCATTTATCTTCGACCGAAAAGGAATTTTTTCTTTAGACCGTTCGCAGGTGAAAATGCCGTGGGATGACTTTGAAATGGAGATGATCGATGGTGGCGCTGAAGATATTGAGCATGACGACGATGAAATTCTGATTACCACCGCATTTGAAGACTTTGGTGCTTTATCGCACAAATTGGAAGAATTGAGCCTTGAGGTCAAGAGTGCAGAAGTTCAGCGTATTCCGAACAACACGAAAGAAGTTTCGGAAGAACAGTTTAAAATTAACATGAAAATGCTGGAACGTTTTGAAGACGACGATGACGTGCAAAACGTGTATCATAATATGGAAATCACGACGGAACTGATGGAGTTGATTTAATAATTAAGGAAAAAAATACAGTTTAAAAAAACAGAAAAACCAAAGCAGTGCACTTTGGTTTTTTCTTTGGGTAATTTTACCTTACATGAATTTTTTATGTAGCGGTTCGGCAAATACCATCGTAAGTTCTAACTGCATCACCTGGAATTATATTTGAATTAAACTTGCGCAGAATTACAAAAGGAAATGGAATTATTTGAATTTATTGCAGAGCCCGGCAAAAATCTCCTGCCCTGCGACGGGGAGGTCTACTATTATGGCAAATTGCTGGACGCTGCCGAAGCTCAACATTATTTTAATTTATTTTTAAAAAATACACCCTGGCAGAATGATGAGGTCCTGATGAATGGCAAAAGAATCACAACTAAGCGGAAGATCGCGTGGTATGCCGAAGATAAACAGCATTATACGTACTCTAAGATAACAAAGAAAGCCCACCTTTGGACTCCCGAGTTAATTGTTTTACGGGATAAAATCCAAGACCTTACCGGCGAAAAGTTCAATTCCTGTTTGTT
>DKJL01000003.1:8453-10398 GCA_002454815.1 Flavobacteriales bacterium UBA6693
AATTTGTATCCTGACGGCAGTGAGGGGATGGGTTATCATTGCGACGCCGAGGGCGATCTGCAGAAAGACAGCGCTATTGCCTCGCTGAGCTTGGGAGCAAGCAGAAAGTTTGTCTTCAAACACAAAACCACGAAAAGCAAAATTGAGATTTATCTGCACAGCGGAAGTTTACTGCTGATGAAAGGCGCGACTCAACGAAATTGGCAACATGCTTTACCACCTACGATGAAAGTAAATTCGCCCCGCATCAATCTGACCTTCCGCCGACGGGTACCGCGTTCGGAACCTTAGCAATATTTTTAATTTAATCCATCTATGCTTTGAAACTGCAGAAATTCGATACATTCTAATTGTAAAATTTTTTTTAAATGTTTTAATAATCAACAAGGTCGAAAGCACTGCGCGGGCGCTTTCAAAAATTTGAAGGTTATTAAAGTCAATTATTTTCCTATCTCATTTCTTCTACGGATTTTCTCCGACCATTTTTCTTATCTCGCTCATAAGTGCTGTTATAAATAATTTTTTGCTACAGCTGCTGTCTGCATTCTTTCAGGGTTTCTGCTGCACGTTGATAAAGCTTCTGATTTCCATGGGTCATCACCCCTAGGAGTATGTCCATTTCGCGAAGATAGACGCGCGCAAAATGCCGATCATGTTTTGCAATGTCGATACTGTTACTGATGATATCCGCATATTTAACTGTCTGCGCTTTGGGATGCGTCTTTTTGAGTCGTTCGTTTTCACGCTCTTTACGTTGGCGGCGGTTGAGTTGGGGGTAGTTTTCTTTTGTGAAAACGTCGGTAAGGTCCGTAACGAGTTCCAGCGTTTCCTCTACCTGCTCTGCAGACATCTTCAGACTTAAAAATTTTTTGATGGCTTCAGCTCTTACGGGCGTGTCTTCCAGTACATCATGAAGCAGTGCCGCAGCCAGTATCGGAAGTTCCGTGGTATACTGGCGGCAGATTTCCATCACTTCAATTGGGTGCACAATGTAGCGTTTGGGCACATATTTGCGCATTTGGTCGCCGTGCGCCTCATCGGCAAAAGCGGTGATCTCGGTTAATATTGAATTTAAATGATCTGTTTTCATAATTCATATGTTTAAAAATAATTTTAAATCTTAAGCCAACAAAAGTAGAACGACATAAACTGAAACTCATCAGCAGCTGGCTGGTAGCTTGTAAAGTAAAAACACACTAAATTTTGTGCAACATGAATGACACCGCTGTTAATGCAAAATTAACCCAACTAAAAGCCGATTGAAAAACAGAAAGTTTAAAATAGTACACTTTTTGCATACACGACGTACTATATTTAATGCACCCTACAAAAAAACCTGTGGCGCTACACGATTGCGATACAATTTAAATTTAAATACGACTACTATGAAAAAAACAATCGCCTTGGCCGCTTTGGCCCTCTCTATTTCTTTGGGCTCTTGCAACAACAAATCAAATGATGCGGAACTGCAGACACAGGCTACTACTGTTGTCAGTTCCAATCCTAACGCCACAGTTGAAGTAAAAGACGGCGTCGCACACCTTAGTGGCACATTTGCCGATGAAGCTTCCAGAGACAATATGATTGCTTCATTAAAGTCCATTATCGGCGTGAAAGACGTGATGGATATGTCCACAGTGGCCGCGGCACCAATGGTACAGACTTCAGAACCCGTAGATCCTGCGATGCAACAAAAAGTAGACGATGCGCTCAAGGATTTCCCGTCGGTAAAATCAGAAATCATCAATAATGAACTTACACTAACAGGTAATGTATCCGCCGAACAGGCCAAAAAAATAAAAATGTCTATAGATGCACTGAAAGTCGGGAAAGTAAATTATAATTATACCGTTAAATAAACATTATGAGTACATTACAGGATAAATACGCGGCAGTTATTACCTCCGCACAAGCGGCCGGCATTTCCAATCTGCGCATTGTGGAG
>DKJL01000003.1:10534-10969 GCA_002454815.1 Flavobacteriales bacterium UBA6693
TCCAATCTGCGCATTGTGGAGCAGAATGACATTCTATACATCTCTGGCAACGCCATTAGCAGCGTCGCTAAAGATGCCGTCTGGAACGCTCTTGGCACCGTGGATCCCACTTATTCCGCGTCCGATATTAATCTCGACGTGCAGGTCACAGGACTTCGCCCCGGCACCATGGTGACCGTGGAAACCGAACATTCCAATCTCAATCTGCGTCAGCAGCCTTCTACAGATGCCGCCATTGTTGGCAAAATTGGAAAGTCAGAAACCGTTACGCTGGTGGAGCAGACCTCCGACGACTGGTGGAAGGTACGTACCGACGCCGGCCTGGAGGGATATGCTTACTCCAGATATCTCAAAGCTTAATCGATTTTCTACAACCTCTGTCCTACAGGGGTTTTTTTGGGGCCATGCCTGCGCGCGCCTGCTCGGCGCGCCCAC
>DKJL01000003.1:11125-12389 GCA_002454815.1 Flavobacteriales bacterium UBA6693
CCGCGCTTTCCGTTGCAATCCTTTTTCCGGCTCCGCTCCCGCTATACCGAAAAAGGATTTCCACTGCAATCGCTTGTCCGGCAGCGTGCACTTCCGAAGATCTTCCAAAAAAACATATATTTGTAGCCTTACAAGAAAAATAGTTCTATGAAAGGTCAAAACAAGCTGTTCATCGCCATCATCATTGCCTTGGTGCTGGGCGTTGCAATGGGCGGAGTCGTCCATACCCAATATCCCGAAAATGCCCAGGGTTTTTCGGCAAATATCAAGTTGCTGGGTACCATCTTCATCCGTTTAGTGCAGATGATTATTGCGCCGCTGGTATTCACCACCCTGGTGGTAGGCATTGCAAAAATGAGTGATCTTAAGATGATCGGGCGTGTCGGCACCAAGGCCATGCTTTGGTTTTTAACGGCCTCCCTTGTTTCATTATTCATCGGGCTTATTTTCGTCAACTGGCTGGAGCCGGGACGGGTCACCCAACTTCCCATTCAGGATGTTTCTTCCGCCGAAGAACTACTAAAAACAAGTAAAGGTTTTTCACTCGAAGATTTTGTAAAGCATATTATACCGAAAAGTTTATTTGAGGCATTTGCTACCAATGAGGTGCTGCAAATCGTTGTATTTTCCATAATGTTCGGAGTGGCGTTGGCGAATATGGGCGAAGAGTACGCAAAGCCGGTTATTCGCGCTTTGGATATTTGTGCACATGCAATTCTTAAGATGGTAGGCTACATCATGTGGTTTGCACCATTCGGAGTATTGGGCGCCATCGCGGCGGTCGTTGCTACGAATGGATTTGATATCTTTATTGTTTATGCCATCTATCTTCGCGACTTTTTCTTTGCCTTAGCCGTGCTGTGGCTAATCTTGTGTATCGTCGGTTATTTTATACTGGGAAACCGTCTCTTCGATCTGCTGCGACGCATTAAAGAACCATTATTGATTGCATTTTCCACAACAAGTTCGGAGGCAGTATTTCCCAAGTTGGTGGAAGAGTTGGAGCGTTTTGGCTGTAACAACCGTATCGTTTCGTTCATCCTGCCGCTGGGCTATTCGTTTAATCTGGACGGCAGCATGATGTACATGACCTTTGCCGCCATTTTTATTGCGCAGATTTATGGAATAGATATGACGCTTGGACAGCAAATTACGATGTTGCTAGTTCTTATGCTTACCTCAAAAGGAATTGCCGGCGTTCCCCGGGCGAGCCTTGTGATTATCGTTGCGACCTGTACTATGTTCGGTATCCCGCCGGAAGGTA
>DKJL01000003.1:12530-13997 GCA_002454815.1 Flavobacteriales bacterium UBA6693
TCGGTATCCCGCCGGAAGGTATCGCGCTCATCTTGCCGATTGACCACTTCTGCGATATGGGACGCAGTATGACTAACGTGCTGGGTAATGCGCTTGCCACGTCTGCCGTTTCCAAATGGGAAGGACAGCTGGAAGGTGCTACGGACATTGAATTATAGAAATTTTAAGAGAATAAGTCTTTAACTAAAAAAACCCGCAAAAAGCGGGTTTTATTTTTATATGAGAAGCTGTTACTTCACTGCGTTTTTAGCTTCTTCTGAAGCGGTCAGATGCTGCTCCAAAGTCGGGACCGTTTTCGATGCAAATGATTTCAAATTGCTGTCACTGCCCTCGGCGGCTTGCTTTTTAAATAATGCGATAACCTCTTTGTGATCGGTAACCATAAAGTCTGCATACGCTTTATCGAAATCGGCTCCTTTCATCGCCTGCATATCATTATATTTCTTTTGTTGGTCTGCGTTCAGTGCTGTCGGCAGATTGTAGCCGGCTGCGGTAGCCCATCTTTTCAGTTCGTCATTGGCTTTGGTGTGATCGTCGACCATCATTTTACCTAAAGATTTTACTTTATCATGCGTACTGTTGGTTTCTGCCAGTACACCAAGCATTACTTCCATCATCCCGCCCGTTGCTGCTTTGTCCGCAAACATTTTGTCCTGATCGCTGAGTGCTGCGCTGCCAGTCATATCGCCCATCATGGTAGAATCCGTTGCCATCATCCCGGAGTCAGTGGCGGGCATCGTCATCGTACTGTCCGTGGTGGACATGGTTTCCGTGTTTTCATTTTTCGTACAAGCCATTAGTGTGGCTGCGCACAGGATCGAGAGCATTGAATTTTTCATAATAGTATTTTTAAGTTATTAAGTTTATTTATTGTTCTGTTTATCAATGTGGTATAGAACATCAATTATTTTGCCAATTTTCCAGGCTAGTGTTGATTTGATGTTTCATCAGACAATCATTTTCTTTTAGATTTTTAGCTTTTTGATAGGCGATAACAATTTAGCACAAACATTTATCATAGATTTTAATGATTCTAAATAACAAATAATTACGTAAATTTGACACTGAATTTTTTTATACAATTATGTTGACGAAAGCACAGGTTCAGGACTTCCTGAAAGAGATAGAAGTAGATGATTTAGTGCACAATTTCCAGGTAATGGGAAACGATGTGTATATTGATATGACGGCCCATTCACCGGCCATGCACGAAAAGAAAAAGCTGGAAGCTGCTATGAAGCAGGCTTTTGCCTCAAAGTTCGGTGAGGAGGTCGTGCTCAAACTCAAGATTGCTTCACCCGATCCTACAGAGGTGCAGCAAAATCAAATTAAAGGAAAACAGATTCCCGGAATTCAGAATATTATTGCCATTGCTTCCGGCAAAGGTGGCGTAGGAAAATCTACCGTAGCCGCAAATATCGCTGTTACATTGGCCAAAATGGGCTTTAAAGTTGGCTTGCTTGATGC
>DKJL01000003.1:14159-14412 GCA_002454815.1 Flavobacteriales bacterium UBA6693
GATATTTACGGACCTTCCATTCCGACCATGCTCGATACCGAAGGCGCAAAACCAATCACAGTAGAAGTTGATGGCAAACCACTGATGAAACCCGTAGAAAATTACGGCGTGAAGATGCTGTCGATCGGATATTTTTCCGGTGCTAATCAGGCAGTGGTCTGGCGCGGTCCTATGGCTTCAAAAGCTTTGAACCAAATGATTCGCGACGCCGCCTGGGGTGCACTGGATTTTCTGCTGATCGATCTCCCTCCGG
>DKJL01000003.1:14531-15045 GCA_002454815.1 Flavobacteriales bacterium UBA6693
TACGGGCGATATTCATCTCTCCATCATCCAGGAAGTGCCGGTGACCGGGGCGGTGATTGTCAGCACACCTCAGCACGTGGCTCTGGCAGACGTGCGCAAAGGTATAGCTATGTTCCAGATGGAAAGTATCAATATTCCCGTATTAGGACTCATCGAAAATATGTCGTATTTTACCCCGGAAGAACTGCCGGACAACAAATATTATATTTTCGGAAATCAAGGAGCGCAATATTTGGCAGAGGACTTGGGTATTCCGGTCCTGGGAGAGATTCCTTTGGTACAGAGCATCCGCGAGGCAGGAGACGTAGGCCGTCCGGCAGCCCTGCAGGAAAACTCAGTGATCGCAAAGATTTACGACGAAACCACCCGGAAGATGATCGAAAGTCTGGTGGACCGTAATAAAAATATGCCGGCAACGGAAGCGGTAAAAATCACGACCATGGCCGGCTGTGCACCGAAAAAATAAACAGCAGCCTCGCGGCAACTTATGTTCCGTCACGGCGGCGAAGGATTT
>DKJL01000016.1 GCA_002454815.1 Flavobacteriales bacterium UBA6693
ATATATTATTTTTTTAATGCACAAACACAGGGTTTGCATTAAAAAAATAATATATGTCCACGAAAAATAACAGAGACCAACACAATTTTAATCAGGCCGCCCTCGATTATCACCGAAGCGAACCCAAAGGTAAAATAGAAGTAATTCCCTCCAAGCCGCATTCTTCACAGCGCGACCTGTCACTTGCTTATTCGCCGGGTGTAGCGATCCCGTGTCTCGAAATTGAAAAAGATCCCAAACTCGCTTATGAATATACCGGCAAAGGAAATCTGGTGGCCGTTATTTCTAACGGAACTGCTGTTCTTGGCCTCGGTGACATCGGTGCAGAAGCCTCAAAACCCGTGATGGAAGGAAAAGGTTTACTGTTCAAAATATTCGCAGACATCAATGTTTTTGATATTGAGATTAATGAAAAAGATCCGGATAAGTTCATTGAAATCGTAAAAGGAATAGCGCCGACATTTGGCGGAATTAACCTTGAAGATATCAAAGCGCCCGAAGCGTTCTACATCGAGCAGCGACTTAAAAAGGAACTCAGCATTCCGTTAATGCATGATGATCAGCACGGCACAGCCATTATTTCTGCGGCCGCATTGCTGAACGCGCTTGAAATAGCGGATAAGAAAGTTGAAGAAATCAAGATGGTTGTCAATGGTGCAGGTGCTGCAGCTATTGCGTGTACAAATCTTTATATGCAGCTGGGCTTACGCAAAGAAAATATTCTGATGTGTGATTCTAAAGGCGTAATTAATAAACACCGCGAAAATCTGACCCCTGAAAAAGTGGATTTCATTGCAGATACCGACCTGCAGACACTTGCCGAAGCGTTGGTGAACGCTGATGTTTTTATCGGTCTTTCGAAAGGAAATGTGATGACGCCGGAAATGTTGCTTTCGATGGCACCGAATCCCGTGGTGTTCGGTCTTGCCAATCCCGATCCGGAAATCGAGTACGATCTCGCAATGGCGACGCGTCCCGACACCATTATGGCGACAGGGCGCAGTGATTATCCTAACCAGGTAAACAACGTGCTTGGTTTCCCGTACATTTTCCGTGGTGCACTCGACGTACAGGCCACTGGAATTAACGAGGAGATGAAATTAGCAGCCGTCCGCGCCATTGCTGCACTTGCTAAGGAACCGGTCCCGGAGGCGGTAATTCTTGCTTATAATCTTAATGGATTAAGCTTCGGCCGTGAGTATTTTATTCCGAAACCGTTTGATAACCGTTTAATCACCAAGGTCTCAGTTGCGGTGGCAAAAGCTGCAATGGAAAGTGGTATCGCGGGCAAACCGATTGAGAATTTCGAAGATTACGAAAATGCGTTGCTCGACCGTATGGGCCGCGATGAAAAGCTGATCCGTATGATGCAGAACCGCGCGCGTTCTAATCCGAAACGAGTAACGCTGGGGAATGCGGAAGAATACAACGTTTTAAAAGCGGCGCAAATTCTCTATGAAGAAGGTATTGCGCAGCCTATTTTGCTCGGTGAAAAGAAATTTATCCTGGAGCAGATGAAGAAATTTGGTATCCAGTTAGACGTGCCGATTGTGGATCCTGTGGATGACGATCAGGAAGAGAAACGCGTACAGTATCGCGAGACGCTTTGGAAAATGCGCCAGCGTAAAGGTATGAATGAATATAAAGCAAAACATTATGTTCGCCAGCGCGATTATTTTGGCCCGCTGATGCTGCAGCACGGTGATACGGATGCACTGATTGTCGGTTTTTCTAAAAATTATTCATCAGTACTTAAACCGATTCTTAAAATAATTGACCGTGAGAAAGGTGTCGACAAAATCGCGTCGATGATGATGATCATGACGGAGAAGAAACCCCTCTTTTTTGCGGATACATCAGTGAATACCAATCCTACAGCCGAAGATTTGGTGAATATCGCGCGGATGTCCGAACTCACGGTGAAGAGTTTTGCCATTGAACCACGGGTCGCCATGCTTTCTTTTGAAAATTTTGCCGGCATTTCGGAAACTTCAAAAAAAGTGGCAAAGGCGGTTTCCATATTGCACGAGAAATATCCGAAGATGATTGTCGATGGTGAAATTCAGCCCGACTTCGCGCTGGACAGCGAACATTTATCCGATTATCCTTTCTCAAAATTAGGTACAACGCCTGCCAATGTTTTTGTTTTTCCTAATCTGGAAAGCGCCAATCTTTCTTATAAAATAATCCGCGGCCTGAAAGTCGCTCAGGTGGTCGGCCCAATTCTTATGGGATTAAAACGTCCTGTACACGTCCTTCAGATGCGCGCCAGCGTGGAGGAGATTGTGAATCTTGCTACCATCGCTGTCTTGGATGCGCAACGCCGTGAAGCTGCTAATGATTAATCTAAAAGTGAAGAAATGATTTATTCACTAAGAGGGCTGGTGCAGGAACTTCATCCTACCTCCGCTGTGCTGGAAGTGCAGGGCATAGGCTACCTTGTCGGCATCAGCCTCCAAACCTCAGAAAAACTGACGCTGGGACAGGAAACCTTTTTACATATTCAGCAAATCATCCGCGAGGACGCCAATCTGCTGTTTGGTTTTAACACACTTTCAGAGAAAGAACTCTTTAATTTGTTAATAAGTGTTAATGGTGTCGGCCCGGTTTCGGCTCTTATTATGCTTTCCTCGCTGTCGTTGAGTGAGATTGCAGGTGGCATTACGGCCAGCAACGCCGCGATGCTGCAGAGAGTGAAAGGTATCGGTGCAAAAACTGCCGAACGCATCATTGTTGACCTGCGGGATAAGGTGCAAAAGTTCGGTGTTTCCGAGGATATTATTTCTTCTCTTACCAATAATAAAGTGAAGGAAGAATCGTTATCTGCATTAGAGGTTTTGGGAATTCCGAAAAAAACGAGCGAGAAAATTGCGGACCGGATTCTTAAGCAGACACCGGATCTTTCGGTGGAAGAACTGATTAAGCACATTTTAAAAAAAATTTAACGTTTGGAGCAAAATAGTTTTTTTCGACAGAAGTTTTTGGCTTTTGTACTGACGTGTTTTTCTTTCGCGTTTACTTTTTCCCAGCAAAAACCAGCGGACAGCGTTTCTGTACGGCAGGATTTTGCACTTCCGGATCCTACGCGCTACGATGCTTTCTACGATGTTTCCACGGACAGATATCTGCTGTATCCCAAAATTGGGAATATGGTCGTGGGCAATCCTGTGGCGATGACCACCGAGGAGTACCACCGCTATATGCTGAATAAACAAATGAGCGGCTATTATCGCGAGAAATCGGCGTTGAGTTCCCTGGGTTACCGGAAAGATCAAACCGAGGCAATAAAAAAAGGACTTCTGCCCACCGTTAATATTAAAAACAAATTGTTTGAAAATCTGTTTGGCGGCAACAAAATTGAAATTATCCCGCAGGGTTTCGCTTCATTTGATATTGGCGGACTTTACCAAAAGATTGATAACCCATTAATTTTACCTCAGAACAGAACCAACTTTGCAATCGATATCCAACAGCGCATTCAGCTGGGTTTAATTGGTAAAGTGGGCGAGAATCTACAGCTTAAAGCGAATTACGATACACAAAGCGGTTTTGCCTTCGAAAACCGAATGAACCTGGTCTGGCAGGCCAAAGGAACCTGGAAGGATCTGCAGTCAAAAGGTCTTAACGACCCCACCACCGGCGGAGAAGACAAAATCATCAAGCGTATCGAGTTTGGTAATGTCAATATGCCGCTTTCTACCAGCTTAATTCGTGGGTCGGAGTCGCTCTTCGGCCTGAAGACGGAATTTCAGTTGGGAAAAACTTATGGTACACTCGTTTTTTCACAACAGCAGGGTGAGGCCCGCAGTATCATTGCGCAGGGCGGCGGCGTGATGAATACTTTCAAACTGAATGCAGTGGATTATGAAGATAATCAGCACTACTTTTTGGGACAGTATTTCCTGAATTCTTACGATCGTGCGCTTGTCAATTATCCACAAATCAATTCAAGAATTAACATCAGCAGAATTGAAGCCTGGGTTTTGGATCAGGGCTCCGGAAATCTGCAGGATCAGAAAGGCTTGCTTGGTATTCGCGACTTGGGCGAAGGTATTGGCGGCTATCCCGATAACACACAGAATAATCTTTATCAGAGTATCATCAATCTGGGTCCGGCTATTCGCGATGTCAATACGGCTTATAACGCGATCAACCGACAAACGTTTCCAAATGCGAGCGGGTCTCCTGAAACTTACGCAGATGGCGAACAGTTTATTTTCAACAGAAAAGCCCGGAAATTAAATCCGAACGAGTTTACCTATCATCCGCAGTTGGGATATGTTTCACTCAATCAGAGGCTTAACGATAATCAGCTTTTAGCGGTTTCCTATAGTTATACGCTGAACGGTGATAGTAAAGTCTACAAAGTTGGGGAGTTTTCAGAGGAAAGTTCTGTACTGATCACCAAAGTCTTGAAGCCAAACAGCACGGTGCGCACCACGTCACCGATGTGGGACTTGATGATGAAAAATATTTATTCTTTAAACACCAACCAAATTAATCCGGATGGTTTTTTACTGAATGTTTATTACCGCGATCCGCAAAACGGCGGCAAGGTGAATTATCTTCCGACAACCGTCAACACACCCAACGCGCAGACCAATCCGAATTTGCTGAAACTTTTCAACTGGGACCGGCTGAATATGAATAACGACCTGCAGCAGGGCGACGGAGAAACGGGCGACGGCATTTTCGATTTTGTGCCCGGTATTACCGTAGATCCCGAAAATGGACGCGTAATATTTACCAAAGCCAAACCTTTCGGCAGTTATCTTCAAAGCGTTTTAGGCACTAATGATCCTAAATTTGTTTTCAATGAATTGTACGATCAGCAAAAGCAAGTCGCTTCTCAAAATAATTTGGCACTGCGTTACACGATGGAGGGCCGGTATAAAGGAAATCAAGGTTCAGGTATTTCACTCGGCGCTATCAATGTTCCGCAAGGATCTGTAAAAGTAACCGCCAATGGAGTGCAGCTTCAGGAAGGAATCGATTATACCGTAGATTATATGCTCGGCACGGTGAATATCATTAACGAAACGGTGAAACAATCCGGTCAGGCAATTAATATTTCACTGGAAAATCAGCTGACATTTAATACACAGAGAAAAAGATTTCTTGGTTTAAACCTGGAACGCCGCTTCAATGAACATTTAACAGTGGGCGCTACCGTGGTCAACTATGCAGAAACACCGCTGACCCAAAAAGTTAATTTCGGTCAGGAAGCCGTCAATAATACCATGGCCGGCTTCAATGTTTTGTATAATAACGAACTGCCATTCCTTACGCGCCTTACCGATAAAATACCTTTCGTTAATACGGAAGCACCATCCAGTCTTACTTTTCAGGCGGAAGGAGCATATCTGATTCCGGGACAGAATAAAGGAATCGGCGACCAATCGTACATCGACGATTTTGAACAGAGTACTTCTAAAATTTCATTAAAAGAACCGGCCATGTGGGGACTTGCTTCTAAGCCGGAGCAGAATCCTGAAGCCATCTTTTCTAACTCGGCACTTACCAACGATACCGCGCACGGAAACGGGCGGGGGTTGCTGACCTGGTACAATATCGATCCGCGCTTCTATGGCGTGGGCGGGAAAGCACCGAACGGAATTAATGCAGAAGCAGTTTCCAATCATGCGTCGCGTCGTGTACAGACTTCCGAACTTTACAACAGCCGCGATTTTGTCGCGGGCGAGCAACTGTATACCAATACTTTCGACATTACGTACTTCCCTAATGAACGTGGACCGTACAACGTTAATAAAAATCCGGAATCCACGCAGGAACGCTGGGCCGGTTTAATGCGACCGATTTCCGTTTCGAATTTCACCAATTCAAATATAGAATATGTGGAATTCTGGATGATGGATCCTTATGCCGACGGCAATCCGCTGGGCATCAATCCCAAGCTGCTGCTGCATTTAGGAAACGTGTCGGAAGATGTCTTGAAAGACGGCAAATTAATGTATGAAAACGGTTTGCCGACGCCGGGCACTCCCGCCAACACCACATCTACCAATTGGGGCGTGCAGCCCAATCAGTTTCCCGTGCTGTATGCATTCTCCACGGAAGGCGACGACCGCGTTGCACAGGATTTGGGTTACGACGGACTCGATGCGCAGGGCGAAGCAGAACGCTTTGGAACCGATTTTGTAAATCCGGTTACGGGCCAGGCGGATCCGGCATCTGACGATTTTGTTTTCTACCTTTCAGATCAGTTTCAGGGTGCCAGTGCTTCTTCGCTTACAGAGCGGTACAAGTATTTCCGCGGCCCCGAAGGAAACTCGCGCAGTAATACGCTGGAAGTAGCGACGCAAACCCCGGATGCCGAAGACCTGAACCGCGATTATAATCTCGATCAGAACGAAAATTATAACCAGTATACCATCAGTCTGGACAAAAATAATATGACCTTGGGTCAGAATTTTATTGTGGACGTTAAGGAAGTGGACGCAAAATTCCAGAATGGCCAGACAGGCAGCAACAAGTGGTATCTGTTCCGCGTGCCGGTTTCTCAGTTCGACACTGAAGCTGGCGAAGCAGATCCGGCGATTCTTAATAATGTGCGCTATGCCAGAATGCTGCTGACCGGTTTTGACCAAACTTCTACCATCCGCTTCGGTACCATGGATCTGGTTCGCAGCGACTGGCGTAAATACACCAAAAACATCGCAACCAAAGTAACCGATACGGAAGGAGTAGATTTCGTGACGGACCAAAATCTCGATGTTGGTAGCGTTAATTTAGAAGAAAACGGGCTGAATCAGCCACCTTATGTATTGCCTCCGGGTATCGAACGTCAGGTGCTGAGCGGCAATGCCGGCGCCCAGCGACAGAACGAAGCGTCTTTATATTTGAAAGCTGCCCCGCTGGAAAGAAATTCCTCGCGCGGAGTTTTCAAAAATGTAGCATTAGATATGCGCCGCTATAAAAAACTGGAACTTTTCGTACACGCTGAAGATTTAAAGGACGTGAACTCGTCAAACTACGATGAAGATGCCAAATTCTTCATCCGTTTCGGAAGTGATGCCACCGACAATTATTATGAATACGAAGCTTCGCTGAAATACACCGCGAAAAATGCGCGCTCACCGTTTGAGATTTGGCCGTCAGAAAATACAGTTGATCTTGAAATTCAAAGGTTTATTGACGCCAAACTGCACCGGGACCAAAACTTCCCCACCCAAATTGACGAGCGCCGCGAAGATTTTGAATATTCTGCGCTGGACTCCAATAAAAAGATTTACATCAAAGGGCGTCCAAGTTTGGGTAACGTGACGACCATCATGCTAGGTGTCCGCAACAAAAACAGTTTTGTCAGTAAGGAAGTGGTTTTATGGGTAAATGAAATTCGTCTTTCTGAAATTGAAAATAAAGGCGGCTATGCGGGCAACGCAAGCTTGAATTTTAACCTCGGCGATTTTGCGCTGGTAAATGCCAACGCGGCATATTCTACCATCGGTTTCGGCAGCATTGCAGAGAAACCCTCGGAGCGCGCACAATCCACACTTGCGGCTTACAGTATTAATACAACGGTAAATGCTGACAAATTTTTGCCTGAAAAAGCAGGCCTAAGAATTCCCGTTAATTATTCTTATACGCAAACCATTGAGGATCCGAAATATAATCCACTCGATAACGATGTGACTTTTGAGGAAGCGCCCAATCGTGCAGAACTGAAAAAAGTAGCACGTACTTACACGCAACAGAGAAGCATCGGTGTCGTTAATATGCGGAAAGAGCGGATGAACCCGAACCGAAAACCGAAATTCTACGACGTGGAAAACCTGACGGTGACGGCAATCTATAACGATGATTACTTCCGCGATGTTTATACCAAGAAAAATTACCGACAATACCTAAAGGGTTATATAGATTATAATTATTCTTTCAAACCGTGGGTGCTGCGGCCATTTAACAAAATCGTCAGCGACACGGCAAAGTCTTATAAATACCTGAGATGGATCAAAGAGGTCAACTTTAATCCGGTACCGACGCGGCTTTCTTTCCGAACTGAAATCGACCGGAATTATAATGAGTTGGAGTTCCGTAATATCGATGCTGTACTGGGCGGAAATGCCGGTCAGGATTTCGATGTCATCCGAAACCGGAATTTCTATTTCGGTTGGCAATATGGTCTGGGCTTTAATTTTACCAAGTCGCTGAAGCTGGAAATCAATTCGGCGATGCGCACCCTGAATGATCATATGAGCGTCTATGATATGACCAACAAATCCATATTTGCTGATCCGTTCCGAGCGGGCCGACCGGTGCTGTACAATCACCGCGTGCAGCTGAATTATCGTTTTCCGTTCGAATATCTTCCATATTTGGATTTCATTAATGCAGAACTCGGTTATGGCTTTACTTACAACTGGAATGCGCGTAGCACCGTGATGACCAATTTTGTGAATCCGGATACCGGCCGGGCCGAAAGTTTGGGAAGCATTGGGCAAAATACCAATAACCTTATCGTTACGTCGAGTGTAGACGTGCCTAAGTTTTTTGGTAAGTTTAAATATTTCCAGAACATCACCACCAAAATGCAAAAACGCCGGCAGGAAATTGATTCTTTGAACAACGCGTACAATTTGGCGTGGCAAAAGAAAAACCGCAAAAACACTTTCAAGAGTTATCGATTTAAAAATAAGCTGAATGCAGCGCAAAGTATTGCCTACGCGCTTACTTCGATCAAACAGCTGGATGTTTCTTATAACGAAACCAATGGCACAGTTCTGCCGGGCTTACTTTCAGCACCGAACTGGTACGGCTACGGTCAGACGATCGGAGGACCAACGGCCGGATTCCTGCTCGGTTCCCAGGCAGATTACCGTCGGACAGTAATTGAAAATGGATGGATATCGAATTCCGCTTACATGAATGATCCGTATGTTCAGATGAAAAACCAGAATTTCCTGGCGAATGTTCAGATTATGCCGATTAATGATTTGCGGATTGATGTTAATTTCCTGAAAAATTATACCAGCAATTTCTCGCAGGGAGGCTACAACATCGATGCAGATTCCAATCCCGCCAATGGTTTCCAGTTTTCTTTCGGCAATGATCTCGTTACGTATTCGAAAACGGCGTGGACATTCGGAACCTCGTTTGTGGACGGACGGAATATCTACGAAAACATGATTGCCAATGCACGTGAAATCTCACAACAGATGGGCGGCACCATTCGTGCAGACGGATTCACCGACGGACATTCTCTGGCAAATGCTTATGTTCTTGTGCCCGCTTTTCGTGCCGCTGTCGAAGGTCGCGCCGCTGGTGGCCCGTTGGGCAATCCAAAAAAATCCGGATTTCCGTTGCCGAACTGGCGTGTTACGTATTCTGGCTTAAGGAACGTTCCTTTTGTAAATAGCCAGTTTTCCAAATTTGATATTTCGCACGGCTATACTTCGACCTACACAGCTTCCGGAATCCAGTCGAGTATTGAATATTATAACGTTCAGAACAATAATGCAGACCGCCGCGATTCTTTTGGAGATTTCTATAATCCTTATACTTTTTCCCAGGTGGGTTACGTGGAAGCTTTCGCTCCGTTGATCGGTGCTGACGTGACGATGCGGAACAATATGCAGTTCCGCGCACAGTATAACCGCGACCGTCTCTTTATGTTGGGCTTGGTCAACCATACATTAACCGAAGATATGGGGAGTGAATATATCGTGGGCTTCGGATACATCCTGAAAGACCTGAAGATGAAACTGAACTTTAAAGGAAAGGAAAGAACCATAAAGAGTGATCTTAATGTCAGAGGCGACTTTGCCCTGCGCGACAGCCAGACGCGGATCACCAATATTCTGCAGAACGACTCGCAGGTGACGGGAGGACAGAGGCTGATGAGTATCAAGTTTTCAGCAGACTATAATATGTCTCAGAATTTCAATATCCGCCTTTTCTATGATCAGTTGCTGACGCGGTACAAGATATCCACCGCCTTCCCGCTTTCTACTATCCGCGGTGGCCTCACGGCAACCTTCACTTTCGGTGGTAGCGGAGGTTTCTAAAATTTAATAATAGCTAAAACTCAGTGCAACGGTGCTGAGTTTTTTATTTAAATAAAAAGGATCAAATAAGAGTTTGGCGATACCATCCGCAGGTTGAGTGTAACCTAAATTAAATCCTTAATTTTGTACTCCAGTAGATTGTAAAGATGAACGAAGACTTCGACAACGACGACGACCTGTTTACCGGCAGCGAACATACACCGCTCCGCACTGACGCTTTTGAAAAAACCGCAGAAGAAAAAAGCGAAATAATCCAGCACCATTTTCATCAGATTATGGAAACCCTGGGCCTTGATATGACCGACGACTCGCTGAAGGATTCTCCGCGCCGCGTGGCCAAAATGTACGTAAACGAAATTTTTGGTGGTCTCTTACCGGAAAACAAACCCGGCATTTCCACCTTTTCCAACAAGTACAAATACCGGCAGATGTTGGTAGAAAAAGATATTACGGTTTACTCCTTTTGCGAACACCATTTTCTGCCGATTATCGGGCGCGCGCATGTTGCATATATTTCCAACGGTGATGTGATCGGTCTTTCTAAAATTAACCGTATTGTTGATTATTATGCAAAGCGGCCGCAAGTACAGGAGCGCCTCACCATGCAAATCGTAAACGCATTGAAGGCGGCCCTTAATACCCGGGATGTTGCCTGTATTATCGATGCGAAACATTTGTGCGTTAACTGTCGTGGTATTAAAGACACGGCAAGTTCCACCATCACCGCCGAACTTAGCGGTATTTTCCGAACCAATCCGATAACGCGTCAGGAATTCCTGCATTATGTCGGCAGCCACGCTAAACTGGATTAAAAAAAACTAATGATGAGCGATTTGAAAATATATAATTCACTTTCCGGAGAAAAAGAAGTTTTCCGGCCGATTCACGAAAATAAAGTGGGCATGTACGTTTGCGGCCCCACGGTGTACAGCAACGTGCATCTGGGCAACGTCCGCACTTTCATGTCTTTTGATTTTATTTACCGTTCACTCGTGCATCTTGGTTATGACGTTCGCTATGTACGAAATATCACCGATGCCGGCCATCTCACCGATGATGGCGATGTGAATAATGACCGCTTTGTAAAACAGTCGCGGCTCGAAAAGCTGGAGCCAATGGAAATTGTACAAAAATATACCGTAGATTTTCATCACGTTCTTAAGCAGTTTAATCTGCTGCCACCCACCATTGAGCCTACCGCTACGGGACATATTCTGGAACAGATCGAGCTTACCCAAAAACTGATTGATCGTGGTTTTGCTTACGAAAGTCACGGTTCCGTATATTTTGATGTGTTGGAATATAACCGGCGCGGTCTGAATTACGGTGAACTGTCGCACCGAAACATCGAAGAACTTTTTGCCAACACCCGCGATCTCGACGGCCAGTCTGAAAAGAAAAATCCTCAGGATTTTGCACTCTGGAAGGCTGCTTCGCCCGTACATATCATGCGCTGGAATTCCCCTTGGGGTGAAGGTTTTCCCGGATGGCATTTAGAATGTACTGCCATGTCCACCAAATATTTGGGGGAACAGTTTGATATTCACGGCGGCGGAATGGACCTTAAATTTCCACACCATGAGTGTGAAGTCGCTCAGGGAAAAGCCTGTAACGATGTCGCTCCCGTGAATTATTGGATGCATGCTAATATGCTGACAATGAACAGCCAGCGAATGAGCAAATCGACCGGAAATTATATTCTGCCTGCCCAACTGATTACCGGTGAAAATGATTTTTTCGAAAAAGCATTTCATCCGTCTGTCGTTCGTTTTAATTTTATGCAGGCGCATTACCGAAGTGTGTTAGACATCAGCAATGAAGCGATGTTGGCAAGTGAACGCGGATTTCAGCGTCTCATGGAAGCTATGAAAATACTCAACAGTTTAGAACCTTCTGCAGCGGACACATCAAGTTTTGATGTTGCTGAATGGAAAAAAAGAGCATATGCCGCGCTGTTGGACGATTTCAATTCGCCGATATTAATTTCGCATTTGTTTGAAGCGGTGAATATGATTTTCAAATTAAAAGACGGCAAAGAACAGTTGAGCGGGGAAAATCTTGAAACACTTAAAGAGTCAATGAACAGCTTCGTTTATGATGTGCTCGGTCTCGAAAATATCACTGAAGATCGTAACGAAAAACTGGATCAGGCGCTTCAGGTGCTCATTGATCTTCGAAACCAGGCGCGTAAGTCGAAAAACTTTGAGTTGTCCGACGAAATAAGAAACCGCCTCCTGAATGAAGGCATCGAGCTGAAAGACGGAAGAGACGGCACCACTTATTCGCTTGTCTGAAAATAATCTCGCAGTACGCAGAACAATTAACAATGAACCTTCACGAAAATTTGTGGAGGTTTTCTTTATGATATAAATCGTGTGTTCAATATTTAACAGTAGCTAAATATGTTGACTTAAGTAATTGATATTCAGCGCAAAATGTAATAATTTGGACGAAGTCAGCTGTCGTTAATTTGCTTTTTCACACTTTTATTTTTGCTAAATTGCCGCTTTAAATTAAGACGTCGATGAAACTCTATCTTCACATCAATTATCAAACGAAACCCGGTGAAAATCTGCTGATTAACGTGCTGGAAAATGATCATATTAAAAGTGTTTTCCCGCTGCATTATAACGAAGGCGGCAACTGGTCGACTGAAATTGATTTTTTTGATCGGGTTATCAGCTATCGGTATCAGGTTTCAGACCAGACCGGCAGCATCATTGCTGAAGAACTTTCTCCACACCGTCTCGTATTTCCGCACAACTATGATGAATTCAGGATTCACGATTTCTGGAATGAAAAAAACTTTCCGGAAAATTACCTGAACAATAAAATTCTGAAGAATAAATGGCATAAAAGCGCTTTCCGAAAGGTTTCCGTTCTTAAAAAGCACACGCATCTGCTTCGTCTGGAAGCGCCGGTTTATAATCCGGATTGGCAAGTCATTGTTATGGGCAATAATGAAGCGTTGGGTAATTGGGATGAAGCGCATGCACTGGTAATGACGCAGACCAGCGCCGGTATTTGGGAACTGGCCGTTTCGCTGCCCGACAATGGTATTTCCCATTATAAATATGGACTTTATCACGCGCCTACCGGTAAAATTGTCAATCTGGAATACGGTGAAAACCGATGGATGTTGCCAAATCCCACACCGGACATTCTTCATGTGCAGGCAGATCATTTTTACCGCTTTCATGCGGAAGAAATGTTTCATGCCGCCGGCGTCGCAGTACCCGTTTTTGCTCTGCGCTCGAAGACCGGTTTTGGCGTCGGCGAATTTTCCGACTTGAAGGAACTTGCAGATTGGGCACATCAAACCAAGCTTTCAATGATTCAGATCCTGCCGATCAACGACACGACCGCCAATTATTCCTGGACGGATTCTTATCCTTATGCAGCCATCTCAGTATATGCCCTGCATCCCCAGTATCTGTCTGTTGACGCTTTGGAATATAAACTTTCCGATAATCTCCGGTCTGAATTTGAAAAAGAACGTGCAGAGCTGAATGCGCTGGCGCTTGTTGATTACGAGCGGATGATGACTGGAAAGTGGAAGTATGTACGGCAAATATTTGAAAATAACAGAACGGCCATCCTGAAAGACCGAAACTTCAAGAAGTTTATGGACGAAAATGCACCGTGGCTTATACCATATGCTGCATTTTGTGTCCTGCGCGACAAAAATAAAACACCGAATTTCAACGAATGGAAAACGCACAGAAAATATATAGCAGGCAAGATCTTGCCCTTTTTCTCGCCGAAAAGTAAAGATTACGATGAGACTATGCTGCATGCCTGGGTGCAGTATCAGTTGCATCTGCAGTTAACCGCTTCCATAGATTATATGCATCAACTCGGTATTTCCGTAAAGGGCGATTTGCCCATTGGCATTTACCGTTATTCAGTGGAAGCCTGGACGGAACCTGAGTTGTTCGGTATGGATTATCAGGCAGGCGCACCGCCGGACCAGTTTTCAGATCTTGGTCAAAACTGGGAATTCCCCACCTACAACTGGGAGGCGATGAAGAACGATGGCTACCGTTGGTGGAAAAACCGTTTCAAGGCGTTGGAACAATATTTTGATGCCATGCGCATCGATCACATCCTTGGTTTTTTCCGGATCTGGCGGATGCCTGCCACTGCAACGCAGGGAATATTGGGTTATTTTTATCCCGCTATTCCTGTCTCGGTTGAGGAATTTCAGGCGCGCGGACTCACTTTTAATTATAAACGATATTGCGAACCCTTCATCAATGATGAAATTTTGATACAGTATTTCGGTTCGGAAGCGAATCGGGTAAAAGAGCAGTTTTTGGACGAACAGGATTCGGGCACTTTTAAGTTTAAGCCGGAATTTGATACTCAGCGAAAATTAGCCGATTTTTTCGCCGGACAGAACGAGCCGCTGGCGCAGTCTCTTCTTGCGCTGGCCGCGAATGTGCTGTTTCTCGAAGAAGTGACGGAGGAGGGAATTTCGGTGTACCATCCGCGATTCAGTATCGAAAAAACCGCTTCTTATCAATTTTTAAATGATGATGAAAAACGTAAACTTTCTGATCTGTACATCGATTATTTCTTCAAAAGACAAGAAGGACTGTGGTATCGTGCCGCGATGGAGAAACTGCCCGTTATACTTAATGCTACCGACATGCTCATCTGTGGTGAAGATTTGGGTTTAGTGCCACAATCGGTACCGCTGGTAATGGATCGTCTGGGAATTACCGCCTTAAAAGTGCAGCGTATGCCGCCCGGAAACGAACTGTGGTACGATCCGGCACAGGCAGATTATCTGAACGTCGTGACGGCCAGCTCTCACGACAGCAGCACGTTGCGGCAGTGGTGGCAAGAGGACCGCGCATTTACTCAGCAGTATTTCCGGGAACAGCTGCATCAGTTAGGCACCGCTCCTCATGAATTGCATCCACGGCTGGCAGAAATGATTTTGAAACAACATCTGCACACCAACGCGATGTTAGCCATATTTCCAATTCAGGATTTTTTCGCTACAGAAACTGAGTTGCTGAATCTCGCTATGAATGACGAGCGCATCAATGAGCCCGCTGTTTTTCCGCATTACTGGCGCTACCGGATGCACGTAGAACTGGAAGAATTAATTAAAAATCAAAAGTTCAACGAAAAGATTTTGAACTGGGTGGTAGATTCGAACAGAGTTTAATCGTTTCTATCTTTTTCTAAATCGATATAATGTTCATCTAATCAACTATTTAAATGAAATAAGAAAGATAAAGTAAATACCCATTTAACTTTGTTTCCATTTCTGTATCAAATTGACAGAAAGTGAATATAAAACTTGTCAAATGTTTTTAATTATTGAGATAGATTACTAAAAAGCGGCACGGTTTTATATTATGATTGAAATATCAATTTAAATAGCAAGCAAAAATGAAAAAAATTATATTTGGGATGTCGGTGTTCATGATGACATTTGCTTCCGCCCAGAATTATCCGGATTATTATCCAAATTATAACAACTCGAACGGCAGTTATTACGGATCTGAAGAGGACGCTTATTATTTCCCGGAAGATTATTATTACGAATATCCGGAAGATTATTACAGCAACGACTTATACCAATCGTATTACGACGACTATCGCCAAAGTATCGCAACGGTGAACTGGAACAGGTTTTTCAGAAACCAACGTCTTTCATCTTGGCAGGTTCAGGAAATTATGAGGTTGAATGACAGTTTCGCATCGTATGCAGCCTGGAATTCCTTCTACCGTTATAATCCGGACCGCTGGTATTATGACCGTTTCTATGCTTTGCAACGTATTCTGGGACCAAGCGTATTTGTAGTTTTTCAAAATAATTACTATAACGGGTACAATCCCGTGGTTTATTATCAGAATTACAACCGCCGGCATTATGCCAGAAATATCTACGTCATTCCACACTATCGAAATGTGAATGTGAATGTTTATAGAGTTAATAGAACTCAGTTCCATCAAAATAATTCAAGAGCAAACATCGGATTTCAGCCGAGCCAGCGTTTGGGTAGCACACAGGTTCCTAACACGCGTAACAACGGGTTCCGAAATGGTACTACAGGATCAGGAACGCAAAACGGTGCGTTGAGAAATAATACCTCATTGCGCAACGATAGCCGCAGTCAGACGCCGGCGTTCCGAACGGAACAGACGGTTTCGCCAAGAAGTAATTCCAGACCCGAAGCGGCTGCAAATACACGCTCGCAGAATAACAGTGGATTCCGCAACAGCGCTCCGCAACGGGTGGCGCCACAGCAGAAGATGGACAACAGTCGTAACAGCACCAACGGACGTAATGACAGCAGACGGCCTGGCACGACTTCACGAAACTCGGGACAACGGTTTACCGCCCGATAATTTTAGATTTTAATGTTTAATAATGATGGAAGAGCAGTTTTGCAAAAAGCTGCTCTTTTTAGCGCCCGAAAATGTAAGTATTAATTAAATGAAAATTCAGGTTGAACGGAATAATGTTTTTAACAAAAAATTATGATGTGGCGGTTTAACTACCAATCTCCAATCCCATCCAACCAACAGATAAACAATAAATAACTCATTCACATTATCATGAAGAAATTAATAATAGGTATAGCTCTTGTTGCCGTAGGCACATTCGCACAGGCACAGCAGCGGAACGATATGCACACCAGAAGCCCTCAACAGATGGAGCAGCGACGTGCAGAAAACCTGAAGAAAATGCAGTCTGACTTAGATTTGTCGGAAGCACAAGTTGCAAAGCTGCGTACCGTACAGGACGCGAAGTGGGCTGAACGCCGAGAGAATGCACCCAAAATGCGCACCGAGAGAAGAGCAAAGATGCAGGCGATGAAAGCCAAGCGGATGGAATATGACAAGGAGGTAAAAGGCATTTTGACGCCGGAGCAATACACCAAGTGGAAGGCAATGAACCAACAAAAAATGCAAAATAAAAAACAGATGGTGCAGCAAAACCGAATGCGTATCAGAGCTACAAAATAGTAAATTTCATAGTTTTATTTTTTAATGTGGGGGCGGAATGAAAATTCCGTCTTTTTATGCTTTTTGCGGTATATTTGTAAGTTAATTTTTTACTATGATTTCTACCCCCATTGCCGAGTTACTCAACAGGCAGATTACCAATGAGCAGTACGCTGCCCAATATTACCTCTCCATGGCCGCGTGGTTCTACGCCCGCGATCTCGACGGTATTGCCAACTATTTCCGAGTGCAAAGCAAAGAAGAATTAATGCATGCCGACAAAATGTTTGATTATCTGAACGATGTTGGCGCACCGATCCGAATGGGCGCTATCATGGAGCCGCCCGCAGATTTTGCAAGTGCCACCGATATTTTCGAAAAAGCCCTGCAGCATGAGCGTTTTGTTACCAAAAGTATCTTTGCCATTCTGAAACAGGCAAACGACGAGGGCGATTTTGCCACCGTTTCGTTCCTGCAGTGGTTCGTTACCGAGCAGGTGGAGGAAGAGGCTAACGCGTCGCAACTGCTCACCAAGATAAAAATGGTTTGTGATAATCCTTCCGCGTTATATCTTTTTGATCAGGAATTGGCCCAGCGCGTATTTATTGCCGATGAAGAATAGACCGAAGTAGTTTTGAAAAAATAAAAACCTGCAATTCGCAGGTTTTTTTATACGTAAATGATTTCTGTATCAACTACTTTTTTACCGAGTTTCTCCAGTGCGTCGCGGTAGCGTTCGATTTGCTGCTGGTATTTTTGATGTATTTCTCCGGTTTTAAAATCGATAATGATTATTCCTTCCGGAGTTTCAATCAGGCGGTCCGGCCGATACATTTTTGTTTCACCTTTATGAGAAAGCATGATCTCACGCTCGTTTAAAACGGTTTGACCCGGCCGGAAATACCGTGCATATTTTTGATCTTCTACAATTGCGTGGATGCGCGCCGAAAGTTCATGACATTCTTCAAGGGTAAGTGTGCCTTCGAGAACGTAACTCTCCAGGACAAAATCAACATCTTCCGAACTTTTTATTTTGGCCAAAAGTTCGTGCGTGAAGATCCCCAGCCGTACTTTTTCGATACGGTTCTGATAACTTTTTGATGGTGTTGCAATTTTTATGACCGCAGTTTCGTTCGTTTTTTCACTTCCAAAACGGATTGCTTTGCTCTGATAAGTCTGCGTTGCAGCATCGTCTTTTTTAATCAGATCTTGTTCGTCAACATCATAAAGATCAAAAGCGGAAGGAAGTTCGCCATTTTCATCGAGTGGTGCACGCAGTTTCAGAAACGTATAAAGGTCGAGATGATTATTTTTACCTTCTTTTTCTACATAGAAAAACAGTTGTTCTGCGGCGCGCGTCGTGGCAACATACTGAAGACAAAAATCATCGATTTTTTCCTGATACATATTTTTTTGGTTAAAATCCAGCACGTGCTCGTCATATGCAGAGAGTTTATCATCAAATAATTTCACGTTCACCGACGCGAGTTTTTCCTCATCTTTCGTATCGAACCAGTAAGTTCCTTTGCGGCGCGGCGCTTTATTCTGCATGGGCAGCAGCACAACCGGAAATTCCAGCCCTTTGCTTTTGTGGATGGTCATGATCTGTATGGCATCCACGTTTTCTGAAGCTTTTATGGTCGTGCGGCTGGCTTCTTCATCCCAATATTTCAGGAAGTCCTTCAGTGTAGAACCTGCATTTTGCGAGTAGGCGTAGAACATTTCCAAATAGTTAAACAGAAAATCGGTTTCGCGGTCTTCTACAGCAAATTCGTGCAGAAAATGTTCTGCATAATGATAAAGATTCAGCTGAAGCAAGTTTTCAGAACTCAGCTGTACTCCGTAAGTTTCAAAAATAAACTGTTCCATTGCGCTTTTACTTTCCTGGGCAAGTACGGCCAAAACTTCTTCCGTAAAATCAGTCATTTTTATGCGTCCCAAAACCTGAAGGTAATACAGCATCTTAACCGCGAACTGCAGATTTTCCGGGTTTTCCTGCCACCGCAGGAACTCGGTGAGTGCAAGCAAAGTGGAAGAAAGATTCAGCGTAAGACCAGAGTCGGAAATGGTTTTTATGTAAACCTGCTCACCATTATAATGTACTTTCAGATTTCCCAGTTCGTGCGAATAACTGAAAATATCAAAGTTGCCGCGGCACAGGATCGTAATATCCGAAAAGCGGTAACCTTGGTCAAGACACTTCTGAATGTCCCCACGCATGCAGGCCGCAGTATTTTTAAAGTCCGCGGAGCGCGTTCCCGTATTTTCAAGAAAATTAACTCGAACGCCACCTTTTCGCGAGGATTTAGCGATTTGCTGGCTGCCGGGGCCAAAAATGTCGCGGTGCTGTGGTTCGGTATATTGAGACAGAAATTGGTAAAGTTCATTGTTAAAATCAACAATATTACCGGCGCTGCGGTAGTTGTACTCCAAGCTTTCCACGTAAGCGGGAATCAGAGACTGGTCCTGATGATTGATGATATCCAGCATGAGCTGAGAATCGCCGCCACGAAAACGGTAGATGCTCTGTTTCGGATCACCAACAAGCGTGAAGCTCATGTTTTCCTGCGAATTGGCATGATCGCGCAGCGGTATCAAATTTTGCCACTGCAAAGTAGAGGTATCCTGAAATTCATCAAAAAAGTAATGGCTGAAGCGTGTACCGATTTTTTCATAAATGAACGCGGTAGGTTCCTCGCGCAGATTTTCGTGGATCATCACATTGAATTTTGACAGTAAAACGATATCATTTTCCTGTTCAATTTCTGCAAGTTTGTCCTGGATGTCTTTATTTACTTTTAGCGGTAAAAGCGCGCCGAGGATTTGCTCCTGCTTTTGAATGTCGATATGATTTTGAATGATTTTCCGGCGTGTCAGCAATAAAAAATCCAGCACTTCCAGAATTTCATCTTGGCGGTGTTTGCTTTTTGCGGACGAACCTTTGCGCATTTCCTCCACGCGCTTTTTTTCTGTTTCCACAGAATCGTAGAGCAGCGGTGCGCCGGAACTCAGAAATTTCTGAAAGAAACCGGCAATGCCATGAATTCCTTTCGCAAAGTCCGAGATTTCAAGGTTTTTTTCCTGTACCAGCGCAAGACATTCTTCTGCCAGCGTCGCCGATTCTCTGCGTAGTTGGTTAATATTTTTGCGCAGGTCTTTTTTTAAACTTTCATACACTTTCCAGTCAAAGTCTTTATTATCCATCAGCCGGAAGTAGTGTTTGTCCTGGACATATTCTTTGGCGGAGTTGTACAGAGTTTGGTTGATATTCAGCCGTTCATCGTTGTCCAGCGAATAATTTACAAAATCCATGAACGCGTCGGAGATCGTATTTTCCTGACCGATATCGTCCAGCATTTTATCGACCGCTTCGATCAAAAAGGGTTCGGCGTTGATTTCCAAGCCGAAATTTTGCGCAAGTCCCAACTCATGGGAAAAGCTCCGCACCAGTTTAGCATTAAATTTATCAATGGTACCGATATTCAGGATAGAGTAGTGATGCAGTACATAATCGAGCATATTTTTTGCCCGTTCATGCAGTTCTTCCAGCGGAAGATGGATGCCTTCTGTTTTTAATTTTGCCTGAATATTCCGGAGGTCATTGTTGTGTTCGTAGGCGGGCGACGCGAAATCCTTCAGCCAGGAGATGATACGCGTTTTCATCTCGTTGGCTGCTTTATTGGTAAAAGTAAGGGCAAGGATATTTTTAATCCGGTCGGCCTGTCGGGGATATTTCAGGCAAATTGCCAGTAAATTCTGCACCAGCGCGTAGGTTTTTCCGGAGCCGGCCGAGGCGTAGATGACCTTATAGTTAGTCTGCATAGAAAGTTTTGAATCAATCTTTAAAAATACTAATAATATTTGGCAAATCAGAAAGAAAGCGCTACTTTTGCCAACCAAAATGAGATGTAAACTATGTTAATAATCCCCGTGAAAGATGGCGAATCCATCGACAGAGCTCTGAAAAAATACAAGAGAAAATTTGACAAAACAGGAACGATCCGCGCGTTGAGAAGCCGCCAGCAGTTCAATAAACCTTCAGTTGTAAACAGACAGGCGAAGTTGAAAGCAGCGCACAAGCAGAGAAATCTGAGCCGCGACGAGCAGGCTTAAGTCAAAAAAATCTTTTTGCACATACTTAATCACTTTTTAAATAGTTTTATTTAGAAAGTGATTTTTTGTTTTTATAACTTGCGTGTATGATCGAGCGATTTTTGGAATATATTAATGTTGAAAAACGTTACTCTGCCAACACGGTGGCCAGCTACCGGCGCGACCTGGCTGATTTTTCTGAATTCCTGCTGCAAAGTGAGGCGCATATAAATTACACGAAGGTTGATAAAAAGGCAGTGCGAAATTTCATGGCAGAACTTGGCCGCTCCGGACTTTCAAAAAGAACCATCAACCGCAAACTTTCTTCCTTGCGCAGTTTTTACGGTTTTATGTTGCGACTGGGCGAGATTTCTTCGTCACCGCTGGAAAGTGTCGAATCGCTGAAATTTCATGCGGAGAAACAGATTCCATTTTCACCCGAAGAAATGAGCGATTTGCAACTGCTGGAGAATAAACCACGAAATGCCACGCCACTGAAAGAGCTCATCGTCGAGACGCTATACCAGACCGGCATGCGCCGCGCGGAACTCTGCGCTCTCAAGCTGGACGATGTTGATTTTACGAAAAAAGAGCTTCGAGTGACGGGCAAAGGAAATAAAGTCCGTCTTATTCCTGTGTCCGACGCGCTGCTGCAGGAACTGGAAAATTATTTACAAACAAGGAAGCCGCTGGAAGCAAATGAGATGCACTTTTTCATCGGTCCTCGCGGCAAAAAACTAAACGACAAATTTGTCTACTCTGCCGTAAATTCTTACCTTAGTCTGGTCTCTACAAAGAAGAAAAAAAGCCCCCACATCCTGCGTCACAGCTTTGCTACACACGTTCTGGATAACGGTGCCGAAATTTCTAAAGTAAAAAAAATACTGGGACATACGTCTTTGGCCTCCACGCAAGTGTACACGAGCGCCAACATCGAGCAACTAAAAAAAGTGTTTAATAACGCTCATCCGAGAGCAAAAAAAATCTAACGTATGAAAATTAATGTTCAGTCAATCGGTTTAACTCCTCACGCACCGCTGGAAGAGTATCTGGAGAAAAAGCTTAATAAGCTGGAGACTTTTTATGATAAAATCATCAGCTGCCAAGTTTACCTGAAAGTAGAAAACACAACGGACAAAGAAAACAAAACCGCTGAGATTATTTTAGATGTTCCAGGCGACGATATTGTGGTGAAGAAGACTTGCGCAACCTTTGAGGAGAGTATTGATCTTTGTGTTGATACGGCTAAGAAGCTGCTAATCAAGAAAAAAGAAATGGCTTAATAATTTTTTACAAAAAAAAGGCATCAAATATTTGTAGATTTCAAAAAAACTATCCTATATTTGCACTCGCAAAAACAGATAAGAAGTTCTTTTGAAATCTTTTTTTTGCCTCCTTAGCTCAGTTGGCCAGAGCACGTGATTTGTAATCTCGGGGTCGTGGGTTCGAATCCCTCAGGAGGCTCATTGTAAGATAAAAATATTGGGGAGATACTCAAGCGGCCAACGAGGACTGACTGTAACTCAGTTGTGTAAACTTCGCAGGTTCGAATCCTGCTCTCCCCACTTTTTTCTTGTATGTTTTAATAATTTTTTTAAATTTGCGAAACGTTTACCAACCTTTTTGGAAACAAAATGCGGAAGTAGCTCAGTTGGTAGAGCGTCAGCCTTCCAAGCTGAATGTCGCGAGTTCGACCCTCGTCTTCCGCTCAAAGAAATCACAACCAATACAGCGGCTTGTGATTTTTTTTTAATTTTCCGCCGACTTAGCTCAGGGGTAGAGCGCTTCCTTGGTAAGGAAGAGGTCGTGAGTTCAAATCTCATAGTTGGCTCAGTAAAATCTCTCAGTTTTCTGGGAGATTTTTTTTTGTTTCGTTTGTTAACGTTAATGCTTCTAAAATGTATGACACTACCGTGAATTTTCTCCTGCATTGAAGTGGCAATTTGATAAAATATTGCTGAGAGTTTTCTAAATAAATAATTTTCCGTAAATTTGCAAACCGGTAATTCGGCAACCGATAAGGTGGTGTAAATCAATATTTTTGAATATTTCTTTTTTTTATAAAAAAGGTTTATAAATATTCAAAAAATGATTATATTTGCGCACCGAAAAATTGAATAATTAATTAAATAAATAATTTGAATCATGGCAAAGGAAACGTTTAATCGTAACAAACCACACTTGAACATTGGTACCATCGGTCACGTAGACCATGGTAAAACTACGCTTACTGCAGCGATCAGTAAGGTATTATCTGATAAAGGATTCGGTACAGCAAGAGATTTCTCTTCAATCGACTCTGCACCAGAAGAAAAAGAAAGAGGTATTACCATCAATACTTCTCACATTGAATATGAAACAGAAAGCAGACACTACGCTCACGTTGACTGCCCGGGTCACGCCGACTATGTAAAAAACATGGTAACAGGTGCTGCTCAGATGGATGGTGGAATCCTTGTTTGTGCTGCTACAGACGGACCAATGCCTCAAACAAGAGAGCACATCCTGCTTTGCCGTCAGGTAAACGTACCAAGAATCGTTGTTTTCATGAACAAAGTTGACATGGTAGATGATGCTGAGCTATTGGAGCTTGTTGAGCTTGAGTTGAGAGATCTTCTTTCTACATACGAATATGACGGTGACAATACACCTGTTATCCAGGGATCTGCTCTAGGAGCTTTGAACGGAGAAGATAAGTGGGTAAAAACTGTTGAGGAATTAATGGATGCTGTTGATACTTGGATCGAGCAGCCAATCAGAGATCAGGACAAGCCATTCCTGATGCCTATCGAAGACGTGTTCTCTATTACAGGTCGTGGTACGGTAGCAACCGGTAGAATCGAATCCGGAGTTATCAACTCTGGTGAAGGTGTTGACATCGTGGGTATGGGTGATGAAAAATTAACATCAACTGTAACCGGGGTAGAGATGTTCCGTAAGATCCTTGACAGAGGTGAAGCTGGTGACAACGTAGGTCTGTTGTTGAGAGGTATTGAAAAAACCGACATCAAGAGAGGTATGGTTATCGCTAAAACAGGTTCTGTAAAACCACACAAAAACTTCAAAGCAGAGGTTTATATCCTTTCTAAAGAAGAAGGTGGCCGTCACACTCCATTCCACAACAAATACCGTCCACAGTTCTACGTAAGAACTACCGACGTTACCGGTGAGATTTTCTTGCCAGAAGGTGTAGAAATGGTAATGCCGGGAGATAACTTGACGATTACTGTAGAATTGTTGCAGCCAATTGCTCTTAACGTAGGTCTTAGATTTGCGATCAGAGAAGGTGGTAGAACAGTAGGTGCAGGTCAGGTAACTGAAATCATCGACTAATATCGACATACAATAAGAAAGTTCCGTAAGGAAACTTACGGAACTTTTTTTAATCTACGGGCATCGTCCAATGGTAGGATACCGGTCTCCAAAACCGTTGATCAGGGTTCGAATCCTTGTGCCCGTGCAAAAATAAGATAATGAGCTTAGCAGATTTTATTAAAGGATCTTATACCGAATTTAAAGACAAAGTAGAGTGGCCCAAGTGGCCGGAGCTGCAGTCGTCCACCATCGTGGTGACCATCGCTACCATTATTTTGGCTATTTTCGTTTTCGGTGTGGATTCTTTATTCAGTAAATCTATTGCCAACGTATTGGCGATCCTTATCAATCTGTTCAATTAAAAGTATTTTCCGAAATGAGTGAGTTGAAATGGTATGTTTTGAAATCCATCAGCGGGCAGGAAAATAAGGTGAAAACCTATATTGAAAACGAGATGAAGCATTATGGCTTCGAAGATTCTGTAACGCAAGTGGTAATCCCGATGGAGAAGGTGATCCAGATCAAAAATGGTAAGAAAGTTCCTAAAGAACGTCCTTATTATCCAGGATATTTGATGATTGAAGCCAATCTGGTGGGGGAAATTCCGCACATCATAAAGAATATTCCAGGTGTTATTTCCTTCCTGAGTGCCACAAAAGGTGGTGATCCGGTACCAATGCGGAAATCTGAAGTGAATCGGATGCTGGGCAGAATGGATGAATTATCCGAGTTTGCGGTCGATGCCGCAATACCGTTTGTGATAGGTGAAAGCGTAAAAGTAATTGATGGCCCTTTCAACGGCTTTAACGGTACGGTAGAAAAACTTTTTGAAGACAAAAAGAAAATTGAAGTTTCTGTAATGATTTTCGGAAGAAAAACGCCGATGGAGCTTAGCTTTATGCAGGTAGAAAAAGTTTAGGATAGTACTTGTAAAAATATAAAACCGCTCTTTTACGAGCGGTTTTTTTTATATTTACCAAAAATAAATAATTGATGAAAAAAATCTACCTACTCTTCTTCATCACCGCCACACACTTTGCAGCTGCACAGATTACATTTGAAAGTGCCTACCTGATCGACCATTTTGGCAACAAAAAAAACGTACTGATCCGTAACGGCGACTGGCTGGAGAATCCTACTATCATTCAGGTCAAGGATTCTGAAACATCCAAAGAATACAGTCTTGGGCTAAACGATATTCAGGAGTTCGGTTTTCGTGAAGGCACCGTATTTCGCAAATTTACATTGGAGATTAGTAACTACGAAAAAGATTTGGGCAAAATTGATACTAATCCCGATTTCAGTCCACAGAAACAAACCGTTTTCCTGAAACAGCTGTCAGCAGGTAAACTTAACCTTTACTCCTACTACAAAGGAACGCCAAAATATTTCTATGCTGCTCCCGGTGAACAGCCTACACAGTTGCTGTACCGCAGGTACTACAATGATAAGAATAATCTTCAAACAGTAAACACATACCGTCAGCAGCTTGCTACATTGCTGAACTGCCCGGGAACCAATTACTACGGCTCGCAATACAACACAGCTTCGCTGCAGCAGCTGTTTGATTCCTATAACAATGGCTGCAACAAGGTCAAATCTTCCGGGGCAGGCAAATCTAAATTTGCAATCAATGTCGTTGCCGAAGCCCATATGTTGCAAACCTCATTTAACAGCCCACTGTACTATCTGGATAATATTAAAATGGAGTCTAAACTGGTTCCAAAGTTCGGAATTGAACTGGAGTATTTCCTGCCTTTTAGCAAACAGTCCTTCTCCGTAATTGCCGCACCAAAATACTACCAGTACAAAAACGAATATATAAAAGTGTACGATGTTTCGCCACACACACAAGCTATCCAGCTTTCCAGTTCCACATTGGAGGTTCCTGTGGGTTTCCGTTACTATAATTACTTTAATAATTCCAGCTCATTTTTTATTACACTGGCTTATCAGATTAAAACAGACTTTGAGGGGACTATAAGCGTAAATTCTCAGCCTCGCCAGTTGAAATCCGGATCCGCAACATCGTTTTTGTTTGGCGTTGGTTACCGCTATAATCGACTGATGGCTGAATTAATATATTCACCCTTCCTTTCTACCTCTACAAGCAACTTTACAGACATAAGAACATCGGATGTAGGGCTCTCGTTAAAATACAATGTTTTTTAGGAAAATATTCAAGAGAACTGCAATGTCGTTGGAAAAGATGCGCACTAAAATTGTGCAACATTTACCCGATAAGAAATTCTTTCTTGAAATCAGCAGTTTACACTTGTGGTATTAAAAAATATTCTTAATTTTGCAGTCCGAAATGCAAAGTTGTGAGGTGAGATCACAGGTGCGCGGATTTATAAATGCTTCCACATTCATAAATTTCTTAATTATTTAAAAAACAACAATGGCTAAAAAAGTCTTTAAAATGGTGAAGCTCCAGGTAAAAGGAGGAGCCGCAAATCCATCACCACCAGTAGGTCCAGCTTTGGGTTCTGCCGGGGTGAACATTATGGAGTTTTGTAAGCAATTTAACGGAAGAACTCAAGACAAGCCGGGGCAAGTATTACCTGTAGTAATTACAGTATACGAAGACAAATCTTTCGAATTTGTTATCAAAACCCCACCTGCTGCCATCCAATTATTGGAAGCTTCTAAGCAAAAGAAAGGCTCTGGTGAGCCGAACCGCGCAAAAGTAGGCAGTGTATCTTGGGACCAAGTGAAAAAAATCGCTGAGGACAAAATGACCGACCTTAACTGCTTTACAATTGATTCTGCCATGACAATGGTTGCTGGTACTGCACGTTCTATGGGCTTGAGAGTAACAGGAACTAAACCAACTAACGCTTAAAACGAATAGAAATGGCAAAATTGACGAAAAAGCAAAAGGAAGCTTTAAGCAAAGTGGAAAAAAATAAAGTGTACTCTTTGGACGAAGCTTCAGCTTTGGTAAAAGAAGTAAACTTTGCAAAATTTGATGCTTCTGTAGACCTCGCCGTAAGATTGGGCGTGGATCCCAGAAAAGCAAACCAAATGGTAAGAGGCGTAGTATCTCTGCCACACGGTACCGGTAAAGACGTAAAAGTCCTTGCCCTGGTAACACCGGATCGCGAGGCTGAGGCCAAAGAAGCAGGTGCAGACTACGTAGGTCTTGATGAATATTTGCAGAAAATAAAAGAAGGTTGGACCGATGTTGACGTTATTGTCACTATGCCTGCGGTGATGGGTAAACTGGGACCTTTGGGTAGAATTTTGGGCCCACGCGGCTTGATGCCAAACCCAAAATCCGGAACCGTTACTATGGAAATCGGGAAAGCCGTATCTGAAGTGAAATCCGGTAAAATCGACTTCAAAGTTGATAAATACGGAATCATCCACGCAGGAATCGGTAAGGTATCTTTCGATGCTGATAAAATCAGAGAAAACGCGGCTGAGCTTATTCAGACCCTCGTAAAACTGAAGCCGACGGCAGCAAAAGGTACTTATGTAAAAAGCATTTACTTGTCTTCTACCATGAGCCCGGGTATTGCGATTGATACTAAATCTGTAAACTAAAATCGGTAAGACAATGACAAAAGAAGATAAAGTATTAGTAATACAAGATATTAAAGGAATGCTGCAGGACGCGAAAGTAGTTTATGTAGCCAACCTGGAAGGAATGAATGCTGCTGCCACTTCTGATTTTAGAAGACAGGCCTTCAAGCAGAACATTACACTGAAAGTGGTGAAAAATACCCTTTTGCAGAAAGCCATGGAACAGATGGAAGGAGATGTAGATTTCTCTGAAATGTTCCAAAGCTTCAAAGGAAACTCTGCCCTGATGATTTCTGAAACCGCGAATGCACCAGCCAAGCTGATTCAGTCGTTCAGAAAAAAAGCAGAGATCCCGGCCTTGAAATCGGCTTATCTGCAGGAAACTTTCTATGTAGGTGATGAAAACCTGGATACTTTGGTGAACATCAAGTCCAGAGAAGAAATGATCGGTGAAATCATCGGCTTACTTCAGTCTCCGATCAGAAACGTACTTTCTGCGCTTCAGAACAAAGAAGACGCTGCAGGCGCATCCGAAGAGGCTGCTGCCGAAGAAACCCCGGCGGAAGCTGCACCGGAAGCGGGCGCGGAAGCTACCGATGCACCAAGTGCAGAGTAACAAAGACTCAAAAAAAACAAAAATAAATCGTTCAACAATTAACACATTATTAAAATGTCAGATTTAAAAAACTTAGCGGAAACGCTTGTAAACCTTACTGTAAAAGACGTAAACGAATTGGCAACCATCCTTAAAGATGAGTACGGCATCGAGCCTGCTGCTGCAACAGTTGTTGCTGCTGCTGGAGGCGGTGGCGAAGCTGTTGAAGAAAAAACAGAATTCGATGTAGTTCTTAAAGCTGCAGGTGCATCCAAATTAGCAGTGGTAAAATTGGTAAAAGATCTTACCGGCGCAGGTTTGAAAGAAGCTAAAGATATGGTTGATTCAGCTCCGACTGCAATCAAGGAAGGCATCTCTAAAGACGAAGCAGAAGCTTTGAAAAAACAATTGGAAGAAGCTGGTGCAGAAGTAGAATTGAAATAATTTTTTTCACACCGCAGCCTTTTAAGCCGTTTCCATTGGGAAGCGGCTTTTCTGTTATTGTTGCTTCTCTGTCGGAAATTCTGCTAATGCGCTTCTATCAAAGGAGATTTCTAACAATCTTACAGTAAACTTTTTACATTTCGATTTATTATATTTTTTATTAATTTTGCGGCCGTGAAGAATGAGTGCTACTAAATCGCCAAGATGTCAAACGATTGTTTAAAATATTCCCAAATTATAATTCTTACTTTTACAAAACACGATGAAATTAAATTTATTTTTTAAGCTTTTTCTGCTTCTCTTCAGCTCCCTCGCATTCTCGGGTGAGGCTGTAGCGCAGACCTCCTGTATAGCTATTCCCGCACCGCAGTTTCCTCAGTCTACCAGTGCTAGTTTGACGATGAATGGCGTCACAGTTACGCGGACACTTACCAGAGCGCTGTACTCGCCCGGAACTAATAATACAACTGCTACGCCCCAATGTACAGCCACCTTAAACGCCGGCTATGCCTGGTTACGGGCAGAAGACTCAGCTAACAGCCAAAGTGTAACCTATACTTTTAGCCAAGCTCAGACTTCTGTGCAGGTATTTCTTCTGCTAATGGGAAACGCGGGACAACCTTACTCAGCTGATATGGCAAACTTCTCAGTTAACAATGGCGGATCGCTTACTATAACTAAAAACCCTAATAATAGTACAATTGATTGTCGTGGTAAAATTAATATCAGCGGTAATACGGTGCAGGTCACTAACCTCGCCAATAATACTACCAATGGTGCCGTTTTGGTAACCTCCTCGGTTGCTTTCACGACGCTCACTATTACCAATCCGCGGAGCAATCTATACGGTAGTACCACAGACGGTTATGGCTATTTTGTAGAACTGTGTCCCAGCTCCGTGAAATGTGTTGCGCCTGCTGTACCAACTATTGCTACACAGGATGCCACCTGCGCTTCAGCGGGCACTGCAACGATCACCAATTATTCTTCATCGAATACATATACATTCACTCCAGCTGGTCCCACCGTGGGTGCGGGAGGAGTCATATCTAACTTAACCGCCGCGACTTCTTATACAGTTAGTGCAACCGCAGGTACCTGCGCCTCCGCGAGCAGCGCTGCTTTTTCTGTCGCGGCGAAACGTGCAACTCCTATCATTAGCGGAACTCTAAGCGCTCCTAAGGGCAGCACTTCCACGCTTACAGGATCGGGCACGAAAGCAACAACAAATCCCTGGGTTTCCAGCAATACTTCTGTGGCGACAGTAAATGCAAGTGGAGTGGTCACAGGTGTAAAGCCCGGAACAGCGACTGTAACTTACACAAATAATGTTGGGTGTTCAGCGCAGGTTACTTTTACGGTTACCGCATTACAAAACGATTGGGACGGCGATGGTGTGGTAGATGCTACAGATTTAGACGACGATAACGATGGAATTTTAGATGATACTGAAATGTACTGTGATCAAACGGTTGCGCCAAATGGGACGTTTCCTGTTTTAAACAGTCCTGGAACTACGCCTTTATATGCAAAACAATTGTTATTTTTTGACTGGAGTGGCGTAACATTAAACTCGACCAACACAACAGCTACCAGAACCGTAGTTCATAATGGCGTGACGTACACTGCTGCTATATCTCGCTACACGGGGACTGGCATAATGGCCGGTGCTGATATTTCTGTTTACAATCCTGCAGCAGCAACGCAGATGATAGGGAAGTATTATAACGTTAATGGTGCCAGTTTTAAAGAAATGCTTTATTCCAATACATTTACGGGAGAAAACAAATTTACTGTTGCGATTACCGCTACGAAGACCGGTATTAGTTATCCTGTGACTGTCGTAGTATTTGATCCTGAAACTACTAATAACGCTGCTGGGAATGTAGAACAGTTAGCGTATATCACCAATGGTTCCGATTTCACATTATTGGAAAGAACGGGAGTATCTGCTTCACAGTTACAAAATAACATCACGCTTTCAAATAATAATAAAACGGTAACCTATATAAATACTCAAAATAATAGTGCGACGAATGTTGGCCCTGTTAACGCACTCTACCAAACTACTGGTGTTGGTGTAACGATTAATGCAAGCGCCATGGGAGCGAATTCCAACCAGGGAATTGGCTTCGCTGTTCGCTTATATTGCGACACTGATGGTGATGCCGTTCCCAATTTTTTAGACACAGACAGTGATAATGACGGTTGCCCGGATGCCACAGAAGGGGCTAATAGATACGCAACCACCGGCAGTTTGCCTGGCGGTAGCGACGGCGGCAGCACGGCAAATTTAGGAACCAATGTAAATACAAATGGAATTCCGACCGTAGCAGGAACGGGACAGGCTACAACTGACGGTGTACGTATTCCGGTAAAAGTTAATGCCGGAACAACGCCTGCTGCTGTAGCTACTGCCAACACGGGAGAAACCGTTACTTTAACCTCCGACGCAAGCGCGGAATCCACCTCAGTTTGGAATACGAGCTCGCCCTTTGCACCGAATTATACAGAATCAGGTAACGCAACGGCGGGCCTGACGTATTCCTGGACCAAAAATGGAGTTACCATTGAAGGGGTAACAGGCGCTGCTTTAACCTTAAATAATGTCACCCCGGCCAACGCGGCAGGCACTTATGTAGTGACCATACGACATCCGAACAATTATTGTGGTACCAGTAAGCAGACTGTTCTTACCGTCAATGATGTCTGTTATATAAGTCCCAATACGGCAGGAGCGCCTGTGCCGTCTAAACATGGTATTACATTGTTAAAGAGAGCCGGCGCAGATAATGGCAATTGGCCCATGATTAGATCTTCTGCACATACCGTTCTGGAAGCAAATGCCAAAGGTTTTGTTATTACGCGGATGAGTACAGCAGAGATTAATGATATAAATACCCCACAGGACGGTATGATGGTGTACGACAGCGACGTCAACTGCCTGAAAATATACGACGGTTCTGGATCCGGTTGGAGCTGTTTCTCCAAACCCGCTTGTCCGTAAGTACTAAAATAATATTGGAAAGTGATGCCTTGCCAATACTTCCTTAACTCATTAAATTTTAAAAAAATGAAAAAAGTAGTAACAATTATACTTTTAACGATAATGCTTGGGGCAAATGCCCAGGTTATCATTGGAGACGCAACAGGAACAGCAAAGGTCAAAACCGGGGTTTTACTAGAATTTGCCAAAGGTCAGAACAAGGGTATTGTATTGCCCTATGTAAGAAGACTACCCTCCGAACCCACGCAGGGCACCATCTTGCTGGATGCCTCCACAGCAAATAACGCCCGCGTTAAATACTATAATGGCAGCTGGATCGATCTTAGTGGTCAGTCCGCCAATATATCCACTACACTTAATACGCAACCGGAGGGAGAAGCAGACAGTAAAGCAAGGGTGATTATCGGCAGTAATAACAGCGCAGTAGACGGTGTACTTGTTTTGGAATCCAGCACCAAAGCCATGGTGTTGCCGCAAGTCGCAAGTGTACTAGATATTCCTAATCCAGCGCCAGGTATGATGGTATATATCAATAAAGATGGTGCAAAGCGTTTGGCTGTTTTCAATGGCGCGAAATGGAGTTTTTGGAAACGTTCTACCTCTACGAACGGTACCGCGGAAGCGTCATCCAATAAATGCGAAGGTCCTTCTTCCGGTTATCTGGTCATCAATACGGTCTCGGAAAATGTTACTCAAGGTATTACTGTAACAGTAACTAAAACCGGCACGTACAGTTATTCTGCCATTGCAAACGGTGTTACCTTCAGCGCAAGTGGGACATTTACAGCTACCGGTGATCAGACCGTGGTATTAACTGCTTATGGGACTCCGGTAAATGCCGGTTCAACGGAGTTTAGATTAGATACCAGTCCCGGTTGTACTTTTACCCGACCTGTAAATAATCCATCATAAAAGCGATCTGATAAAAAACCGATTTCCTGTTGGTTTTTTTGGTAAACTTCAAAACATTATTAACTGTATCTACAGTCACTTCGAAAGAGGTGACTTTTTTTATTGAGGAAAAAAAGGGGATTGCTTTAAATTTACAGTTTCTCCGTCAGATATTTCCAATATCTTTTTGGCAAAGACTGCACGTGCAGTTTCAGATTTTTACGCTCCGGGATATTGGTTTTATAGAAATAGCGCTGCCATAATTTCTGGTAGTGCTTTTCTTCTTCATGCAAAAGATGCGGTGTTCTTTTTAATTGGGCAGTTTGCTCCGGCGCAGGTTCGAACATTTGGACCTCCTCCAGGTCATAGAAGCTTCCATACCCACGCTTCAGGTCATAAATCATCCATTTCTGAACACGATAACGGTTACGAAAATGCCTGATGATCAAAGGAAGAACGTTGAAGTCCGGCTCTATTTTGGCAAAATAAACCTCGTCCTGCAGTTTCTCAAAACGCACAAATGCATGCATACGATGCACTTCCCGCGCGACGGATTTGGTGATTTTCGCAATCTGCATCATGGCAGGATCTGCATAATTTTCCAAAACGTTTTCCCGCGGCAAACGTACCGATTGCCGTACGGCTTCCAGGATAAGACGTTCTGCATCTGTGTCCTCCGACAAATACACTTTCAGCAACTGCGAAATACCGCTTTTTCCCAGCGGGATTTCCAGTTTGCGCAGTACGCGTTCCGCTTTTTCCCGGTCGGTAACAACCTGGTGAAATTCTGAAAACAAAACGCAGTTACTCTGCAGGTGCTCGCTCATGATTTCTGCGGGTTCGAAACGGTATTCAAAAACCTCAAAGATGGCCGTGAGCAGCCCTTCGAAACTGCCGTCGTAAAGTAAAGTCGTCATTTAAAACAAAGAAAGTTGCTGCGATAACGGATTTTGAAATTTCGACTGCATGCCCTGCAAAATAATTTTCCGGAAATGATAATCGTCCAGATATTTTGTGAATACATTATTCGATTCAAATTCAATAAAAAATTTCGCGCGGTTCGTCGCTACGCCCATTTTCTTTAAATGTTCCAAATTCAATTTTTGAAAGCGGCGCGCGGCTACAATTTTAAAGACCGACTTTCGCCCCACACCTGGAATACGCAGCAACATCTCTTTTGGCGCAAAATTGATGTTCACCGGAAACTGCTCGCGGTTCCGCAGCGCCCAGGCCAATTTGGGATCTACTTCCAGATCCAGAAAAGGATTGTCGCGCTCCACAATTTCATCGGCTGCGAAACCGTAAAAACGCATCAGCCAGTCGGCCTGGTAGAGTCGGTTTTCGCGCAGCATCGGTACCTGCGAATCGATGGACGGTAGGCGTGCATCTTCCAGCATCGGCACATAACCGGAATAATAAACTCTTTTCAGGTTAAAATTTTTGTAAAAATGATCGGCAACTTTAATGATTTTCAGATCGGTTTCGTTCGTCGCACCTACAATCATCTGCGTGCTTTGGCCGGCAGGCGCGAATTTCGGGACGTTGCGAAAAATCTTTTTTTCCTCTTTATAAAGAATTACTTCATTTTTTATAAATCCCATCGGTTTGATCATCTGGTCGTGCGATTTATCGGGTGCCAAAAGTTTCAGGCCACTGGCGGTCGGTATCTCCAGGTTGATAGAGAGACGGTCGGCGTAAAGGCCGGCTTCTCTCATGATCTCATCGCTGGCGCCGGGAATGGATTTCAGATGAATATAACCGTTGAATTTATGTTCCGTACGCAATTTTTTAGCCACGCGCACCAGCCGCTCCATCGTGGTATCCGCGTCTTTGAAAATACCGGAACTTAAAAATAAACCTTCGATATAATTTCGCCGGTAAAAATTGATGGTAAGATCCACCACTTCTTCCACGGTGAATGCAGCGCGCTTGATATCATTGGATTTTCGGGAAACACAGTAGGCGCAATCGTAGATGCAGTGATTGGTGAGCAAAATCTTCAGCAGGGAAACGCAGCGTCCGTCCTCCGTATAAGAATGGCAAATGCCCGATGCGCTGCTGTCGCCAAGTTCTCCTTTTTTATTTTTGCGCGTGCCACCGCTGGAAGAACAGGAAACATCATATTTAGCAGCATCAGCCAGGATTTCAAGCTTTTCCTGAAGACGTGGAAAGTTCATAGAAATGGTATTTTGTCTTACAAATTTACGGTATTTAGGCTGAATTCCATACCATTAATTGTTATAAATCGGAACCATTTTTATCAAAGTAATTGCCCGTCGAAGGTTCGCGAAGAATTGATAGTATGCTAAAGAACTCTACGGATTTTAAAGCGAATGCGAATAAATGCTAATAATCAGTATTGCTTCAAAATTTGCAATTCCGCAAAACAAATCGTACATTTGCAGTCAATTTTGGCGCGAATTATTTTCTATTTAAACGTAAATTATTGAATTTCAACTCTTTCATTTTTTGAAAGGGGTTTTCGTGTTTCGTACAAATAGCAAGTGCTTGCCGCCAAAATTACAATTAAAAATATTTTGCACTACTCCGTGAAAAGATATATCGGCGTTGCAGTTAGAAATTAGAATCAAGAATCAAAGAAATAAGAAACAAGACTAATTCTGATAGCGCCAAAACTTCAACCGTCTCTTTCTTACTTCTTTACGCTCTTTTCAGTTTCTGATATTTTTTAAACAAAATATTTTTTAACCCTCATTGTTTAATTTTTTATGAGTAAATCTAAAGCAGTCGCTAAAGCTCAGGTCAATGAAAGAATCAATTTTTCCGAGGTAAAAGGAAAGATTGTGACGCCTGACTTTTTGGACATTCAGATCCAGTCTTTTAAAGAGTTTTTCCAGCTTGATACGCTGCCGGAACAACGGCTGAACGAATCGCTGTACAAAACTTTTCAGGAAAACTTCCCTATTACGGATTCACGCAATCAGTTCGTATTGGAGTTTCTGGATTACTTGGTGGATTCACCGCGCTACTCGATCGACGAGTGTGTAGAAAGAGGCCTGACGTATTCAGTTCCTCTGAAAGCCAGATTAAAATTATACTGTACTGACCCGGAACACGAAGATTTCCAGACGGTAGTACAGGATGTTTATCTGGGGCCGGTGCCGTATATGACGCCTTCCGGTTCATTCATTATCAATGGTGCGGAGCGGGTAATCGTGACGCAGCTTCACCGGTCGCCGGGTGTTTTCTTTGGCCAGACCTATCACGCCAACGGTACCAAACTGTATTATTCCCGTATTATTCCTTTTAAAGGATCCTGGATGGAATTTACAACCGATATCAACAGCGTAATGTATGCGTATATCGACCGTAAGAAAAAATTGCCTTTAACAACATTGTTGCGGGCGATCGGTTACGAATCCGACAAAGACATTCTGCAGATCTTTGATCTTGCGGAAGAAGTAAAAGTTTCCAAAGCCGCTTTGAAAAAGATCGAAGGACGTGTGCTTGCTGCGCGCGTGCTGAACACTTGGTTCGAAGATTTCGTAGACGAAGATACCGGCGAAGTGGTTTCTATCGAAAGAAATGAGATTATCCTCGACCGTGAAACCGTTCTCGAAAAAGAGCATATCGACATGATTCTGGAATCCGGCGTGAAATCAATTTTGATTCACAAAGAAAATTCCAACGAATTCTCGATCATTCAGAATACCTTACAGAAAGACCCTACCAACTCGGAGAAAGAGGCGGTGGAGTATATTTACCGTCAGCTGCGTAACGCAGATCCGCCAGATGAGGAAACAGCGCGCGGAATCATCGAAAAACTCTTCTTCTCCGAGCAGCGTTATTCCCTCGGTGAAGTAGGACGTTACCGTTTGAACAAAAAACTGAATCTTAATATTCCGGAGAAAACAGAAGTGTTGACGAAGGAAGATATTATCGCAATTGTACGTCACCTTATCGAGTTGGTCAACTCCAAAGCGGAGGTGGATGATATTGACCACCTTTCCAACCGTCGTATCAAAACAGTGGGTGAGCAATTATCCGGACAGTTTGGGGTAGGGCTTTCGCGTATTGCAAGAACAATTCGAGAAAGAATGAACGTTAGAGATAACGAAATTTTTACGCCGATTGATCTGGTAAATGCGAAAACATTGACCTCTGTTATTAATTCCTTCTTTGGTACCAACCAGCTGTCTCAGTTCATGGACCAAACCAACCCGCTGTCAGAAATCACGCACAAGCGTCGACTTTCTGCCCTGGGGCCTGGCGGTCTGTCCAGAGAAAGAGCAGGTTTTGAGGTACGTGACGTTCACCATACACACTACGGACGTATTTGCCCGATTGAAACTCCGGAGGGACCAAACATTGGTTTGATCTCCTCATTGGGTATTTATGCGAAGATCAATACGCTTGGTTTCATCGAAACTCCGTACAGAAAAGTAGAAAACGGTAAAGTAGATTTGAAAACTGCACCTATTTACCTTAATGCAGAAGATGAAGAAGACCGAGTAATTGCGCAGGCAAACGTTGAAATGAAAGACGACGGCTCCATCGATACCGATCGTGTCATCGCTCGTTTGGATGGCGATTATCCGGTGGTAGAACCGCAACAGGTTGACCTGATCGACGTAGCGCCAAACCAGATTTCCGGTATTTCCGCTTCATTGATTCCTTTCCTGGAGCATGATGATGCGAACCGTGCATTGATGGGCTCGAACATGATGCGTCAGGCCGTTCCGTTGTTGAAGCCCGAAGCTCCGATTGTAGGAACAGGACTGGAAAAACAAGTGGCTACCGACTCTCGTGTTTTAATCAATGCGGAAGGAAATGGGGTTGTTGAATACGTAGATGCTGATAAAATCACCATCAAATACGACAGAACAGAAGATCAGAACTTGGTTTCTTTTGAAACCGGGACGAAAACTTATAAACTGACTAAATTCCGTAAAACCAACCAAAGTACTACCATCACTTTGAGACCCAACGTAAGAGTAGGCGACAAAGTAGAAAAAGGTCAGGTTCTTTGCGATGGTTATGCAACGGAAAACGGCGAGCTGGCCATCGGTAGAAACCTTACGGTAGCATTTATGCCATGGAAAGGGTACAACTTCGAGGATGCCATCGTGATCAACGAAAAAGTAGTTCGTGAGGATTGGTTTACGTCGATTCACGTGGATGAATATTCGCTGGAAGTTCGCGATACCAAATTGGGTATGGAAGAACTTACCGCTGATATCCCGAACGTTTCCGAAGAAGCCACAAAAGATCTGGACGAGAACGGAATGATCCGTATAGGAGCCGATGTGAAGCCGGGCGATATTATGATCGGTAAGATCACGCCAAAAGGTGAATCAGATCCTACGCCGGAAGAAAAACTGCTTCGTGCGATCTTTGGTGACAAAGCTGGGGACGTAAAAGACGCTTCATTGAAAGCCGACTCTTCCTTACGAGGAGTGGTGATCAATAAGAAGCTCTTCTCCAGAAATATTAAAGACAAAAAGAAAAGATCTGAAGAGAAGCTGAAACTCGAGGAAATCGAAAACACGTACAAATCGAAATTCGATGAACTGCGCGGCACTTTGCTTGAGAAACTCGGTACGCTGGTAAACGGTAAAACTTCTCAGGGCGTGAACAACGATCTTGAAGAAGAAATCATCGGAAAAGGTGTGAAGTTTACAACGAAACTTCTGCAAAGCGTGGAAGATTATGTGAATGTTAGCGGTGCCGACTGGACTGTAGATGCAGAACGTAACGAATTGGTGAAACAGCTGATTCACAACTATAAGATCAAATACAACGACATCCAGGGCGTTAAAAACCGTGAGAAATTTGCGATCTCTATCGGAGATGAACTTCCTGCCGGTATCATCAAACTTGCGAAAGTATACGTCGCTAAAAAACGTAAACTGAACGTAGGAGATAAAATGGCGGGTCGCCACGGTAACAAGGGTATTGTATCGAGAATCGTTCGCGAGGAAGATATGCCGTTCCTGGAAGACGGAACGCCGGTAGATATCGTATTGAATCCACTGGGTGTACCATCGCGTATGAACATCGGACAGATTTACGAAACGGTACTTGGTTGGGCCGGTAAAAAATTAGGTTTAAAGTTCGCCACGCCGATTTTCGACGGAGCGAGTTTAGATCAAATTACAGAATATACGGACCAGGCAGGTTTGCCAAAATATGGCAGCACGTACCTCTATGACGGTGGAACAGGTGAAAGATTTGCACAGCCCGCAACGGTTGGGATCATTTATATGTTGAAACTGGGTCACATGGTTGATGACAAAATGCACTCGCGTTCTATCGGGCCGTACTCACTCATTACGCAACAGCCGCTGGGTGGTAAAGCACAGTTTGGTGGACAGCGTTTCGGAGAGATGGAGGTTTGGGCACTTGAAGCGTTCGGTGCATCGAATATTCTGAGAGAAATCTTAACGGTGAAGTCTGATGACGTTATCGGTAGAGCCAAAACTTACGAAGCGATTGCCAAAGGGGAAGCAATGCCGGAACCTGGTATTCCGGAGTCCTTCAACGTGTTGCTTCATGAACTGCAAGGTCTTGGCCTTGATGTAAGACTTGAGGAATAATTTTATATTTTAAATTATACATTTTGAATGAATTCGTTCAAATAATCTAAAATCTAAAATCTATAATCTAAAATTGAACTAATGTCAAATAAAAATAAAACCAGTAATTTTTCCAAAATTACCATCGGTCTCGCTTCTCCCGAAAATATCCTTCAGGATTCCCGCGGTGAAGTTTTAAAGCCCGAAACCATTAACTACCGTACGCACAAGCCGGAACGCGATGGTCTTTTCTGCGAGAAGATCTTCGGTCCTGTTAAGGATTATGAGTGTGCCTGTGGTAAATACAAACGTATCCGCTATAAAGGAATCGTTTGTGACCGTTGCGGTGTGGAAGTGACCGAGAAAAAAGTACGTCGCGAGCGTATCGGGCATATCGGCCTGGTCGTTCCTGTAGCTCATATCTGGTACTTCCGCTCGTTACCGAATAAAATTGGTTACCTGCTCGGTTTGCCGTCTAAGAAATTAGACATGATCATCTATTACGAAAGATATGTCGTTATCCAGCAAGGTATTGCCCGCAAAGCCGACGGCGCTGATTTCGATACGATGGAATTCCTTACTGAAGAAGAATATCTGGATGTTCTGGATACTTTGCCACAGGAAAACCAATATCTTGATGATGCTGATCCGAACAAATTCATCGCCAAGATGGGTGCTGAGGCAGTAGAAGAATTATTGAAAAGAATCGACCTCGATTCTCTTTCCTTCGACCTGCGTCACAAAGCGCACAACGAATCTTCGAAACAAAGAAGAACGGAAGCGCTGAAAAGACTGAACGTCGTAGAAGCCCTGCGTGGTGCAAACACCCGTATGATCAACCGTCCTGAATGGATGATTATGCGCGTGCTTCCGGTAATTCCACCGGAACTCAGACCTTTGGTTCCCTTGGATGGTGGCCGTTTCGCGACTTCAGATTTAAATGATCTTTACCGTCGTGTAATCATCAGAAACAACCGTTTGAAGCGACTTTTGGAAATTAAAGCTCCGGAAGTAATCCTTCGAAACGAAAAGAGAATGTTGCAGGAATCGGTGGATTCACTTTTTGATAATACCAGAAAATCTTCTGCTGTAAAATCAGAATCCAACCGGCCTTTAAAGTCACTTTCCGATTCATTGAAAGGAAAGCAGGGACGTTTCCGTCAAAACCTTTTAGGTAAACGTGTGGATTATTCCGCGCGTTCCGTAATCGTCGTAGGTCCAAACCTGCAGTTGCACGAATGCGGTATTCCTAAAGATATGGCCGCCGAACTTTACAAACCGTTCATCATCAGAAAACTGATCGAAAGAGGGATTGTAAAAACCGTAAAATCTGCCAAGAGAATCATCGACAGGAAAGAACCTGTGGTTTATGACATTCTGGAAGGGGTGATGAAAGGTCACCCGGTTCTTCTGAACCGTGCACCTACGCTTCACAGATTAGGAATCCAGGCGTTCCAGCCGAAAATGATCGAAGGAAAAGCGATTCAGCTTCACCCTTTGGTAACAACGGCTTTCAACGCGGATTTTGATGGTGACCAGATGGCGGTGCATTTACCTCTGGGTCCGGAAGCTATTCTGGAAGCACAACTGCTGATGTTGGGATCTCAGAACATTCTGAACCCGGCAAACGGTTCGCCAATCACGGTACCTTCTCAGGACATGGTTTTGGGTCTGTATTTCATGACTAAAGAACTTTCTTCCACGGATGAAATTAAAGTGAAAGGTGAAGGCCTGGCTTTCTATTCACCGGAAGAGGTAGAAATTGCCTACGCTGAAGGACAGGTTTCCCTAAACGCAAAGGTAAGATGTAGAGTTCCTGTGAAAGAACAAGGTGAATTGGTGACAAGGCTTATCGAAACTACTGTTGGTAGAGTACTTTTTAACCAAATTGTACCCAAACAGGTAGGTTACGTTAATGAACTTCTGACCAAAAAATCGCTGCGAAACGTTATCGGTAGAATTCTTGCCGATACCGACTTCCCGACTACAGTGCAGTTTTTGGATGATATGAAAGATCTTGGATATTCCAACGCTTTCCGAGGCGGACTTTCATTTAGTTTAGGAGATATCGTAATCCCGGAAGAAAAGAAAACCATGATCGCCACAGCTGTGGAAACAGTTG